>JABHUQ010000009.1 GCA_018658715.1 Fidelibacterota bacterium
CATGGCTGTGGAATCAGATCTCTAAGCGTTACAAAGATGAACCTACGGTTGCAGCTTACGATTTATTAAATGAGCCGTGGGGCAGCAATGAAAAGAACCTTAAAAAAGTGGTTCTTGAATGCTACAAGTCAATAAGAGCAAATAATGATGATCATATTGTGATTTTCCCAGGCCACACAAGTGGAATTGATTTTTATAAAAATATTCGATCTGTTAATCTTGATAATGTTATCTATACGATGCACTTTTATCCCGGATTTTTTGGATGGGGATCTCCAGAGCCATATATACATACCCAATTCATAAAGGAAGGACTTCCAATATGGAAGAAAAAAATGGAATCATTTAACAGTCCACTTTTAATTGGCGAGTTCAATGTTATTCTTAAAAAAGCAGGTGGGGGTGAAATGATGCGCCGCTATTATGACTACTATGAATCTTTGAATTGGCCTGCTACCATGTGGTCCTACAAGGTATTAAATGAAAAAGGAGGAATCGGAGATGGTTCTTGGGGAATGGTTACAAATGAAAAAACCTTAATAAATATAAATATTTCTAATGCTAGTAAAAATGAGATCCAACACTGGTTTGAGTCATTTGGTACAATGGAATATTCAATTGACGAAGATCTTAGGTATTGGCTAACAACTAGCAACCAAACAGCTCCACTAGCGTCTTTACCAGCTAAACCACCTGCATTGGTGAAACCACCTAGCGAAGATCCTTTACCTTCTCCTTGGGCAGTAAAAGATATCGGTCGTTCATTAAAAGGTGGACAAATAATTGAATCAAATGATTGGACCTTTTATGGTGGTGGTAATGATATATGGAATACAGATGATCAGTTTAGATTTGCTTACCAGAAAATTGGAGGGGATTTTAGTTTTTCCGTGAAGATTGATTCTCTGAAAAATACACATCCCTATGCGAAAGCTGGAATAATGGTACGAAAAAACTTGAATAAAAATTCAGCTCATGGAATTATAAATATTTTTCCTAGCGGTGCTACGGAATATGGATACAGAGAGAAAAATGGTCAAACTATGAAAGCTCAATCAGGACCTAAACTAGATTCGTCTAACCAAAATCTCAAAGTTGAAAAAATAAAAGAATATGTCCATTTTTACGTTAATGATAAAAATGAATGGGTTAAAATCGGGGAATTAAATATTAACAATTGGGGTAAATCCATATATATAGGCCTCGCAACCTTAAGCCATGATAATTCTCAATTAACGGCTGTAACCTATAATAATATTCATTTAAGTAATTAGCATAGAAACTAAATTCCACTACAATAAGTGTTTTTCTTATGAAGATAACAAGCCTACTCATACTATTTTCATCATCTATCTTAACTTGTCTTACTTTCTATTCGTGTGATAAAAATAATAATTCAGATAATCTACCACTAGATGTTGAAGATACAACCGCGGTACAAATACATGGTCTATTACAACAAAGCGGTAATAAAATTTTAGATAAAAATAATGAACCAGTTTCTTTTGCTGGGAATAGTTTTTTTTGGAGTAATGATAATTGGGGCGGTGAACGATATTATAATACTGAAGTTGTCTCGTGGCTTAAAGATGACTGGAAGACAACCATCGTTAGGGCAGCAATGGGTGTTGAAGATCCTGGCGGTTATCTTGAGAATAAAACTACAAATAAGAACCGAGTAAAAACCATTGTAGATGCTGCAATAGATAATGGAATTTACGTTATTATTGATTGGCACTCACATCACGCTGAAGACAACACCAATGAAGCCATATTATTTTTTCAGGAAATGGCAACTTTATATGGTGAATATGATAATGTTATTTACGAAATATACAATGAGCCTCTTGATATATCCTGGAGCGAGATCGTTAAACCTTATGCTATCTCAATTATTAACGCTATACGCTCAATTGATCCTGATAACCTTATTGTTGTAGGTACACCTGAGTGGTCCCAAAGAGTGGACCTTGCTGCGGCTGACCCCATCATTGGTTATTCAAATATTGCTTATACTTTGCATTTTTATACTGTATACCACCAACAATGGTTACGCAATAGAGCCAGCGCAGCTCTAGAAAGCGGCATCGCCCTTTTTGTTACTGAATGGGGCTCAATCGGGTACAGCTTAGTGGATTCTGAAGCAAACGAATGGATGACATGGTGTTTTACAAATAAAATCAGTCATTGTAACTGGGCCGTAAATGATAAAGAAGAAGAGTGGTCTATTTTAATTTCTGGCGCAAGCACAAACGGTGGCTGGCCCGATGACGAGCTTACAAAAGCGGGCAAACTAGCAAGAAATATTATTCGGAATTGGCCAGAATGAATGCATATAATCTAATTGACTTTTTATAGCCATTACGGCAAAAAACGGGCAGAAAATATCAATCTAATAAACTATGAAAAAAATATTATACATAATATTCTTGTTTGAATTTGTTCTTGGGCAAATAATTCAGATCAATGAAATTGTATCCACTAATGGGACAGTTTTATATGATGAAGATGGTGATACTCCTGACTGGATCGAACTGCACAACCCAACCAACGAATCAATAAACTTATTAGGATATGGGGCGACAGATGATCCAGAAGACCTGTCAAAATGGATCTTTCCTTCTATTGAAATAGCACCAAACAATTTTCTGGTAATATTTGCATCTGATAAAGACAGAACAGAATATATTGTACAGTGGGATGCAAAAATAGATTGGGGTGATTCTTGGCATTATTGGGTTGGAACAAGTGCGCCTATCTCTAATTGGGAGCACCCAGAGACAGATATTAATTTTTGGCCTATTGGAAACAGTGGATTTGGGTATGGTGATAATGATGACAATACAGAAACACCACAAATTACATCTATTTTCATCAAAAAGAACTTTGAGATAGATGACCCATCAATTATCAATAAAGCGTTATTTCATATTGATTACGATGATGGATATGTTGCATATTTAAATGGTGTTGAATTTTCTAGAAGAAATTTAGGTGAAGCCGGATCTTTAGTTGAATATAACGCAACAACGACAGGACTTCATGAAGCAGAGATATATTCTGGGGGTTTCCCTGAAAAAAACGATATTAATCTTCAAGAATTTCCTATTCTCGAAGGAACAAATGTCATGGCCATCGAAGTCCATAATTACAGTAACACATCATCCGACTTAAGCTGTATACCGTTTCTCACTTTGGGTTATAATACAGAAATAGAAAACACAAATTTACCAAATGATTTAATGGATATACCAAACTCCTTCCTACATACAAATTTCAAAATCAGCTCTAGTGGCGAGACCTTGCTAATCAGTGACCCAACTGAGACGATTTTAGATTCCATTACCATTGGAAGCATCAATACTGATATGTCCTATGGGAGATATTTAGAAGGCGAATCTTGGGCGCTATTCAATGAACCCACTCCAGGTTCTTCGAATTCCACCTCATCATATTTAGGCTCTTTATCATTGCCCGAGTTCTCATTAGGCACTGGATTCTACGACCAGGATTATTTATCCATCGAATTGACAAGTCCGGACGAAGCCGCAACAATTTACTTTACAATAGATGGCAGAATACCAACCACATCTGATTTCTCCTATGAATATCCTATCACCGTAAGCTCAAATATTATTATAAGAGCACGTGCCTTTTTAGATCAATGGGTTCCATCAGATATAGGTACAAAGACCTACGTTTTAGGACAGGATCATCCTGTTGAATTACCCGCAATATTCATCACAACAGATCCAAATAGTTTTTTTGATGAAGATACAGGAATGTATGTAATGGGGCCTAACGCCAATACAGATTTTCCTTATTTTGGAGCAAATTTTTGGGAAGATTGGGAACGTCCCATCCATTTTGAAATTTTGGAAACAAATGGTTCTGGTTATGCGGCTGATGCGGGCTCTAAAATATTTGGTGGTTGGTCTAGAGCTTTTCCGCAAAAATCTCTTTCAATATTTTCTAGAAGTCACATCGGTCCAAGTAGCTTTGATTATCAATTATTTCCCGAATCAGATATAAATAGCTATGAATCATTTGTGCTTCGTAACTCAGGTAATGATTGGGAATCTACCGTTCTTAGAGATGGCTTTATCACGAGTCTCGCAGAGAACCTAGATATCGACCACCAAAGATATAGGCCTGCAATACTATATATTAATGGTGAATTTTGGGGCATACAAAATATAAGAGAAAAAATTAATGAACATTTTCTATCATCAAATCATTCTATCGCATCAGAACACATAGATTTATTGGATATACAAGGAGTGAATGATGAAAACATCGTCCACGGCACAAATACTGATTATCAGACACTCATTAATTACCTAGAAACGCAAGATATGACAGACCCCATTGTACAAAATGCAATAGAAAACTGGATCGATATTGAATCATATATGAGCTACCAAGCTTTTCAGATATTTGCAGAAAATAGGGACTGGCCAGGAAATAACATCAAATTTTGGCGAGACCATCGAGCGGGAGGTAAATGGCGGTGGATACTTTATGATACAGATTTTGGTTTTGGTATTTGGGACCCGAATGCATACACTTTTAACACGCTAGAGTTTGCGCTTGACCCAAATGGTCCCGGTTGGCCCAATCCGCCATGGAGTACATTCGTTTTTAGAAAATTGCTGGAGAATAGAAAATTTAAAAACTCTTTTATTAATATATATTGTGATTTATTAAATACAGTTTTTCAATCCAACTTTTTATCTGAAAGGTTAGATTCAATCTCCGCTATAATTGAAAATACTATACCATCCCATAGAGCTAGATGGTACAACGATGGTAACTGGCCTAACTCCACAGTCAATTGGGATTGGAGACTAGAAGTAATGGAAAATTTTGGGAATAATAGACGGATATATGCGATTAATCATCTTCAAGATGAATTTGAATTGCCAAATAACGCATATATTACACTTAATACAATCCCAGAAGATGGCGGATCAATTCATTTGAATACATTACATATTACTGAATCCAATTGGAGTGGATATTACTTTCCAACGATACCAGTTGAAGTACAGGCGCGGCAGAATGATGGTTATGAGTTTAGCCACTGGTTACAATATCCCGATTCTAGCATGTCAATGGAAATAGACATATCTGATCCATTTGTATTAACGGCTGTATTTAATGAAACAACTTTAAATCCGGGCAATGTAGTTATAAATGAGATTAATTATAATTCAAATGATAACCATGACTCGGGAGATTGGATTGAACTATACAATCCAGGTGAAATGCCCATTGATATTTCAGGTTGGGTTATGAAGGATGATGATTATGACAATTCATATAATATACCTGACGGAACTATTTTATATAGTGATTATTATCTAATTATCACAAAAGACCCAACTCAATTTTATGAGTATTATTCAAGTGATATACCAGCAATTGGTCCTTTTGATTTTGGTTTAGGCGGTGGCGGAGATGATGTTAAAATCTTTAACAATTTGGGAGAATTGATTGATTCAGTAAGATATGATGATAATGATCCATGGCCGGGCGAACCAGACGGAGATGGCCCTACGTTAGAATTAAAAAATGCTGAACTGGATAACTCCATACACGGGTCATGGACAGCTTCGGAAAATTATGGTACACCAGGCGAACAAAACAGTTCTTTTGAAACATTAATGTTAAAAGCACCATCGATTTATCCAGATGAAATACGACTTTATTCTTGTTACCCAAACCCCTTCAATCCTGCTACAAATATTATATTTGAAGTTCCTCTTAACGAGAGCAACCATAAAACACAATTGCAAATATTTAATCTGAGAGGACAACTAGTTCAAATTATATTGAACAGTTATCTGAAACCCGGCAATCATAATATTCGATGGGAACCAAAAAATATTTCTTCTGGTATTTATATTCTTCAATTAAAAGTTGGGCGGAAAATATTAAACCAAAAGATTACTTTTCTTAAATGATACTGTCTTTTTTAAAACACTAATAAACATTTTTTTATTAAAAACATCATTAGAATTTTAGCTAATTATTAACCCCCATTGAATGAATTGTTTTTGCAATATTACCCGTATACACATTGATTTGTTTTAGTAGATCCATGAGCTCCATATGAATTTCATGAGTATGAATTGACTCTTCCTTTTCATTATGAAGTCGTTGCAAATGGCGAGTACGATATTCTGTTTCAAGATCAGTGTATTTTTCTTCTTTTGCCATAATGCGTTTTGCTAGATATGGATCCAACTCAGAAAAGGCATCTTTTAAACGACTAATTTGTTTACATACTTTTGTGTGAAAAATTTCGATTTCTTCCCTTCCTTCATTAGAAAAATCTGTTTTTAAAGCAGATTTTTTTGCAATAAGAGGAAGCATGTTTTTTTCAAGGATGTCGCCAATACTTTCAATGTCGTTTACGATAGACATCATACCATATACATCTTGTATTTGATTATCAGATAATTCTTGTCGCCCTATTTTCCTTAAATATTCTACAATTCTTTCTTCAAGAAAATCTAACTTTTCTTCTCTCATTTCAATTCCTTCAATCAATGTAAGTTGAGGATATTTTTCATCAATAAGATGATTGTTTGATTTAAAGGGTTTAATAACAGCGGTTAACATTCGACCAAAAATATTAGACATTCTATAAATCTCATTCCTTGCAAGGTCAATAGCTAATGCGGGAGTAGAAATAACACTATCATCTAAGTGCCAAGTGGCAGGTTGAATCCCTTTTTCTTTCTCTTGTTCAGGAAAAACCTTCAAAATAGTATTTGCAAAAAAAGTTGTAAAAGGTAGGAAGAATAAGGCAAGACTTACATTGAAAATGGTGTGGGCGTTTGCAATTTGCCTTGGAGCTTCTGCTGCTAATTTATCTATACCAACATCGACGGAAGAAGGGGAAATAGATCTAATAATTTCTGCAAATGTTGGTATCCAAAATATAAACAATAATACCCCGCCAACCTTAAACAATACATGAGCAATAGCAACGCGCTTTGCTTCTCGAGAAGATCCAATGCTAGCTAATCCAGCTGTAATACACGTACCAATATTAGCACCAAAAATTAAAGGAATGCCTGCCTCCAGAGTTAATAGACCTTGCTGAGCAAGCACAATTACAATTCCAGTAAAGGCACTACTGCTTTGTACCAGAGCTGTAAAAAGAGCTCCAACAAGAAGGCTGAGAGCTGGGTTTTCCAACCCTTTTAAAAGATCAATAAAAGGTTGAAGTGTTCTTAATGGTTTCATGGCATCTGACATAAGCTTCATACCAAAAAATAAAATTCCAAAACCAAGAATTGCTTCACCAAAGTATTTTGTGGAATCTTTTTTAGAAAACATTGTTAATGCAAAACCAACAGCAATCATCAACAAAGCATAATCTGTTAATTTAAATGCAACTAACTGAGCTGTAATAGTGGTTCCAATATCTGCGCCAAGGATTACGCCTAATGATTGAACAAATGTCATAAGTTGTGCTTGAACAAAACTCACCAACATAACAGTAGTTGCACTTGAGCTTTGTATAACCATTGTGACAAAAGCCCCGACAAACATTCCAACAACACGATTATTTGTTAATGCGGATAAAACATTCCGCAATCTATCGCCTGCAGATTTTTTCATTCCCTCACTCATTTTTTCCATCCCATAAAGAAAAAAAGCCAAACCACCAGCAAGCGTCATTACTAGCTTTAGCCAAGAGAAGGTTCCCGACTTAAGTTCGGATATCGCTCCAAACGCCGGATTCAATACCAAAATAAAGAACGTAAAAAGTATAATAAATACTTTAGATTGAGATTGCTTCATTAAACATATCCTATTTATGTATTAAAAGTTGATTTGATTATTTTCATCTTTTTATCTTTATATAAAGGAATAAATAAAGATAAAAATACCAGTATTAATAAACCCAACAATCATAGCTAAAAACATTTTGAACACCTGTTGTTTTTATGAAATTATTTTACCAGGTTGTGTATGGGTTTTTTAACAACATCATATTATAATATTTTATCTGTCCCGTGACTTCTCTGCCGATAAAATCAGGTTTATTAAATTGTTGGCCTTCACTTTCTAGCTCAATTTCAGCAACAAACAGACCTTTGTTTTTGCCTAAAAACTCATCTAATTCCCACATGAACCCATCATACAAATATTCATATCTGATTTTTTCTATTATTCGGTTTTTAGAAAGACGGAGCAATTGAATTGCATCTTGTACCGAAATCGGGGTTTCAAATTCTGGTCTTGAAAGCCCGGTTTCACTTGAAGGCCCCTTTATTGTTAGCCGCGCTGAACGTGAATGGTTTTGCTTTGAAATTCTTATTCGAACAGATAGATCTTTTTTCGCTAATAAATATCCCTGGATTATATGAATACCATCTAGATTTTTTGGTATAGATGAAAGTTTAAATTTTCTCTCAATTTCTAATTTCATAACTATAAAACTATAATGCTTAATGTTGGTTAAAAATTAAAAAATTTATTATAATATTTCGCCTTTATTATTTATCTAACAGAACTCTAACAAAGAATTTGTTAAATTTCAGACAACATATATCAAAAATTAAAACACAAATCAAAAAGGAAACATAATGAAAAAAACATTTATTCTTTTGAGTACTATCTTTATGCTTTCAACGCTTGTACTTGCTGATAACAGTACAAGTGGAAATATATTTTTTGACCATACAACAGGATTGGGCGATTCAGCATATAATTCATTTAATATGAAGCGCGCATATTTGTCATATAGTAATGCTGCTACCAAAGACCTTTCATACAAAGTGACTTATGATATAGGAAGTAATGATGGTGGAAGCGCCCATACTGCATTTTTGAAAGTTGCTATGGTAAAATGGAAAACAGAGCTTGGCGATGTGACAATCGGGATGCAAGGTATGAATATGTTTAAAACTATGGAAAACACTTGGGGGCATAGATTTATAGCAACAATGCCCATGGACGCTTATAAGTTTTCAGCATCTGCTGATTTGGGCATTGGTCTGACTCGTTCATTTGGCCCCATATCTACCAGTGTCCTTATTACCAATGGCGGTGGCTATAAAAAAGTAGAATCAGACTCCTATAAAAAGTTGTCCATCCATGCGGTCTATGGTGAATCAAAATTGAACAAGAAAGATGGTTTTAATGGAGGTTTAAGTTTTTCAATGGAACCCTACAATAGAGATTCACTTGCCACAGAAAATAAAAATGTGATGGGTATATTTGCTGGTTATAGTGGACATGGATTTCGTGCCGGATTTGAGTTTGATACAAAATCTGAAGGAGATATTGATGGTCAAATAATTAGTGCATATGGCACATATAAATTATCTGACAAATTATCTGTATTAGGACGTTTAGACCAAGCCGACACTAAGACCATCTCTAATAATGGCATCATGCAAGCGGTGATTACCGGCTTACACTATAGCCCACTAAAAGGATTAACGATTGCGCCAACATTTAGAATGATAATCTCCGAAGACGAAGAAATGGAAAATTCTGTTGTCGTGAATTTTCAGTTTGATTTCTAAATAAAAAGGATTGGACTTAGGAATCTATTGTCCTTGGCAACACTACGTAAAGTGCCGCACCACACAAACAGGCTAGTAGCCCCTTATTCCACCTTTGGCGGTGTGTTCAAGTGTTAA
>JABHUQ010000060.1 GCA_018658715.1 Fidelibacterota bacterium
AATCTTGGCCCTTCCATAATCATCATGTAAGTGAAGAAATGTTCCTTATCTTAGATGGGGAGGGTATTTTAAGGTATGGAAAAAATAATTATCCATTAAAAAAGAATGATATTATTGCTTGCCCTACTGGCGATAGATCGGTAGCTCATCAAATTATAAATGATAGTGATGGTGATTTAAAATATTTAGCCTTGGGCACAAAAAATGCATTTGATATCTGTGAATATCCGGATTCAGATAAAATTTTAACTCGAGGAACTTCTGAAAATAATTCAGAATTATGGAATATATCGAAAGGTAAAGAATCATACGATTATTTTGAGGGTGAAGAGTAAAACTCGGGGAATGGCTTGAGTCAAAAAGAAGAAAATTTGATGCTATTACAAAATAATTGCCATAGAACAAACGAGGTTTCTTGGAAGTTTAATAAAGGTTTTTCTCTATGATGTCCGTCGCTAATTCATTAAATGCATTATCTCCATTAGATGGTCGCTATGCAAATAGCACGAAAGACCTGTCCGCCTATTTTTCTGAATCAGCTCTGATGAAATATCGCTTGAAAGTTGAGGTTGAATATCTTATTGCTTTGGGAAATGAAAAAAGAATAAAAGAACTTCCTCTCTTTTCCAAAGATGAACAAGCGCGTCTGCGGAAAATATATGAAAATTTTAATTCCATAGCGGCAGAAAAAGTAAAAGCAATCGAAGCCAATACCAATCATGATGTAAAAGCAATCGAATACTACATTCAAGGAAAAGTAAAAAAGTCACTTCATCCGTGGATTCATTTTGCCTTAACATCTGAAGATGTAAATAATTTATCCTATTCGCTCATGTGGCAGGACGGATTAAAGCAAGTTTATCTACCATCACTACAATCTGTAAATAAAGAATTGAAAAAGCTTGCACAGAAATATAAGAATTCACCCATGCTGGCATTGACACATGGTCAGCCCGCCACACCCACCACATTTGGAAAAGAGTTAGCGTTTTTTTGTACTCGCATTGATCGGCAAATTTCTCAAATTAAATCTCATAAACTTTTAGGTAAATTTGGCGGCGCTACTGGAACTTGGTCCGCACATATGGTAGCCTATCCGAAAGTGAATTGGACACAGTTTGCATCCAAATTTATTAAATCGTTAGGACTCGAACCCAATTTGATCACTACCCAGGTTGAGCCCCATGATTCCTTGGCAGAAAGTTTCCACCAAATCGTTCGTGTTAATTCAATTTTGAATGATTTATGTCAGGACATGTGGTCATATATTAGTCGTGGAGTTTTGGGACAAAAAAAAGTAGCCGGTGAAATTGGCTCATCCACCATGCCCCATAAAATTAATCCAATCCAATTTGAAAATGCAGAAGGTAATGCGGGTATCGCAAATAAGCTTCTTAATCATTTAGCAACAAAGCTTCCCAACTCACGAATGCAACGAGACCTTACTGATTCAACTACGATACGAAATAATGGTGTAGCGCTAGGACATTCCTATTTGACCCTACAAAATATTTTAAAAGGATTAAACCGGATTACTATTAACAAAGTCCAAATGGCAAAAGAATTGGATAGTCATTGGGAAGTGCTGGCTGAAGCCATCCAGACAATCCTGCGGAAAAGTGGAAAACATGACGCATACGAAAAGTTAAAAGAATTGACACGAGGACAATCTATTAATGCGAAATCCATGGCAGAGTTTGTATTGGAGTTGAAGGTTTCTGATGAAGATAAACAGACATTGATTGGTTTGACGCCAGCATGTTACATCGGCCTAGCGCCTAAATTGGTAGACCTTATCTAATGTGTGGTATAACCGGCATTTATTCACATAAGCCTGTTGCGGCAGAGCTCTATGACAGTATTATTCACTTACAGCACCGCGGACAGGATGCCGCTGGTATCATGACCTATGACGACCGGATGCACAAAGAAAAAGGCATGGGCCTGGCAAAAGAAGTTTTTAACGAAATAAATATGGAATTGCTCACTGGTAGCATTGGGATTTCTCATAATCGTTATCCCACACATGGTGGATTTAGTCACGGCGAAGTCCAACCATTTTGGACATCGGTCCCCTATGGAATTGCCCTAGCTCATAACGGAAATCTTACCAATTACCAAGATCTTGCAGAAGAAATCACAAACAAGGATAGTCGTTATTTAAACACCAATTCTGATTCAGAAGTGTTGCTTCATTATTTTGCAGATTTACTTCATACAAATAATCCTCCCGAAGATAGTGAAGAGTTTTTTTATCTCTTGTGCAATGCGGTTACAAAAATATTCAAACATGTAAAGGGTGCCTATTCTGTAGTAAGTCTTGTCATTGGAAAAGGGCTCGTGGTTTTCCGAGACCCTCAGGGAATTCGCCCGCTGGTAAAAGGAGAAAGGCCTAATGGCAATGGTGGCAAGGATTACATTTTTGCTTCTGAAAACACCATGTTCTATGCGTTGGGATATGAACCAAAAGGAACGGTGCTTCCAGGTGAACTCATCTATGTAGATGAAACAGGAAATGTATTCAACAAACGCTTGATTAAAAAATCATTTAATCCCTGTATTTTTGAATATGTTTATTTTGCTCGACCTGATGCAACCTTGAACGATGTTAGTGTGTACCGATCACGCCTTCGCATGGGACAGAACCTGGCTGAAGCATGGAAAAATAAGTATCCTAATAAAATACCGGATATTGTTATCCCGGCGCCGAGCACAGCAAACACATCTGCACTTTCGTTTGCCCACGAGCTGGGTGTGCGCTATTCTGAAGGGTTATATAAAAACACCTTTATAGGTCGAACGTTTATTATGCCGGGACAGGCGGAAAGAAAAAAATCCGTAAAATATAAATTGGTGCCTCAAGAAACAGAGATTCGTGATAAAAAAGTGATGATTATGGATGACAGTATTGTCCGGGGAAATACAAGTCGTGAAATTGTGCGCATGCTAAAAGATTTTGGCGCGAGGGAAGTTTATTTTGCTGTAGCGTGCCCTCCAATAAAATCGCCCTGTTTTTATGGCGTGGATATGCCAACCAAGAACGAACTTATTGCTGGAAATATGACGGAAGATGAAATCCAAGAGTATTTGAATGTGGATGCCATTCTGTATCAGAAAATTGATGATTTGGTGGAAGCCGTTACACGGAAAGGGGACCACCATATTGATACACCGTGTATGGCCTGTTTAGATGGGAATTATGTGGCTAATGATATTGATGAAGCCAAAATTAACGAAATAGAAACCATGCGTGTGAATGATAGGAATGGTAAATAAAATATTAGTTATTGGTTCTGGCGCGCGAGAACATGCCATTGTTCGCGCATTAGATCGATCTACGCACGAAAAAGAAATTTACTGTCTCGCTTCTAATATGAATCCCGGCATTGCTGAACATTGTGATGAAATCCTAATTGGTAATTTCAATGATCCGGAGTTTGTCGTTAGCTATTCAAAAGAAGCTGGTATAACCATAGCCATCATTGGACCGGAAAATCCATTGGCGAGTGGCGTGGCTGATGCACTTTGGAAGGTAGGTGTAAAAGTGGTGGGACCAAAAAAAAATTTGGCTCAATTGGAAACATCCAAAGCCTTCACTCGCGATTTATTGAAAGAATACGCCATTCCCGGTGGTCCTCAATATCAAACCTTTGATTCCATGAATGGCGTAGCCAGTTTCTTAAATGATCTCGGCGAAAATTACGTGGTTAAGTTTGATGGCCTCGCTGGCGGTAAGGGCGTAAAGGTATCAGGTGACCATTTGTATTCCCACCGCGAAGCAATTGCGTATTGTAAAGAATTGGTAGAGAAAGGCGGTGAATTTGTGATTGAAGAAAAATTCATCGGTGAAGAATTTTCTCTCATGAGTTTTTGTGACGGTGAGACCTTAAAACATATGCCTGCCGTTCAAGATCATAAGCGAGCTTACGAAGGTGACACAGGCCCAAACACGGGTGGAATGGGGACTTATTCCGATATAAATCATTCACTTCCTTTTTTA
>JABHUQ010000061.1 GCA_018658715.1 Fidelibacterota bacterium
AAGGTAGGAGATATGCCTCAAACGTCTTATGTTGCTGGCGTTACCTTAACTCCAATGTCTGGTTTAAAAATCCAAGCATTATACAATGTGTATGCAGATAACTATTCTGATTGGAGTCCAGGCGATCGTGAAATTGGTGACGATGGAACGGCTGATACGGATCAAGTATGGATGGCTCCTGGCTATTCAAAAATGGATGTGCATCTTTTCTATGACCTCCCAGAAATGGCTGGCATGAGAGTGCAAGCTTTCGCTCACATCTTTAATGCTTTAGATGCTGTCTATGTCCAAGATGCTGTAGATAATAGTAATTATAACTCTTGGGGAACTAACGAGCATAAAGCATGGAATGCAGAAGTATTCCTTGGAGCACAAAGGTACTTTAACGCAGGTATTAAAGTTAATTTCTAATTTGATTTAGAAATGTGATTTACAAAAAAGCCTCGGCAAATGTGTTGGGGCTTTTTTGTTTTTATTATTATAAGATAACCCATTATATATATTAATTATTTTGAAGAAATAAATGTCATAATGACTGCATTATTGAGTTTATTTTCAAAATCATAATAGTATTCCATCTAAAAAGAAATGGAATACTATTTTAAAACAAAGAAGAAGACACTTAAGTTTCCCCGCTTTATTTTGCATTGTTGTAAGGTATAGCCACATGGTGGGTGTAGCTCAGCTGGTTAGAGCACCTGGTTGTGGCCCAGGAGGCCGTGGGTTCAAGTCCCATCACTCACCCAAAAACCGTTCGGTTCCACCGAGCGGTTTTTTTATATAGCTATTTTCTTCCCACATGATTGAATGACATTTGACTCTTGTGAAATAACACCTAAATTTCCGGGCTTTTTTTAGCGAATTACGGGGTGTAGCGTAGTCCGGTTAGCGCGCCTGCTTTGGGAGCAGGAGGTCGGGAGTTCGAATCTCTCCACCCCGACACTTTAAAGCCTTATTTCTCGAGTAGAAATGAGGCTTTTTTCTTTATAACCTGATTTAGACTGCTTTCCTTCAAAACACCCTAGAAAGCACTAAACGCACTGGTAATACACTGGTCATTTTTTGTTTATAGGATGATTGGTAGATTTGGATATGGAGATAATATGAATATACCAACTGATGCAATAGTGATGACTGTGGCTCTAATTGTGGGTTTTATATATTTTAAAATGCAAAAAGAAAATACGAAACCTAAAGAATCACAATTAGATGAGGAAGAATGACTTAAGACCCATCTCTTTAATCTGCATCAACCTCCACATTCTTGGGGTTTTTTGTTTATATCCTCCCACACATTGTAGGGTAATTCAGTATACCATAATTACGATATTAATTTGTATATTTAAATAACATCAGGAGTGGTTTCTATTTAGAAACCCACCAACCGAGCCTAAAAGCTGCGGTGGTTAGTTCCGCAAAGCGAAAGATGTGCCTTGAAAAAGGAAAAATGGAACCGCCTGAAATGGCGGTTTTTTCGTTTATAGACCTACCTGATGTGTTAACTAAAATAAAAAAGGAGAACACATCGTGAAGAAAAAAGAAGACAAATCAAAAAAGAGAAAAAACAACATAGAGGTTAATGGCAAGAGAATCAAATTTGCCTCACCTGATTCATCAATCTATAAAAACGAATCAACCATAATACTTTTTGGCCGCAGGCATAATAAGTCTGAAGAAAATCCAAAAAGGAAGTTTGAAGAGTTTATAAGTAGAGCTCCAATTAGTTTTGATGATGATGAATAAAACAGTAGAAAAGCTAAAAAAACTATTCCCAGAGGCTAAGGTTTTAGGGTCGGATGACCCCATTTACAAAGAGCCACCAGGGATATTATTTGCTGGAATTCGAAAAAAACTAAGAAAGGATAAGAAATAAGATGGCAAAAATTATATGTCAAGGATTAGCGAAAGCTGGTAGTGTAATATTCCAACCAGGGTTTACGACCAGGTTTGTTGTGACATCGAAGAAATCAAAAAAACGATTTAAAAAAGGAGGTAAATTGATAAAAAGATAAGGGAATGAAAAAATCAACACATCTGTGGGGCTTTTTGTTTGTAGCCCCACACACATTGTAGGGTAATTATTTGTAGATTTGGATATGAATAGATATATCACATTACTGCTATTTATAGGAATTGTTAGTGGGCAGTGCGATTTCAATAATGATGGGCAATTAGATTCTTTGGATATTGCAAATGGAGTTAATTGTATTTTGGCAAATTGTTATAATGGCTCTCAATGTGACTTTAATGGTGATGGGTATTTAGATATATTTGATATATGTGCAACAGTTGACTGTATTATATCTGATTGCTGGCAAGAAGATGATCTATTTACACTTCATAGCAGTATAATTTTTAAAGATATACCTGGAGGAACTTTTACAATGGGTGAAAGTGAAAGCAATTATCAAGGACCTCCAGGGAGTTATGATGCTTATTTACATACAGTAATATTGAATCCATTCCAAATAAGTGAAACAGAGATTACGAATGAACAATATACCCATTTTTTGAATGGTGCTTTTACTGCGGGGCTCATAGAGGTCCAAATTGAAACTGGTCCAGGTCCATACACGGGGGATCTGCTTGTATTTGGTACAGATTCAGCTCCTAGTGATTATAGCGGAATGGCTCTGTATAACTTAAATGGAACTCGAGTTATGAAGGATCATGATAATGCTGATGGAGATAACAATCCATTTACCGGTGAGATAGAACCAGAAA
Organism: Fidelibacterota bacterium; assembly: GCA_018658715.1. Lineage (GTDB taxonomy): Bacteria > Fidelibacterota > Marinisomatia > Marinisomatales > UBA1611 > JABHGY01. The sequence continues at coordinate 2,725 of JABHUQ010000061.1, forward strand.
ATCCACTAAATATTGCATATATAGGTTTTGATGAACTAAATACAGAGAATCAATGGTTCTATATAAAGGATCCTGCAAATCTTGAAGATTTTGATTGGTTAGAATTAACAAATTATTATAATTACACTGACGTTTCACACCAATACGATACATCTGTTTTGTTAAATGATTATAATGATTGGGAAGAGTTAGATGATTATCCGAATAATTTGCCTACGGCATTGGTCGTCAGCAATTGGCCTGCAACATTCATCCAATGGTATGGTGCAAAAGCATTCACCTTATTTTATAATGTTACATTGCCTACAGAAGCACAGTGGGAGTTTGCTGCGCAAGGAAGTTCGGAGTTCATATATGCTACAACAGATGGAAATGTCTATGGGGATGGCACAAGTGCCAATTGGAATCATTTAGGAGAGAGTCCTTCTCTGGGCCATGTTTTGGATGTGAAAATAAATGAACCGAATCCTTATGGCCTGTATAATATGGCAGGCAATGTTTGGGAATGGATTGAAGATTGGTATGCTTCAAATTATTACAACAATACTAATTATGCTACAGACCCTGTTAATACTGAGGATACAGGGCTTAAGGTTAGAAGAGGCGGATCTTTGAATTATCATCAAGCACCATTAAAATCATCAGCTAGAGCCGAAGATGAGCAATTTAAAGGGAATGATCATTTTGGATTTAGAATAGCACAATAAATTCAATTCAGCAAAGTTTAATAAAGCTTAATAAACCCCACATTCGTGGGGTTTTTTGTTTGGGGGATGATGGGTAGATTTGGATGTGAAAATTATCAATACATTATATTGAGTAACTATTGCAAAAAGATCCAAAAGTTGAAATAATGAATAAATCTGAAATAACAATTGCCTTAGACGCCATGGGCGGCGATCATGGCATCAAGCCCAATGTAAAAGGCGCGTTAATCGCCGCAAACGCCAATCCGGTTCGCATTCTGTTGGTCGGAAATGAAATGGAGTTGAAAAAGTCACTTTCGGGTGCATCTTATCCAGATGGTTCCATTAAAATCATTCATGCATCGGATCATATAGGGATGGATGAGCATCCACGGGAAGCACTAGGGGAAAAGCCGGATGCATCCATTCTTGTGGCTGCGCGATTAGTCCAAGAAGGAAAAGCGGACGCTTTAGTTTCAGCTGGCAGTACGGGGTCGGTTGTTCTTGCAGCTGCAAAATATCTTTCCAGGATTCATGGTGTACGTCGTACAGCTATAGCTACGGTGTATCCAACTCTTAACGAATTCAAAAAAAATGACCATCTTGCCCTTATGCTGGATGTGGGCGCCAATGTTCGTTGCCAAGCGGAGGAACTGGTCCAGTTTGCCATTATGGGGGCCGCATACGTTACAGAAGTGCGTGATGAGGCAAATCCATCGGTCGCTCTACTGAATATCGGAGAAGAAGCCACCAAGGGTGGAGAAAGAATGAAAAGCGCATATCAGTTGTTAAATAATACTCAAAATTTGAATTTTATCGGCAATGTAGAAGGTAAGGATATTTTAAGAGGCATAGTGGACGTGGTGGTGACGGAGGGATTTGTTGGCAACATCGTAATTAAAACACTTGAAGGTGCTGCAAAGAGTGTGAGTCTGCTGACGAAAATGGCGTTTAAGGCAAGACTTGCATGGAAATTGGGACTCTTCTTTTTAAGGAAAGCTTTGACTTTTCTTAAGGAGGTAACTGATTATTCGGAATATGGTGGAGCACCCTTATTGGGCTTTGACAAGATTGTTATTATTGCCCATGGCCGCTCAAGCGACAAAGCAATCTCGAATGCCATAAAAGTGGCAGGAAAGTGTGTTCGTGATGACATTTGTGGAAAAATTGAGAAACAGATCCGCGAATTTGAAAGTTTGAGTGGGCTGGAATATGAACGTATAGGGCGAGAATATTGAAGGTATTTGAATAAAAGGGCACTATCTGCATCATCTTACAAATGACTGAAATAGATCAAATTCAAACTTTTAATCCGGTAACAGACTTGGATAAAATACAACATTATTTCAATGTTGATAAAAAACCTTTCGTTATAAGAAATGTTATAAACAGCAATGTAGATCTAAAATACCTGGGAAAGCATTTTGGCCATCAAAATGTCATTGCCCTGAATGATAATTCGGACAAAGAGACCCTACTGATGGCTGAACTAATTGATAAAATAAATCTGGGTAAAAAATACCGATTAAGGGCAAACACTAAGTTAGGGAATCTGCTGGTTCCTCAATTGGACACCACCTACCTAGAGAAGATAAAAGGTAGTGGCAGCCATCTATTTGATCATTTATTATCTTTCGGTAAAACATCCAGACAACACACTTTATTTTTAAGTACTCGGGATTGTACTTTTGCCAAACATGCCCACATAATCTCAGGACTTATTATCCACCTTTACGGGCAGAAAACATGGTATGTATCAAAATCTTATGATAGCTTTGGGTCGATTAAATATAAAAGGCTAGTCTATCCAAATCCACTTTACATAACAGATAAAAACCCTACAAATGAAATAGCCTTTACAGTAGGGCCGGGAGATATGATATATATGCCTGCATACTGGTTTCATTACACTCACTCAGATGATGTAAATATTAGTTATAACCATTTTTTTACTGAAAAGATACAATACTATTTGAACAGAACATTATTAATGTTCTTGTACCAATCATTCACGAATCCGATCCATTCCTTTATTAAAGCTGTACGCAATGAGCCAGAAGAACATATTTTTGACAGGCAGCAAGTGATAGATAATTGCAATAAAATAAAAAATGATATACAAAGACAAAAAGCATTAATATTTTTCAGAGACAATGATTATTCATAAACCATATATAGTGGGTAGATTTGTATATGCGTAGATATATATTATTACTTTTTATTGGGTTAGTTTGGGGAGATAGCGGCCAACACTCTTTTTTCACACCATATATTAGCCCTGGAATTCAAATTGGATACAATGATAATAAAACATTATTTATTTCATGCCAATTGACTTTAGGTACTAGCTTTAAGGTTACGAAAGAAAAACATTTTGAAGATACATTTCCTTTTTTTTTGGGGAGAACATTTGGAATAAGACGATATTACCAAACAGGAAAACCTGTAGCCAGATATAAATATTATGATACTCAAATTTCCTTTTTTCTAGGCGGAGTAGGAATTGGAAAAATAATTAACAATAAGGGAGAATCTTTCAAAAAAAATAAATATTGGGCAGGAGCATTTGGGTTATTATCATATGAAAAAATTCATTTTAAGGATAAAGTTGAAAAGCAATATGGTCTTTTTGGAGTATTGCCTTTACCTGTTTTTCAAATACTTAACAATTAAACAAAATTAACATAACCAAATTGTACTCAAGCCCCATATGTGTAGATTGATTTTGTAATGAATAAATTATATCAGCGATTAATTGAATTCCTTCTTAAGGATGCAAAATCAAAAGCGGCAAAGCGTGGGGTTGATTTTAATGAGGAAAAATTTGTCAAAAAACATGAAGCAGTATTGCCAATCATATTATATTATTTTTTTATATGGGTTTTGGGGTGGATATCTCCAGGCATACTTAAAGTTGAGTATTTATTAATTATCTTATTATGTTTGATAGTTAGAGGTCTAAATCATTATTTTGGTTGGATTAGAATAATGAAAAAAGACTAAAACGGCGATATGACAAAGATGGTCAATTATTTATAAAAGCAAAACGATGAATGAAGAAAACACATATATTTTAGGCACAAATAACAATGAATTAAGCCGGTTGAAATTGCAGCATAAGGTTTGGTTATCTGAAGCAAAATATGGATGGGGACTGGCTGAGTTCAAAAGTGATCAGAGTATTTTAGACTTAGGGTGTGGCCCAGGATATTCCACTGAAGAATTGGCTCGTATTGTTGGGAAAAGCGGAAGAGTAATTGGCGTAGACAAGTCAAATGCTTTTATTGCACACTTGATTCAAATCCAGCAATCCACTCTACTACCTATTGAACCGTATTTATCTGATTTCAATTCTCTTTCATTGGATGATGATTCACTGGACGGTATGTATTGTCGTTGGGCATTGGCCTGGGTTTCGAACCCAAAAGAAATATTAGCAAAGGTGAGAGATGCTTTAAAACCTGGGGGCAGAATGGTGATTCAAGAATATTATCAACTATCTACTTTTAAAACACATCCAGAGCGGCCTGCTCTAAAAAAAGCTATTAATGCTACATTAAATAGTTTTAATGAATCTGAGTTTAATATTAATATTGGAAGCTGTTTACCTGAATATATTGAAGCACTTGGGATGAAAATAAATCATCTACGTCTAATACCAAAATTGGCAACACCAGGCTCTTTGGTTTGGGAATGGCCAAAATCATTTTATCAAAATTATTTTCCTCGTCTTGTATCAATGGGCTACCTTGATAATCAAGATGTGGATGGTGCGATGGAAGATTTACAAGAATTAGCAACAATTTCTTACGCTACTTTATGTTGCCCCCTGGTCATAGAGGTTATTGCTGAGAAATGATGAATGATATTGAATTATAGTCCTACCTTGGTAGTGGTTTTTTTGGAGTGTACAAAAATTTCGTATTTATTTAGATTAGCGCAATGGAGAATCAATTGAAAATATTTTTCCAAATAATGATATTACTGGTAAGCGTCACGAGAGCTACTCAGGTTACGTTTATTGTCGATATGTCAGAAGAAACAGTTGTCGCTGGGGATGGTGGCTCTCCAGCAGTTTATGTTTCAGGATCAAATTTAAATGGACCGGGTGGGTTAGTAATGACTGATAATGGTAATGGGATCTGGGAACTCACGACACAGCTTAATCCGGGGTCATATACTTATAAATTTAGAAATGGTTACTATGATTACTGGGATGGCCCAGGCTGGGAAGGTGATAATGGACTTATCGAAGGCGGTTGTGCAGTCGGTGATTATTTTGATCGGCAAGTTGTCGTTGGAAATAGCGACCTTGTTGAAGGGGTTTTCTGTTTCGGGAGCTGTGATGAAACATGCGATAGTGATACTATTGCATATACACTTGTTTGGCAAGATGAGTTTGATGGGAATGGAGTAATTAATTCTGAAAAATGGTTTCACCAAACTCAATTACCGAATGGGAATAGTTGGTTTAATAACGAACTTCAACATTATACGGATCGTTTAGATAATTCCTATGTTAGTAATGGCAGTTTAAAGATCGTTGCAAAAAAAGAAACATATACGGATCAGGGCCATACAAAAGAATATACATCAGCAAGGCTAAATTCAAAATATGCATTCACATATGGGCGTGTAGAAGTGAGAGCAAAATTACCTGAAGGAGTTGGGACATGGCCCGCTATCTGGATGTTAGGCCAAAATATTAATGAAGTAGGTGCTTATTGGCAAACACAAGGCTATGGAATGACACCTTGGCCTGATTGCGGAGAGGTGGATATAATGGAGCATTGGGGATCTAACCAAAATTATGTGCAAAGCGCTTTACATACTCCTTCTAGTTATGGAGGAACAATTAATTTAGGAGGCCAATATATTTCAAATGCTTCAACACAATTTAATACTTATTGCCTTGAATGGTCTCCACAACAAATGGTATTTAGCGTTAATGAGAATGTGCATTATACTTATAATCCCAATGTCCAAAACTCAGAAACTTGGCCTTTCGATTCTAATCAATATTTGTTATTGAATATTGCTATTGAGCCAAGTATTGCATCGAGCTTTACCGAAAGTGAAATGGAAATTGATTATGTGAGGATTTATGAACCTTCAGCGCTATCATCTCATAAACAAAAAATGCCAGTACATTTTACTATTCGACAAAATTACCCTAATCCTTTTAATCCCATAACTAATATCGAATATGATCTACATAAAGATGGAAATGTAATAATCACTATTTATGACTTAAATGGCCACGTCATTAAAGATCTAATAAATGGCACACAAACATTAGGTCGCCAATCTATTAAATGGAATGCGACGAATAACATCGGTCACCCAGTATCAGCTGGCGTTTACATATATAGGGTTCACGTAGACGGTTTTAGTCAAACAAAGAAAATGGTTCTGCTAAAATAGATTTATTCTTTTACAAACAAAAAGCCCCACATTAGTGGGGTTTTTGTTTGTAAAAAGGTTTAGGTGATGCGCGAAATTCTAAGCATAGTAATAGAAAAGTTATAAGACTCATGCCATCCACAGGAATAACTATAAGCGGGATATGGGAATCCAAAATATTAGTCACGCCCATAAACCATCATACGACTACAAATTGATCTATATCTATTTCCCCAGCTTAAAAAAACTAATTTACCATAGTAAATACATTCCATGTTTTTTTGAACTCATCTGATTTCCATAAGGTTTTAAAATTGCTTTTACCGTCCCAACCAAACAGTGTCCCCTTACCATTATTTTTATCATATAAAAACAAATCGACCTTAGTGTCGCCATTAACATCTGTAGGATAGATATCCCACGTCTTATTAAAGGTAGAATTTTTCCATAAGGTTTTAAAATTGCTTTTACCGTCCCAACCAAATACTGTTCCAGCCCCAGCTTTTTTATCATATAAAAAGAGTGCTGTTTTACCGCTACCGGTAAAATCTCCTGGGAAAATTGACCAAGTCTTTCTAAAGGTATTGTTTTCCCATAGCTTTATTGATTTTCCGGTCTTTGGGTCTATTGAGTATAAAACACCCTTCCCTTTTTTATTGTCATACAAAAACATATCTGATTTTTTATCACCATTAAAGTCACCTACATGAACTTGCCATGTTTTTCTAAACGTAGTGTTTTTCCAAAGCGTTTTCCATGCTTTTCCGCTCCAGCCCCATACAACACCGACTCCTGCTTTTTTATCATAGAGAAACAAATCTGATTTACCGTTACCATTAAAGTCTCCTGGGTGGATTTCCCAAGTTTTCTTAAAGGTATCACTTTTCCATAAGTTTTTGAAGTGCCCTTTTTCGTCCCAACCAAAAACTACACCGGCCCCAGCTTTTTTATCATAAAGAAATAGTTCTGACTTCTTTTTCTGAGTGAAATTGCCAACATAAATATCCCATGTTTTTTTGAATGTTGTATTCTTCCACAAATTATTTGCACCAGATTTAGAAGATGCATCTAATGTTAAAACTACACCAGTACCAGCTTTTTTATCATACAAAAACATGTCTGTTTTGCCGTTCCCGTCAAAATCTCCAAGATGAATTTTCCATGTTTTTTTGAATGTATCGTTTTTCCATAGTGTTTTCCATTTTTTGCCATCCCAGCCCCAAATAACACCTGTACCAGTTGTTCTATCGTATAAAAAGAGATCATGTTTTCCGTCTCCATTAAAATCAGCATAATAAGTACCATCTTTTGCCTTATTATTGCCAAAAGCGATAGAAAGAGTACAAACAATCATAACTATGGATAATAATATCAATTGTATTTTTTTCATTTAACTTTACCCTCCTTGTTTATGAGAAATAACATCAATTAAACCATATGACCTATGAATATAGTTTATTAAGAGTAATAATAGTTATAATAAAATTTAAATACACTCTTTTAGAAACTCTTTCTGGAGACTTGGGTTGTTTATTTGTTGGTACCTTAGTAGATTTTTAAAAGAATGCACATCTTACCACTCATACTCCTTGGAAGTTTTTTATTTGGGCAATATGAAAGTCAAGCAATAGTCAAATTCAATGATTTGCCTAGTTTATATGACCCTGTTTATCAGCCATCTTTAACTCTTCCATATCTTGAATCTTTCACCGGCTTTAATAAAGAAAAAGATTTTAATCAAATATTTGGTATTGAGTATTTCGAAAATAAGCATGGTATTAATTATTGGCTGGAAACATTTGAAGATAATACTGCTTTGGGCTTAAGAGTCTTTCCCAAAGATGTTGCTTCAATGGCCAATTGTACATCTATTAATAATTGTCCCGACCTCGATACTTTAAGGTGTTGTTCTAGTCGTGATCGGTGTGAGGCTAAAGTATATCCTCACCATACGACTGGCACATTCTATTATGGCTGGAAATTTATGATACCAGACAATTTTGTTTTCCAAAAAGAAGGTCGGGATAGTATCAACTACGGCAAAAAAACTCGTCACTTTATTGCACAATGGCATCAAGCATATGTTTATGAATCGACTAGAAGGAACCCAAATTATAGATCCACGAGGGTGGAATGGAAATATAATCAGACGGTTGACTGCAATGGAAGAGAATTGAACCTCAAAGGTAAACCGCCCATAACATTCAATTTAATGCATGATGATACAGATAATGATCATCGTTTAGATTTAGTTATCTCTTATGGTACTCAATATAATTTTCATTGGTTGGAAAACTGTATCCCAGATATTAATTCTGTAAAAGGAGGGCGACAGTACAGATTAGAAAATATTGTTGAACCAGGCAAATGGGTTTCTATACTCACAGAAATAAATTGGTCTACAGAATTTGATGTTGGATATATGCGAGTTTGGATTAATGATCAACCATACCAGATACATATGAAAGATGGTGTCCGATACCTTACAAATAATAATAAATTGCCTCCATCAAAATTAAAAGGGGCAAATCTTTACATAGATTCACATGGCTATGAACAACCAAATTATTTAAAGTTGGGCCATTATCGCAGCAATATGGCCGTACCTCATACCATATTTATAGATGATATTCAAATTCGGGTAAAGAGCTAAATATCAAAAAATATGGAATTTGCCTATCTAGAATTGATAGAATTTTTTTAAATAGGTATTTTATTGGTCTTAAGAATCAAAAATAAGTCCCACATTCGTGGGGTTTTTTGTTTAGAAAATAAAAACTAAATTCTTCTATGCTAAAGTGTCTTGCAATTCTTTTGGTCTTATTGAATTATGTGCAATGTCAATCAAAGCCCAAGAAAGTATTAATTCAGCCAGATAGTTTAAAATTATTAAGCAACACTTATATTACTAACCAAGAATCCAATTTATTAAAAAAAAATATAATAGATAAGAGGGCATTAATAATGAATTCTGGCTCTCTTGATTCACCTTATGATCTATACCTGAAAAACTATTACTATCATAACCCGCTAATCTATGATTGGATGAAAACCCAAAATAAAGAATATAGATATAAATATAATAAAATAGATGAGTGCGGATATAGTCCAATCAACAGGTTTGAGCCATGATTCTTTAAGCATCATGTCCATCATATATCACATTATTAACCATCAACCTCCACATTCATAGGGTTTTTTATAATTGAGGCTTTTCTTATATTGAAACGTAAATCTGTTAGTAAAAATAAATTAATCTACAATAAAACCACATAGGACACTTTATGCTTAACAAAACAGCAAATCTAATCTTTTGCCTTTCTCTTTTAGTGTGGATTAATTCTCTAGAGGGAAAACAACACAATATTTCTCCACCCATTTCATCAATTCATAAAGAAATAAGTAAAGATGAATGTGGTAAAAATAATAAAACGGATTTAGTCGAAAGACCTGCAATCCCAACTGCTTTTATTACTTATAGTCACATTGATCGAGATACGACATATACTTTTGATTATTTAAATACTCTTAACTACGATGAACTAATAGATTTAATTATCACATTAGATTGGTGGGAAATAGATGGTTTATTTCAATATTCAGATGATACTTATGAATTTTATAGCGATACACTTCGGATGCATGCATTATTCAATGCCGTGGAAGAAAGAGGGAATAATTATACAGCAGATGATGGACTTGGGATTGGCGTATTAGTTGAAGTAATAAGATCTGGTTTTTACATAGCATTTTATAATGATGAATTAAATTTTTTAAGAGATTTTGATTTTATGGATAATACGGTACCAGGAATGGATGCCATTTCTAATAATCCAAATTTTGGATTTGGAACGGATGCACAAACAGAAGTCGTTAAAGCCTTCGGTTTATATCAGGGGATTGGAATGAGTAGTATTCATTCTTTAACAAAGTCTGCAGGTGTATTTGAAGATTTTTATCAGAATTTTGAATCCTATATAGACGATTGGGATAAAAGCAATGCCATATACTACTTGGGAAACGGTGTTTATTATTCTCTTTATACTTATTCTTGGCATTTCAATCCGGAAGACACTGAATTTTATAATGAAGTTGACAGTTTGTTTAATGCGATCGCCAACATTGGATTATATGGTACAGTTACCGAACAGAATGAATGGCTATTAAACAATGCTGTCTATTGGGATGCACGAATTGGATTATATGATGATGAAGCAATAGCTGTTCAATTTTTAACAGATATAGTTCAATTATATGGAGAATGGACAGGTCCATCCCTTGAAGCTATCGAAATGCTTTGTTGGCTTTATAATTGTG
>JABHUQ010000062.1 GCA_018658715.1 Fidelibacterota bacterium
AATATTTTGGCTGCCTGGATCCTGAGAATATTCTGCTGCCAATGCACCAAAATCTTCACCAGCTTTTACTTGTTTAATGATCTTGGTCGCCAAATCAGCCATTCGAACGGTATCTTCATTTGATGCTTGTTTTTCCCATGCTGCTGCTTCTACAGCAGATTCTTGTGCAACTGCACGTTCTGACTCTTGCGTGAAAATAATAGTAACCTTATCCTCGAGAGTGGTGCCGGCATAGGCGGCGTCCACCTGAGCCTGAGTCGGTCCAAAGCGACCCGTGGCACCAGCATTGCTGAATGTCCACGAGATACCGGGCATAGCATTAGCTAATCTTTCCAGTACGGCTTTTTCTGCGGCTGCTTGTATAACATTCTCTAATCCAACATTACGAAGTACATAATCAATATGAGTATAATTAATTCTTTTTTGTTCACCTGTTGCTGTACGGACAACTATATATTGATTAGGTACAACTTCAATAATATCCCCTTTTATTTGTTCACCATTAAGAAGGTTAATAATAATTCCCTCACTTTGGCCCAAAGCAAACCCAATAATCAATAACAATGCTGTAATATATTTAATCATATTATAAATCTACACATCTCCCACCAAACAAAAAACCCCACGAATGTGGGGCTTCAATTTGGTGCGGTAAATCATTCCTTCACAGAACCATCTTCGTTCCATGCTTTCCTAGTATATTTTTCATCCTTCCAAGTTTCTTCTGAAGCCTTCTGTCCATTCTCATACCAAAAAGTGAATAAACCATCTTGTTTCCCATTTTTGTAAGTTCCTTCTTCCTTCTTATGTCCATTCTTATACCAAGAAGTCCATAATCCATTTCCATCCTTTATTTTTATTTCACCATTCTCGTCCCAATAATTAACCAGAGAATAATATTCTCCATCCTTGAAAGTTCCTTCCCACTTCTTCTGTCCGTTTTCATACCATAGAGTGAATAATCCATTTAGTTTTCCATCCTTGTAAGTTTCTTCCATCCACTTCTGTCCATTCCTATCCCAATAAGACCATACACCTGCCGTATCCCCATTTTGATAATTTTGTTCTTCTTCCTTTGTCCCATCATCATACCATAACATCCATTTACCATCTTTCTTACCATTTCTCATTTTTCCTAATGGAACTTTGATATCATCAAACATTCGATAAACTTTACCATTCACAATTTCATCACTGAACTTCGTCTTATAAACACTGTTCTGTTCCACAAATTCTTTCAAACTACCAGTTGGCCTTTGTTTATTTAAATATTTATTTTGAAAATCAGTTACTTTTTTAAGATAGTCATCAGTTACTCTTTGATCTACGTCTATATCGCTATCTCCTTTAGCTACTTTTCCTTGTATATAAAATTTAACAAAATCTCCATTATATGCTTTCCCATGACTGTTATAAGCAATCGTTGCCAGATTTACTAATTGATCTGATGTTAAATTAAGTTTCTTAAATTTATCTTTAAGTCTAATATAATCTTCAGTCAGGTGTGTTAATGCTGCCTCAGCTCCATAAGTAAATTCAAGTGAATCGTCTACGTTCATACCAAATAGCTTATCTTTTGTAAGTCCCAATTGATATTTGGTAAAAGTTGACAGATTTTTAAGTGCAAAAGGCCCTACTGAAGGATTATTTACTTCATCATCTACTGAAGGTTCAGGATGCTGCTTCCTGACTTTGTTAAATTCCTGGTCGAAAAGATATATTGGTTTTCCGTTTTTTTTTGTACCAATTATTTCAAAGGGATCTTTATCAACTCCTATTAAGTTTTGATATGCCATCATTTCAATTTCCCAATCACTTTTATGAAATTTAGGATCTGTATTAGGCCAAATATTGCGAATTTTTTTGAGTGCAGGTTTCAGAAAATAATTACTAAGATTGCCTTCTGCTTCAATCAGGCCTTGTCTCATTATATTTAATTTTTCTCTTCCTTTATTTCTAAAATTAGTTTCTTGTGCTCCAATTCCTACAACCCTATTTGAAAGTTTATTCATTATGTTTGGAGATAAACCATATTCATCTATTAGTAGTTTGCTTGCAATATGAGTTCCTTTGTTTATATCATTTATATACCATTCAGTATTTTCATCGTTAAACTTCTTCTTATAAACACCGTTCTGTTCTACAAGGTGATTGATATTGTATTCCTTTTGACTGTACCCAACTGAAATAAATAATGCAATTAATAATATCTTTTTCACACCCAAATCTACCCATCATCATACTAACAAAAAACCCCACGAATATGAGACTCTTGCTTAAATCATTTGGGTGAGGATTACCAGGAATGCCCGTTCTTCTTGAGCCAGTCTTGAACAGTCTTATGTCCTAACCGTGCCGCTTTTTTATAGTTTGACAGTCGTAGTTTTGGTTTGCCATGGTCAAAATAAGCATTCCCCATGTTGTAAAAGGCTAAAGCATAATCAGGCTTCACTTCAATGGCTTTCTCGTAACTTTCTATGGCTTGGATGTAGTCGCTTTGGTTATAGAAAGCATTCCCTATATTGTTATAGGCATCTGCATAATTGCGATCTAGCTTAATGGCTTTCTCGTAACTTTCTATGGCTTTGGTATAGTTGCCTTGGGCTGAGCAAGCAAGCCCCAAATTGATATAGGCATAACCATTATCAGGATCCAGCGCAGTAGCTTTCTCATAACTCTCTATAGCTTTGGTATAGTTGCCTAGGTTCTTATAAGCAATCCCCAGGTTATTATAAGCATAAGCATAATCAGGATCCAGCTCGATGCCTTTCTTGTAAAATAAAATTGCCTTATTATATTCTCCATTCTCAACAGTATCGTATCCTTTATTAAACCAGTCTCGAGCTTCCTTTTCCAATCGAACTTTTTTAGCAGCAGCTTTCTTAGCATCTGCCGCTGCCTTTACTTTTGCGTCTGCCGCTGTCTTACGCTTGCGTTCCTTTTCAGCAACAGCTTTCTCTTCTGCTAACCGAGCTTCTGCTACTAACTGTGCCTCTTGGGCATTATAATCTTCTAAAGTGCCTTCCCATACCTTTTGACCCTGATCATTCCAAGATATCCATATACCAACTCTTTCTCCTTCGTTATAAGTTATTTCTGACGCTTTTAAGGCATTCTCATGCCAGAATGTCCACTCGCCGTGTCGTCCATGACTAGGAATGTCAGTAATGCCTGGACTAGAACCACTACCAACTCTATATTGACCCTTCCCCTTTAAAATACCATTAGTATAGTAATATTTCCATTGTCCATTCTTTAATCCTTTTTTAAATCTACCTGTGCTATCGACACCACCATCCTCGTTCCACCAAGTCCACTTTCCATTCTTTATCCCGTTTCTATATCTGCCGTTGAATCTTTCTGTTCCATTTTCATAAAAATCAAATACGCTACCTGAAAAGGGCTTATTCTTATTTGGGGCATATAAAACTCCATCTCTATCAATGAGATTGTTGATATCCAACTTGTATTGCCCCCAAGCAAACCCAACAAATAGTAGTAATGTGATATATCTACGCATACCCAAATCTACAACCAGTCCCAAAGTTTCTACAATGGGGAGATATACGTATTTAATGGTGTTTTGGGTAAGTAATTTTTGCCTACTTATTGGCAGTAGTGGTGTAAACAAACAAAAAAACCCACGAATGTGGGGAAAATATTTTCATTTAAAGGTGTTTTAACTCCCTATCAAATTATATTTTTGCTCTAATTTGCTTTTGGATTTAGATTTCATAAAATACTTTAATAGTGCAAGTTTATTTCCAAACCAAGATTTCTTTTTAGCTATCTCTAGTTGATAAAGGTCTGGATCAGGGTAAAACACAGAACAATCAACTGAGCCTATTCCATCATACTTTTCTTTTCTTTCTTCAATAGGGCCTAAAGGATTCAGATCTTTAATTTCAGAGAAAGATTTAGTGAAAAGCATATACTCAGAAACGCCGATGCTATTTTTCATTAAACGATGAGCTAGGATAACATCTTCCCCCGCGATTTCTTTGAATTGGTTCACTTGCTTTATTAAGAAATCTCCATAATGAACAAAGGATTTTAGCTTGAGGTCACCGACCTCAGGACAGGTCTCACATGCTCATGTTTCACAAAACTTTATATCATTAATATGTTGATTGAATTTTTCAAAACTAGTTTGCAGTTTTTTTATAATGACTTCAGATAATTCATTTAGATCATCAGGAATTGCATAAAAAAGAGCAGCATCCCCCTGAAGCTTATTAATTGTTAAAACACCATCTAATTCATCTATAACTTTTTCGAGTAAATCACTAATGATATGTTCCGCATGCGCTTGATCCGCAGATAATTTATCATTTTTTTTAGAATCGATATTGTGCCTGCTTACAAAATTTGTATACCCGCTTATATCAACTAAAACTATAAATCCTTTATGATTTTCCATCTGTCAATATACACAATATCCTCCCACAAAGAAAAAAACCCACGTATCTAGGGGTTGATGAAATTAATCATTAATAAGAATTAATGGATTTTAATGCAGGCGCTTCGAAAATGTCTTTGCCCAAGAAATCAAGTTCAAACTGCACTGAAGGAGATAAATCATGTTTGGGGAATCGAGTTAAAAATGTTTGGTATTCATTTTTTGCTTTTGCCGAATCCTTCAAAATATTGGCATAAATATATCCAATCATGAATAAGGCCTCGGACTCCTGAGAAGAACCGGCATAATTGTCAATCACTTTCCGATATTCATTAATCGCAGAACCAAAATCTCTTAAATCATTCATATAAATATCTCCAATAAGATATTGTGCTTTGGCTGATAGCGGATGATCTGAATAATTTTCAACCAAATATGAACAATTAGAAATGGATTCTTTAATATCTTTTCTTCTTCTAAGTGATTCTGCTTTATTGAAAACCCAAGCAGGGAAGTTTTCTATTTCCTTTGTCGCCTGAACTGCATGTTTAGAATTTGGATATTTTTCTATCGTTTGCTGTAGAGCATTTAATCCTGCACTTAAATCATTCTTCCAATTTAGATATATAACAGAAAGTTTGTATTGTGCTTTGGAT
>JABHUQ010000063.1 GCA_018658715.1 Fidelibacterota bacterium
CACAGAACCAACTTCGTTCCAATATTTTCGAGAAATAAATTTCCCATCCTAATAAGTCCATTTATTCTTCTTCAGTAGCAGGTTCTTCAACAACTGCTTCTTCTTCGGCTGGTGCAGCTTCTTCTTCAGCTGGTGCTTCTTCTTCAACGGTTGCTTCTTCTACAGCTGGTGCTTCAACAACTGCTTCAGCAGCAGGTGCTTCTTCTACAACTGCTTCAGCAGCAGCTTCTTCAACGGTTGCTTCTTCTACAGCTGGTGCTTCTTCAGTAGCAGGTTCTTCAACAACTGCTTCAGCAGTAGGTGCTTCTTCTACAGTAGGTGCTTCTTCAACAGGTGTTTCTTTAGCCTGTTGTAATGCATCGAGCTTTGTTTTCGCTCCATTATCATATATACTACTAGCATAATTATCAATCACTTTTTGATAAGCATCTTTTGCTTTATCCAGATCATTCAATTTCTCTAGGTAAATATAGCCAGCCAGGTATTGATTCTTAGCCCTCAATGCTTCATCGCATCCATCTTGCTGAACCACTTTTTCCCTTAAATCTACTGCTTTCTGGAAATTGCCATTCTTATATTCAGTTTCTGCTTCATCACTCCAATTCTGGCAGGCAAGGTTTTGTTCAGCAGCAGCGGCGGCGGCTTCTTTTCTTTTCAGGATATTAACATATTCTTCCAACTGCTCTATTCTTTGAATATTTTCGGCTTTTCCGATTTTCAGGACATTAACATCTTTCTTCAATTGCGCTATCTCCTGGTTCTTTTCCGCTAATCCGCTTTTCAGGACACTAACATCTTTCTTCAACTGCGCTATCTCCTGGTTCTTTTCCGCTAATCCGCTTTTCAGGATTTTAACATCTTTCTCTAATTGTGCTATCTTTTTCTCACCATCACCGCAACCAGAAGCAGTAAATAACAGGCCTATACAGATGATTGTAAATAACAATTTTTTCATAATAAACTCCATTTGAATTATTTAAGTGACAACCTTATGTTTTATAGAGTGATTTAATATTACATAACATTAGTGTTTTATTACAAATTGTAATCCTTTTATCTTTTTTCCACCATAACAACATAAAAATTACCAGCGTAGTTGTCAATTACTTTAAAGTAACATTATACACAGGGTCACCATTGTAATCAAAATTTCTCATTGCCTGTCCAAAAAATACCTGTAATCAACAGCAATGGTAAAATAATGAGTTTCTTCATAATAATCTCCTAAATAAACTATAACATCCGCAAATATACAACCCAACCTAAAGTTTCTACAATGGGGAGATTTAAGTATTTATGGGTGTTTTCATTAAGTATTTTTGCCATATTTTAGCAGTAGTGGTGTTTATAGCCATGTTTATACATATAGTGTACATACAATTTTATCCAATCACTTAATCCCTTATATATCAGTACATAGACTGACTCAAAAAAGTACTTAAATCCATTGCCAGCAATGGCGTGCCGGTTCGAGTCCGGCCCCGGGTACTTGATGAGAAACCCCCTTTATTTAGGTTTTTTTTGTTGGTACTTTTTAATTCTAGTATTGATATAAAAAATAATCAATTTTTCTACAAATAAATTATTATTTATTAAAAGAGTCTTTCTAAGTTCGGTACTGAGTATTTTAGGAATCAGGAGGAATTGTGGCAGGAAAAGTAGTAGAATTTAATGATCAAAATTTTGATTCAGATGTGATGAAATCTGATATACCGGTTTTGGTTGATTTTTGGGCAGTTTGGTGTGGACCGTGTAAAGCGATTGCACCTGTACTGGATGAAATCGCCAGTGATTATGAAGGCCGGGTCAAAGTAGGGAAATTGGATGTTGATCATAATAGTAAAACAGCTGTACAACTTGGTGTCCGAAGTATTCCAACATTACTCATCATGAAAAATGGATCCGTAATCAATCAATTGGTTGGAGCGGTTCCTAAAAAGAATATAGAATCATTATTAAATGAAATATTAATATAATAATAGAATAGGGAATATGCATAAAAAAGTCATCATTATTGGTTCTGGTCCCGCGGGATTTACGGCAGCAATCTATGCCGCCAGAGCAAATTTAGAACCCCATATATTTGAAGGAGCACAACCAGGAGGACAATTAACCATCACAACAGATGTAGAAAATTACCCTGGTTTTCCTGAAGGAATTATGGGACCGCAACTTATGGATGAATTCAGGAGTCAAGCTATGCGGTTTGGCGCTACATGTGAATTTAAGTCCATCACTAAGGTTGATTTTTCTCAACGACCATTTCAACTATGGTCCGGAGATGACGAATATACTGCAGATGCTGTCATTATTTCGACAGGAGCATCTGCGCGATTACTTGGGTTAGATGCAGAAAAAGAACTCATGGGTTTTGGCGTTTCCGCCTGTGCAACCTGTGATGGGTTCTTTTATAAAGATAAAAAGGTATTGGTTGTAGGTGGAGGAGATTCCGCATTAGAAGAAGCAACCTTTTTGACCAAATTTGCATCTGATGTTGGTCTTGTCCACAGACGAGATGAATTCCGTGGATCTCAAATTATGAGAGATCGAGCTTTGGATAACCCAAAAGTTCACGTCCATTGGAATTCTGTTGTGGAAGATATTATCGGGACCAAAGAAACGGGTGTTACATCCGTTATGTTAAAAGATACACAATCGGGAGAAATCCGAGAAGAAACATGTGATGGAATATTCATGGCTATTGGCCATAATCCAAATACACAATTGTTTGTGAATCAACTTAAATTGGATAATGCGCAATATATCATAACAAAACCTGACAGTACCTATACAAGTGTTGACGGTGTTTTTGCATGTGGCGATGTCCAGGATACAACATACCGTCAAGCCATTACAGCAGCAGGATCTGGGTGTAAAGCAGCCATTGATGCAGAGCGTTGGTTAGAATCGCACTAAAATAATTCGCATATAATATTCCCCTTTCTGATCAAATAGGAGAAAAAATGGCAGATCAGAGAAGATTGATTTTTGAAATACAAAATCTAAAAAAAACGATTAACAACGAGCAGGTTATCAATATTGGTAAACTTGCTTTCCATCCAGGTACCATTTATGGTGTTATTGGGTCAGCAGGTTCTGGAAAAACTAAATTAATGGAATTATTAGCTGGTGAAATAGCCGAAGATTCAGGAACATTAAAGTTTGATGGAGAATCTTATCAAAAAAACTGGCTTGGAAGAGTCAAACCACATCCTGAAATATATTATTCCCATTCTTCATCCCATTTGAATGGAAATAAAACAGCAAATCAAATTGTTTTATCCCTTTATAAGAAAAAAGAAAATATTATTTATAAAAGGTACTTTTCTTCCGGGCAAACTAAAAAATTATGGAATCGAACTTTAAACCATTATTCTCCAGGTGAAATAGATTGGTTTAGTCTTGTTTTAGCGATTGAAAGTGATCCACGTGTCCTATTGATTGATGATTATGGTATTCGAATGGAGAAAACACAAGAGGAAGATTTTCGGTCACAAATCAGTCGAATGAATCGCAATTTAGGAACTACAATTATTTTAACTAGTTCCAGTGATCGCCATCTTAGCCAATTTGCTTCTGTATTAGTTCATATTGATAATGGTCATATTTCTAAAATAAGACCTGGTGTTCGTTCAAATTATAAAAAGAATAAACGTACAAATAATCGCCCTAAGGCAAAGTCAAAGCAGCGGCAAAATAATCAAGGCAATAGAAGGCCAAATAAACGCAATTAAATTAGATTCATTGTTTTAATTTCTTGCCGATGAATCCGGAATTACGCACGCAAAAAAGTCTATTCGATTATTCGATTATTTTCACTTTATTCTTTATGGGATTGTTTGGGCAACCTGATCAGCGATTCCGTGCTTTTGATTGGGTTGTATATCGAGACCCCGGAAAAATAACATCAATTTCCGAAGGATATTCATATACATATTTTGGATCATCCAATGGGGGTATTTACCGATACCACCAGAATGGCCAGTATTTTGATGATCCTATCACAATGGCTCAAGGATTAGAAAGCTATACGGTTTACGCAGTTCACTTTGATCAAAATACTGGTATCCTTTGGGCAGGATTACCAGAAATGCTTCAATACACCTACACAAGAGATGGGAATTGGAGTACTATTTCATTTTCTGATCTAGGATTATCCTTTAATGACCGAATAAAAGCGATTGGTGCATCAGCTAATTATCTTTGGATCAAAGCAAAGGCAATCTACATAAAATGTGACCATTCAACAGGCACTGTGTTGGGAATGTTTCCATTTCCTGACGAGGGAAATATTCAGTGGGGCAGTGAATATGGTATAAATATCAAGTATGCAGAAAAAATATTTATGGATTATTCAGTTATGTCTGGCTGGATGTTAACTGGCCAGTATTTTATTGATTCTCATGGAAGAAATGTTTCAATCACATCCTATTATTTAGGACAATATAATGATTTTTGGGTTGGTGGATCTGATGGTACAATTTTTCATGGTGAACCCAATATGGAAGTATTTTTTCCCTACTCGATTGGTCCATTGGGATCAAACTTTTCAACTTTAGATAAGATGGATAAAGAAATGTGGCTGGGTGGACTAAATCATATGAATACAGGTGGAATTACCCGATTATTGACTCAATCCTTGGAGTTCGACCATTTCGAATCAGATATTACAATTAATATGCATCCAATGGATATTAACGATATTTTGAATCTAGATGATGAAGTATGGTTTGCAGGTAACCAGGGAATACAGTTGTACGATAAAGATGATAATTATTGGAGATATTTAGGAGAAGAACGAGGAATACCCAGTGGAAATCTTGTAACATTAGCTAGTAATAAAACACATATTTGGGTCGGTGGACCCAATGGGTTATCTCGACTAAGTAGAAAAACTCGCCGAGAAGATCCTTCGGGAATTGAAGATATATTTAAATTTCAAAATGTAAGACAACTCTTATTCGTAGATGAAGATTTATGGATTGCGACTCCAAATGAATTAATTATCTTTAATACGATTAGCCCAGAATTACGATCTTTTCGTAAAAAAGGAACTTTTTCACTCGATGGACCCTTTATAGGTTTCAGACAAATTTGTTTTGATGATAATTATCTTTATGTTTCAACAAACCAAGGGATTCTTTCATATGATTATGAAAATGGTACTTGGACAAAAATAATAGATGCTAGTGTTTATGGTGGACGCACAATTCAATCAATGGCTATTTCTGGAGAAAAATGTTTTTTAGGTTTTTATGATGAATTACTACGAATTGATATGAATAACTCATTTCAAAAAAAGTATGACTTTCCATTCATGGGAATGGTGAAAGACCTTTATATTTCAGGCCGTGTTATATGGCTGGCAACAACAGAAGGATTAATAAAATTCAAATGGTCTGTAGATCGATGAAAAAAATACTATTTGTACTAACTCTAGTGTCTTTGGTTTTAGGTGCTTCTCAGTATCAAAGAGGGGGACGTAAAAGGAATATGGATATCGTAGATCGATTCGTAATTGCATCGTTCAGTGAATCTTATTCACCCGATTCAATTCGCGTGGTAGCATTTGTAGAAATTCCTTACGGAATTATCCAATTCATTAAAAAAGGCGATCAATTTGAAGCATCGTATGAAGCATCCTTATCTATGGTTGAGAAAAAGGGAAAGCAAATCAATCGTAAAATATGGAAAGAAACAATTACGTTAGATTCTTATGAAGAAACAAAGTCAAAACGCAGAAATATAAAACATTATACTACATTTATAATCCCTAAGGGAGATTTTATACTAAATGGAGAATTGCTCGATTTAGACACAAGAAAGAAAGGAAGAAAAACACAAAAAATATCAAATAAATATTCAAATAAACCTTCATTACTCCCATCAGTATTATTATTACCATTCCCGGGTGACTGGGGATTTAAACAAGATTTTATACCTACATTAGGAAAAAGAATAAAGCCTATGGATCAAGATTTCAATCTACTTGTTTCAGGTTTTATAAAAAAGGGCCCCTATAGAATAAAAGTCTCAATTGTAAATGGTGGAGAAATAACTGAAATCAGTTCCCAGGAATACCAGAATGATGGGTCAGGGCATTTTTCTGAATATATTCCAATCCCTATTGAACAAATAACAAAATTGAAATATGATATTGATATAGAATTATTTCAAAATAATCGAACGGTAAAAAGCCAATCAACACTCACTTTATCAAGAGCCGGAATTTCTAAAAAGGTGACAGATATTGAATTTGCACTAAAACAGATGAAATATATTTTGTCGAATGAAGAACGAAAAACATTAAGAAAATCCAGTAAAAGTGAATGGGAAGAATTATTTCTAACGTTTTGGGAAAGTCGAGATCCAGACACAACAACCATAAATAATGAACTTATGGAAGAATATTATAAACGCGTTGAATATACTATTGAACATTTTGAGTCTTGGCAGCCAGGGTGGCGTACGGATATGGGAATGATTTACATCTTATTTGGACCGCCAAACGAAATTCAACGATATAATTCAAACTACACACAAGTACGACAAATTTGGCAATATTATAGAGTGAATAAGACTTTTTCTTTTATAGATGAAAATGGATTTGGCGATTATAGACTAGAAACTCCCTTTATTTCATCAGGATTCTAATGATTGAACGATTCTCGTATAGTAGCCTACAGACATTTAAAAAATGTCCAGCACAATTTAAAATTCGATATATTGATAAAGTGCGTAAAAAAGATGAAGGTATAGAAGCCTTTATGGGAAAACGTGTCCATGAATCCATTGAATTTTTATACAATATAATTTTAGAAGGGCAAATTCCATTTGTTGATCATATTGTAGATTATTACCGTGAGCAGTGGGATAAACATTGGCATGATAGGATTGCTCGCGTGGATAATGCTATGCGCCCAGCGGACTATATTCGTACAGGGGAAGAGTGTATTGTCCGCTATTATCGAAAGCATAAACCATTTCATCAGCCCGTAGAAGGAAATGAAGTGGAGTTAGACTTTTATCTTGATGACAATGATGAATATCAAATGAAAGGTTTTATTGACAGGTTAGATAATCTTGGTGATGGCAATTGGGAAATTCATGACTACAAAACATCCAAGAGAGCCATGTCACAAGCAAATGCAGAGAAAGATGAACAATTAGCTTTATATCATTTTGCATTAAAGAAAAAGTTTGAGCATGTAAATCATGTTACATTAGTTTGGCATTTTCTTCGTCATGGTATAGAAATAAAATCAAGCCGCACTGATCAACAATTAGATTCTTTATCTAAAAAGTGCCAATCTTCTATAGATCAAATACGTACTTTTATTAATAATGGAGGAACATTTAATCCAAAAACTTCCATCTTATGTAACTGGTGTTATTTATGGGAAGAATGTTCTGCAAAGTCTGGCACAAATCCATATATAGGAAGAGATAACTAGCATATGCTAAAGTTAACAATGAAAGAAAAGGAAGCATTAAAACGACTCCTTTCTTCTAATATTGATTTTGGGGAAAATGAAATAGTGCTATTAAATCTTAAAGAAAAATTATCATCCAATGGCAAAATTGAATTATTCATTGATGGAGCATCGAATCTACAGAATAAAACAGCTGGTTTAGGTGGCGTTTTTTATCAAAATGGAATGGAATTATACTCTTTTGCAGAATTTCGGCCTGATTTGACGAATAATGAAGCTGAATATGGAGCTCTCATATTTGGACTTGAAAAAGCATTAGAATTATCATTAAATAGTATTGATATATTTTCTGATAGCGAATTAGTCGTCCGTCAAATTACAGGCGTTTATAAGGTGAAAAACCCACGCATGGCTTTATTGTATAAAGAAGTTATTCGTTTGCTTGACAGGTTAGACCAATGGTCCATTACGCATGTGCGTAGAGAAAAAAATACACGTGCTGATGAACTCAGTAAAGAAGGAATAAACGCCAGTAAATAAATTCAGTGTTATATAATTCTTTCTAAGTAGTGTAGTCAGTCAAATTTTAACCCCGTTTAATATAATTGTAACAACTTGTTATCTCTCTTGTTAAATCCAAGAGTACTCTCTAATTTCCCCCGCTGAAAAGTGGGCCCAAATGCCCACTTTTCTTTTGTTTGCCAATGATAAATCGTTTTACAGAAATAGAAAAAGTAATGAGCTCAGACTTGGTTCTTATGGATATCAAGACGGATGAGTCTGCCCAAATGATTCGAATCATCATTGATTCAGAGCGTCCAGTAACTTTAAGTGACACAACAGGACTGATGAAATTGATTAATAATGATGAATCACTACAAACTTTATTTCCTGACACGCATCGAATTGAAATTTCTTCTCCTGGAATGGGAGCAGAATTGAAGCAACCGTTTCAATATCGGAAAAATGTTGGAAGAACGCTCGAAATTAAAGTTGTTCAAGATGGGAAATATATTAAACGATTGGGCACATTGTTAGAAGTGATGGATACTGGTATCCTTTTTCAAGAAGATGAAGAATCTTATTCTATTGAATTTGATGCCATTAAATCAGCCAAAATAAAAATTACATTCAATTGAACAGGGAGTTGAACATTGATTAATCGAGAATTAATTGAAGTCTTTTCGGAGATTGCTAGAGAGAAAAACGTTGATCGTTCTGAATTAGCTACTATAATGGAAGAACTTTTTCTATATGTGATAGAAAAAGAGTATGGTGATTCATCAAATTGCAGTGTAATCGTAAACCTTGATAAAGGTGAAATTGAAATTTATGCTGAAAAAACGATTGTGGAAGAAGTAGATGATTATAAAGTTGAAATCACATTAGAAGATGCATGCCAAAAAGAACCAGATGCTGCAGCTGATCTTGAAGTTGGCGATATATTTGTAGAAGTCATTGATCCAATGATATTTGGTAGACGTATTGTCACCACTGCAAAACAATTTTTTGCCCAAAGAATTAGAGAAGTTGAGCGGAATTATGTATTTGAAGATTATTCAAATCGTGTAGGTGAAATTGTTATTGGTGTTGTTAAACAAGTTCAAAGAGATAATGTATTCGTTGATATTGATCGTGCCGAACTTAAAATGCCAAAACGTGAGCAAATATCATCTGAAAGATATAGACGTGGTGACACAATTCGTGCCATTATTAAATCTGTCGAGGACACATCAAAAGGACCAGAAATCATTATTTCTAGAAGTAATGATACTTTTTTACAAAAACTATTTGAAATGGAAGTTCCAGAAATTGAAGATAGTATTATTGATATTACCGCTATTTCTCGCCAGCCAGGTGAGCGAGCTAAAATTATTGTACGATCCAATGATCGTAGAATTGACCCAGTGGGTGCTTGTGTAGGAATGCGTGGAAGTAGAATTCAAGCAGTTGTTCGAGAATTGAACAATGAAAAAATTGATATTGTTAACTATAGTGAACAACCTGAAATTTTAATCACACGGGCTCTGTCACCAGCAAAGCCAGTTAATCTATACATAGATGATGATAAAAAATATTGTATAGCTATTTTCGAAGATGATGATCTCAATTTTGCCATTGGTCGGAATGGTATGAATATCAATTTGGCATCACGTATTACTGATTATAGAATTGATGCTTTTGGAGAAAATGAATATGAACGAATTCAGAGTGATCAAAAAACTGTTCTTTCAGAGATTGATGGAATTACTGAAACAACTGCAAAGAATCTAGCTGATGTAGGTGTAAAAATCGTTTCTGAATTACTTGGCGCAGATGAAGATATATTGCTTAGTGCGAAGGGTATTGGGGAATCATCTTTGGATGATATCTATACTGCTGTTCAGGAATTTATTGAACGTGAAATTCCCACAGCAGATGATGATTTTATGGAAGTAGAAGTAGAATTGGATGATAATGTAAAATCATCCGATGAACCTATAACTGAAAGTACTAAATAAACATATGGCAAAAGGTATAAGAATATTCCAGATCGCTAAAGAGTTAAATATCTCACACACAGATATTTTATCTTTTTTAAAGTCACATAACATTGAAGTTGGGAGCCATATGTCTCCCGTTAACGAGGATGTACATCAGGTTATTCTTTCTGAATTTGCAAAAGACAAAGCAAGTGTTGAACGATTTCGCAAAGAACAAGTAAGAAAAGAAATCCATGATACGCGTCTTAAAGAAAAGAAAAAAGACTATAAGAAGCTTCAAATATTATCTCTTTCTCAACAGCGAGAATTAGAAAAAAAAGAAAAAGAAAAAGCTTCTTTAATTGAGGCTGAAAAGCAGAAAAAAGAAGCTGAAGTTGCCAAGAAGAAAGCAGAAATAGAGAAAGAAAAAGAATCTAAAGCAAAGAAAAATGCTGAAGATGAAAAATCAAAAAAACTACATGATGTTAAGAAGAAAGTAGTAGCTCCAAAGAAAAAATTAAGAAAAATATCTTTAGCAGATATTGAATCTGAAATTGGTTCATCATCCAAAAGGCCTTCCAGTAAAAAACATAAAAAGGAAGCAGTACAGAAAAGTGTGAAAGATGCCGTTCGTCAAACAATGGCCAAAATGGATACAAAGTCGAAGAAAAAAGTTTATAAAAAGCAAGCAAAAGATGATACTCCTAAAACTCCTGAAGAGTTAATTCCTATTGAAATAGCAGAATTTTCAAATGTGGAAGAAGTTGGAAAACTCTTTTCAGTTGCATCTAGCGATATTATTCAAAAATGCATGGCATTAGGTATGTTAGCTACAATTAATCAACGTCTTGATTGGGATGTGATTGAACTATTAGCTGAAGAATATGGTTATAAAGCCGAAAAAATGACTGATATTGGCGAGGAATTATTTTCTGAAGAAGAGTCTGAAGAAGATTTGGAAAATGCAATTACTCGTGCACCGATTGTCACTGTTATGGGGCATGTAGATCATGGAAAAACATCATTATTAGATTATATCCGTAAAGAAAATGTTGTTTCTGGCGAATCGGGCGGTATTACACAGCATATTGGTGCTTATAAAGTAGATGTTGGTAGCGGCAAAAATATAACATTTTTAGATACACCAGGTCACGAAGCATTTACAGCTATGCGTGCTCGAGGTGCACAAGTGACAGATGTCGTGATCCTTGTTGTAGCAGCTAACGATTCTGTTATGCCACAAACGATTGAAGCGATTAGCCACGCAAAAGCAGCAAAAGTTCCTTTAATAATTGCGATTAATAAAATGGACGTTCCGGGAGCAGATCCAGAAAAAGTTCGTCGTGAATTATCCGAGCATGAAGTTCTTGTTGAACAGTGGGGCGGAAAAATTCAATCTGTTGAAATAAGTGCTAAAACTGGTGCAGGAATCAGCGATTTAATGGATTCACTTGTACTTGAGACAGATGTACTTGATTTAAAAGCAAGCCAAGATACGTTAGCACGTGGTAGTATTATTGACTCTAAGCTAGATCGTGGATTAGGACCCGTTGGAACAGTATTAATTCAGAAAGGAATTCTTAAAGTTGGGGATCCTTTCATCTGTAGCGATTATTCAGGAAAAGTTAGAAGCATTATGAATGAACAGGGAGAACGTTTAAAAGAAGCATACCCATCTGATGCAGTTCAGATTCAAGGTTTTGACCAAGTGCCACAAGCAGCTGACATGTTTATCGTTGTGGCGAATGAAAAAGATTTAAAACGTATTTCATCTGAACGTCAAAGAGTAAGACGTGAAATCGAACATAAGAAAATGGCCTTTTCTCTAGACCATATGTCATCTCTCATTGCAGAGGGAACTATGAAAAATCTCCCAATTATTGTAAAAGGTGATGTAGATGGATCCATCGAAGCATTGTCTGAAACATTAGAAAAAATGAATACAGACGAAGTGGGAATTAAGGTAATTCATAAGGCAGTTGGTATGGTTACTGAATCCGACGTTCTTCTGGCTGAGGCTTCAAAAGCTGTTATTATTGGTTTCCATGTTCAAGTTAGTTCAAATGCTAAATTGCAAGCTCAGCAAGCAGGTGTTGATATAAGAACGTATAACGTCATTTATCAGGCTGTTGATGAGTTAAAACTTGCACTTGAAGGCCTCCTTGAACCAGATAAAGTAGAAACTATGCTAGGTCAAGCATTAGTTCAGGAACAATTTAAAATTCCAAAAATTGGTTTTATTGCTGGTTCTAAGGTCACTGAAGGATTAATTATACGAAATGGTAAAGCTCGCGTTTTACGTGAAGGCGAGGTTATTTGTGAAGGATTGATTAATTCTTTAAAACGATTTAAAGATGATGCTAAAGAAGTCAAAGAAGGACTTGAATGTGGTATTGGAGTGGACGGACTTAAAAAATTCTTACCAGGCGATATTATTCAAGTTTACGAAATCCGAGAAGTAAAACGGAAACTAGAAAAGAGTTGAAATCAAAAAGACCGTATAAAAGAACAGATCGAGTCGGGAATCAAATCCTTTCAATCTTAGGAGATGTTCTAACAAAATATATTGATTTATCTCACGTTGGATTTGTCACATTTACCCATGTGGATATAGCACCAGATCTACGAACTGCTAAAATATTTTATAGTATTCTTAATCCAAAAATGACGAGAGAAAAAGCCCGGATTGAGATTAATCAACGACGAAAAGCTTTCAAGAAATTCATGAGTCCTGAATTAACAATTAAACATACCCCTGATTTAAAATTTTATCATGATGATTCATTAGAGTATGGTGAAAAAATCGACCGTTTATTTCATGATTTAGACCTTGAAGAAAAAGATGATAATTAATATTAACAAACCTGTTGGCTGGACATCTTTTGATGTAGTTAAAAAAATTCGTGGTATTACAAAAGAAAAAAAAGTAGGTCATGGGGGGACACTAGATCCATTTGCAGAAGGTGTTTTAATCATTGGAACCGGGAAACATACAAAGGAACTTGCAAATGTTTCAAATTCTAATAAAAGTTATGAAGCAGTTATTAAACTCGGCCAAGAAACGAATACGCTTGATACTGAAGGGGATATTATAGAAACCGCCCCAATTCCTAATTTATCAGATGAACAAATTCAAGCTACTCTAGAATCATTTTTAGGGAAACAGAGCCAAATACCTCCAATGTTTTCAGCCAAAAAGATTAATGGAAAACGTCTTTATTCATTAGCGAGGGAAGGAATTACTGTTGAGCGTGAATCAATTGAAATTACGATTGAAGCTATTAAACTTATTTCCTTTAAGGCAGATGAAATACGATTATCTACTACATGTTCAAAAGGTACTTATATACGCGTTTTAGGAAGTGATATTGCCCGGAAATTGGGCACTGTGGGGTATCTCATTGAATTGACACGAACACATGTAGGAAATGCTAATATTAAAGAATCTCTAACTATTGACGAATTTCAGGAAAAATGGAAATCTATCCATCTATAGACGCATGTCCTAAAATGGATAATGCCAGTTTAACAATAGGTTCTTATGATGGACTGCATAGGGGACATCATGAACTCATTCGGAACATGGTGTCTTACGCGCATGCCAAAAATATACCTTCGGTTGTAGTTACATTTGATCCGCATCCTCGACATTTACTTGATCCTCCAGCAGAAAAATGGCCACTCATTATGAGCATGACTCAAAAAATAAATGTTTTAGAAGCATTGGGTATTGATGCAGTATTAGTTATTCCTTTTACAAAATCATTCTCTCAAACATCTGCCACATCTTTTATGAATGAGATTATAGTACAGAAATTCAGTCCTAAAAAAATATTTATTGGCTATGACCATCATTTTGGCTTTGATAGAGAAGGAACACCTGAATTTTTAAGTTCATATTGCCAGGATAATAACATTGATATTGATATCATGGAACCTATGAAAGATGATAGTGTCATTATATCCAGTTCACACATACGTGAATTAATATTATCAGGATATCTTCGACGTGCCAATTTTGAATTAGGGTCTATTTATGGAATTGAAGGATGTGTTTTCAGAGGTGCTGGGCGAGGAAAAGGGTTGAATTTTCCTACAGCAAATGTGAAACCGATAGAGAAAAACCAACTTTTACCTATGCCAGGAGTTTATTTTGTAAGAGGAAGGATTATTGGACTTAATCTATACGGAATGTGTAATTTCGGCGTACGACCTACATTCGATGAAGATGAACTTGTTATGGAAGTTCACTTTTTCCATGAACAGTTGGATGATTTATACGAAAAAATCATAATGGTTGAATTTTTAGAGCGGATTAGAGATGAGAAAAAATTTCCTTCCCCAAATAAACTGATTGAACAATTAAATAAAGATAAAGCCCGATGTCTAAAACTTCAGGCAAAATATGAATAGGAGACAATTATGTCATTAACACAAGCAGAAATAACTGAAATCATTAAGCAATTCGGAAAAGATGAAAATGATTCAGGATCAGCAGAAGTGCAAATCGCACTTTTCACAAAAAGAATTCGTCAATTGACGGAACATGCAAAAGTGCATAAAAAAGACCATCACACGAAACGTGGATTGGTTCAACTCGTATCTCAGCGTAAAAAGATGCTGAAATACTTAATAAAAACAGATGCAGAATCCTACATGAAGGTCATAAAGGAACTGCAAATTCGTGGTTAATAATAAAATAAACAAAACCACTGATATCGAACGAAATAAAACAAGAAAGAAAAAGAAACGAAAATGATACGTAAAGAAATGACTCTAGCCGGCAGAACACTTGCAATTGAAACAGGTGAAGTTGCCCGCCAGTCAGATGGATCCGTAATGGTATATTATGGAGATACAACAGTTCTTGTAGCAGTTAATGCCGCAAAAACGCCAAGAGAAGATATTGATTTTTTCCCACTACAGGTGGAATACAGGGAAAAACATTATGCCGGAGGTAAAATTCCCGGTGGATTTTTTAAACGAGAAGCTCGTCCATCAGAGCACGAAGTTTTAACCAGTCGCCTCACAGATCGACCCATACGTCCTTTATTTCCTAAAGGATTTAAAAATGAGACACAAGTTATTATTACTGTGTTAAGTAGTGATGGTGAAAATTTACCTGATGTTTTAGCCGGTGTTGGTGCATCAGCAGCATTAAGTATTTCATCAATACCATTTAATGGCCCAATTGCGACAGTTCGCGTTGGAAGAGATGGAGATGAGTTTATTCTTAATCCAACTCGCTCACAAATGCTTGATTCAGATTTAGAATTAATTGTATCTGGAAATTCCGAAGCCGTTGTCATGGTTGAAGGTGAAGCAGATGAATTACCTGAAAACATCATTTTAGATGCTTTGAATTTTGCTCATACACATATTAAATCATTGATTGATTTTCAAAATGAATTAGTGGCAGCTTGTGATGTTACAAAGCGAGAATTAAATCTACCTGAAGAAAATACAGAATTAAAAACTGCTGTATTGGATGTAGTTGGAGAGCAAATATCTCAAATTGTAAAAATTGAAGATAAGCATGAAAGAAATGATGCAAAATCTGCTTTAGAAGCTGATACAAAGGAATCATTAGCTGAATCATTCCCTGAAATGGAGAAAGATATTTCATCCATTATTGGTGATGAATTTAAAGCAGGATTTCGTGAGCGTATTTTGGCAGAAGGTGTTCGGAGCGATGGACGATCAACAACAGATATTCGCCCTATTACAGCTAAACCAAAATTCTTACCTAGGAATCATGGGTCAGCCTTATTTACACGTGGAGAAACGCAGGCGTTGGTTGTTACAACACTTGGATCTAAACGCGATGAAATGATTGTGGATAGCATGGATGAAGATTATAAGAAAAATTACTATCTTCACTATAATTTCCCACCATATTGCGTAGGTGAAACGGGTAGAATCGGTTTTACAAGTAGACGTGAAATTGGACACGGAAACTTAGCGCAACGTGCGTTAAAGCCCGTGATGCCAGATTATGATGATTTCCCTTATACCATACGAATTGTGTCTGAAATCATGGAATCAAATGGATCATCATCCATGGCATCTGTATGTGGTGGATCTCTATCCATGATGAGTGCAGGTGTTCCTTTGAGAGAACATGTATCAGGAATTGCTATGGGTTTAATTACCGATGGAAAACGTCATGCTATCTTAAGTGACATTCTTGGAATGGAAGATCATTTAGGCGATATGGATTTTAAAGTAACTGGTTCTAGTCAAGGAATTACAGCCATTCAATTAGATCTTAAAATTGAAGGTATATCCTTTGAACTATTAACCGAAGCTCTAGATCAAGCAAAAGAAGGGCGGATGCACATTATAGGAATTATGGATGAAGCTCAGCCTGAAGCAAGTGAATTATCTGAATTTGCTCCACGTATTTTGAGTTTACAGATTAATCCTGAAAAGATTGGCGCTTTGATTGGTCCTGGTGGAAAAAACATCAAAAAAATCATTGAAGATACAGAATGTGAAGTGAATGTTGATGATGATGGAACAGTAACAGTTGCTGGAGTAGATGCAGCAAAATGTAACGATGCTATTGAACTCGTTCGTGCCATCACTTTTGAACCAGAAGTGGGAATGGAGTTTGATGGAACTGTTACTCGACTCATGACATTTGGAGCTTTTGTAGAATTTGCTCCTGGTCGTGAAGGATTAGTTCATATATCTGAAATGGATTGGAAACGAACAGAAAATGTAGAAGATGTTTGTAAGCCAGGTGATCCGATGAGAATCAAATTAATGAAAATTGACGACCAGGGTCGCTTAGACTTTAGCCGTAAAGCATTAATGGAAAAACCTGAAGGATGGACACCACCTCCACCAAGAAAACCACGAGATAAACGTGATGGTGGACGTAAACCATTTAAGAAACGTCGCTTCTAGAACGATTCTAAATGTACAAAATCGAGCGGTGAAATTATATTTAAACAATAGTTTCACCGCTTTTGTTTTTATAATAGACTAAATTATCAATGAGATAAGTATTATGAATCCTAAATTATCAACTCATTTTAATCATCGACTACCTTCATCTATTCGAGAAGCACAGATTATCTTTTCTAAAAGGGTTGATAAAAATCACATTCAAGTTGTAAATCTTGCAATTGGGAATGTGTCTTTACCTATGCATCCTGCCATGCAAAAAAGAATGAATGAACTCGGGACAAATAGCTTTAGTAATGGTGTTGTAAAGTATACACCAAGCGTAGGGACCCAAGAAGCACGAGATGCCTTTCTTAATATTATTGGTTCCGAAGGTGTAGATGTTGAACAATTACATAGCCTGATTACTGATGGTGGATCTCAAGCGATGGAATTAATGATGCTAGGTGTATGTGGCCCATCTTCAGATAATCCATTAATGCTTCTAGATCCAGCATATACTAACTATATCGAATTTGGGAAACGTTTATCCATTCAAATCATTACTTCAAATCGACATATTTCTGATGACGGAATGTTTGACCCATTGAATTTTGACTATATTGATTCTATGATACAAAAGCAAAAACCAAGAGGATTGTTGGTGATCCCAAATGACAATCCGACTGGACAATTTTTAACTCAAAAAGAGTTAAACATGATTGGAAAAATATGTGTAAAGAATAATATTTGGATGATTAGCGATGAAGCTTATAGGCAATTATATTATGTGGATGATGGATCTTCTAGTATTTGGAGAATAACAGAGGATAATGCGCCCGGAATTACCGGTAGACGTATAAGTATAGAATCTGCATCTAAAGTATGGAATGCCTGTGGGTTACGCATTGGTGGCCTTGTTACAGATAATGATAATTTTCATACAAAAGCTGTTTCAGAATACACAGCTAATTTATGTGCAAACGCAATTGGTCAACATATTTTTGGAAGTTTAGCACATGAATCTCATGAAGATCTAAATGAATGGTATCAATCTCAAAGAAATTATTATAGACAATTAATGATTCCATTACGTGAAAATTTATTGAATGCGATACCAGGTTTAATTGTAACAATGCCTGAAGCTGCAATTTATTTTGTGATAGATTTTAGGAATATTTGCAATAATTTATTTGATGCAAGAGACTTTGTAAAATACTGCGCATCCAAAGGAAAAGTAAATATTGATGGAAAAGATTATACCCTTCTATTAGCTCCTATGAATGGATTTTATTCGGACCCATCTTATGGAAAAACACAAATGCGTGTGGCAATGGTAGAACCGGAAGAGTTGATAAAGAAGACTCCCACTATTTTAGCACAACTATATTTAGATTACTTAGATAAATAAGAGTATTCATTTCGCTTGCCCGAAGAAGTAATCGGCATTAATTTAAAGTAATGGTTTAAGTATTATCCTTACCAAATTCTATGAAACCTAAAATTAAAAAATTATATTATTCCATTGGTGAAGTAGCCAAATTAACCAGCCTAAAAGCATATGTATTACGCTATTGGGAAACGGAATTTAAGCAATTGAATCCTCCAAAAAATCGTGCAGGTAATAGAACTTATCGTCAAAAAGACATAGATATTATTCTTGAAATAAAAGATTTATTATATAAAAAGAAATTTACAATTGATGGAGCAAGGCATGTCCTAAATGGTGGAGGTGACGATAAACATATTGAATCAGCACAAGGCCTTTCCGATAAACAAAAAGTTATATTCGGAAAAATCAGAGAAGATCTTAAGGCAATATTAGAAATAATTCGAACTTAATACGGGGCGTGGCGCAGTCCGGTAGCGCACTTGGCTGGGGGTCAAGTGGTCGCAGGTTCAAATCCTGTCGCCCCGACACACCAACGGTAACGTTGATTAATAGATAGAAAAGAATAGATTTACCCTTTCTACAACATGAAACCCCAGACTTGTGGGGTTTTTTATTTGTTTACACCACTGCCCTTAAGTGGTCAAAAATACTTAATAAAAACATCCATAAATACGTAGCTCTCCCCATTGTAAAAACTTTAGGTCTGGTTGTAACTATACATTAACATTAACAGTTCGATTATGCCAACCCAACCCGAAATATCAAAGGTACGGGTCAGGATATAAACCACACACACATTGTACTACTATTTTTTGTAGATTTAGGTTAGTATTTAAAAAGGAAACAATTATGAAAACTATCACAACTATAATAATAAGTCTTACATTGTCTGCAAATTGTATAGCACAGACAAAAGCGATTACTGACCTTGGAGAAGAAGTCATTTTGTTTGAAGATGGTTCTTGGGAATATGCCAGTGATTACAATCAAGCAGAAGAATCTATTTATGAAAATAAAAGAAAATTTACAAAAAATGTTAAATCTACATTTCTATTAAAAAGTAAGAAAACTAGTGTAGGTGTATGGTTAAATCCTAAAAAATGGAGTTTTACGAAATCAGAAAATAATCCTGATGCTGAATACGATTTCGAATTAAAAGGAGAAGATGCATATGGTATGTTAATTACCGAGAGAATTGAGATACCTTTAATAACCTTAAAAAATATTGCATTAGAAAATGCAAAATCTGTTTCACCTGATATGCAAATAGTACATGAAGAATATAGATTCGTTAATAATAGCAGAATATTAATGATGCAAATGGAAGGGACGATTGAGGGCATAAGTATATCATACTATGGGTATTATTTTTCAAATAGGGATGGGACAAATCAACTAATGACTTATACCACCCAAAATTTATTTAATGCATATAGAAGAGATTTTGATGAACTGTTAAATGGGATGGTCGAATTAGAATAGATAAACATCAAGCCCCACATTCTTGTAGAAGTTTTATGTTTGTGGGATGATGGGTAGATTTGGAGATGAGTAGATATATCACATTACTGCTATTTATAGGGTTGGATTTTTGGAGCTGTGAAGATAATAGTGAATGTATAGATGAATCGAAAATATCCAATGATTCTTGTTATGAAATCTATGCTCCAGTTTGTGGCTGTGATGGAGAAACTTATTCAAATAATTGCTATGCTGAAAATGCGGGTGTAACAGACTGG
>JABHUQ010000064.1 GCA_018658715.1 Fidelibacterota bacterium
AAATATATTATGATGGTGGATTTAGTATTTTCCACAATGGAAGAGAACTCCTTTTGACGTTAGTACGAATTTACACAATGGTATAATCAATGATAGAAAACTTGTCCTTTTACTAAAGCATAAAAATAGTGTATCATTGTTTGGGTAAGATGTAGGAAATTCATTACCCTAATTTGAGGTAAAAAATGATTTGTCCAGAATGTCAATCTGAATATGAAGCACATATTTTTCAGTGCGCTGACTGTAATGTTACATTGGTAGATACAATGGTTTTAGATTTGCCATTAGAAAATATTAAATGGGATTCTCTTCCCCCTTTTGATGGAATCGTATTTGCTGAAATGGCCGGGGAAATATTGGCTAAAAAAAGGATACCATACTTTGTTAAATCAGATGTATTGTCGACAACATTTAGTATTGAAGGAACATCCATGCCTGGGGTAACGCGTATTTTTGTACCAGAAGAATTGAAAGAAAATGCCACATTACTTGTAGGAAGTATAACAGGCTCAAATAATGAATAATGCCATCCGTTCTATCAAAGGAACACATGATATTTTGCCAGAAGATTCAAAGAAGTGGCAACAATTAGAATCTACTATTAGAAAAATTACTCATCAATTTGGTTACGAAGAAATAAGAACACCCATCTTTGAAAAAACAGGTTTATTCTCACGTAGTGTTGGAGAAGATACAGACATTGTATCCAAAGAAATGTACAGCTGGGAGGATCGAGATGGATCTTCTCTCACCCTTCGTCCAGAATTAACTGCTCCTGTGGTTCGATCTTATATTCAAAACAGTTTGGGTGGAAAATCACCTTTGCATAGATTATTTTATATTGGTCCTTTATTTAGAAGAGAGCGCCCTCAAAAAGGACGACAAAGACAATTTCATCAATGTGGAGTAGAAGCTTTTGGTTCACCACATCCAGAGCAAGATACAGAAGTTATAACTCTCGCTTATTCACTATTATCTCAATTGGGTTTAACAAATTTAAACCTAAAACTCAATAGCATTGGTTCGCCTGAGTGTCGTTTAGATTACAGAAATGCTTTACAGGATTATTTACGACCAATTTTAAACGAATTATCCGAAACGAGCCAAAAGCGATTTGAAAGTAATCCGCTTCGGATTTTAGATACTAAAGCTCCTCATGAGATTGACATTATAAAAAATGCTCCAAGCATTACAGATTTTCTTTCTGATGAAGATCAGGCACATTTTAATTTGGTGCAATCATTTCTAAATCAATTAGATATTCCATTTACGTGCGACCCAACTATGGTTCGTGGGCTAGATTATTACACTCGAACTACTTTTGAAATTACTTCACCTACCCTTGGTGCTCAGGATGCCCTTTTAGGCGGAGGGCGATATGATAAATTAGTAGAAACTCTTGGTGGAAAAGCTACACCTGCTATTGGGTTTGCAGCTGGAATGGAGCGTATATTATTAGCGCTTGAAGTAGAAGATTCATTTGAATCACACGATTCTACAGATATTTATATAGTTTGTTTAGATGATAGCGGACTTTCTGTCTCTATCGATTTAGCGAATCAAATGCGACAAGCTGGAAAGAGTGTAAAGCTGGAAACACTTCGTAGAAGCATGAAAGCGCAAATGCGAGAAGCAAATCGATCGGGAGCAACCTATGCTTTTATTCTTGGAGAAAATGAGATTCAGAATCAAACAGTTGTGATAAAAAATTTGAAAGAAGGAAATCAGGAAATAGTTTCAACATTAAATATAGAAAATATTATCAATGATTTGACAATCTGATTTTTTTCATTATATATTATATACGCGGGCGCGAAATCGCCGATTTGTAACCAAAAAATAGTCTGGATAAAAATGAGCCAAAAACCATTATTAATTGTAGAGTCTCCATCTAAAGCACGAACCATAGAAAAATATCTCGGAGGAGAATATGAAGTTATAGCCTGCGTTGGGCATGTAAAAGATTTACCACGAAAAGAACTGGCAATCAATATAGAAAATGATTTTGATATTAAGTTAAAAGTTCTTCCCAATCGAATAGACTTTATCAAATCATTAAGAAAAAAAGCAAAAATAGCTCCGCGTGTATTAATCGCAACTGATCCAGACCGGGAAGGCGAAGCCATTGCGTCTCACCTTGCTACTGAAATCCCTGATGAAAAAGTTGAACGGGTCCAGTTTACAGAAATTACAAAAGCAGGTGTAAAAGAAGGAATGGATCAAGTCCGTGATTTAGATGTGAATATGATTGCGGCGCAACAAACACGGCGCGTGATTGACCGATTAGTTGGATATAAAATATCTCCAATTTTATGGCAAACACTACAATCCAATATGAGTTTTGTTAAAAATGCATTATCAGCAGGGCGAGTTCAATCTGCTGCTGTTAAACTTTTAATCGATCGAGATCGAAAGCGAATGACATTTAAACGTGCAACCTATTTTGATCTTAAAGCTGAAGTAGCAAAGCAAGATGATAAATCAACTTTTGAAGCCACTTTAATTACCGTAGATGATAAACGAATTGCATCCGGTAAAGATTTTGATGCTAATACGGGTGAAATGACAAACGATAAGGCTATTCTATTATCTGAAAAAGATGCATCTGCTCTAGTACAATCACTGGAAAAAGAGCTCTGGTCTGTGAAATCAATTGTAGAAAAACCACGTACATCAAACCCAAAAGCCCCATTTACAACTAGCACACTACAACAGGAAGCCTCTCGAAAATTACAATTATCCGCACGGCAAACAATGCGTACTGCACAAATGTTGTATGAAGCTGGATTTATAACATATATGAGAACAGATTCAACACATTTATCCGATGAAGCTCTTGTGGGTGCTCGTACTATTATTGCTGAAAAATATGGTAATGACTATTTGCCTGGGAACGCAAAACATTATTCAACCAACGTGAAAAATGCCCAAGAAGCTCATGAAGCGATTCGCCCAGCCCATAAAGCATTCCGCCCAAAGTCCGAAGTGGAGCAAACCTTAGATCATGTTGCTGCCTCACTTTATGACCTCATATGGAAACGAACCATCGCATGTCAAATGACGCCGGCAAAATTGAAACAAACTTCCGTAACTATTAAAGCAGCGAATTCTGAATTCAGAGCATCTGGACAAGTCATATTATTCCCTGGATATATGCGTGTTTATGTGGAAGGAAGAGATAACCCAGATGCGGACTTAGCAAATAAAGAACGGATATTGCCTTCAATGGTAAAAGGTGAATCTCTCGATTGCTCATCTCTATCTGCTGAATCTCATTCTACAAAGCCACCTGCACGATTTACAGAAGCTTCATTAGTCAAAGAGTTAGAAGCAAAAGGCATTGGACGCCCATCTACATTTGCAGCTATTATGGATACAATTGTAAAAAGAGGTTATGTGGATAGAGCTAAAGGAAAATTAACGCCAACTTTTTTAGGTTTAGCTGTGACACAACTATTAGAAAATCATTTTTCCAGTTTAGTTGATGCTACTTTTACCGCATTAATGGAAGAAGATTTAGATGAAATTGCCCGGGGAGAACGGGAAGCAATACCATTTATGAATTCTTTTTATTTCGGAGATAATAATTCTCAAGGATTAGAAAAAATGATGGAAGAAAAAATAGATATTCCTAAAGCATGTACCATTCCAATGCATGAATCTTTGTCTGAAACTGTAGAAGGACGTATCGGGCGATATGGTCCGTACCTTAGACGAGGGGATGATACAAAATCTATTCCAGACTCTATATATTTAGGTGATTTAACTCTTGAAGCAATTGAAGAAATATTCTCTATGGCGATTGAAGAAGATCGAGAACTAGGCCAAGACACAGAATCGAGTGAATCTATTTGGTTAAAGAAGGGTCCTTATGGTCCTTATGTTCAGTTGGGTGATTCTAAAAAAAGGAAATCCATCCCAAAAGGAACAGCGCAAGAAGACATTACACTTGAACTTGGGTTACAATTATTAACTCTTCCGAGAACGGTTGGCGATCATCCTGAAACAGGTGAGCCGATTTTAGCCGATTATGGCCGATTTGGGCCCTATATTAAAGCTGGGAAACAAAATGCAAGTTTACGCGGTCCTGAAACACCCTTAGATATAACGGTAGAAAAAGCAGTTGAACTCTTAGCTAATCGAAATAAAAGAAGTTCTGAACTCAGAACACTTGGCGACCATCCTGAAACGGGTGAATCTCTAGTTTTGAAAGATGGAAGGTTTGGTCCATACATTACTGATGGTAAATTCAATGCATCATTACCTCGCACTTTCACTCCGGAATCAGTGACTTTGGATGATGCTGTAGAGTTGATTAACAAAAAACGATTAGCACCGACTCGTAAGAAAAAAAGAAAAACTAGAAAAAAGAAAAAATAATAATGAAAAAAACAATTCTATTCATTTTATTCCTTAGTGTGATTTTAGCAAAAGATGATTTAGTTACAGACTTAAAGAAAAGTTTAATATCTCCCTGTTGTTGGTCTGGTACCGTATTTGATCTAGACCATAACCCAGAAATGGAACAACAAATTTCAAAATTTATTGCCCAAGGCAAAACTAAAGATGAAATCTTAGAATTTTATGTTGGGTTATATGGTGAACGAATTCTAGCCGTTCCTGTAGCGACAGGCTTTAATATAATGGCTTGGGCTGCTCCAATTGGAGCTGGCATATTTGCATTCGGATTCCTGATTCTTTATATCAAAACACCAAAGAAAATAGAAGAAAATATTCATTTAGAATCAGATGATATTCCATTTGATGATGAAATAGAAAAAGAATTAAAAGCATTAGATAAATAATTTAGGTAAACAAAAAAACAAAATGGATAAAACAATAGAAAAACTCGTATCTCTATGCAAACGTAGGGGCATTATCTTCCAAAGTTCTGAAATTTATGGCGGGTTTGGTGCTGTATATGATTATGGCCCACTTGGCATAGAATTAAAAAATAATATTTCCCAATTATGGTGGAAAGAAATGACGCAAGTTCACGAAAATATTGTTGGACTGGATAGTGGTATATTAATGCACCCTCGCATTTGGGAAGCTAGTGGACATGTAAATGCTTTTCATGACCCATTAGTGGACTGCAAGCAATGCAATTCACGATATCGCGCAGATGAGTTTGGGGATAATTATGAGTCCATTCAGTGGGATACAATCCAATGTCCTAAATGTGGTACAACTGGGAAAATGACTGATCCGCGACAATTTAATTTGATGTTCAAAACACATGTTGGGCCTGTTGAAGATTCTGGGTCTGTCACTTATCTTCGTCCTGAAACGGCACAAGGAATCTATGTTAATTATCAATTAGTACAAGGAGCCATGCGTATGAAGGTTCCATTTGGTATTGCGCAGATTGGTAAAGCATTTAGAAATGAAATTGTAGCTCGAAATTTTATTTTCCGTACACGCGAATTTGAACAAATGGAAATGCAATATTTCGTGAAGCCCGGTACCGATGATGACATTCTGCAGGAGTGGAAAGAAAAAAGATTCCGCTTTTATTCAGATGCATTGGGAATCACA
Organism: Fidelibacterota bacterium; assembly: GCA_018658715.1. GTDB lineage: Bacteria > Fidelibacterota > Marinisomatia > Marinisomatales > UBA1611 > JABHGY01. The sequence continues at coordinate 5,539 of JABHUQ010000064.1, forward strand.
GAATCCAAATTAAGGTACCATGAACATGGTGAAAATGAATTAGCTCACTATGCAAAAGAAGCTTGGGATATTGAATATGAGTTCCCATTTGGCTGGTCTGAAATTGAAGGAATTCATAATCGAACTGATTTTGATTTATCGCAGCATGAATCCTTCTCAGGAAAAAATCTAAAATATTTTGATCAACAAGAGAATAATCGCTTTCTTCCTTATATTATTGAAACATCTGCCGGACTCAATAGAATGTTATTAACCGTACTTACGGATGCCTATTGGGAAGATGAAGAAAATAATCGGGTAGTAATGAAGCTCCACCCAAGATTGGCACCGGTAAAAGCTGTAATCTGCCCATTGGTTAAAAAAGATGGATTACCCGAAAAAGCACGGGAGATCATGGATATATTGAAACCCCATTTCAAAGTCTTGTATGACCAGCAAGGCTCTATTGGAAAACGCTATTATCGCCAAGATGAAGCAGGAACTCCATTTGGAATTACGGTAGATCACCAATCTATGGAAGATGACACAGTTACTATAAGGGACAGAGACACACAAGAACAAACTCGTATTTCATCAGACCAAATCCTTCCATTTATTTTAGAAAAAATGAAATAATATTCCTGATTTCATTCATATTTATAATATTTAAATCACTTGCTCTCATAGATTAGGGTTGTATAGATTACTAGAATGTTTAACAGGGAGTAGGTATCATTGGCTCCTTTTTTTTTAGTTAAAACAAGCAAACAAGGAGGTACGAATGAAAAAACTCACAGGAGTTTTATTATTCATTTCATTATCCCTGCCGCTTTTTGCACAGTCCATTTCAGGAACCATTACAGATAGTAATGGAAACCCATTGGCTGGCGCAAATGTCGAGGTAGTAGGGACAGGCCAAGGAGCTGCTGCTGATTGATGCATCAGGTGCCTATTCCGTAAGTGGAGTAGCTGCTGGATCATATAGTGTTAAAGCATCTTTTATTGGTTATAATTCAAAAACATTATCTACAACTGTCAGTTCAGGTGATGCAAATCTCAACTTCGCACTTGATGCTTCTGCGTTAGCTGGTGCTGCGGTTTCCGTTATTGGATCTCGCTTCGCTCATGCTGCTCAAGATCAAGCAGTACCTGTTGATGTGTTCACAGCACAAGAAATTCGTCGTGCAGGTTTTAGTGAAACAGCTCAAATCCTTCAATCTTTGGCGCCATCATTCAGTATGCCGCGTACAACAATTGCTGATGGTTCTGATGCTGTTCGTCCTATGACACTTCGTGGTCTTTCATCCGGACAAGTATTAGTCTTGGTGAATGGAAAACGTCGTCATACGACTGCATTGGTTCATGTAAACAATAGCCCGAGTCGAGGTGATACA
>JABHUQ010000010.1 GCA_018658715.1 Fidelibacterota bacterium
TAAGTCATGCCATCTTCGGTTCAGGACAAATTATGGCGCTCAGCGGAACAGGTGAAAACCAACGCGTCGGCGTGGTTTTCCATGATGGTGTAAAGAAAAAGCTCATCGTTAAATACGCTAATTTGACGAAAGTATAAAATCCATTATAAACCCCCACATACAGTAGCGCAAAGGATTCCAATGCTATCAAAAATAAATTAGATTTTTTTATTTTTGATATAGCTGTCTATGGAGATTCTTTCTCTTGTTGATTATCTGAATTCTCTAAAACAATTTTACGGAAGTATTTTTGCCTAATGATATAGAGGGAGAAATTGATTTTCAAATCAATAAAAACTTTTGCAAAAATTGCTTTCAAAAACGCATCTCTGTCCAAAACCAATGCCAAAAACGCACACTTTGATTTTATGCAACAACAAGTAAAATCCCAGGGATAAGATTAAGACTATTTTTAAATATTAAGATGAATTCGATAAAAAGGTGAAAAATACTAGGTAAAAACGCCAAAAATACTTACTTGTGAGTATTGTATAACTCATATAGCCTCTTGTAATTTCAAAAGTAATCTATTATGAAAAAATAACAACCCTGGAGTTTTACTATGAAAACTATAAAAAATACCTTTATTCCAATTTTAATTCTAGGAAGTCTAATGGCGCAAAGCCGCATGGCAACCGTTGATGGATACTGTTTTTTGGAAGATTCCACAAGTCACAGTGGCGTACGTGTCTTGTTTGAAGCCATTTCCCCATCGGCAGTGACAGATAGTGCTTTTACATCAGTCACAGGTGTGTATTCCCTTGGGTTGGCCGATGGCATTTACGCGGTGCATTTTTCTCTTGATGGATTTCAGCCTCATACTTTACCGCAAAATTATACTTTTTCCAGCAGTAATTATTCTCTACCAGATGTAACCCTTTCGGGAGGTGCCACTGCAAATGTGAGTGGTTATGTAAGCGGAGAATGGTTTGGAAACACCACTTATATGGTAAATGGCGACCTGACGATTGCTGATGGTGACACTCTTATTATTTACCCAGGAACCCAAATCAAATTTATGGGAAATTATACATTCGATATATATGGTAGCCTTTTTGCCCAAGGGGTAGAAGGAGACACCATTACGTTTACATCCGGCTTACCTGTGCCTATTGCTGGAGATTGGAAAGGCATTCAGTTTTTCTCAAGTAGCCATGCAAGTGTGCTGCAATATTGTGATATTGCTTTTGGAAGCGGGACGGGTTGGGAGGATGCTTTAGTTAGATTTTATAATACATCTTCGGCCCCCATCCAAATATTAAATTCAAAAATTCATACTTCTGCTAACCATGGGATTTATTGTCAATCTTCTTCCCCAACAATCAGCGGGAATACGATTCATGATAATAATGATAATGGGATTTATTGTCGATCTTCTTCCCCCAGCATTAGAAATAACCTGATAACTACATTGAGGTCAAATAGTAATGCGGGTATTTATACTGGAGAGGCATCTCAGCCTACGATTGAAAATAATATTATTATGGGGTACCAATCAGGTATTTACGCAGAGAATCTTCAAAATGCCATTGCCTTTAATAATATGTGGAATAACAGTCAAAATTATGACGGGTTCGGCTTACCAGCAGAAATTGGAAATTATATCACCACCAATGCCAATGGAGATACCTGCGATACCTATAACAATATATCCATGGATCCACTTTTTGTAGATCCGGCTAGATATGGAAATTATTCATGGGAACTGGTCGGAGATATGCTAACAGTTTACTTAGCTGTACAGGAAGATATGTATGATGAAACGCCTACTGTATATGTTGGCTCTGTGGTGGATTGCGATGAAAGCATAACAATGAATTGGACAGGGGAGTATTGGACGGCAGTATTTGATCTCAGTTCTTGTAGTCCTCTTGAAGATATGTATATTTACTTTGACTATAATATTTGGATGGGGGAAGGGGAGTTAAATTTTGTGACTAATCCCAATGGCCCTGTATTCGATCCAGGCAATCCTGTAGGTGCTGATTATAACTTATTGGTAAATTCCCCATGTATAGATGCAGGAAACCCTGATGCCGCATATTATGATTTAGATGGGACGGTAGCAGATATGGGTGCTTTCCCATATAACCATGGCACTATCACAGCGCCGGA
>JABHUQ010000065.1 GCA_018658715.1 Fidelibacterota bacterium
CACATGGATGGTAATTCGTACGCGTTCAGTTTCACCGGGGCCACCACTCTCGTTCACAATTTTAGAAGCGGCAATAACAGAATTAGGTATGGTAATCTCAATATCATCACGGGTCATAAAGCGAGTGGATCGCAGCCCCATTTTTTTTACATAACCTCGTTCGCCTGTGTCTAATAAAATATAGTCCCCTTCCTTGAAGGGTGAATCAGCCATAAGAAAAATGCCAGCGAAAAAATTGGACACCGTATCTTTCGCAGCCAAACCTAAAACAACACCCAAAACACCAGCCGAAGCTAGGATGCCATTAATATTAATATCCCAACTTAAGAAAATAAAATAAATACCAAACAGCCCAACGCCAATCTTTCCCAAATTATTAAATAGCGGTAATGTTTTTTGTTGCAGGAGCGGGTTGGTTGTTTTTTTCGATGCCCATTCCATAGAGACCACTAATACTTTCATCGCAATGACCAACCAAATTAAAATTGTGATTGTTTTAAAAATGCCTACCAATACAAAATCAAAATATTCCGGGAGCCCTGCCGTTTTAACCGCAATCGAGAATCCAATAAAAAGGATGGTGTAAAAAATAGGGCGATGCAATAACTGGAGTATCTGGTCATCAAGGATCGTTTGGGTTTTATCAACGAATCGTTTAAAGATCCGTGAAAAAATTAGATCCGTTATTTTTGCAACAATTACAGCTCCCAAAACAATCAGAACACTCTGGATGATCGGATTAGAAAGGGTAGTACCATAATTCTCTTGAAGCCAACTCATCATAAGTCTGAATATAAAACAAGTCAGTGTAATATTATTATGTGATTAATGCCATGACATAAAATATTATTTAGAATAATACTTTTTATTTAATCGTGTTCAATAATTTTCCCACCACGCATTATAAGATCTATCTATTGTTTTATTAGAAATAACTTCACCAATTTCAGGAGTAAAATATTTTATACCCATCCTATCTGCTAATTTTATTGACTCTATTGCTGGTTCATCCCATGGGTGTATAGATAATGAGAACCCTCCCCAGTGAATAGGCATGAAATATTCAGTATTTAATTCTTGTGCTGCCAATACGGCATCTGATGGAAACATATGGGTGTTTTTCCACGCCTTGTTGTATTGTCCGCAGTCAATTAATGCAATATCAAATGGTCCATGGTTATTACCAATATCTTTAAAGTGTTTCCCGTAGCCGCTATCACCACTAAAATAAATTTTCACGGTTGGTGATTTTATTGCCCATGAACTCCATAAGGTACTATTTCTATTGAGCGGCCCTCTTCCAGAAAAATGCCTCGCAGGAAGACAAGTGATTTGGATATTATTCGTTTCATAATTTTCATCCCAATTCAATTCAATGATTTTTTCTTCTTTCACATGCCATTTTCTTAAATGATTACCAACTCCATGTGGAACTACGAATATTCTTACATTGTCTTTAATACTTTTTATTGTTGAATGATCTAAATGATCATAGTGATCGTGCGATATGACTACTATATCAATATTAGATAAAGAGTCAGGGACTATCGGAAGCATTTCATTATATCTTTTCAAACTTGGGATTGGAATTGGCGCAGCATAATTTCCAAGCATTGGATCTAATAGAACAATTTTTCCATTTATATTGATGATGAATCCTGAATGCCCTAACCAAGCAATCTTATAAAGATTAGTATTTATATTATTGAAGGAAGCATAATCAACCTTGTTTGGAATAATATCTTTGTTGGGGCGTCTATTTGTATCGTTCTTAAAAAAGGTCCAGGTTGAAACATCGCCAGTTATTAATTGGGTTTGTTCTAGATTTTGGAAATCACCATCTTTGTAATTTGGGAATATATTATAATATTTTTTCTGATTGAATGATGGATTAGAACCAAACTGAGGAGCAAAGCTCACAAACAATATAATGAATATAAACAGGATAACTACTGCATAGATAAAATAGAGTAGAACAGTCTTAGTCATTTGAATATGGTATATTTAAGTATGTTTCTCCAAGTGGTGATAGCTCACCAATACTCTGAAAATATATGAAAAGTGTTCGTCAGGCAAATCTACGCGACCATAAAACCAGGCATATCGAAATACATCAGATCTATTTTCGCAGATGGTCACCAATTCCCCATTAATCCTTTATGCTATGCCTGACACGAGGCTTGAATGAAATTTTTATTTTTTATCATGCCAATGTTGATGCTCAGGTGACCATACTTTACCAGGGGGTGGAGCGCCTGGTGGTTTAGATACCGGTTTATTTTGTTCTGCATTAGTATTCCTAGGTTTTGAAGCCTTAGGATCATCATGCCAATGTTGATGCTCAGGTGACCACACTTTACCGGGGGGTGCTGATTCTGTGGGTGGAGATAATTTATTCTTTGGCTGAGGTATAAAAGGATCAGACATATTATTATTATTTTTAACAGTTGGAGCCGATTGAAATAGGAGATACCAACATAATCCTAATATTATAATTAAAATGAGTATCCAAAACTGCAAAGATTTAATATTATTTTTCCCATGACAAACTTTATATTTCTTACCGCTTCCACAGTGACAAGAATCGTTTCGTCCAAGTTTTTTATTCAAATCCAACCTCTAAAATAGTTTACAATGTGTATTTACTCGTTTTTATATTTACCTAATTTACCCATTATCCCACAAATAAAAAGCTCCGCGATTGTGGGGCAATTGCTTGTTAGAATAATGATTCCAACTAAGATCAAGTACCGGAAAAACTGACATCATTAAAAAGTAGCGTCGGGGTCCTGAAGGACGAATAAGGATAGGGGTCATTCCCTACTTCTTTCAAATTCATGAGAAGGTCTGAATAATTTCCGGAAATATTCATTTCGCCAATGGGTTGTGTACGTTGCCCATTTTCAATTAGCCAGCCGGCCACTCCAAGGTAGAAATCACCCGTTGTACCGTTGGCGTTTCCGCCAAGCCAATTGGTTACCAAAATTCCTCGATCTAAATTCTTTTCAATAGTTTTTGCACTTCGCTTTCCTGGTTGGATTATAATATTGGAAGCATATCCTGTAGTGGGCGCCCAACCCAGCTTTCGGCCATAATAAACATCAATATAATAATTCTTTAGAACTCCATCTTGAATGACTGGCATTTCTTTAGCGGCAATACCATCCCCATCGTATAACCGACTACCAAGCCCACGAACGATAATAGGGTTATCGGTAATTGTCAATGCTTTGGAAGCAATCTGTTGCTCTTTCTTCCCGTCTAGAAAAGAATTTTTTTGCTGGATCGATGCACCGCTTAAAGGTTGGAAAAGCCGATATAATAGACGTGCAGCATTAGAGTTTTCTACTACCATGGGCATAACAGCCGATTCTACCTTTTCCTGGCCCAATTGAGCCTGTGTGCGCTCGAGTGCCTCCATTGCAGTTTGTTTTGTACTAGGCAGATCCGCTAGGTGGCGGGCTCGATACCATCGACCGCTTTGTGGCTTTCTGTCGCCTTTTCCGTTATTTACGATTAATGAATTCTGGCCTTTACGAATGTGTATATCATCGATCTTCAGGTTCGCAAGTTCAGATACTCGCAGACCTGTTCCCAGGGCCATTTCGATGATAAGTCTGTTACGGACAGCCATTTGGTTACCTTTTGACTTTGCTATGATAGCTGCTTCTTCACACATC
>JABHUQ010000066.1 GCA_018658715.1 Fidelibacterota bacterium
GATGCGATTTCTGATGCTATATTAGATACATTATTAGAACAAGACTCAGACTCACGGGTCGCCTGTGAAACATTAGCAACCGAAGGTATGGTTGTGGTGGCAGGAGAAATAACGACTCAAGGATTTGTGGATGTGGAACGTGTGGTTAAAGATACGTTAAACGATATTGGATATAATGATTATACAGCAGGGATGGACCAGAAAAATGTAAAGGTCACGTCTGCTATTCAAGAACAATCCAAAGAAATATCTCAAGGGGTAAGTCAATCATCTACAGAAGAGCAGGGGGCTGGGGACCAAGGGCTAATGTTTGGTTATGCGTGTAATGAGACACCAGAACTCATGCCATTACCCATCCAAATTGCACATCGTTTAACAGAAAAATTAACTGAAGTTCGAAAGAATGGAACTCTCCCTTGGCTTCGCCCAGATGGAAAATCCCAGGTGTCTGTACAATATGTCGATGGAAAACCAACACGTATTAGTCAGGTGGTCATTGCAACTCAACATGAAGATATGTTAAACACTTATGGGTCAGAAGAAGCCGAAAATGCATTCGTAAAATCAGAAGTCATTAAACATATCATATTACCTGTATTGGGAAAATATGAATTCCCATACGATGAAGGTTTTATCGTAAATGGAACGGGGCGATTTGTCCATGGTGGTCCTTCAGCCGATACAGGTTTAACCGGTCGAAAAATTATTGTAGACACGTATGGTGGCTATGCTCCCCATGGTGGAGGTGCTTTTTCTGGGAAAGATCCATCCAAGGTAGATCGATCGGCGACTTATATGGCACGATATATCGCAAAAAATATTGTTGCAGCAAAATTAGCAGATAAATGTGAAGTTCAATTATCATACGGTATTGGTGTGGCAGAACCAACATCTGTTTATGTAAAATCGTTTGGTACGAGTGATATGTCCGATGAATCATTAACAGATTTAGTAAAAAAACACTTCCCACTTAAACCGGGTGAAATTATCAGCCATTTAGATTTAAAATATCCACGGTATCGTCAAACGGCTGCTTATGGCCATTTTGGAAGAGAAGATGCATTATTTACATGGGAAAAAATAGATATGGTGGAAAAGCTAAAATCGCTGTAAAATTCTGAACATTTAGGCCAAGGAACGTTGCGGTGAATCGCTTTCATCAGGCTTGGCTAAATCAACGACGTTCATTTTGATTAATCAGAGAATCAGAGAGGAAAAATGAACAATCCAACAATAGAAAACCAAGATTATAAAGTGGCTGACCTAAGTCTAGCTAATTTTGGGAGAAAAGAAATAGAACTTGCAGAAGCAGAAATGCCAGCTCTCATGACACTTCGAGCAAAATATAAAGATTCCCAACCACTCGAAGGAGCCAACATATTAGGATGTATCCATATGACCATTCAAACAGCTGTTTTAATGGAAACATTAGTGGATTTAGGCGCGAATGTGCGATGGTCATCATGTAATATATTCTCTACACAGGATCATGCAGCAGCAGCCATGGTGGCAGCCAATATTCCAACATTTGCATGGAAAGGGGAAACAGAAGAAGAATTCTTTTGGTGTATCGAACAAACTATTCTAAAAGATGGACAACCCTGGAACGCCAATATGGTTTTGGATGATGGGGGTGATTTAACCCAGATGTTGCACGAAAAATATCCTGAAATGTTAGACCATATTCATGGTATTAGCGAAGAAACAACAACCGGTGTCCATCGATTATTAGAAATGGTAGACGAAGGATCCCTGAAAGTACCAGCCATTAATGTGAATGATTCTGTTACAAAATCCAAAAATGACAATAAATATGGCTGTCGTCATTCTCTTAATGATGCCATTAAACGGGGGACAGATATTTTATTATCGGGGAAAAAAGCACTCGTAATTGGATACGGTGATGTGGGGAAAGGATCTGCACAATCTCTCAGACAAGAAGGTATGATTGTAAAAATTTCTGAAATTGATCCCATTTGCGCTATGCAGGCGTGTATGGATGGATTCGAAGTTATATCTCCTTATAAAAATGGAATAAATACAGAATCCATTGATGGAATTAATGAATCATTGCTTTCTTCAACGGATTTAATTGTAACAACAACCGGTAACATTAATGTATGTGACCGTGCTATGTTACAGACACTAAAATCTGGTGCAGTTGTATGCAATATTGGACATTTTGATAATGAAATTGATACACAATTCATGCGTGACAATTGGAAATGGGATGAAGTTAAACCCCAAGTTCATCGAATTTTCAGAAGTGAAAATAAGGATGATTATTTAATATTATTATCTGAAGGTCGATTGGTAAACCTTGGAAATGCTACAGGGCATCCATCACGTATTATGGATGGTTCTTTTGCGAATCAAGTGTTAGCACAAATGCATTTATTTGATACAAAATTTGCTAATTTGTCGTCTGAAGAAAAACAAAACAACATCACAGTAGAAGTACTTCCCAAAAAATTGGATGAAGAAGTAGCTGCTGGTATGGTGAGTGGATTTGGTGGTGTGTTAACGCAAATGACAAATGATCAAGCAAATTATATTAATGTTCCTAAAGATGGTCCCTATAAACCTGACGAATATAGATATTAAAAAATCAGGCATTACCAACTATTGCTTCCTGGGGGGGGGGATGTAACAACTTTATTATCTTTTAATCACTGCGAGTGAAAATTGTGTGCAGGCACCTGCCCAAAATGAGCCACTATTTTAGCTATAATTGACTTGCATGCTAGGAAAGATTTTATTGTAGCATGATTACCAAAAAAATACCAAATTCTAGAGCGGAAGTCCTAAGGTAAACAATTATTTATGAAACATAATCCGAGTTGCTCATCTCGAAGGAAACATTTCGGTGTTCAATATTTAGCCGGAGTATTAAGCTTACTTCTTTTAAGTGGGTGTGATTTTGAAACATCTGAAAAGTTTGAAATGCCCACATGGTTCGTGGATCTCAAAATTCCTTTAGTTCAAACACGATATTCTCTCGATGGAATTGTGGATAGTGTCAATATTTTTCCAACAGATGATGGTATGGGTATGCAATTGGTGTTTGAAGGCGATCTTCCGTCTCAATCCATTGGGGAAGATAATTTACAGGCCCAATTTCCGGGTGGATATTTAGATACAGAAATCGAACCGACTGAAATTCCAGGTATTGATTTAGGGGATTTCGCAATTCCATCTACTCCCATCAATATGAATATTCCAGTCGTTTTATATGGCATTCCATATGTAGATACTACTTATAATGAAAGTAATCCACTTACGTGGGATGGAGCTACATTTTATATGCCACCAGCAGAAGATAGAGAAATCTCGGCTGAAAATTGGAATACTATGGTTGGTGTATTCAATTCGACTGTAGATTCAATTCTGAGTTCTGTTTTAGTTGAACTTGATTTAGGATTTAGCGAAATTGATGTCGCAAGCGATCCACAAATCATCGAAGGAATAGAAGCACTTGTGGTGGCTAATAATGAATCAAGTCAATTCATTACATCTATCGGAAACCAAGGATTATCTAAAAATTTAATTCAAGCCACCGCTGGTCTTTATACAGGGAAATATGAAATAACAGATTCTTTAGCTCATCATGAAGAAATCCCTACCATTGGAACCAACGTTACCTATGCTGATACTACACCATTATCTAGTGCTCGGCTCAGGCAATTATTACAAATAAACCTTGGGTTCAAATTAGATTCTGCAGATGTAGAATCTGGGGAATCAGTCACCATTTATGCCAATGATTCCATGGCTGTAAATATTGCACTCAATATGAATATACCATCATTAGATAGTGCAGATGTAAGTATTGCAGAAACTGTTCTAGAAATTCCAAAACCTGATATGGCACTTGCCTCATCAGAAGGAGCAGAAGGGGGAGAAACAAGTATTTCAATATTCCAAGCAATGTTAAAGACAGAAGGGGTAGATAATACTGCGAATCGCCTTGTCATTTCTGATTTAGCCAGTACCTTCCCATTTGATATTAATTTCAAAATGAATTTTCAAAATTTTGCCCCACCTTCTGGAAGCGATTCTGTTATTATAGAAACAGTTTTATCTAAAGGAAATGTCTTTGATCGGGACTTCGATTTAAAGGGATATTCCTTCCAAAGTACGCAATATCCTGATGAACCCATTGATAAAATGGAATTAGCTCTAGATGTATCTATTCCAGAACAAGTTGCTTCAATACCATTGGATGGCTCATCACTTGGCGGACTCGGTTTAAATGTTCGCATGTATTCAATGGAATTTGAATCATTAGAAGCATTTGTATATATGGGGTTTCCATCGGTGACCCAAACGATGGAAAATATGCCTCAAGGATTCACAGGTATGATGATGACTGATGTTCGTATTCAGTTTATTATGTATAGTCAAATCAAATTGCCGGTTAAACTTGGTATTGATATGATTGGTGTGGATACATTTGGTGATACAACCACTTTATGCGTCAATGTGGATTCCATTGGTTATCCTATAAATGATACTGATACAGCCATGACCGTTATTGAACTCAATAAATATGGAACGTTAACGGAAATTTATAATTCAAAATCGGACAGTGCACCATCCTGGTCAAACCAAGTACTTTCAAATGAAAATTGCGCCAATATTATTGAATTATTATCCGTAAACCCGGTACATCTAATTGTGGAGTCAGAATCACGGGTTGATGGTCGTGGAACAATTGAAATTGGGAAAGCCATTGGTGGGGCTTTCCGACTAGAAGCACCTTTTGAAGTAATGATGGCTCCAATGACATTTATTTCTGCAGTTGAAACACCTATAGAAGAATTCGATCATGAAACACGAAATCGTATACGTAGCTCTTTAATCCAAGCAGAATTAACATCGAATATCACCAATGCACTTCCTTTTGGGGCTGAATTATCAATTCTAATGTCCAATTTGACCATATTCCCCTCGGACCGGACAGCCGAAATGTTAGGCGTACTTCGAGATTCACTTGTATCTCAGCAAGGATGGGATCCAACCGATAGCTTATATATCGTAGATTCATGTTTAGACCTCGATCCAGATACTTCGGATATTCATATTTTCAATGTTATGACAGATTTTAGTGAATGTTTAGAAGGGTTACCCTACCTAGTTCGGCAATCATCATCAGGAACTGACTCCGTTATAGCTTATGTAGACACATTATGGAAATTTATATTACCTGATCCAGAAAGTTTTTATGAAGAAGGCGATTCGTCAGGTTTTCCCTCTGGAATGGTTCACGAACCTGGCAGTGGAACCTTTAATAGTACATTAGATTCCAATCGAATCTTTCTCTTAACAGGATTTGGTGACCATTATGTGGCACCACGTTTTCATTTGAATGGTACAGATAGTAATTCTGTTTTTATGACAACATTAGATTATTTGGATATTAATTCATTTATCACATTTCGATTAAGTAATACGGGTATGATGAATGCAGCTGAACCAGAACTAGTTATCACTTGGCCTAATGGAGGTGATACACTTTACGCCGATCAAACGTATGAAATATTATGGAATACCTATGGAGATGTATCTACCATAAATCTAGACTATTCCACATCAGAGAATCCTGAATTGAATAATAGTGAATATTGGTCTCCCATCATACAAGGAATTGATAATATGGGTTCCTATTCATGGACACCTGGAGAAACATCTGGATTCCCAAGTACACATGATAATATACGTCTTCGCTTATCAAAAGGAGATGGGACTATTCGTGATATGAATGGATATTATATCCATATTCGCCCCGGAATGGGAAGAATGAGTGGTAACAACTTAGTTGGCTCTCACTTTGGAAATAGAGGAAAACAATAATGAAAAAAATCATTCTTTCCTTTATCTTAATTGTGACTTGCACCTTTGGGCAAACAAAGCGAGATGCCAGAGTTGTTGGTTTAGCTGGAACGTATACAACAATTGCTGATGGTATTTTTTCTGTCGGGTATAATCCGGCTTTAATTGGATTCCAGCAACATAAACCATTCCAATGGCAATTATTCGGATTTGATACAGGCGTTATTGGCAATTTTATTTCATTTGAAACCATTGCCGAATACAGTGGTGATACTTTATATACTGCCGATAAAGATAAATTATTTGAAAATTTTGAAGATGCAGGTGGTTTAACTTTTTTCCAAGATTTCCATCTTCCAATCCCAGCATTAAATTTCACTTCTGGAAATCTTGCATTTACCAGCAATGCTATTTTTCTATCTAATTTTAAATTGCCCATCGGACTACTAGAAATGATGATGTATGGAAATGCAAATAAACCAGAATTGGATATGACATTAGGATACGAAATATTGGGCTTAAATGAATATGGATTAACATTTGCAATTCCACTTAAAAACGTGTCTACAGGTGTAACACTGAAATATTTACAAGGTCTCTTTTATATGGGGATCGATCCGGAAACTAGTTATGCTAATCTTATTACAGATGATAAGGGATTATACGGTTCAGGCAGGTATCTTCTTCGACAAGGAATGGGTGGAGCAGGATTTGGATTAGATATTGGAATTGTTACAAAAGAATTTCAAGGATGGACATTTGGCTCATCCTTGATTAATGCTATTGGAACCATTGCTTGGAATAAAACAAATAGTGTCAATGATGATGGACCCAGTATTACAGTGCCTGGTATTTACCCTTTTACTTGGGAAGGAGAAGAATTAGGCCCAAATGAAGCAGTATTATATACATATAAAATTGATACTATTCGTGCGGATAAATTATCTCAGGATTCCTTATTTTATAATAATTCTGAAATTATTTTAGATACAACGAATACAGGAGAAGGGCGTGTTTTCGAGACTCGTTATCCTGCTACATTCCGAATGGGATTATCAAAAAGAACAGAAACATTTATTTTTGCCAGTGATTTGGTAACTGGTTTTATCAATGAATATTATTCTATAGCTAAATGGCGATGGTCTCTCGGTGCAGAATGGACAAAGTTGGATAATGTACCTGTTCGGTTTGGATATAGTTGGGCTGGAGGCGATCTCCGAGAATTGTCCATGGGTATTGGTATTCATAAAGGACCTATCATTTTTGATTTAGGATTTGCCTTTAGGAATGGTGTTTGGATTAGTTCTATGCGTGGATTCAACTTTTCTTTAGGACTCACTATTACAAGTCCGAAATCTCGAAAACCGTTAAAACCTGGTCAAAAACGAAAATCGAATAAACGTAAAAAATAATTTATATTCTTTTTACTTTTTCGCGGACACCAATAAATAAGTCCCAATACTAAAAAAGAGTATATTCCCTAACCAAGCAGACAATAATGGTTCGAGTACACCATTAAAACCAAGTGATTGCCCGAATTTGATAAAGGCATAATAACTAAAAATCACAAATACACTCATTCCAGCACCAAATGATAAACCATTATTCTCTTTATATACGACTAATGGAATTCCAAATAGAATTAGAATAAGTGTTGTAAATGAAAAGGAGATTTTCATATAACGTATCACTTCCCATCTTAAAGTATCGACTCCATTTTCTTTTAATTGCGCAATTCGGTTTGTGAGTTCAAAATAGTTTAATTCTTCTGGAGATCGTGCTTGTTTTTTAATGTCATCTGGTGAAAAGCCCAAAGCCATTAATGTATCATCTTTTGATATAACCACTTTTGCTTCTCCGCCTTTTTCAGAAAAAGAACGAATAGAATAATCCTTTAATACCCATAAAGAAGTATCAGGATTCCATGTAATCTTTTTTGCATCCAATCTTTGTAAAATAGATTTATCATTCAAATTAACAATGGCTATATCTGTTCCAATTGTTTTTTTTATTCGATATTTACCAATGGATATATGTGATTGAGAATTCTTTTGAAGAAAAATATTGGTTAATACATTTTTCAATTTGTGACGTGAACGACGTTTAACATAATCACGATCTATTTCGAATCGTTTTTCATTTCCCCAGGATACCCATTCATTGTCTAAAATAAAGGATCCACCGCTGATAAAACATCCTATTAAAAATAATGGAATTGCTAAACGATATAAAGAAACACCGGAAGCCTTCATGGCTGTCCATTCATTTCGCTTTACAAAGCCACCTACGCTAAATACAGTTCCAATAAGGACTGACATCGGTAATGCTATACTAATAAACCACGGGAAGGAATACACGTAATAATATGCTACAATTTTCCACGGAACATGATTATCAATAAAGCGATCTAAATTTTCGATTAAATCAACAATAATAAAAATGCTCACAAATCCCAGGAGCGCCATGAGAAATATGAGAAAAAATTGTTTTAACAGGTATTTATCGAATTGTTTCATGTATAGTATCTAGAAAATAAGCAAATCTGAAGAAATCATTCATCAAAACATGTGACAATTAAAAGGCATTGCGAGAAAAGAACGACTACGGTAATCTCCCAATATTGGACAAGTATAAATAGCATAATATGCAACACCATAACCCCCAATGAAAATAACCCGATTCTATTTAGGCATATTCCTGTTCTTTCATTAAAATTAGTAACGCTTCTCTTTCATAATTAAACGCAAAACCAAATAACTAAATGGATTTATTAAATATTCTAGACCAAACTATGTCAACCTTTTCTGGAATGATGTGGGGAACGCCTCTTATCATTCTATTAGTAGGTGGCGGATTCTTTTTTACAATTTATAGTCGATTTATTCCATTTCGACATTTTCCTCATGCAATTCAAATATTACGGGGGAAATATGATGATGAAAATGATCCGGGGCAAATTTCACACTTTGAAGCATTATCTTCTGCATTAGCTAGTACAGTTGGTATGGGAAATATTGGAGGAGTTGCATTAGCGATTCATACAGGTGGTCCCGGAGCCTTATTTTGGATGTGGGTCAGTGCCATCATTGGAATGGCAACAAAATATTTTACATGCACATTAAGTATTATGTATCGTGGGAAAGATGATGCTGGAGAAGTACAGGGTGGCCCCATGTATGTAATAATAGAGGGAATTAGTAAAATTGATAAAGATGGATGGATTCTTAATAAAAAAGCTTACCCTGGATTAGGAAAAATTTTGGCCCATCTTTTTGCTGTGGCAGGATTAGTTGGTTGCTTAGTTTTGTTTCAAGCCAACCAATTGGCTCAAATTGTACGTGACTTATTTTATCAACCGAATGGCATGTTTATATCCAACCCGATGATGGGCGACACTATTACAGGGATTGTAGCTGCTGGGATTGTTTCTTTGGTTATTTTCGGTGGAATAAAACGTATTGGAAAAGTGGCTTCAAGATTAGTCCCTTTCATGGTAATCATATATTTAGTGGCTGCCATTGCTATTTTGGGAAAACATTTTTCCGAAATTCCTACAATTCTATCATCTATTCTATCAGATGCATTTACTGGTGACGCTGTTTTGGGTGGCTCCTTGGGGAGTATTATTATTATTGGTATCAAACGTGCGGCATTTTCCAATGAAGCTGGGATTGGGACAGAAGCTATGGCTCATGGGGCTGCAAAAACAAAAGAACCCGTTCGTGAAGGTTTGGTAGCTATGATGGGTCCATTCATTGATACAATTGTTGTTTGCTCCATTACTGCATTTGTGATTTTAGCATCTGGTGTGGACTTTCATGGGGATAATGGCGTTACATTAACAGTCATGGCTTTTAAGTATGAATTAGGTTTATTGGGGGAAATTATTTTAGTCATTGCCGTATTGAGCTTTAGTCTATCCACCATGTTTGGTTATTCTTATTATGGTCGTAAATGTACCAGTTATCTTTTTGGGTCAAAGGCGAAACCCATTTACAATTATTTTTATGTGGGGACGATTATATTAGCGTCAGTCATTTCTATTGATATTGCCATTAATCTGATTGATGGGATGTTTGCTTTAATGGCAATACCAACTATGACTTCAGCTATCCTATTATCACCAAAAGTAATGGCTGAAACACGTCGATATTTTTCGACGTTGAAATAGTTGAAGTATTATTGACTATTTGAGAGTAATACCCATCCATCTTTTTTATCGGTAATTGAAAGATTTATCCATTTTGAATAACACTGAATCACATCTTCAACTTGTTCTTCAAGAATACCAGATAAAACCAATATTTCTCCAATGAGTGGCCCTATCTTGGGTGCCAATCGAATCAATATGACAGCCAAAATATTAGCAACAATAATTGTGTAAGATTCTTTGGGGCTAAATGAATTTGGATGATAAAAAGGAATCGCCAAACCATTTATTTCATTATTATGATTCGCATTTTGGAGAGCAAGTGGATCTAACTCAACTCCTTCAACATAAGATGTTCCTATCAATTCAGCGCCAATAGATAAAATTCCAGAACCACAGCCATAATCCAACATGGATTCATGACCATTTAAATTCTTTTCTAGCCATTTTAAACATAATTGGGTTGTAGGGTGGGAGCCCGTTCCAAATCCACTCCCAGGTTGAATTATAATGGATTTCCCAGAAAAAGACGTTTCAGATTCCCAAGTAGGTATAATTCGGAGTGAATCAGAAATACGAATTTCTTTGAATTGGGATTGGGTAAATGTAACCCAATCTTTATCTTCGAATATTTCTTCATGGTAGGCTGGAAGAGTCGTCAATTTTAATAGTGATTTAATGTCTAACATAAGTTGGTGAATATCTTGATTCGCATGAAGCAACAAAACAAGATTATGTGTATTTCCTGTGATGGATATTTTATGCTTGGGATCGTCAAACCAATTTGAATCAGATTCATTTTGTTTATCTAAAATTGTAAATGATAATATATCTAGAATAGATAAAATATCTGAAACTAGATTTAAATCCATATTTGGGAGGTCAAGAGTAATGTTTTTCCACGCCTTCATGAAGTTGTAATTTACGGGTCATGAAATCACGTGGCGAACTTAAAACTGAGAAACAAAATCCGAAATCTTCTACAATTGATTCAATGTCAATTAATGAAATATTGGTTACCATTAATCAAGAAGACCAAGCAATTGCATCTGCTGTAGAATGTGCAATCCCTGAAATTGAGAAAACAGTTGAATTCACAGTAAACTCTATCAGAAAGGGGGGACGTGTTTTTTATGTAGGTGCTGGTACCAGTGGACGACTAGGTGTATTAGATGCATCTGAAATTCCGCCCACATATTCTGCACCAAAGGGACTATTTATTGGTGTTATAGCTGGAGGAGAACCTGCACTTACAAATTCAATTGAAGGAGCAGAAGATAAACCGGAAGCTGCTTTACAAGATTTACAAAAATATAATATTAATGAAAATGATACATTAATTGGTATATCATGTAGTGGAGCTGCAGATTACGTGGTTTCAGCTTTAGATCATGCAAAAGAAAATGGAGCAAAAACAATCTATCTTGTAACCAATCCAAACCCATATAAAATGACACGGGTAGATATGATCATTCGGGCAATCACAGGTCCAGAAGTGGTAACTGGATCTACGCGTATGAAGGCCGGAACAGCTACAAAACTAATATTAAATATGATTTCGACGGCAACTATGATTAAACTGGGGAAAGTGTATGGAAACCTAATGGTCGATCTTATGGCTGTAAATGATAAATTAGTTGATCGTGGAACACGTATTATTCACGAAGTAACTGGAATTGATTATACTCAATCAGGAAAATTATTAACGGAATCTGGCATGTCAGTGAAGACAGGTATTGTAATGGGAATGTTAGATTGTTCCAAAGCAGCAGCAGAACAGGCGCTTGAAGAACAAGATGGTTTTCTTCATCGAGTCATTTCCAATCAAGATAACTAAATGGGTTGTTTCTTATTGGGAAATCCATTTTGAATTCGTGTAATTTCATCAATCAAATATTTTAAGAATAAGGAATAAAATGCACATTAATAAATATATCTTCCGCGAATATGATATTCGGGGAAAAGTAGAAGAAGATTTTCCACCCCATGTTGTTGTATCGCTGGGGAAAGCATTTGGGACACATATAAAACGATCTGGTGGACAAGAAATTGCATTAAGTGGAGATATTCGCCTAACAACACCTTCTCTCATGGAATCATTTGCTGAAGGCGTTTTATCCACGGGGACTGATGTTATTAATTTAGGTTTATTGCCTACACCAGCTAATTATTATAGTATGTTTAAATTAGGTGTTTTTGGAGCCGTTCAGATTACTGGAAGCCATAATCCGCCAGAATTTAATGGATTTAAAATGTCCATAGAGCGAGGAGCTGTGTATGGTCAGGCGATTCAATCTTTAAAAGAATTAATCGAAAATAACGATTTCGAAACAGGGGAAGGAAGTGAAGCTCGATATAATATTAATGATGATTACAATCGTATGATACGGAGTAAAATTAATATTGAACGCCAACTTAAAGTGGTCATGGACTGTGGTAATGCAGCCGCTTGTTTAAATGCACCAGAAATATTTAATGGTATGAATAATGTTGAAGTAACTGAACTTTATTGTGATGCTGATGGAACATTTCCAAATCATCATCCTGATCCTACTGTTGAAAAAAACCTAAAAGATTTAATCGCAGAAGTTACATCTGGAGATTATGATTTAGGGTTCGCTTTTGATGGTGATGCTGATAGGGTTGGCGTTGTAGATGAAAAAGGTCAAGTTATTTGGGCTGATCAATTGATGGCTCTTTTCCTTCCTGAAATTGTAGAGCCAGGTGATGAAATATTATTTGATGTTAAATGTTCTCAAGCTCTGGAAGAATCTATCGAAAAAGTAGGTGGTATACCTGTCATGTGGAAAACAGGACACTCTCTCATTAAGCAAAGAATGGCAGAATTAAAATGCAAATTTGGTGGAGAAATGAGTGGACACATCTTTTTTGCCGATGACTTTTTTGGGTTTGATGATGCGATTTATGTAGCTGCACGAGTAATGCAACTTGTATCGCGATCTGACAGAAAATTATCTGAAATAGCAGCCGAATTACCTAAATATTTTTCTACACCAGAAATGCGTTTAGATTGCGGTACAGATGAAGAAAAATTTGTCATTGCAGAAAAAGCATTAGATTACTTTAAAGAAAATTATGATTGTAATACAATTGACGGTGTTCGAATAAAATTCGGTGATGGATGGGGACTTGTTCGTTCATCTAATACCCAACCCGTCATTGTAACAAGATTTGAAGCAAATTCAATGGAACGGATGGAAGAAATAAAAGAACTCGTTCTAGGGAAATTAAAATCATTTGGTAACATTGGTATAGAAGATGAATGACTGACTTTCAACAACATATTCAATTGATTCGAGAAGAAGTAAATCGCGAATTAGCGAATTTACCTATTCCTGAAAATCCAAAATATCTTTATGATCCTGTACGATATTCATTACAAGGAGTTGGTAAACGTTTCCGTCCCATTCTGGTTCACCTTACTGGTCGGGCATTGGATGCCAATTCAGATGGACTTGCCAACTTAGCTTTAGCCGTAGAATTGCTTCACACTTTTACATTGATTCATGATGATATTATGGATAATGATGATACTCGCCATGGGTTACCAACGCTTCATAAAAAATGGGATGAATCCACAGCAGTGTTAGCTGGAGATGCTATCTTTGTTTTGGCTCAACTAAAAGTAACTCTTATTGAAACCCATGCAACAGAAATAATGAATTATTTCAATAAAATAACATTAGAAATTTGTGAAGGACAAGCTTGGGATAAAGAATTCGAAAATGATTTAACCATTTCTGAAGAAAGTTATCTGAAAATGATTGATTGTAAAACAGGCGCTTTATTAGGCTCCTGCGCTGCATTGCCTGCAATTATGGAAGGGTTAAACGACACAACTGTTCAAAGCTTGGATCA
Organism: Fidelibacterota bacterium; assembly: GCA_018658715.1. Taxonomy (GTDB): domain Bacteria; phylum Fidelibacterota; class Marinisomatia; order Marinisomatales; family UBA1611; genus JABHGY01. The sequence goes on from JABHUQ010000066.1 coordinate 13,862, forward strand.
ATTTGGACGTCAACTTGGGCGAGGATTTCAACTCCAAGATGATTTGTTGGAACTTATTTCTAGTCCTGAAGAAATGGGAAAAAGTTTAGGGAGTGATTTGGCAGAAGGGAAGCAGACATATCCTGTAATTTTAGCTCGAACGCAATTTGAAAAAGAATGGAATGAACTTACTTCACATTTCCAATCCAATCTAAACGGGGAATCATTGGAAGCAGTTAAAATATTTCTTAATGATTCAGGCATTGCGCAACAAACCATCAATAAATATGAGTCATATTTTAATGAAGCTCAAAATGCGCTACATATTATTCCTACAGAAAAAAGACATGATTTAGAATCATTAATAAATCTTATTCAAAAAAGGACTTATTAAGAATGAGACATTCATTAGACCCAGCTAATATGTTTGGAGCCATTTCTAGGTTTTCAAACAATATGCTTGATGCCATCGAAATCGGAAAAAATGCAGAATTAAAACCATTAGCTAAGCCTATCCATAATATTGTTTTAGCTGGTATGGGCGGTTCGGCTATTGGTGGAGATGTTAATCGTGTATTGCTAAAAAAACAATTATCCGTTCCTTTTGTTGTATCACGGCATTATATATTGCCTAATTGGGTGAATGAAAATACATTAGTTATTTGTTCATCTTATTCTGGAAATACGGAAGAAACTTTGGCTTCTACAGATCAAGCTATCGCAGAAGGCGCTCAAATGGTTGGTATAAGTACTGGTGGTAAAATAACTGAAAAGTTGGAATCAATTGGAAAAGATGTTGTTAAAATCCCAACTGGTCTTCAACCGAGAGCAGCATTAGCATTTTCATTTATTCCTATGCTTTATATTTTACATAAATATGGATTAATAAATAATAATTGGGAATCCAATTTAATATCTTCTATTCCTTTTTTAGCATCAAAGACGCATGAATACAATCAAGAGAATGATTCTAATCCTGCCTATGAAATGGCACAGAATATTCATACAAAAATTCCAATTATTTATGGTGAATCAGAATGGACATCCATAATTGCACTTCGGTATAAGGGACAGTTTTGTGAGAATGCAAAGATGCCAGCTTACCATAATGAATTGCCAGAATTAAACCATAATGAAATTGTTGGATGGGAAAAAAATGATCATTTATTTAAGGATATGGTACTATTATGGCTTAAGGATGATGATGATCACACAAGGGTGAAATATCGCCAATCTATATCACAATCAATATTAAACGATTTATCAATTCACCAAGAAACGATCGAGTGTAAAGGAGAAAATAGAATTGAAAGATTTCTTCATATGATTCACTATGGGGATTGGTTAAGTTATTGGTGCGCTATAGCCCATGGGGTTGATCCAAGTCCAGTGGTTAAAATTTCAAAATTAAAAGATGAGCTTGAAACTTTAGAATGATTCCTGTCAACGTAAAAAAAATATCTTTTCATCCGCCGAGCAGAAGTTATGCGGTTATGTTAAAAGAAATTGAAGGGAATAGGATTTTACCTGTTATTGTTGGTTCCTTTGAAGCACAGGCAATTGCTCTTGCGATGGAATATGTTGAAACACCCCGCCCACTCACTCATGACTTAATTGGTGCTGTCATTTCTGGTGTTGAAGCAAAATTAAAGACAATTAAAATCAGCCATTTAAGTGAAGGCGTTTTTTATGCAAATATGGAAATTGAAACGGATGAATCAGGTCAAAGCATCATTGACGCTCGTCCCAGTGATGCATTAGCAGTAGGATTACGTTTAAAGGTACCTATTTTTGTTCATGAAGATGTAATGGCCAAAGCAGGTGTTCCAGAAGATAGTATAGAAGATAAACCTGTGAAAAAAACAAAAATGAAAATATCAGTAAAAGAGATTGAAAAAAAATTGAAGCTTGCAATTGAGAAAGAAGAATATGAAAAAGCAGCTATTTTGAGAGATAAAATTAAAAATATGACCGCTTAAAAAACAGCTCCTAACGATTCTAATGCACCCTTTGCCGCAAGTTGTTCTGCGGCTTTTTTATTTGTGGCAATCCCAGTAGGAAAGGGATCGCCGTTAATCATGACTTGTACCTCAAATGTTTTTGAATGATCTGGTCCAGTAACATCCTTTACTTGAAAGGAAGGATTGCCAATGGATTCTTGATGACAATATTCAATCAGCTTTCCTTTATAATTCGTAGACATCCATGCATTTTCTCTATGAGCCCAAACAGTTTTCATGATTAATTTTTTACATGGCTTCATTCCACCATCAAGATACATGGCACCAATGAGTGCTTCAAATAAATTGGCTTGCTGTTTCTCGGCTATTTTATCTACAGTTAGATTGACACTTGGTTCAATCTGTAAATGATCCATTAAATCCAACAATTTACCAATTTTAGCTAAATATGACTTTTGAACTAAAAAGGCACGACGCTGCGTTAATAATCCTTCGTCCCCTTCAGGGAATTCTTTCATGAGTACTTTACTAACAACAATATCTAAAACAGCATCACCTAAAAATTCCAAACGCTCATAATTTTCTCTTGGGCCAGATAAGATCGATTTATGGGTAAACGCTTGAGTTAAATATTCACGACGTTCAAATTGATATTGGATTTTCTTTTCTAAAGGAGTTAAATGTGCGCGGTTAAACGAAAAAAAGTCTATAATAGAATCAATTAGACCCATTAGCCAGAATATTTTTTTAGACAAATAACAGCATTATGTCCGCCAAATCCAAATGTATTCGATAAAGCAGCATTAATTGTAAATGATTGGGATTGATTTGGAATATAATCCAATTCACATTCTGGATCAGTCGTTTCCTGATTAATTGTAGGAGGTGCCATTTGTTCCAAGATAGATTTTACAGTTGCTACAGCTTCAATTCCACCAGCAGCTCCTAATAAATGTCCAGTCATTGATTTGGTTGAACTTACTTTGATTGGGTGGCTACCAAATAAACTCTTGATAGCTGCGGATTCATTTTTATCATTAAAAGGAGTGGATGTCCCATGTGCATTAATATACTGAATATCTGTTATAGTTAATTCTGCATCTTCAATAGCACGATTCATGGCTTTTTCTGCACCAGCACCACCAGGAGCAGGCTGTGTTACATGAAATGCATCGTCCGTTGCGCCATATCCCGCCAATTCTGCCAAAATAGTCGCACCACGATTAAGTGCATGTTCTTCAGACTCAATGACAATCATTCCAGCACCTTCACCTAAAACGAAACCATCTCTATCTAAGTCAAAGGGGCGGCTTGCACGTTGCGGATCATCATTTCGTTGAGATAAAGCGCGCATATTTCCAAAACCAGCAATAGTTAATGGAGTAATACTAGCTTCGGTTCCACCAGTTATCATAATATCTGCATCACCATACCGAATAAGGCGTAACGCCATCCCAATGGCATCTGTAGCAGAAGCACAAGCGGATATAACTGTTTGGTTTGGACCTCGAAAACCCCATCGAATGGATAAATGACCACCAGCAATATTGGCAATCATTCTAGGGACAAATTGTGGAGAAACACGGCGACCACCTTTATTCATAATTATACCGTGTTGATCTTCCAATGTTTGAATGCCCCCAACGCCCGATCCAATGATTACTCCTGCTCGATCCAAATCTATCGATGTTAGATCTAAACCAGATTGATCAATAGCTTCCTGCCCTGCTACAAGTGCGTAAACAGAAAATGGATCAAGTTTTCGAACTTCTTTTGGGGTTAAAACAGGTTCAGGCGTAAAGTTTGATAATTCGCCGGCAATACTTACTCTTAAATCATCTGTATCAAAATAACTAATAGGACCAATTCCACTTTGCCCCGCAATTAAAGCAGACCAAAATGAGTTCACATTATTACCATTTGGGGCGAGAACGCCCAATCCTGTTACAACAACTTTACGCATAAATCTGCCTTATTATTGGTGCTTTTCGATGTAATCTAATGCAGCACCGACTGTCATGATATTTTCAGCATCTTCATCTGGGATTTCAATTCCAAATTCTTCTTCAAATTCCATAATCAGTTCAACTGTGTCTAAAGAATCTGCACCTAGATCATCAATAAAATGAGCTTCTGGTTTTACAGCAGCTTCATCTACACCTAATTTGTCGATTACAACTTCTTTTATTTTGTCTAACGTTGACATTATTCCTCCTGTTTAGCTTATGATTTGACCGCCATCAATAACAATGGTTTGTCCTGTAATAAAACTGGCTTCATCGGATGCAAGAAAGAGAGCAGCATGAGCAATATCATTTCCTTCTCCCATTCTTCCAACCGGAATTCGAACCAGTAATTCTTCTTTTACTTGATCAGATAATATATCTGTCATATCAGATTTAATAAATCCCGGGGCAATACAATTCACAGTTATTCCCCGTGATGCGACTTCTTTTGCGATACTTTTTGTGAGCCCAATGAGTCCAGCCTTAGATGCTGCATAATTAGCTTGTCCAGCATTTCCAGTAATTCCAACAATGGATGATATATTAATAATTCTACCGGTTCTCTTTTTCATCATAGGGCGCATTACAGCTTTACAGCCATGGAAAGCACCTTTCAAATTTATATCTAAAACTTTAGACCATTGGTCTTCAGACATTCTCATAAGGAGAGTATCTTGAGTAACGCCTGCATTATTTATTAATACATCACATTGTCCAAATTCATCCACAACTGATTTAATCATAGATGCAAATGATTCACCATCAGAAATATCGCAAGTTCTGTATGATGCATTTCCTCCCGTATCATTTAGTTCATTCGAAAGTATTTGTAATGGTTCTTCTGATCTACTGACACATATAACAGTGGCACCTGCTTTTGAAAAAGTTTCAGCAATTGATTTTCCGATGCCTCGTGATGCTCCTGTTATGACGGCAACTTTATTTTTTAAATCAAACATAATTATTTATTTCTTCTAATGTTCCAATTCCCTGCGACTGTCTTTTACGATCAATCCGTTTTAATAATCCTTGTAAAACTTTTCCTGGTCCAACTTCAATAAATGTATCACAACCTTCATCAATCAGAGCTTGTATTGTTTTTGACCACAGTACTGGGTTTTCTAATTGTTTTAATAATAAATCCCGAATCTGACTTCCATCTGTTACAGGTGATGCACTAACATTGGCATAAACAGGATATAATGCGTCCGAAATTTCGGTGGAATCCAATATCTCTGCAAGTGATTCACGTGCAGATGACATTAAAGGAGAATGAAAGGCTCCACTCACCTTTAATGGAACAGCCATTCGGGCACCTTTTTCTTTAGCCATCGTCATCATGGATTTAACAGCAGACGGTTCTCCAGATATAACAACTTGACCAGGAGAATTATAGTTTGCTGGAACAACAATTCCTGAATGATCCAATTCACATAAGTCTTTTATTTGGTCATCGTTTAATCCAACAATCGCTGCCATAGTTCCTTCAATCTCTTGTCCAGCCTTAAACATACTTTCTGCTCGTATCTGTACCAAGGAAAGACCCGTCTCAAATGAGAATGCATTTGCAATGGCTAATGCGGAATATTCACCCAAACTATGCCCAGCTACTATGGCTGGTTTTTCCCCAGCTTCAAGAAAAAGTTTCCCGAGAATGACACTAACAATATAAATCGCAGGCTGAGTATATTGAGTTTGTTTTAATATTTCATCTGGCCCCCCGAATACAATCGATTTAATGTCATATCCTAGAATATCATTTGCTTGATCAAAATATGTTTTTCCTAGAGTAGTATTTTCATATAAATCTAATCCCATCCCAACTTTTTGGGATGCTTGGCCGGGAAACATCCAAACTGACTTCATGATAGAGTATCCCATTTAATAAGCATACTTCCCCATGTCCAACCAGCACCAAATGCAGCCAATAATAATAGATCGCCATTTTTAATTTTGCCTGTATCATCCGCTTCACTTAAACCAATCGGAAGCGTACCAGCAGTTGTATTTCCATATTCATGGATATTGATTAAAACTTTATCTGAATCAATTCCACAACGATTAGCAGCTGCATCAATGATTCGTTTATTCGCTTGGTGAGGAATAAATAATGAAATATCATCACCTGTTAATTGATGCTTTTCCAATATTTTTTCAGCTACGTCAGCCATGCCTTTCACTGCAAATTTGAAAACAGTTCGTCCATCTTGTCGAATATAATGCATTTTATTTTCTACTGATTCAATAGTAGCTGGCATACGACTTCCACCGGCAGGCATTTGAAGGAAAGGTCCACCCGAGCCATCCATTTTTAAAATAGAATCAAAAATCCCTGAATTATCGCCCGTTTGTTCTAGAATTACACCACCACCACCGTCACCAAATAAAACAGCTGTATTTCTATCCTCAAGATTTAAAATTGATGACATTGTATCCACACCAATGACCATCACCTTGTTATATTGACTAGACTCCACAAATTTCGCTCCAGTTTCTAGTCCATATAAAAAGCCAGTACAAGCTCCTGATAAATCAAACCCCCATGCGCGAGAAGCGCCAATATTATTTTGGACTATCGCTGCGGTAGATGGAGCCAACATGTCAGGCGTCACTGTAGAAATAATAATAATATCTATATCATCTGGAGATAGATTTCGTTTCTCTAATAATGATTTAGCAATATGAGTACAAATATCTGATGTCGCTTCATTCTCACCAACAAAATGTCTTTGATGAATACCAGTTCTACTTTTTATCCATTCATCAGATGTATCCATGATTTTTTCCAAATCATGATTTGTTACAATATTTTTTGGTACATATCGTGCTGTTGTTGTTATTGTTGCATTCATGCGGAATCCCTTACTAATGTTTCAAAGCTTTCTTTTGTATGTGTAATTAAATGACTTTGTACACATCTTTCTGCCGCAAAAATTGAATTCATAATTGATTTAGGACCAGAACTACCATGAGTAATGATAGCAACTCCATTAACCCCTAATAAGGGTACGCCACCATGTTCTTCATAATCAAATTTTTTATATAATGCTTTTAATGTTGGTTTTACAAGAAATCCACCTAATCGACTAAACCAATTTTTATTTAATCCTTGTTTTAATTCTTTCCCTAAATGGACAATCCAATTTTCAGCAAATTTGATTAATGTATTCCCAACAAACCCATCACACACAAGCACATCTGCATTAGTTGACATAATGTCTCTTCCTTCAACATTTCCAATAAATTGGGGTAATTGATTTGATAATAGTTCATACGTTTCTAGATATAACTCACTTCCTTTATTGGGCTCTTCTCCAATATTAACCAAACCTACTTTAGGGTTAGGTTTACCTTCTGCATGGGAATAATAGTGGGAAGCCATTTGAGCAAATTGGAGAAGGTGATTCGCTTTCGCATCTGGATTAGCGCCTACATCACATATTATTTTCCCACCAGAATCAGATGGAATAAAGGCAGCTAGGGCCGGACGTCTTACTCCTGGTATTCGTCCCAGAAGTAGGAGAGAAGTTGCTAAAACAGCACCTGTATTTCCAGCACTAACAAAAGCATCAGCTTTTCCATCTTTTACAAGTCTTAATCCTTGGACAATAGAAGAATTTGGTTTGGATTTAACAATACGAGAACCTGGTTCATCCATGGATACTAATTCGGATGCATGGTGAATGGATACTTGATTGGATTCAAAGGAACCTAGATGTGTTTGAATTGCAATTTCATCCCCGACTAAAACAATATGGACGGATGAAGATTCAATCACTTGTTTGGCACCTTGTACCACGATACCGGGAGCAAAATCACCCCCCATGGCATCAACGGCTATGATCATATAATAAAACGGGTTATTTTGCTGTGATAACAGGACGGCCACGATAATACCCACAATTAGGGCATGCATGGTGTGGCATTTTTGGTTGGCTACATTGAGCACAAGTTGTAACAGAAGCTAAAGTGGACTTATAATGTGTCCGGCGTTTTTTGCCTCTTGTTTTTGATTGTCGTCTTTTAGGTAATGGCATTTTTACTCCTCAAAAATTTTCTTTATTGTGTGTTTTACACTCACATGTTTCTTTATTTAAATCTGTTCCACATTGGTCACATAATCCCTTGCAATCATCCATACAAACGAGTTTAAATGGAATATCAACAAAAATTAATTCTGATATTACATCCTTTAAGTCAATACACTCTTGATTGGAGTCAAATTGAATAACATTTTGCTCATTTGTTTCAGTCAAGCTTTTATCAGATGTTAGCCAAAAGTTGAACGGAATATTATGATTGTCCAAAAAAGTATTTAAACAACGATCACATTGTAGGGAAATCTGAGTATTGATTATCCCATTCAACTGATACCCATAATGAGTTTTCTCCGCAGATAATATGCAGGAAATCCCCTTGGTTTCAGCGACAATTATGTCATCAGTTAATTCCACAGATTCAATGTCAAAGAGCTTATCCTTGAACTCTGAGGCTAGTTCTGTTCGAAATAGCTTCATATAAAGCCCGGGAAACTACCTAAACGAAGTGCTTTTTTACAAGTTATATGGTATTGTTTTATTCTTCTTCGGAATTATCAGTATTTGCATCTTCATCATTAGAGTCAGATTCTGATTCTTCTCCATCATCATCAAATGAGAAATCGTCTTCATCATCTTCTTCTAACTCATCCTCATCTTTTCGCTCAATTAAATCATCATCATCAGATTTCTTTTTAAAGATGATAAACATAAGAGTTTCACCTACAGATAAAATAGATAATCCATAAGATACTATGCTAAATAGAATAAGAAGTAAAAATAGTCCAACAATTATTGAAGCACCCATTTCGGAGCCAGACAATGATCCAGCTTCAGGTAAAGTATAAAAACTACATGGTGTACCGCAAAGAGCTCCTGAACAAGAGAATGGAGCACAAATAGATTCGCATAAACCGCGAGGGATTACAAAGTTCAACGCATTTCCGACAATAGATGTGGCTTTTTCACCCATTAAGAAACTCATTCCGAAAACATGATTTACTAATTGAAAGCCAGCAAACATAAACCATGAGAATAGTTTAAGAGACCACCAAGCTAATGGAAGCAAAACAATATTGTATAGGACGACTCTCCAAGGTTGTGACCAAGCAATTGAATAGGATTGAAATACAGAGCCCATAGTATCTTCTTCATAAGCACCTACAATTGCGGGTGTATAAATACATGAAATAACAAGGACAAATGCTGTATAAACTGTAAAGACAGAACCCAAAAAATAAAAGAGGTAGGGGAGAGCAAATAAATATTCGCCAACATACGGTATTTTTCCAAATAATGCGAAAATTCCAGCAAATAATAGAAAGAATCCTAAAATCAGAACAATAGAAATAGATGTAAAAATAACGGGATGCCAATGTTTATTTACATAATTCCATGCATCTCCAGCTGAAAAGAAATTGTCACCCTTCAATTGTTTTAAAGTGACTCTAGCAACAGCCGTACAAGATAAATGAAGAAAAGCAATCCAGCCTAATGAGCCAATATAGTATAAGGCCCAAGCAAACCATGGAGCATCAACTCCATACAAACAGGGGTAAAGCCCATAGGTAGCAATAGCATTACTAAAAGGAACACCTGCTGCAGCCAATGCTATATACGTAAATATCCAATAAAGGACAAAACCAGCAAGGTTACCAATTAAAAATATCCAGATTTTTTTACCACTTAAAGCAAGTCGTGGTGCTCTAAATATATCTCTTACATCAAAATAAAGGTTAATGGGATTCATTCTATTCCTCCAGAAATTATTTATTATTCAAATCTTACAAAATCAACCCAAGCTTTAATGCCTAAATTTTTAGACACAGCATTGGCAACAGCAATAGCAGAATTACGATTATCATAACTGCCAATCCTTACTCGGAACCAGGTTTCATTCGTTTCTTTAAAAAATGCCTTTTGGATATAAACATCATATCCAGCCATTATGAGTTCAGCAGCAGTTTTTTGTGCATCCTTCAAAGTACGTTTTGAAACAACTTGAATGGTAAACCGCTTAAAATTTGCTGGAATAGAAGAACCTGGATTCGGCTTGGGTTTCGCTTTTTTAATGACAGGTTTTTTCAGAGTAGGAGCGATTTTTTGTACATCGGCTACCGGCTCTTCTTCAACTTCAACTTCTTCTTCATATTCATCTTCAAGATAATCTTCACTATCATCTTCTTCAACATAAATATTTTCATCATCAGAATCTTCTATTTCTTCATTTAGCCATATTTCTTCTTCAACGTCATCTTCATCAGATTCTTGGTTATTAGACGCAACTTCTTGTTCTTTTGCATCCTCGTCTAGAATTGTGAATGAAAAAGATTGGGTTGAAACTTCATCACCATATTTAGAAATAATAACATCAAAAGAATAATCTCCCGGATAATCAGGAGTAAAAGCCATTTTTTTGGATCTTTCATCCAGAATTAAGTCTGTTTCCGACAATAGGCTTCCGTCAGGCAATGACACTAAAGCCCAGTCATAGTCAAACTTTTTCCCTTCTTCTGGGTTCTCGGCTGTGATAGAAATTTCTTCTCCAACGTATCCTTCGATGCCATTACTGCCACAAGCAGTCATACCCAATAAAGATAAGATGAAGACTATATTTAAGTGTTTAATCATAAGTCTCGGATTTATTGATTCGCTATAAGTTCACTCTCTGTGAAGAAAAATCCAATCTCTTTTTGCGCATTTTCATCACTGTCAGAACCGTGCACTGCATTCTCTCCAAGATTGGTAGCAAAATCTTTCCGAATAGTCCCTTCGGCGGCTTCATCCGGATTTGTAGCGCCAATGGTTTCTCTCCATGCGGAAACAGCATTGTCTTTTTCAAGCGCTAAAACCATGCATGGTCCAGATGACATAAAAGTCGTCAATTCTTCATAAAAAGGACGTTCTTTATGCACTTCATAAAATCCTTCAGCTTGTGCTTTTGTCATTTTCATCAATTTTGCAGAAAGAATTTTAAAATCTGCTTGTAAAATGCGATCATATATTTTCCCTGTATATCCATTTTTTACTGCATCAGGTTTAATAATTGCAAATGTTTTATTTCCCATTATTCAATTTCCCTTTTTGTGTTATTTATTTTCCATTGCAGTTTTCATGAGGTCGCCAATATCTGCAACAGATTCAGCGACACCAATCCCACTTTCTTTTAAAATTCTCATTTTAGCTTCTGCTGTATCATCTCCACCCGAAACAATGGCACCAGCATGTCCCATACGACGTCCCGGAGGTGCCGTTTGTCCCGCGATAAATCCAACCATTGGTTTAGATACATTATCTTTAGCCCATCGAGCCGCTTCTATTTCCATTTGTCCTCCAATTTCACCTATCATAACAATCCCTTCAGTTTCCGGATCAGCTTCGAACATTTCAAGACAATCTTTCATGGTAGTCCCAATAATGGGATCACCGCCAATACCAATGGCAGTTGTTTGTCCCAAACCTACATTCACCAATTGATCAATTGCTTCATAAGTTAAGGTACCAGACTTTGAAATAACGCCAATGGATCCTTTCTTTGTAATAAAACCAGGCATAATGCCCAATTTACATTCATCAACCGTTATTATACCGGGGCAGTTTGGACCGACTAAACGAGTTTCATTTTGATCTACTACTTTTTTCACTTTAACCATATCATGGACAGGAACGCCTTCCGTAATACAAACGACTACTTTAATTCCAGCACAACTTGCTTCTATGACAGCCTCCGCTGCAAATGCTGGTGGAACAAAAATAATGGACGTATTTGCACCTTTCTCCTGTACAGCTTCTTCAACTGTGTTGAATACGGGAACACGGTCATTTAATGTGCTTTGGCCTCCTTTCCCGGGTGTAACGCCAGCAACGACATTGGTTCCATAATCTAACATTTGTCCACCATGGAATTGGCCTTCTGACCCTGTAATCCCTTGAATGACAACTTTTGACTCTTTTTTGACTAATATTGACATTTTAAAATCTCCTAGGCGCTTAATGCTGCTTTAACAACTTTTTGCGCTGCCTCTTTCATACCCACAGCTGGAATAATCGAAACACCCGATTCAGCTAAAATAACTTGAGCTTCTTTCGCATTTGTTCCTTCTAATCGAACCACAACCGGCACTTTGAGTCCCAATTCCTTTACCGCTTGAACTACACCATTTGCCACACGATCACATCGAACAATTCCACCAAATATATTAATCAAAACAGCTTTTACATTTTCATCCGATAGAATAATTCTAAATCCATTCTTGACTGTTTCAGCGGAAGCAGTACCACCCACATCTAAGAAGTTTGCAGGGTCACCACCAGCAAGTTTAATAATGTCCATCGTTGCCATGGCTAAACCAGCTCCATTCACCATACAACCCACATTTCCATCAAGTTTGATGTAATTGAGATTGTATTCAGCTGCTTCCACTTCATTGGGATCTTCTTCATTTAAGTCGCGCATCTCAGCAATATCTGGATGACGGAATAATGCATTATCATCCAAATTCACTTTTGCATCTAGAACCACAACTTTATCATCTGTAGTTAATATCAATGGGTTGACTTCTACAATCGTAGCATCGATTTGCTGATACGTTTGATACATTTGCATAAATATTTTTACAGCAGATTTGAATGCTTCTTTAGGAAGAACTAATCCATAAGCAAGTTTTCTTGCTTGGAATGATTTCATCCCTAACAAAGGATCAATCCATACTTTTACAATTTTTTCCGGTGTTTCTGTAGCAACTTTTTCGATTTCTACACCACCTTCAGATGAAACCATAAATACATCCATACCTTTTCCACGATCCAGCGTTATAGCAGCATAAAATTCTTCTGCAATATCAAATGCTTCAGTCACATATACTTTTCGTACAAGTTGGCCTTTTTCACCTGTTTGATGTGTAACGAGATTCATCCCTAAAATATTTTTCGCATTTTCTAGAGCAGAGTCAAAATTAGGGGAATATTTTACACCACCACCTTTTCCACGCCCACCAGCATGGATTTGAGCCTTTACAACAACATCTTCAGTATTGAAATCTTCCTGAACGCGTTTTATAGTTGTTTCTGCATCTTCAATCTTGTCAAAAACATACCCATCTTGTACTGGCATTCCAGCTTTAGCAAAGATCTGTTTTCCTTGGTATTCGTGTATTTTCATATTAATTCCTTATTCATTTAAATATATATGTAATAAGAGTATTATTTCATACTCTATATATTTAATCTTTATCCATAAATGGATAACGATAATCTTTTGGTGGATCGAAAGTTTCCTTTATTGTCCTCTGAGAAACCCATCGGAGTAAATTCATCATGGAACCCGCTTTATCATTGGTTCCAGATGCGCGACTTCCTCCAAATGGTTGCTGCCCAACCACGGCTCCAGTAGGCTTGTCATTAATATAAAAATTTCCCGCAGAATGGGTAAGTGCCTTACTAGCTTCTACAATCATTTCTCTATCAGTACTATGAACACAACCTGTAAGTGCATATGGAGATGTATTATCTACAAGTTTTAATGTGTCAGCCCAATCTATTGGATCGTAAATATAAATTGTTAAAACGGGTCCAAAAATTTCTTCTTCCATTGTTTTAAAATGGGGATCTGTAGTTACAATTGTTGTTGGTTCAATAAAGTATCCTTCAGAATCATCATATGATCCACCTGTAATAATAGTCGCGTCTGAAGATTTATGTGCATAATCAATGTAAGCTGTAATTGAATCAAAGGCATTTTGATCAATTACAGCATTCATGAAATGAGTGAAATCTTCTGGATCCCCAACTGTGATTGTGGAAACATCAAATTCATATTTTTCTTTTACTTCTGGCCAAATGGATGATGGTATATAGGCGCGAGACATAGCAGAACATTTTTGTCCTTGATATTCAAAAGCGCCTCGAACCATTGCTGTTACAAGAGCATCAATATTGGCTGATTCATGTGCAACACAAAAATCTTTACCCCCTGTTTCACCTACGATACGTGGATATGTTTTAAAATTGGATATATTTTTTCCTATGGTTTCCCACATTGATTGAAATACAGGAGTTGACCCAGTAAAATGAACGCCTGCTAGATTTGGATTTTCTAAGATAGATGGTCCGATTCTTCTTCCTGAGCCTGGGAGAAAATTAATGACTCCTTTTGGTAACCCAGCTTCTTCAAATAATTTCATTAAAAAATAGCCACTATAAACAGAACTTGACGCAGGCTTCCAAAGAGCTACATTTCCCATTAGAACTGGAGCCGTGGGTAAATTCCCTGCAATAGACGTAAAATTAAAGGGAGTAACAGCAAATACAAATCCTTCTAATGGACGGTTTTCAACCATATTCCAAATACCATCTGGGGAATAAAGTGGTTGTTGTTCATAGATTTCTTGAGCATACATTGCATTAAAGTTGAAAAAATCAATCAATTCACATGATGCATCAATTTCTGCTTGATATGCATTTTTACTTTGACTCAAGACGGTGGCCGCATTTATAGTTTGTTCGTGAGTTCTTTGTAGAATTGAGGCCATTCGTTTAAAAAGAGCCGTTCGTGATTCCCAAGGGAGCGCTGACCAATCATTCCAAGAATCCATGGCAGATTCAATTGCCATTTTAATTTCTTTTTCTCCTGCTTGATGATAAACACCTAATACATGTTGATGGTTATGGGGTACTCGCATTTCAACTGTATCGCCAGTAAAGATAGATTCTCCATTAATTATTACTGGTATTTCAATTTGGGTTGATTTTAATTCAGCAATACGCTTCTTTAAAGCTTCTCTTTCAGGGGTAGCCGGCGCGTAGGAGTATACCGGTTCATTAACCGCTTTTGGTACATGTACTTTGGCATTTTGCATATTAAGCCTTTGGTGATGAATTCTAAAAATATATGAATAAAAAAGCCCGACAATTTACCGGGGAAATGTGGACGGATTCAAGCAATAGCCTTGAAGATTATAATTCATTTTTATCCAATTGATTTTCCCAATATCTGGCATTTTCTTTAAATAAGTCTATTTCAATTTTCATATCATCCAAAGTTGGAGCTGTAACAAGTCGGTATCTGATTTTGGATGCTCCTGGGAATTTTTTTACATAACTGGAAAAATGTTTTCGCATTAAGTTTGTCCCAATTGATTCGCCGTGGTATTTGATGATTAGGTTTAGATGATTTTCACACATGTCTGCTATTTCAGAGATAGAAGGACGATTTGGAATTGGTTGCCCTATATATTTGGATAATGCTTCCCGAAAAAACCATGGATTACCATGTGCAGCACGTCCAATCATAACAGCATCACATTGGGTTTCATCGAACATTCGCATCATATCGTCTGGTGTTAAAATATCTCCATTCCCAATAACCGGTATTGTGACGGAATCTTTTAATTTCTTTATTAAGGACCAGTCAGATTTTCCGGTATATCGCATAGATGTTGTACGTGGATGCAATGCAATGGCTTTTACTCCTAATCCTTCCAAACGTGGCCCAACTTCAGGCACAATAATAGATTGTTTATCCCATCCAGCACGCATTTTAACGGTTACAGGGACTTCGGGAACAGATTCAACGACAGCGGACGTAATGTCATCCATTAAACATAAATCTTTTAATGCAGCAGATCCTGCACCCTTTTTTGTTACTTTTGGGACAGGACATCCATAATTAATATCTAATATATCTGGGTTGAATTGATCTACAACATATCGCGCAGCCATGGACATAACATCTGGGCTATCGCCAAAAATTTGAATGCCGATAGGACGTTCTTTATTGGAAAAGCGTATTAAGTTTAATGATTTTATATTTTCGCGGATTATACCATCTGCAGAAATAAATTCAGAATAGACAACACCCGCTCCCATTTGTTTGCATAAAATGCGAAAAGGATAATCTGTATACCCAGCCATAGGGGCAAGGAAGATAGGTGTTTTAATTTTTACATTACCAATTTTCATATCATTACACTATAAAATTATTGAAGAAAATAATAATTTATTTTACGTTTTAGGACCAATCTTCTTCATAAAGTTGATAATCTGTTTCTATCATCCCCATAGCAATATATACTTTTTTTGCATTTTTATTTTCTTGATCAACATATAAACGAATTCCACAAATATTTCCTTCTAGATTTGCAAGTCGTCGAACTTCTTTATGAAGAGTTTTATAAATACCTTCTTTTCTATGATTTGGATGTATGTAAACAGACTGAATCCACCAAAAGATTCCATTTCGCCAATCAGACCATTCTTTAGTGATCATTAGCTGTCCACGTGGGATGTCGTTTTTTTCTGCAATGAGATAAAACCCATTATTAGGATTATTTAAAAGTCCTGTAACACCTTGTGTTAATGTATGATTATTTAGAACTTTCGTCTCAGTCTCTAAAGCCATAGCCTTATTAAACTCTACTATGAAGGGTATATCTTCTTTCGTTCCTTGCCGTATATTCATATTCAAATTTAGGGTATTAGAATTAAAAACAACCAAAAGGAATGAAATGACTTAAATAATTTGTGATACTGTTCAAATAATGTAAATTCGCCAGCATTTTTTCAATTAAATAGAAACAAATAATAAGAAACATTATGAGTAGAGTTTGTGACATAACAGGGAAAAAACCGATGTTTGGCAACAATGTTAGCCACGCACATAATAAATCCCGTAGAAGATTTAACATTAATTTACAACGTAAAAAATTCTGGCTACCAGAAGAAAACCGATATATCACTCTTCGTATTTCCACCCGAGGAATGAGAATTATTGATAAAAAAGGAATTACTAGAGTTGTAAATGAACTTCGCGCAAAAGGAATAAAAGTATAATCTTTTTATAAACCTTTTTTAAAAAATAAAAAAGCCCCATCCGCTTGAAGCAGATGGGGCTTTTTTTAGAACTAGAACTGTGTAACTATTTTTTATTCATGTTGCCTACGAATAAATGCAGGAACATCTAAATCATCCCCATACACAATGGGAGTTGGTTTGGTGGAATCAAACATAATAGGAGATTTCTTTTCCTCAGGTTGAGTCACCGATTCTTGTGGTTCTTCATCCGATGTTTTAGCATACAATGGTGCATTTACTTGTTCAGAAAGAATATGCGTTTTATGTGATCGTGTTGTCATTGTTTCTTGATTTTCAATGATTTCTCCAATTGGTTCAGATTTATTAAATCCAGTGGCTATCACGGTAACACGTATTTCATCATTTAATTCCGGATCAATAACAGCACCAAAAATAATATTAGCAGATGGACCTGCTTCTTCGAAAATGATGCTTGTAGCTTCATCAACTTCATGAAGGGTTAAATCATTTCCTCCTGTAATATTCACAAGGACACCTTGAGCTCCTTTTATGGATGCATCATCTAATAGAGGGGAAGAGATTGCTTGTTGAGCAGCAAGAACTGCACGTTCTTCACCAGTTGCTGTCCCAGTACCCATAATGGCTTCTCCCATATTCTTCATGATAGTTTCAACATCTGCAAAATCAAGGTTAATCATTCCATGAACATTGATTAGATCTGAAATTCCTTTTGCTGCTTGATGAAGAATTGAATCAGCTAATTTAAATGCATCTCCTAATGTGGTTGATTTATCCACAATAGACATTAGTTTTTGATTTGGAATGACAAGCAATGTGTCACAATTCTTTTTTAGTTCAGCCATTCCAACTAAGGCTCTATTTAGTCGTTTAGGTCCTTCGAATTTGAATGGAAGTGTTACAATTCCAACAGTCAAAATACCCATTTCTCTAGATATTTGTGCAATAGCAGGAGCTGCTCCAGTTCCAGTGCCACCGCCCATTCCGGCAGTAATGAAAGTCATATCTGCACCATCGAGCAAAGAACGAACAGCATCTTGATCTGTTTCAACAGCTTGCAAGCCAACTTCAGCTCTTGCGCCCGCTCCAAGTCCTTTAGTTAGATCCCGGCCAATTTGAACTTTATGCTCAGCTGGGTTATTATCCAAATCTTGAGCATCTGTATTAATAGCAATAAAATCTACGCCTTCCATGCCTGACGTAATCATACGTGTCACAGCGTTTCCTCCGGCACCACCAATGCCCACGACTTTTAATTTCGCTTTTTGTTCTGATAAGCTATCGAATTCAAATAGCATATTATTCTCCTTTGTTTTGTTCTAGTTCTAAAAAAATTCTTTAAACCATTTCCCAACTTTATTTGATACATCCTTTATTGTAATAGCTGAATTATGAAATGAATGGTTATAATCTTCTGATTGTGTTTTCCATAACAGTAAACCGAGTGCTGCTGTGTATTCTGGATTTGGGGCTACTTCATCTATACCTGAAATCCGAGATGGCACACCTAATCGTACTTTCATTCCTAATGTTTCTTCGGCTAAAGCTGTTAAATTTTTCAATTGAGCGCCGCCTCCTGTTAAAATAATTCCGTATGTTAATTTACCTTTTACATCTGCTTTGGAAATTTCCCGAACGACTAATTGAAAAATTTCCTGCATTCTTGCTTCGACGTAGCGAGAAACTTCATGTTCTGATATACTTCTTTTGGGACCTCCATTGTTAACGGGCAAATCAAATTTTAATTCCGGAGAAGCCATGGATGCTTTTGCTGAAGCATACTTCACTTTTATATCTTCGGCAGTATCAAGACCAATTTGCAACATGACGGCAATATCATTAGTAATACTGTTTGCACCAATAGGGATAACACTTGAATACCGAACTGCATCACCATTGTAGACTGTAACATCTGTAGTATGTGCTCCAATATCAACTAGAGTCACACCTAGATTTTTTTCATCATCATTTAAGGTGACAAGAGACGATGCGAGAGGTTGAAAAACAATCCCTTCAAAATCAATACCTAATTCTTCCACACAATTTTTCAAATTTTGCATGGCAGCTGTAGCGGCAATTACAAGGTGAACCCTTGCTTCTAGGCGTCGCCCAGTCATCCCAATTGGGTTTTTAATAAACTCTAAAGTATCCACGAGAAATTCTTGCGGTAAAACATGGAGTATATCTTTATCAATAGGGAGTGATACCGCTTGTGATAATTCTACTGCTTTTTCTAAATCTTCTAACATAATAGTATGTTCTGCGACTAAGTTGGGTGAACTGCCTTTATTTAGCGCAACTGCACCAACAGTATTAATGCAACGAATATGTTCACCAGTCATTGATATAATGGCTCTTTCTACAGATATATCAGCCATCATTTCAGCTGATTGAACAGCTTTTTCAATTTGTTCAATAAGTTGATCACGATGAACAATATTGCCACGCTTCATCCCTTTGGATGGGACAATTCCAATCCCAAGCAATTTAGTGGATTTATCTGCCATCAATTCTCCAATAGCACAACAGACTTTCGAAGAACCAATATCGATTCCAACAGTTATGTTTTGGCCCTGTGATTGAGTGCCACGCTTCATAATCGTTCCTTTGCAATCACTTGATTTGAATATCTCATATCTAAATAAGCATAATCAGTTAAACTTTTTTTACCTTGAATTGCAATTTCAAATTCTTTTAACACAAGTAGCTTGGTCCAAATATTATTTCGACCTAATCGGATTTTTGTGGGTTGATCAATAAGGACAATTATGAATTCATCATCGGTATTGAGTGACATTTCAGAAATATTTTGATAAAGTGATTCGTAGTCATTTTGGATTTTTTGTAATAATTTTATTGATTCTTGAACTTTTACAGAGTTGGCTTTATTCCCAATTGGGTATAATTCTGGATCCGGATTATAGTTGGATAAAATAGGCACATTCAAATCTTCTAAGTTTCCAACTTCAGGCATCACAAAATAATTTTCATCTAAGAATACCATTGGATCACCATTCAAAATAGCAAGTGGTTCTCGTTCAACAATTTCTATATGAACTGTAGATGGGAATTGATGGCTTACACGTGTGGCTTGTACATAAGGATGCATCTCTATTCGTTCTTGGATTTCAATTAAATCGACTTCTGAATGAGTTTGCTTAGTAATATCACCTATTAAACCAGCATATTCACTTTCTGAAATTCGAATATCTCCTTTATAGGAATAATTATTAATATCCATATACCCGCGGAAATTCACCCAACTAATTGATATCCAGATAAGACCTATCGTAAGGATGGCTAAGCTAACGCGTAGAAGATTATTAAATATGTTGTTTGATTTCTTTTTAGCCATTTGGTAATAATTCATTTTCATCAAACCCGAATGTTTTTATTTCTAATTCTAACATAATGTTAAATTTTTCTTTGACTTCTTTTCTCGCAATTTGGATTAATGTTGATATATCCGTTGCAGTTGCTTTTCCATGATTAATAAAAAAATTGGCGTGCTTTTCAGATATTTCAGCATCCCCTTGGCGCAATCCCTTTAATCCAGCTTGATCGATTAAATAACCTGCTGCGACATTTGGTTTTGGATTTTTAAAAACACTTCCGGCAGAACGATATTTTAAAGGTTGAGATGATTTTCGTATTTCACTCGCTTTTTTCCTTTTATTCTGAATATTAATAAAATCACTTTTTTCTAAGTCAAAAAGAGCACTTACAATAAAACTTTTTGAATCGATGGATGAATATCTGTATAAAAAAGTAATATCATTTTTGAGCAATGTATTTATGGTGCCATCCATTTGCATCACTGTAACAGACACAAGTGAATTTGATATTTCATGCCCAAAAGCACCAGCATTCATCATGATAGCTCCACCCAATGTTCCTGGCACGCCACCTAATCCTTCAAATCCAGTTAAATTTCTTTTGATGGATTCTCGTACCAAACGTCCCAACATAACGCCCGACTCTGCATTTATTTTTCCATCATTAATTGAAAGATCTGTTAATGCCTTTGCTGGTGATATCACTAACCCATCAATACCTGTGTCGCTAACTAAAATATTTGACCCGGACCCCACAAAAAATGTTTTAATTCCATGAGAATGAGCATATTGAAGAATACGAGATAAATCATTTACATTTTTAGGCGTGATGTACGCTTTGGCAGGGCCACCCACTCCATATGATGAATGGAGAGCCATTGGTTCATTTTCAACCAATTGACCTTTAACTATTTTGTTTAATTCTGCCATGTGATCCAATTCATACCTCGGCATTGACCGTTGATAAATGTTGAATATATTTTTCACTATAACGCCAAATGTTTCCTGCGCCTAAGGTTATTACTAAATCTCCGGGTATCACTAAATTGTCTAGCGCCAGAATAACATCATCTAAATCTGGGACATAAGACACCTGTGCGTGTCCACTATTTATACATTCTTTATAAATCATTTCTCCTGTAATACCAGGTAAAGGTTTTTCGCGAGCTGGATAAATATCTGTAATAATAACAATATCACTCGTAATTAATGCTTGACCAAATTCTCTGAAAAATTCTTGTGTCCGTGAGAATAAATGCGGTTGAAAAACAGAAATAAGACGTCGATCCCAACCAGCTTTAGCAGCATTTAAAGTAGCCAATACTTCTGTTGGATGATGCGCATAATCGTCAACAACCATAATATTATTTTCAATACCTTTTAACTCAAACCGTCGTCTAACTCCTTCGTAGGAATGGATTCCATCTTTGACAGTTTCAAAATCTAGTCCCATTTCTAACCCGATGATAACTGCTGCAAGTGAATTTAATATATTGTGTTCACCAGGTACATTTAATGTGATATCACCTATAATCGAATTATGATGTTTAATAAAATATGTTGAAGAGAATGCATCAAAAGATAAATTCACTGCTTGATAATCAGCGCCATCAGAAAGTCCATAAGTTGTTACTGGACGCGTTATTTTTGGTAAAATTTCAAAAAGAGCAGGGGAGTCCATGCATACTATTACTTCTCCATAAAATGGCACTGCTTGTGCGAATTGCAAGAAGGTATCTTGCAAATCCTGTAAATCATTATAACAATCTGTATGCTCTAATTCAATATTAGTAATGACGCCAATGGTAGGTTTTAGAGCTAAGAAGCTTCTATCAAATTCATCTGCCTCCACAACAATTATATTACCATCACCTAATTTAGAATTAGAATCTAAACTTTTAACGAGTCCGCCTACGACAAGGGTTGGGTCTTTTTTACCATGGGCAAGAATACTTCCAATCATCGATGATGTAGATGTTTTTCCGTGTGTACCGCCTACACCAATACTTGTTTCTTTCATTGAAATTAATTCACCCAGCATTTCAGCTCGTCGAATGACAGGGATTCCTTTTTGATGCGCCATTACAATTTCAGGATTTTCTTGTGGGACCGCACTTGAATAAACAACAGCATCTGCATGATTAATGTTATCTGGGTCATGTCCAATTGCAACCGAAATACCTAATGATTGTAATCTTTGAACATTATCAGATAAATGTAAATCAGAACCAGTAATGTCGAATCCAAGATTTAATAGTAATTCAGCAATTCCACTCATACCAATGCCACCGATACCAATAAAATGGATTTTTGATACTTTTCTAAAGACGGTCATTTGGTAATCTCCAGAATGTTATCTACAATATCGCTTGTTGCATTTGGTTTGCCTAATTGACCTGCTGCTTCACTCATTATATTTAATTGACTCTGGTTATTGATGACACCTAGAATAGCTCTTGTGAAATCGCCTTGTGATAGAGATTTTTCAAATAATATTTGAGATGCTCCTGAATTAACCATTGCTTGAGCATTTTTAGTTTGATGGTTGCCAGCTGCACCTTCAAATGGAATAAGAATACTTGGTTTTTTACATACTGTAATTTCAGCCAAAGTGAGTGCGCCACTTCTGGAAATGATTAAATCTGCAAGAGCATATGCGCCTGCCATATCATTAATAAATGGATAAACACGTACATTCTCAGAATCAAATTGTTTATAAGATTCAAATGCTACGTCGCCGGTTTGCCATAATATTTGGATACCAGACTCCAATAGCGAATCAATTGCTTGAAACATTTGGGTATTTAAATAAGCCGACCCTTGACTACCACCAAAAAGGAATACTGTTTTTTTATCTTTATTAAGAGAAAATGATTTTAGCGCACTTTCTTTATTCCCATTTGCAATACCAGCCCTAACAGGGTTGCCCGTTAAAATGGGTTCTGCTTTTAAAAATTCAACAGAATCCTGGAAAGCTACACAAACAGCTTTTGCTTTTTGAGCGAACCATCGGGTTGTAATCCCAGGAAATGAATTTTGTTCTTGTAATAAAATTGGGATAGGGTCTTTTTCCCCAGATGCTACATATAAAGGCAAAGCGCTCGCATAGCCACCAGTTCCAATAACAATTTGGGGTGAAAATTCTCTAATGAGCGATTTAATTTTAATTATGGATTGAATGATGCGACCTGGTAATAATATATTCCGCCCTAAACTTCTAAAACTCAAGTCTCTTTGAAGTCCGCGGATAGGAACCAATGTATGCCAGACACCCTTTACCGGAAAAACTTTAGCCTCCATACCAAAAGTTGATCCAACATAATGTACCTCTGCATCTTGGTGTCTAGATTTTATTTCATCTCCAATAGCTAATGCTGGGAATAAATGGCCACCTGTTCCACCACCTGCAATCATGATTCGTAATGCATTAGCCACTATATGCTGGGCTCCAACCTTTTTTATGGGAAACAGATCGTCTAGCTTGACTGATATTCAATAAAATACCAATCATTGCCAGATTAATAACCATTCCAGATCCACCATAACTAATCATAGGCATTGGTAGACCTGTAACGGGAAAAATTCCTGTTACTACTGCTGCATTTGTAAATGCGTAAAGAATAATATTAAATGAAATACCAATAGCTAAAAAAACACCAAAAGGATCTGTGCATTGTTTTGCTATTTTAATCCCTCGGTGAAATATGAATACGAATAGAACTAATACAAGGATTGCTCTAATAAAACCAAGTTCTTCCCCTATAATTGCGAAAATAAAGTCTGTATGCGGGGTGGGGAGGAAAAGGTTTTTTTCCATACTATTTCCTAGCCCAAGGCCAAACCAACCGCCATTCCCAAGACTAATTAAAGATTGATCTGCTTGATAGTCTGCTGCTGGATTAGTACCAATTCCAAACCAAGATAAGATTCTCGCTAATCGATATGGTTTAGATAAAAGTACCGGTATAGCAACTAATAAGCCTACAGCCCCTGAAAATGATAAGTGAGATATTTTGGCGCCTGAAATAAAAATAAGAGCAATTCCAATGAAACCAATCATAGCTGCAGTACTAAAATCTGGTTGAATAACAATTAACCCCATTACCAATGAAAGAACGCCTAGGATGGGCAATAATCCAGTTTGGAAATCATGGATTTGAGACCTTTTTTTATCTAAATAATAGGAAGTGTAAATCAATACGGCAAATCGGGCAATATCTGAAGTCTGTACTGAGAAAGAACCAATATATACCCATCGAGCAGGAGAGTGGTTTCCCTTCAATAAGAATAAAAATTTGGTTAATACTAATAGGAAAATAGCGCCAATCATTATCCCAGGAGCGAATCGTTTCAAAATTCTATAATCGACAGAGAGTGTGATAAACATAATGACTACACCAATTAGTAATCGTTTTAAATGAGCTTCAAGATAAAGCATATTAGTTCGATTATTTGATTCTAATAAAGATATGGGCGAACTAGCACTAAAGAGCATAATTGTTCCAACACCTGCTAATAGAAGAAGGCAAATAAGTAATGCACGATCATATTTTTTTATAATGACATCTAGATTCATTTTACCCATTCCAATTCTTTTACCCAATTTTTAAACATTTTCCCTCGTTCTTCGAAATGATCAAATTGATCAAAACTGGCACAGCCAGGAGATAATAATACTACATCTCCTGAGCTGGCCAGGTTTTTAGCTGTCACTACCGCATCCCTGAGATCCAAAATAGATTCAGATCTCACCGCATCCCCAAAAGAATCGGTAATTTCGTGACGAGCTTCTCCATACGAGATAACCCGTTTCACTTGGTTTACTTTAGTATGTGGAAGGAGATTATGAAAATCAGCCCCTTTATTTCGACCACCAAGGATCAAAATTAAAGGTTGTTTAAAACTGCTTAATGCAACAATAACAGATTCAAGATTCGTTGCTTTAGAATCATTGATATACGTTACGCCATCAATTTCGGTGACATATTCTAAACGGTGTTCGACTCCAGTAAACTCTGAAACCGTTTTTGAAATATGCGATAAAGAAATCCCAAACTCAAACGAGAGGGTAGAGGCAGCTATTATATTTTCAATATTATGCTGCCCAGGAATTTTAATTTGGCTCAATCCAATAAATGACTCTTGGTCGGGTCCATAAATTTTTGTTTCATTCATTCGGAATAATCCGGATTGATGTATCGTGCTAAAGGGAATAACTTTTGATTTATGATTTACAAATGCATGTTGTAATTCAAGATCATTCTGATTGTAAATAACGGTATCATCTTCTGTTTGATTTTCTGCCATTCTCAATTTGCAATGAATATAATTGTCTAATGTACCATGTCTATCAAGATGATCAGGTGTTATATTCAGGAATAAACTATAATTTGGATGAAAATGATAGATAGACTCCATTTGGAAGCTAGATATTTCAAGGATATATACTCTTTTAAGGTCTGGATTAATCGTATCAGCCAATACTTCTTGTGAAAATGGAATACCAACATTTCCACAAATGGTCCCATGGATTGTTTCAGTTTTAAAAATTTTACCTAAGATATTTACTGTTGTAGTTTTTCCGTTTGATCCTGTAACAGCAATAATCGGAAATTTTGAAAACCAATAAGCAAATTCAATTTCACCAACAACTGGAATTCCACATTTGATTGCTTTTAAAATAACTCGGCTATCTTTTGGAACTCCTGGTGATATCACCAATAAATCTGCATTATAAATACGATCTGAATGACCACCTTCTTCTCCTGAGATATTTAATAATTTCAATTCATTTAGAGTATGGCGATTTAATTCAGATGAACTAGCATCACTAATAAAAACCTGTGCGCCATGATGCTGAGCCAATTTAGCAGCTGCGATACCACTTCGGCCAAGCCCTATAATGGATATAGCTTTTCCTGAAATATTAATATTATTTTTATTTTGGATATCCATCTAACGAATCTTAAATGTGGTTAAAGAAAAAAGAGCTAACAAAAGGCCAATAATCCAAAATCGAATGACAACTTTAGATTCAGGCCAACCAGATAATTCAAAATGATGATGGATAGGTGCCATTTTAAAAAGTCGTTTCCCTTCAGGATATTTGGATTTTGTCCATCGAAAATACCCAACCTGTAAAATGACAGATACCGCCTCCCAAACGAAAACGCCTCCGATAATAAATAATAATAATTCTTTCTTTAATAGTACGGCGAGTGTCCCCAATGCTGCACCAGATGAAAGGGAACCAGTGTCTCCCATAAATATATCCGCAGGGTTTGCATTAAACCATAAATACCCCAAGCAAGCACCAGCCATTGCTGACGCAAATACTGTTAATTCACCAGCTCCGGGTAAGTATAAAATATTTAAATAATCTGAAAAATCAACACGCCCAGAAATATATGCAACAGCAGCAAAAACAGTAAATGCTATAGCTAAAAGTCCAGCAGCAAGTCCGTCTAAACCATCTGTTAAGTTGACGGCATTAGACGTTCCTGTTATAACTAGGATTACAATTAACGGATACATTAAACCAAAGTCAATTTCAAAATTCTTAAAAAATGGAATGGATGTTTTTGATGCGATATGGGCAAACTCGGGTGTATTTAATATCCAAAAACTGACAATAATACCTAATATTATTTGTCCTGCCATTTTATATCGAGCAATGAGTCCTGCTTTCGATTTTTTAATCACTTTTAAGTAATCATCAAGAAATCCAAATACTCCCATCCATAAAGTGGATATAATAATAATTTGAATGAATGTGTTACTTAAATCTCCAAAAAGAAAGGTTGGTATAAGTACAGCACTTAAAATAAGAAGCCCACCCATTGTAGGTGTTCCTTTTTTCTTTAAATGACTATCGGGCCCTGTTTGGCGAATCTCTTCACCAATTTGATGACTTTGTAGTATGTGGATAATCCAGGGCCCAATAATAAAGCTTATGACTAATGCAGTAATAGCTGCTGATGCAGAACGAAAAGTGATGTATTCAAATACATTTAAAAATGAAAATGATTCTTTAACAGATGTTAGGAGTTGGTATAACATTAGCTTTGGAATACTCCCGAAATAATTTTTTCCATTGCCATTCCACGAGAACCTTTGATTAAAATTTTATCCCCTGATTGTAATCCTTTTTTCAAAGCATCAATAAGTGATTCTTTTGCTTCAAAATGTTGGTGAAAGCCACGTGTAATAGCTTGATCTGTATAAATAGTTTCATCACCAACCGTATAAACTGCATCTAATCCAATTTTTGTGCATTTCTGCCCAATCTTCTCATGCTGTCGTTGTGAACTTTCTCCAAGTTCGAACATATCACCAAAAACGAATATTCGTCTTCCATTTCCACTGAATGCTTTTAAATAATCCAATGCAGCTAAACTTGAAGATAAATTTGCATTATAAGTATCATCTATAACGGTAATATCATTGAATTGTTTTACTTGGCATCGACCAGCAGGGGGCGTAAATGTATGAATCTTTTTACGAAGTGTGTCCCAGCTAATCCCCAATGTAATAGCAATGGATGCTGCTGAAATCATATTTTTAATAAAGGAGAAATTTTGAGATTCAGTCTGAACTTCTTCAGCATCGATCGTGAGTGTTAAATTACCATTCTGTTCTTCATGTATATCAACAGGGTAGTCACAATCCGCCGTAAGACCAAATGAAACAACTTCCCCATATGTAGGGATAGATTGTACTTTTTCATCAGCTAAGTTGACAAATGAAATCCCATTTTTAAGAGATGTAAATAATGCCCCCTTTGTTTGAGCGATCACTTCAATACTTCCAAATCCAGCTAGATGTGCAGGAGCTATATTTGTAATGAGTCCGTGCGTTGGTTCTGCAATTTCACATAAATATGCAATATCTCCAGGTTGATTAGCACCCATTTCTAATATTGAAATGCTATGGGTTCCATTTAGCGTTAAAAGGGTGAGGGGAAGTCCAATAGATGTATTGAAATTCCCCTGCGTGGCGTGCACTTTAAAATTTGACTCTAATATATGAGATAATAATTCTTTTGTAGATGTTTTTCCATTAGACCCAGTGATACCAATAATGGGTATATCAAATTGTCGTCTCCAATGCCGAGCAATTCGCCCAATTGTCTTTAGAGGGTCTCCCACAACAATTTGTTGCATTTTTGAAATTGATTGATCTGAGTTACTAACTAATGCTGCCGTTGCGCCTAAGTTATTTACTGTTTCAAGGAAACGATGGCCATCAACTCGTTCACCCGCTAAAGCAATATATAAATCACCTTCTTGGCATTCTCGGCTATCTGTTACAATACCTCGTACAGGAGTTTTTAGGAATTTCCCAGTAATTTTAGAAAATATTTGGCCAAATTGCTCGGGGCTTTTTATATCTATTCTCATCGATAGTTCTCAATTATTTCTAAATCGGAATAAGAAATTTTGATCCCATTTATGTCCTGATAATTTTCCCGACCTTTTCCTAAGACTACTGTTACATCTCCCGCCTTCAAGCGATTTAATGCATCTTTCAAGCCAGATGACCGATCTTGATATGCGGTAAAATGATCACTCAAAAACCCTGAAACAATTTCGTTTAATATTTGATTAGGATTTTCAGTACGTGGATTGTCTGGTGTTACAAAACAATGGTCACTGTATTTTTCAGCAATTCTTGCCATTTCGGGGCGTTTTGATTTGTCTCTGTCACCTCCTGCTCCAAATACAGTAAAAATACTTTTCCCTACAGGTACAATCTCTTGAATCGTCGATAATACCTTTTCATAAGCATCAGTTGTATGAGCATAATCAATTATAACGACACCACCTTTCCGCAAAGTGATGGTTTCCATGCGACCGGCTACACTTTTCAATCGTGTAATACCATTAGAAACATTATTTGGTTCAACTCCGAGTGCATGGGCTGCCGAAACGGCGAGTAAAATATTTTCTTGGTTGAAAGATCCAATAAGAGATGATTTGATTGAGTATTCTTGAGTACCTGCCATGACAATGCCTTCAATACCATCTAACTCAGATGAAGCTTGAGTAAAATGAATATCTTTTTCTTCATGACGAGAAACAGTTAAGGTAGGAGCAGACGAAATTTCTAATAATCTTTTTCCACTAGATTCATCAACATTTATAATAGATGTTGCATCTAAACCCAGCATTGAAAACAATTTTGATTTCGCTAAAAAATAATCTTCCATCGTATGATGGTAATCCAAGTGTTCTGGAGTAAGATTTGAAAATATAGCAATATTAAATTGAACATCTGCTACACGGTATTGAGATAACGCATGCGATGATACTTCCATTACAACATGAGAGAAACCTGCGTCAACAAGAGATCGGAATGTTTGATGCAGGGTAATGGAGTCGGACGTTGTTAAATTATTTTCTTTGGGAAAACCATCGGCAATTAGTCCAAGGGTTCCCATTTGTGCAGTTTGGATACCAGCTTCAATTAAAATAGACGTAAGGATAGATGCGATGGTTGTTTTTCCATTCGTTCCAGTTATGCCAATAATCGTTAATTCTTTACTCGGTTGTCCATAATATAAATCAGCCAATACTGATGCAGCTCTTCGTGGGTTTGCTACTTTAACCTGCGGAACTGATAATGACCCTAAATCGCGTCCATTTGATACAATCGCGGATGCACCCTTTTCAATGGCGTCATGAACAAAATCATGTCCATCTAAATGAGTTCCAGGGATAGCAATAAATAAGTCCCCCGGCACAACGGTGTTTGAGTTGATTTTTATACCAGTAACAGGAACGTTTGGCCAGTTATTGAGTTCAGTTGGAACGAGTTGATCTATAAGTGTATGAAGTGATTGATTCATTTTAATCCTACTCTACATACGGTACCAGATGATATATAAGTTCCAGGACTTGGGCTTTGCCATACAACACTTCCTGATCCAGTTAATTTATATTTCAAATTAGATTCACGAAGTGTTGTCATTGCCTTTCGCATACTCATACCCCGCAATTCTGGCATGACATATTTCATAACACTTTTTGTGGACAATGATATAGGGAGGCTTGACGCATTCTCCACAACCAATTTTTTTGAATCAACAAGAATTACATCAACCTTATCTTTCGGATGGACGTAATGCTTTTTAGATGGAGGCGTAATTTTATCATCCATACTGATTACACGGGTCATGACTCGATTAAATATTTTCGCAGCCCCAATTCCACCCCAGTGATATCCTGCTTTAGGTTCATCAAGGACAAAAACGCCTAATAATTGAGGATTATCTGCTGGAAGGAATCCTACGAAATTTGATATAAACTTTGAATCAGAATATTTCCCATCTATATACTTTTGTGCTGTTCCTGTTTTACCTGCAACATTCCACCCCGAAATTTCTGCTCCAGTACCAGTACCTGTTTTTACAACTCTACATAACATATTTGTAATTTCAGACATTGTCTTACCTGTGGCTACTTTCCGCGTTATTTCAGGATTTTCTTTCCGAAGTATTTCTCCATCGGGGCTCATTATTTGACGTGTGATTTTAGGAACAACTAAAAAACCACCATTAGCAATAGAAGAATATGCAGAAGCTAATTGAAGGGCAGTGACTCCCACTTCATGCCCCATGGAAATTTGACCAAGTGATATATGGCTCCAACGATCAATGGGTTTCAATGTACCTGATGACTCACCTTTAAATGAAATTCTAGTTTGAGAACCAAAACCAAATTCGCGAGAATATTTATATAATTCTTCCTGCCCAAGCCGTTCTGCAATTTTAATGATTCCAATATTGCTTGAGTGTTCAATGACTTGTGGAAAAGTCAGTAGTCCATATTCTTCATGGTCACGAATTGGAATATTCTTATACATAAAGGATCCGTTTTCGCAATTAAACTCTTCTGTTAAATCAACAACCTTTTGTTCAAAGGCTGCGACCGCAGGAACAACTTTGTATGTTGAGCCTGGTTCAAACTGGTCAGTTAAAGCACGATTCCTGTGAAAATCAGCTGGTGATTCTGAAGACTGATTATTGTTAAAACCAGGTTCAGTTGCCATGGCAAGTATTTCACCTGTTTGAGGGTCCATAATAATGCCAGTTGCAGTTTTAGCGCCTGTTTCCTTAAGTCTACGATTTAACTCTTCTTGCAATATAGACTGGTATTCAAGATCCAATGTTAATTGAATATCATTTCCATCTTGCTCAGGCGTATAAGGAAGATTAGGTGAAAATTGTGTTTTTCCATTCCCATATTTTGACTTTATAATGCTCCCTGATTGACCTTTCAATTCCTGGTTAAAATCTTTTTCTAATCCAGAAATACCATCATCATCAACACTGGTATAACCAAGAACTTGAGATGCCATCGTTTCATGAGGATAGTATCGTCTATATTCTCGCTTAATTTTGAATCCCTTTATTTGAGTGGCAATCAGTGTGCCCACAACATCCCGACTCAAGTTCCGCTCTAAATAGACAAATTTTCCTTTTCTATTTAATTTAGTTAAATAATAATCAATACCTTTCCCAGTTCGATTATGAATAAGTTCTGCAAGCTCCTTTTTATTCTGAACTTTTTGGGGATTGGCTTCTAATGTGTAGTGTATAATATTTCGAGTTAAGGGGCGACCGTCTCTATCATATATATTCCCACGATTTGCTGGAATAGTTTTTTCTATTAATCCTTGCTTTAAGCCTATCTTATGATATTCTTTACCATTTAATACCATTATATCGAATAAGCGGAAAGATAATCCAGCCCAGCTTATAAGCACAATGCTTGAAATCACTGTTACTCGATTTCGATATTTCAGGTATGTTTTTGTCATAGGGTGTTGAGCATGCCTGCATTTAATTCTATGGATAATGTTTCTGGGTGTGCTACAACCATCCCGAGCTGATCAGTCGCTTTTTTTGCAATCACATCAGGGCGTGATAGCATTTCAATTTTGCTTTTAAGTTCCTCAATTTCATTTGAAATTTCAGAAACAGTTGAATTTTGGATTTCAATAGCTAATAATGATTCATCTATTTCAGTGTAAACCCAAAGATAAATAATAAGACAACCGATTACGGCAATTGTCGAAACAAAGAATAAGGTTGTTTGCCATAGCTCACTTTGTTTTTTAGATTTCTTTCGACGAGCCATTATATAATCCTTTCTGCAGCACGTAATTTTGCACTTCTTGACCTAGGGTTTATTTGTATTTCTTCGTCACTAGCCATAACTGGTTTTTTTGTTAGCACCTTTAGCTCCCCAGCTTGCTTAAGTGACTTAAAAGCATGTTTTACCATACGATCTTCAAGGGAGTGATAACTCATAATAACAATCCTACCACCAATTAATAATGAATCCATAAAAGACGACAAAAAAGAATCCAGTTTTTCCAATTCTTGGTTTACTGCAATTCGAAATGCTTGAAACACTCTAGCTAATGTTTTATTTCTATGCTGAGGTGGCGTTGCTGTCCGAATAGCTTCATAGAGTTCATCCACAGTAGAAATAGGTCTTTTATTGGTAATAGATTTCGCGATGCGTCGTGAGAGTCTTTCTTCGCCATATTCATAAATAATATTAGCTATTTCTTCTTCGGAGCTATGGTTTATTAAGGAAGTAGCATCAAGATCAGATTGTTGGTCAAACCTCATATCAAGTGGGCCACTCTTAGAGAAAGCAAACCCACGAGAAGCATCATCGAGCTGCATGGAAGAAAGGCCCAAGTCTAATAAAAACCCGTTCACGCTTGACATTCCTTTAGAATGAAGGAATGATGGGAAAGTATGATAGGACGCACAGGCGAGATTGATCCGAGACGGAGAGGCAGAAAGTGTATTCTTGGCAAGATCCAAGGCCTCATTGTCTCGATCAAAACCAACGAGAGTTCCTGTGGGAGAAAGTTGGTTGAGTATGTGCTTGGAATGACCGCCCGCTCCCACGGTTCCATCCACATAAATTCCATTTGGATTGATATTGAGGTATTGTAATACCTCGTTGACCATAACAGGGATATGCGGTAATTGCGTGTCCCGAGATGGTGATGATTTCATTAGAGAATAATTTTGCCAGCCAGATCATCGTATGCATTCGAATCTAGGTTGAGATTGTTTTGATCATTTTCAGTTAAATAATCAGGGTTCCAAATTTCAATTTTATTAATCATGCCAATAATAGTGGCTTCCTTTTCGATGCCAGCGTATTCAAGCAGGGACAAAGGAAGAGTAATACGTCCCTGCTTATCATATGTGGAAGAGGAAGCATGTCGCGTTTGATTGCGGATAAAAGTTCTATTTATTCCAGATACTGATGACAGATTGCTGAGTTCAGTTTCCATATCCATCCATATGATGGCTGGGATAACATAGATACACCGGTCAAAACCACGAGTTGTAAAAAAGGTCCCTTCATTTTCAACTGATAGGGCTTGCCTGAATCTGGCAGGAATATTGACGCGACCTTTCGCATCAATGGAATAGGCGTATTCGCCAATGAATCTGTTTGCACTTAAAGTCATTGTTTAAAAGGGATAATTACCCACAACTACCCACTATCTTACTTATTAGAAGGAATAATGTCAATAATTATTAATAAATATTTTAATATAAATGCTGGAAGTCCCTATTTAATAGGGTGATAACAGATATGGGTTTTTGTGGGTTATTTAGTTGAAGCTTGGAGCGTAATGTGTAATTTTTACGCTAGGCGGTGTACTAATGATTTCGATACGTACAGGGTATTCTTGGTCTTCTATTAATCCCGGGCTAACTCCATTTATAAGAGTTGTAACACCCAAAGAGTTTGGAAATAAAATATTTCCAGATTCTATAAATGCAGGTAATATTTTATTAACACCCGCAAATAAAGTAATAGTTTGACTTGTACCACCATCGAAGGAGTGTAAAAAGCTCATATTCCGTTGAGATTGAATCGACACAAAAAAAGGTGGATCAACGTCTAGCATCGCATTACTGGAAGAAACTGCTTGGTATTGAGCTGTTATTTTAGATTCGGTAATGATCGCAGTTTCGATATTTGAATTAATTGTCATTTTTGGGTCAAGCTGCACACTACTTTTTTCTGTAAATATGGATCTAAAAATGACAATAGCAAAAATAAATATTAAAAGTAAAACACTCCCTTTAATTATATCCTGACGCAACTTTTGATCTGTTTGGAATGAAGGTTTGTTCTTTTCGGTCGTATCCTTAGACGGATATCCAGGAATATCATCTGTAGTATCTTCTTGAACCATAGGGATAGGTTTCTTTTTCACTGTCCCAGTAAATGAATCTAATTGCTCTAGGGCATTGGTAGAATCGCCACCAATTTCTTCTGCATATGCTCTTAGAAATAATCTTAAATATGGCATTTCCATAACATCGAATTCACCTTTCTCAATCGCGCGTAAATAGCGGATATTGATTTTGGTGCGAGATTCGAGTTCTTCTATAGAGATGCCTCTCGATTCACGTAGTGTTTTTAATTCTAAGTAAAATTGTGCCATAATCTAAAAATTCGTAGGGGAAATTAATGGAATGAATCTTGGGTGACAATTCATAAAACAACTCATTTTAATCATTTTCAGCTTTGGGTGGTTTCCGATATTCTTTCTTTAAGCTCTGATGTTTTTTATCCTTCAGGCGTTTTACTTTTTCTTTTCTAGGGATAGATGTTTGTTTACGAGCTTTAGGTTTTTTTGTTGATTCAATAATCATTGCTATTAACCGGTTGAGTGCTTCAGCTTTATTCATTTTTTGGGATCGATGATTTTGAGCCTTAATCACAATAGTATCATCATTTGACAGATGGGATCCAGCAATGCGTCGTAATCTTGGTATTATGTCCTGAGGGAGAGATGAAATACTTATTTTAAGCTTTAGTTGGATTGCTGTTGAAGATTTATTTACATGTTGTCCGCCAGGTCCAGATGCCCGAATAGCCATATATTGGATTTCTTTTTCTGGGATAGATATCGAATTTGTAACTTGAATCATACTAATGAATGATATCAGAAAATCGTTTAAAAAAGGCCGAAAGCGGAAATCCCATTACATTATAAAAATCACCTTCGATTTTTTTTACATATACAGAAAAAGAATCTTGAATACCATAACTTCCAGCTTTATCAAAAGGATGGTAAGTCTCAATATAGCAGTTGATGGCATTGCTGTCAAAACGAGTGAAAGTAACATATGTCGTTTCAAAAAATGTATCATTAATATTATTATTTTTCCATTGAATAGATACACCTGTAACCACTTTATGTGTTTGTCCGGATAGCATGGAAAGCATATTGAAGCTATCATTTTCATCTTTCGGTTTTCCCAATATTTTGCCATCAAAAACAACAATTGTATCAGCGCCTATAACCAATGAACCTGGATGTTGTAAAGCAACATTTTCTGCTTTTGCTTGAGCGTAATGCATTGCAAATTGTTCCGGTTCAAGTGATATGGAAAAATCTTCATGAACTGAACTTGGAATTATTTCAAATGATAAATCTATTTGTTCCAATAATTGTTTTCTTCGAGGGGATGTTGACGCTAATATTATTTCTGGTGTTTTTGTCATTGTAGTTGTTTTATCTAAATTTTGCAATTCGACCAATGGACGATACTTTTTTGCCATTAGCTTCCGCTTGAATTCTATATAAATATACGCCATTTGCTAATTGTCCACCAAAAGCATCATTACCATTCCAGTCAATGGTATGATAGCCAGATGTGTATTCAGTGGGAATAAATTCCATAATTTTTCTGCCACCCAATGTAAAGATTGCTAATGTTATATCTGCGGTCAGGTTTAATTCAAATGTGAATTGAGTTTCATTAGAAAAAGGGTTTGGATAATTAAAAATATTATATAATCCTAAAGATTGTAATTCACTTATGTTTAATGAAAGAGTCTTTTCTGATGGATTATTTGCGCTATCCCATGCTTTAATAGTGAATTTAACGGTAGATTCATTTGATGAAACTTGGTATGGGATAGTCCCAGTAGTAATGCTATTTATATCGTATATAAAATCATTGGTAATATTTTCGCTACTTTGGCTTTGTAAATCAGTTAACATTATTTCATGACCAATTTCATTTGTTAAGTTTATTCCCATAGCATCTGATAGTCTAATGACGATTGGATTTTCTTTGTCAACGTGGTCTCCTGTAGAAATGATGCGTCCATCATGAGCTTCAAATGATATAATCGGACCTTGAGCATCAGATGTAGAATTTCCACCTCTTAAAGGAATATTGTTTTTATTTCCTAACGCTTCACCATTACCATCATTCTCATATATATATATATTCATTTCAGCATTCTCATTTGAATATGAAATATCGAGTGGAATACGAAAATCTCCATTTAATTGATTTCCTGAAAATGAAAATTGACCTCTGAATAGAAGTGGCCCAGGAAGTGAATATGACACAGACTGTGTTGTTGAAGCAATATTGTATTCACGCGTAACCATTCTTTTCGCATCTCTCAACGCCACAATACCTGTACCTGATTTATCGATAGCGGATTGTTGCCCTATAAAAGATCCTAAGGCTAATGTTTCGATTGTATCAGGAGAAATAGAAGAAATAGTTAATGTATCTGAAGGGATTGGGAGTTTCATAGCAGGGTCGCCAAATAATGTAAAATATTCTCCTTCACCATATCCTGTTTTAATATTCCTCAGAATAGAACCAATGGGTAAAGTTGTTACACCACCTTCAGGAAAAATTGTTGAAAAAAGATCTTCAGAATAATTTGCATTTCCAGATACAGTAATCTTTCGAGTGGTACTAATAACAGCTACTGCCGCATTCATTGGAGTTCTAATAAGTTCTTCTGAGAAAGATTCAATATGTAAGTCGTCAAAATGCCCAAAGGAACATGTCCCAACGATCCATACAGGATATTTATTCCCTGTATTCATTAATTGAATATCACCTCGATCTAAATAGAGTAATCGTTCTTGTGCTAGTTGAGTTGATGATCCATGTCCAATATAATTGATAATTGCAGTTCCTTCATTCAAAGCATTTATTACAGCTTGAGTGGCTTCGGGTTTTACAACACCATAGACGGAAGCGTCACTTTCTTCGGGGAATTCTAACATATATAATTTATTGATTTCAATTGTGGGAGGAATTATAGAAGCTAAATCTTCTGAATTATTAGTATGGCTTTTTCCTGTTCCAATTTCCCAAGCATCTTTTTCTGGCCGAGCCCCATCATCTGCAATTAATGTAACTCGTTGACGCCATGGCCCAAGTTCAGGAGAAGATTCTGCATCAATTAATTTATCAATATAATCTTCAAATTCACTTTTATTTCGCGCTGGGAACCGTCCGAGTGCTATTTCAGGTATAGAACCATATAATGTTGCAAGTCGATCATCTGTAGCCCAAGAAAATGAAGTTCCAACTTCAATGGTTGGAATAATATTCCCAGATTCCCCAGAAATATTTCTATAGTCATAATCTGCATCTCCAATTAAAAATACTGTATATGGGGTAGGGCTTCCCCAATGCTCTTGTGTCCATTGAATAAAAGCTCTAATAGCCATCGGGTCCTGATTCCCGGCAGAAAATTCAGTATAAATATCTTCAATACTTGCATACATTGCTGGATATCTTAATTCTAATAGTGGTTGTGCGCTTTCGCGGTAAGATTCTGGACCGATAATAACGTGATCTGCGGTTACATTATTTGTTCGTAAACCATGAAAAGTCATTAAACCTTCATTGGTAATTGTTGATACTGTGTCTAGTTCATCGGATTGAAACACAACAAAATGACTAGGAGATGCGAATAATGTTTGTGTATCAAATGTCGTTAAATCCGAATTCCCTTCTAATATCATAGATTTTGGATTAATAGCATCTGAAATATCCCAAACATGGGTTGAGCTAGAAGGGGCATCATCAAGGACAAATCTTACTTTTGTCCCAAGAACTGGGGAATAAAAATCATACGAATCATTTACAGATAAGTGACGTCCATATTGAAGATTAATGAAATCAAAATAAGGTTGTGAATTACTATTACTTGATGAATTAACTGCATAAAAAAGATTCGAACCATTTGACAACTCAGATCCAGAAATAATAAAGTTAGCCGCATGGGACCCGATAGAAGACCAAGAAGCATAGGCGCGATGGAGCCCAATTTCAACAGTTTTGTAGTAACAATAAATTTTATGATTTGTGTTATGGTAGGATGTTGGTGTCAGTTCACCACCTAAAAATCCCATGGTAATCCCAGCATCGATTGTAGTTTCGGGTGTTGGTATATTTATATTTAAGGAATAGGTACCATTGTGAGATATTGGGCTTGATGCCCATCCTAGTCCTGAGTGAGCGGGATTAATCATATCGATCTCTTGATGTACATAACATAATCCATAATCGATTGATAGAGTAATATTTTCTGGTATGGCTACATCGGCCACCCTCTGCCCGCGCTGAGAATTATCATTTGGGATGAGTAAATAATATGTATTTTGTGTGAAATATAAATTTTGCTTAAAAATGACAGTTCCACTAGAAACGTTATATCCACTGGGACCATTACTATAAAAAATAATTTCATCACCGGAATCGAATGAACCATCATTCTCTCCAGAAATAGATATACCTATTTCGACCAAATTTTCTTGAATAGATTGGTTTGTAGCTTGAGTTTTTGACCTTCCAAGATCAGGTCCAGTAAATAGCATGAACGACCTTGGGTCTACGGAAGATAATTGACTATATACGGATGAAATAGTATTGTAGGACAATTTCGCCATCCCATCTTTTTCAATTTTAAATGATAGCCATGTGCCAGCCGGATGGGAACTAGATTTCATTCTTTTTGTAGCTTTAGGTTTAATCCAATTTTGTGCATAGTCCCAATTCATAATTTGCGAAGATAATAAGCGAATTTGATTTTGAGTGGGTGGTCTGAATTGATTTTGCACATGATCAAAATCAAATTGAATTTGAATCCTTTTATAATATTGATTATTTCCCTTTACAGGAGAAACAACAAAGGTAGCAGTCTCTAAAGATTGAACAATCTGTTGCTGAGCCCAAAATTCGGGTACACTTTGAAGAGAAGAACAATCAAATGGGCAATCAGTTGGTTCTAAATATTGGACGGATGCTTGTGGAAAAGATTTGTTTGGGAGACCAATCAAAAAAGATTGGTATTGTAAATCATCCAATGTTTGTACATGGGTTATTACATCAAAGGAAAAGTGCTCAGAATCATTCTGATGAATATTTTGGGCTCTGCTAGCAAGACCCAATTGGAAAAAAGCTACTATAATGAGAAAATATTTCATTTTATCTTCATTCAAAATTTATACTAACTATTCATCACTTCGCATTGAAAACTGTCATTATGATTCTGTAACTTCCATGTCTTATTCCAAACGATTTATTTACGTTTGGGTTCCACATATTAAATTGAGAGTAATAAGGTAGAAATGCATGTTTGATTTACAGATGATAAAAAAAGTTTATAGTACTTTTGGTGAAAAAGTAGAAAATGCTCGGACATTTTTAGGTCGCCCACTCACATATACAGAAAAAATTCTATTTGCACACCTAGTAGAACCCTTTACAGAAAAACCGCAAAGATTCGAAACGTATGCATATTTCAATCCAGATAGAGTTGCTATGCAAGATGCTACAGCCCAGATGGCTTTATTGCAATTTATGTCAGCAGGGAAGCCAAAAACAGCTGTTCCGTCCACTGTCCATTGCGATCATTTAATTCAAGCTGAAGTGGGAGCATTGAAAGATTTAGCTCAGGCTGAAAAAGTGAACGGTGAAGTGTATGATTTTCTTCATTCTGTAAGTCAAAAGTATGGAATTGGTTTTTGGAAGCCTGGAGCAGGTATCATTCATCAAGTTATTTTAGAGAATTATGCATTTCCAGGTGGAATGATGGTTGGGACGGATTCCCATACTGTTAATGCTGGTGGACTTGGAATGGTTGCCATTGGCGTTGGCGGGGCAGATGCAGTAGATGTTATGGCGGGAATGCCATGGGAATTAAGATGGCCAGGTGTAACAGGTGTAAAATTGACAGGAGAATTATCCGGATGGACCTCAGCTAAAGATGTGATTCTAAAGCTAGCGGGTATTATGACGGTAAAAGGCGGAACAGGAAAAATCGTAGAATATTTTGGTCCTGGGACAAAATCTATCAGTTGTACGGGAAAAGCTACAATTACAAATATGGGAGCAGAAATTGGAGCAACAACTTCAGTTTTTCCGTATGATGAAAAAATGGCAACCTATTTAAGACAAACAGAAAGAACAGAAGTTGCGGAATTAGCTGATGAAATTGACTGTCATCTGCGAGCAGATGACGAAGTTGTAGCAAACCCCGAAGCATATTATGATGAAATTATTGAAATTAATTTATCTGATTTAGAGCCACATATTGTTGGACCATTCACACCTGATTTGACACATCCAATTTCTCAAATGAAAGCAGATGTTATTGAGCAAGAATATGAAGATGAATTGAGTGTAGCATTAATTGGTAGTTGTACTAATTCATCTTACGAAGATATTGAGCGAGCAGCTCATGTTGCTAAACAAGCATTATCGAAAGGTCTGAAAGCAAAATCATCTTTTATGATATCTCCTGGTTCTGAACAAATTCGAGCCACTATCGAAAGAGATGGCCAATTAGCCACTTTAGAAGAATTAGGTGGTACTGTATTAGCGAATGCTTGTGGCCCATGTATTGGTCAATGGAAACGTCATGGTATGGAAGATGGGAAGAAAAATTCTATCATTACATCTTTCAATCGAAATTTCGCTAAAAGAGCTGATGGAAACCCCGGGACTTATGCATTTATCGGAAGTCCAGAAATTGTGACTGCTTTAGCTATTGCTGGATCCATGAGCTTTAACCCGAAAACAGATTCATTAACAAATGAAGATGGAGAAAAGGTGATGCTAAACGCACCAGCTGGGGACGAATTACCGGAGAATGGATTTGACTCTGGTGAATCTGGATTTGTTGCACCTCCAGAATCTGGAGATGGTGTTCAGGTCGTTGTAAATCCTGATAGTGATCGGCTACAGTTGTTAACACCTTTTACAAAATGGGATGGAAATGATTTTAACCAATTACCTATTTTAGTTAAAGCGAAAGGGAAATGCACAACTGATCATATTTCTCCTGCGGGTCCTTGGTTAAAATTTAGAGGTCATTTGGATAATATTTCTGGTAATATGTATAGTGGAGCTATCAATAGTTTTACTGATGAAGTGGGACATGGTACTAATGTTCTTAATGGAGAAACAGGGCAATCCTTTAATCAAATTGCAAGATATTATAAATCGGAACAAACAGGTTGGGTTGTCATTGGTGATGAAAATTATGGAGAAGGATCTAGTCGAGAACATGCCGCTATGGAGCCTAGGCATTTAGGGTGTAAAGCGGTTATAACTCGGAGTTTTGCTCGAATTGCTGAGACAAACTTAAAAAAACAAGGGATT
The DNA here is from genome assembly GCA_018658715.1 of Fidelibacterota bacterium. Lineage (GTDB taxonomy): Bacteria > Fidelibacterota > Marinisomatia > Marinisomatales > UBA1611 > JABHGY01. The sequence goes on from JABHUQ010000066.1 coordinate 55,496, forward strand.
CTTCCTCTTACTTTTGATGATAAAAACATCTACAATCTGATTCAAGAAATGGATCGGATAGATATTGTAGGTTTAGATACATTATCATCTGGTAGCGAACATGAAATTCGAATAACTCATGGTGATGGTTCTGTCGATTTTGGGACAGTCTCACATTCATTATCTGATATCCAAATTGAATGGTTTAAAGCAGGTTCGGCACTTAATAATATTGGACAGCAAATATGAAAAAAATTTTAGTAACAGACCCTATTGCAGAATCTGGTTATACAATATTAAGAGAGGCCGGATTTGATATATTGGATTATGCTAATTCTTCGAGGGAAGAGTGGATACATGTTTTACCTGAAGCACATGGTTGGGTTATTAGAAGTGGCACAAATCCAGATGAAGAAGCGATTCAAAAAGCTGATAATCTAGAGATAATTGGTAGAGCAGGTGTGGGCGTTGATAATATTGATATTCAAGCAGCAACTCGTCAGGGGATAGTGGTAATGAATACGCCGGATGTGAATACTATTTCTGCTGCAGAACACACTGTAGGGATGATTTTAGCTGTATCTCGCAACCTAGCACAAGGACATGAAAGTTTGAATCGTGGGCAATGGAATCGCCATGCTTTAGTGGGTACGGAATTATTTGGAAAAACACTTGGAATTGTAGGATGCGGCAAAATTGGTAGTGAGGTTAGAAAAAGATTACAATCTTTTGGTCTGAATATGATTGGCTATGACCCATTTTTGACTCAAGATGATTTTGATCCTTCACATCTAAAAATTGTCGATCTAGATACGTTAACTCGGGAGTCCGACTTTATTACACTTCATGTTCCCTTAGTAAAGGATACTAAAGACTTATTTAATGTAGATAGATTTAAAATGATGAAGAAAACGGCTCGCATCATAAACGTTGCTAGAGGTGGTATTATTAATGAATCTGATTTAGCTCACGCATTAATACATGGAATTATAGCCGGAGCCGCAATTGATGTGTTTGAAAATGAACCTATTGATGAAAATCACCCACTTTTAAATTTACCTAATTGCATTTTAACACCCCATTTGGGTGCATCAACAAAGGAAGCAAAAGAGGGTGTTTCTTTAGCTGTATGCAATCAAGTGAGAGATTATTTAGTGCATAAAAACATGACTTTTGCCTTAAATAATCCTTTTGAGGATTGAAGGGAGATTCATGTTTCTTAAGTACAAAAATACTATTAATTCCTGTATTAGGATTCTGCTTGTTTTTTCTATAAATGAATGTAATTTTTTTTACAGTAATAATAAAAATAATTTAGAAGAGGAAAGTCCATGTCAAAATTATGGGATGATTTAAAAGAAAATATGAAAGAATGGGGAAGCTCAGCAGTTGAAAAAGCTGAAGAAATGAGTAAAGTTGCTGTTGCAAAGACTGAAGAATTAACCCGAGTTTCAAAAATTAAATTGGATATTCACCAATTAGGAAAAGAAATGGTTAAACAAACCGAATTATTAGGACAACATGTTTATGACCAAGCCAAAGAAGATAATATTGTAAACTTCACTGGGAACACCGACTTTTTTAATTATGTGGATAAAATTGATGAATTGAAAGAAAAGATTCTCGAGAAAAAGGTGGAATTAGATTCGAATTCTGATGTAGATGAACCGATTGGAAGTAGTACTGATGATTCAGATTTTATTGAAGTTGATGAAATTCAGGAAGAAATATCTACAAATGAAGAATTAATTTCTGAAGAAGATGTTAATGATAAACCGGTTGAAAGTACTGACTAATTCGTTGTAAAATTAGGAATCCGAGGACCATAAATAATCTCAAATGAAACAAATTTTTCCGACCAGTCGGTATATTATCCATAGAGAGACAGAGAAAGGTGTAAGTCAAGTGCATTTTTCCCGAGTCCAATTTATTGCTATTTTGTCGACAGTAATCGTGTTGTTGGGTGCAGTCTTATTCTTTAGTGCAGATAGTTTAAGTAAATTGCTGTACCAAAAAAGATTAGCTGAATTCAAACAGAATTACCACAGTGTATCCCAAAATTTAGATGCATTAAAGACCCGATTAGACTTCCTTGATAGTCAAATATTAGCATTGGAAGAAAAAGACCAAGCTGTTAGAACGTATGCGGGAATGCCAGATATTGATAAAGAAATTAGGCAGTTAGGTATTGGTGGTATTATGTCTGAAAAATCATTATCCATGGATAACCTAGCCCCTGCTGTGAATAAAGAATTAACAGCACTTGAATTTGATATAGATAAATTATCTCGAAAAGTAAACCTTGAATTAATCAGTTATGAAAATATCTATGATCAAGTCAAAACAGATGTTGATCGTATTCGAGCTATTCCATCCATTCGACCTATTGATGGTGGATATCTAAATTCATCTTACGGTTATAGAGATGATCCAATTGATCATAAAAAAAGATTTCACCAAGGACAAGATATTACTGTACGAACTGGAACACCTATTCATGCTCCTGCCGATGGTAAAATAAGAAGAGCTTATTATGTTGGTGGTTTTGGCAATCATATTAAAATTGATCATGGATATGGATATACGACGATTTATGCTCATTTGTCTAAATTAAAAGTTCGTACTGGGCAGAAAGTGAAGCGGGGCGATATTATCGGTTATACAGGAAATACGGGCCGATCAACCGCACCGCATTTACATTACGAAGTCCATTATTACGGATCTCCTCAAAATCCGTTGGACTATTTCTTTTCAGACGCATCTAGATAAAATTAGGGACATATCCCTATTATGAATCCATCGTATTTCATTGA
>JABHUQ010000067.1 GCA_018658715.1 Fidelibacterota bacterium
ATATGTAGGCGAGTGCAAAGATGATCAAAGAAACGGCCAGGGGACTTTTACTTGGGCTGATGGCAATAAATATGTAGGTGAGTTCAAAGATGGTTCAAAGCATGGCCAGGGTACTTTTACTTGGGCCAATGGCAATAAATATGTAGGCGAGTTCAAAGATGATCAAAGAAACGGCCAGGGTACTTTTACTTGGGCTGATGGCAATAAATATGTAGGCGAGTGGAAAGATGATCAAAGAAACGGCCAGGGGACTGTGACTTGGGCGGGAGAATGGGAAGGCCAAAAGTATACAGGCGAGTGGAAAGATGGCTCAAGATATGGTTTGGGGACTTTAACATATAGAAGTGGTGCTAAATATGCAGGCGAGTGGAAAGATGGTAACAGACACGGCCAGGGTATTATGACTTATACTGGTGGCAGAACAGATTCTGGGGTATGGGCAGACGATAAATTCCTGGAAAGTAGGTCTGTCAGTTCGGTAGAGGCCTATCTGGATGACCTGATAAAATAGAATTATTATTAAACCATTAAGCCCCACATTAGTGGTTTTTATTTTTTCTGGAATGATGGGTAGATTCGGGTAAGGAGTTATTTATGAAAAGATTATTTATTATATCACTACTATTCCTTTCTGTTGGGTTTTGTCAAAACAAAAATGATGAACCGAATCCGATGAAGGGGGTTAAGACACAGATAGAATCCATATATGAGTTTGAAGAGAAGTTTGGTGAATTCAATGATATTTTCAAAGGGGAAACCATCTCCAGATACGATCCCAATGGGAATAAAGTTGAATCGTCATGGTATGATTCAGATGGGAATTTGACTAATAATTATATTGGTATCAGTAAAACCATCTCCAGATACGATTCCAATGGGAATGAACTTGAATCGTCATGGTATGATTCAGATGGATCGTTAGACTCTAAAGCCATCTCCAAATACAATTCCAACGGGAATAAAGTTGAATCGTCATGGTATGATTCAGATGGGTCGATAGATGATAAATATATCTACACATACGATTCCAATGGGAATCAAGTTGAAAAGACAAATTATGATTCAGATGGGTCGTTAATTTGGAAAACCATCTCCAAATACAATTCCAACGGGAATGAAGTTGAATGGTCATGGTATGATTCAGATGGGCCGTTAATGTGGAAAACCATCTACACATACGATTCCAATGGGAATCAAGTTGAACAGACAAAATATGATTCAGAAGGGTCGTTAAAGTCTAAATACATTTCCAAATACGATTCCAAAAACAGAATTGTTGAATTAATAAAATACAATTTTAGATTAAAGTTTGGACAACTTCAACAAATTCCAACAAAGAAATACACCTACGAGTATGAGGAGTATATAGATGAAATCGACTGGGATGCGCCACTACCACCACCTTCTGCCCCTAAGGTAAAGTTTATTCCATATGATGACCCTCCAAGAGCAATAGGTGGTATTCGACCTGTATACCCTGAAATCGAGCAAGATGCTGGTATTGAAGGTGTTGTTGTTGTACAGGCTTTTATCGATGAAAAAGGTCGTGTAAAAGAAACTATTATTTTAAAAGGTATTCCAAATACTGGACTAGATGAAGCTGCGATGGAAGCTATTAGAAAAACTCGATTTAAACCTGCAAAACAGAGAAAACGTCCCGTAGGTGTTTGGATTTCAATTCCTGTCAATTTTAAACTAAAATAATCTAACCATCATTAAATATGCAAAAAGGCTCTCGTAATTACACGAGAGTTTTTTTGTGGAATACCACTACTTCCCTTAAGTAGTCAAAAATACTTAATGAAAACACGCGAAAATACTTAAATCTCCCCATTGTAGAAACTTTGGGTCTGGTTGTAGATTTGAGTAAGGAATTAATTATGAAAAGATTATTACTGACTATATTATTTATTTCAGTTGGGTTGTCTCAACAACTTATTTTAGATATTACAGAGAGATATAGTAATGGAAATATCAAAAGTATTACTTACCATAAAAAAACACGAAATATAATAGAAGCTGTTAAATATGAGGATTACTATATACATGGGCAGAAGTCTTATGAAGGAACTTACAAGGATGGTGAAAAAGATGGATTATTTACTGGTTGGTTTGGTAATGGAAATAAGTGGGGTGAAGAAACTTGGAAGAATGGGAAAAAAGATGGATTATCTACTGAATGGAGAGAAAACGGAACGAAGAAAGAAGAAGGAACTTTCAAAGATGGGAAACTAGATGGATTATGGACTGTGTGGTATGATGATGGACAGAAGAAGAAAGAAGAAACTTACAAAGATGGTATACCAAATGGTTTATTTACTGAGTGGTATGAGAATGGACAGAAGAAAGAAGAAGGAACTTTCAAAGATGATAAACAAGATGGATTGTGGATTCGTTGGAATAGTGATGGAGTTAAGATTGAAGAAAAAACTTACGTAGTAAAAGCTGAAGCAGCCGAAGATGCAGTCATTTCCCAAATTACATCAGGTCTAGAAACGTTTGCGACAGAACAGCTAATGGCTAATGGACGTAGAAGTTGGCCAACAAATCCGTTTACCGCTTTAGAAACAAAACCAGCTGGTTATGATGCTACAAGCGAAAATGCAGATGCAGATGGCGAATGGCGTTTTAATACTGGTACTGCCAATATCACTCACCAACGCGCAGACAATACGGTCTGGCATTGGGATTATGATAAAGGAACCCAGTCCGGATCTAATGCAGTGATTGGCTCATTCGGTTCGAGGCAAGAAGGTGTAGGTGATTAAATAATTGATAAAATAACTATCAAGCCCCACATTCGTGGGGTTTTTTGTTATTGGGATGATGGTTAGATTTGGATATGGACTTAGATATGAAAAAGATATTTCTAATTTTCACATCACTTCTGTTTATTACATCTACTGTATTTCCACAATCCAAGATGAACATAAAGTACTTAGATGAATATGGTGGGAAAAAATTTAAGCAAAATGATGATAAACCATTTACGGGTATTGCCTTTGATCTTTCCAAGGAAACTGGGAATAAGATATCAGAAACTAAATATGTAAAAGGCGTCCCACATGGTAAACATATTGAATGGAATAATGATGGAAAGAAGACGGTTGATGGTAAATACAAGCATGGGAAAAAAGATGGTTTATCTACTTTTTGGTATGAGAATGGACAAAAAGAAGAAGGGAATTACACGGATGGCAAGAAAAATGGAACCTGGATGCATTGGGACCTGAATGGGTCAAAGATTTTAGACGAAAAATTTGAGAATGGTATTTTGAATGGACCAATGATTAGTTGGTATTCCAATGGTCAGAAAGAAATGGTGATACTATGGGAAAATGGTAAAAAACGGAATCTGGAGTACTGGAATGAAAATGGTGAAGCAATAAATATCAGTCCTTTCAATTCATTTCCAATAATGGAGCTTTTAGATGGTAAGCGGGCTTTGGAAACTCTACAAAAGTCAGAATAATTGATGAGTGTAAAAATTATCATAAATGTGGTTTTTGCTTTATCTTTCTCGTTTGCTGAATTGAACATATCTCCCATCAAAAAGGACATCATAGTAGTTAGTAAACAAACATCAAATGATTCAATGGTAATATGACCAGTTCCAAGATCCTAATCTGGACCTTATCTTCGAAAAACAATGGTAATTAAAATGCGATACGTCAAATGGAGCATTTCAACAATGATTTGGGCATTTATGATTAGCTCTAACCTAAGTGGGCAAACGATTAATGCTACAGTAGATTCAACATGGATTACAATAGGGGAGACTGTTACATTTAAAATTGAAGCAGTAGACTCAGACGATATGCCCGATGTAGATATTTCACCTATTCTCAAAGATTTTGATTTAGTCAGTGGGCCGGGGCAACAAACGAATATTCAATGGGTGAATGGGCGAATGACAAGTTCGCGTGTTCTATCGTGGACATTTCTTCCTAAAAAGTCAGGCACATTGAGTATTCCGCGATTGTCCGTTAAAT
>JABHUQ010000068.1 GCA_018658715.1 Fidelibacterota bacterium
TACCCAATGGGCTATGGGCTTGTTTTTGGACTGCATTGACTGTGTCAATGCACCATCGACATAGTCGATGGACTCCATATTCTCCATACCTAAAATACGTAAAGCTTCGGGCAAATCATTTTTATCAACGGGCCGCCTTTGTGCACCCAAGTCAAAGCCGTCATTTTCCACTTTCACAAATAGGATAGAATCATTTTGTTTTGCCTTGGTTTTATCCAAAAATAGAATGGATGTCTTTACACCCGAATAAGGCTGGAATACGCCCGCAGGTAAACTCACCACCGCCCAGAGATAATCTTCAATGAGCATTTTCCGCAAATTCTTATAGGCATTGGATGACTGAAAAATAATGCCTTCAGGCACAATAATTCCTGCCCGTCCGTTGGGGTTCAAATGTTCTGCGATATAATCCACAAATAGCACTTCACTCCGCTTGGCTTGGATAGAAAAGCGTTTATGGGGACGAATCCCACCTTTGGGTGTCATAAAAGGTGGATTGGCAAGAATCACATCCACAGACTCATTCCACCGCTCTTCACTGGTTAAGGTGTCATATTCCAAAATCTTCGGGTCTTGGAATCCGTGGAGGTATAAATTCACCAAAGACAGTCGCACCATATCGGGAGAAATGTCGTATCCTGTAAAATTGGATAACATCCGCTTCCGTTCTGTGGGTGTCAGTTTCTTCCCATTATCGTTGGCTTTCAGGATGTGCTTATAGGCAGAAATGAGAAATCCCGCTGTTCCACAGGCTGGATCAAGGATAGTTTCGTGTTTCTGGGGGTTCACCGCTTCAGCGATAAAATCGATAATATGCCGTGGGGTGCGAAATTGTCCCGCATCGCCCTGTGTGCCCATAAACGACAAGAGATATTCAAAAGCATCACCCAGTTTTTCGCTGTGGGAATAATCAAAATTGTTGATTTCTTTCAGGAAGAGTTTCAGCGTTTCAGGGTCACGATAGGGCAGATAAGCATTTTTAAAGATATCCCGAAAGAGTTGGGGAATATTGGGGTTCTGATTCATCTTTTCGATGGCTTCCCCGTAAAGCTTGGTGAGTTCGTGTCCACCAATGCGTGGGTCGAAAATGGCTGTCCAAGAATACTTGGCATAATCTCCTGTAAAGAAGGATGCTTTTCCGCCCATCTCCACGGACTCTTTGTCCATATCATCCATAAACTTATAGATGAGTGCAATGGTAATTTGCTCCACCTGTGATTTTGGGTCAGGGATTTTTCCCACTAGCATATCACGGCATGAGTCTATGCGTCTTTTTGTTTCTTGATCTAACATGCTTACCTTTATTTAAATTCGCTTATGGATATATAATCATGGACATACATGGGAATACGTTCCCGCCATTCGGGTTTTAATGCTTTAAAATCATCTCTGATTGGATTGGTGGCAAATCGTCCATACTCCTGTGACTCTACAATATCCCTAACCGCTCCATCAATAATATAGGCTCGTAAAAAATTACGAATATGAAGCACTTGCTCGGGATCTGGCTTATAGATAGATATAAATTTGTCACATTCTTCATCCAGTTTTTCAGCCTTAGTTTTGAAATGCGGAATTAAATCAAATGCCCGCTCTAATAATTCACGTAAGGATAGTCGCCTATCCACTTGGACAGATTTTCTTAATTTATCTAAAGTAAAAAATTCTTCTGGCTTATCAAAAACATGTTTCCGAACATAATCTTCTGCCGCCTTCATATTACCATCCATTACAAACTGCTCAACAACTTCATGGTCTTTTAATTTTTCAGTGAAGTATCCCCAATATTTAAAGTCAATTTTCCAATGTTCACCGTCAGGTGATTTAATTTTAAAATCTTTTAAAGGGTCACGTCGTTCACTATCATATTCTTCTCGTGGCGGTGGTGGTTCAACAGGCTTTCTTGTTTTGCCTGGTTTTGGGATTTTCAATTCCTCATCATAATTAAACTTCTCTTCAAAATATTCAAAATTAGCAAAGAAGTCAAAAACCTTAAACTTCACTTTTTTAAACTGGTTTGGAATCATTTCACCCAATTCATTTCTTTGAGCGTATTGGAAGGTAAATGTCCGAGTCCCACGACCTTTAATCTGAACAAAATCCGTCGGTGAATAGATAGGTCTCATTAAACATAAATTTAAAATATCTTGACAGTCGTATCCTGTGGTCATCATGCCCACAGTTACACAAATACGGGTTTTGCTCGATTTATAAGAGTCAACCCATTTGGTGTGACCATTCAAGTTATTATGTGCAAAATTGATGGTAAACTGCTGGGCATTTGTTACACTTGATGTCACCTGAACTGCAAAATCCGAATTGTATTTATTAGGGAATTGTTCATGCGCAATTTTATTCAATGTTTGTGTAATGCGTCCTGCATGTTTTTGGCTCACGCAGAAAATAATTGTTTTGCCGATTTCTCCACTAATGGGGTCACAAAGTGCGTTTTGTATAAAAGTTTCGCAGAAAACTCGGTTCGTTTTATCAGAATAAAATTTTCGCTCGAAATCACGATGTGAAAATATGGCATCTTCCAACTCACCTTCTTCATTGGGAACTTGAATAGAATATCCTTTATCGGAAAGTAATTGGGTTGTGATTTCAGTTCGAGCATCTGCCACGATGGGGTTAATGAGAAAACCGTCATCTACACCATCAATCAATGAATAACGAAATGTAGGTTCACCAGAAGAACAACCAAACGTTTCATAGGTGTCCAAGAGTTGTCGTCTTTCGATTTCTCTTGGGTCACGCTCATCAATGTTTTGAATGTTTTTTAAATAATCTTTCGGTGTGGCTGTTAAACCTAATTTATATCCTATGAAATATTCAAATACCGCTCGTGCATTCCCGCCTATGGAACGGTGGGCTTCGTCTGATATAACTAAGTCAAAATCTGTAGGAGAAAATTCCTGTGCATATTTGTTCGTTAAAGATTGCACTGTTGTCACTACAATATTAGCAGAGTGCCAATTATTACGTGCACGTTTATAGACTACTGTTTGCCAATCATTTTTCAAATATTTTTTAAAAGCTGTTTCCGCTTGTTCTTCTAATTCAATCCTATCCACAAGGAATAAAACTCGTTTTGCATTACTGGTGCGTAAAAATAATTTTATGACGGCTGCAGCAATCAGTGTTTTTCCCGTTCCCGTTGCCATTTCAAATAGGAAACGTTTATTCCCATTATTGACAGACTGTTGGATGGATTGGACAGCCTTTAATTGATAATCCCGTAGTAACATTAAAGAATTTTCTCTTAAGAAATCATCACGAGTAAGCTCATCCAAATATCGTGGGTCAGTGGCATAGTTAGGCTTTTGGGTAATGGCTACATAGTCATTTTCTACTAATTCATTGATAAGCGTATGTGTGTTTGGGATAAAAGTTTCTCGCAACTCTAATGATTTGGGAGTTGAGAATTGTTGGACAATATGGGGATTCCCTTCTTCCATATCCCAGAAGTAATGAACAATACCATTTGATAAATAAACATATCGGACGTTTAATGATTCAGCGTATTCTCGTGCTTGTTCCTTGCCTACTAATGGATTATTATCTTCACGCTTCGCTTCAATTACTACGATTGGTCGATTATTTTTATCAAAGCAAACATAGTCGGCAGATTTATGGGTTTTGATTTCATTCCCATCATCATCTGTATTGATAACAGTAACTGGATACTCAACTTTTACATTGTCATCTCGTTCGCCATCAAGAAGCCATCCAGCTTCCTTTAATAGATTATTAATTTTTAATCGTAATTGTGCTTCTGATAAACTCATAAAAAATGTTCACTTGATAAAAGACCTCTGATTAATTCAATGGTTACAATAGATATTAATACAGACAGGGTAAATAATGCGAATGTTTATATTGCTTGGTGGCGTAAGTAATTTTTCATTTCCCCCTAATAGAGAAATACAATGGGGCTTTCAAATGGATTTATGAGAATTGAGTAAAAAACAAACATAAAATTAAAATTATGACTATCTACCTCCATTTGGGAAGGACCTTACGATCCCCTCAAACCCTACAACTAAAAAGCCCCCTCCGAAGACAGGGCTTTTATTGAGAAAGATACGACATTCTCTTCTGTCGGGGTAGAGAGATTCCCCGCCTGAACGACTTAGGCGGGCAGGGAACTCCAATTTGGGAGTTCTCATAATAATTTATAAAAAAAAGTTCGCACTTTCGTGCAAACCTTTTTGTGTCGGGGTAGAGAGATTCCCCGCCTGAACGACTTAGGCGGGCAGGGAACTCCAATTTGGGAGTTCTCATAATAATTTATAAAAAAAAAGTTCGCACTTTCGTGCAAACCTTTTTGTGTCGGGGTAGAGAGATTCGAA
>JABHUQ010000069.1 GCA_018658715.1 Fidelibacterota bacterium
ATCTTGAAAAAAATTGACAAAACTGGCGAGCTTTACAATTCCAATAAGGAATTTATTAGCAAAACTTCAACCACAGAAAATATCGCATCGCTTCTAGTTCGGCAAAAAGAAGATATGATCGGTCGGGCAAAACTCGAATCCTTGACGGAGCGATTTGAAATTGGCGACATTTCCGAAATTAAACGTGGCGTCATATGGAATGTGACCATAAATGGCGGTAATTTTGAGACTATTTTAAAGGAAATTTTGGATACACACATATTATTCAACCCACTATCTCATGAATGCTATAAAATCAACTGAACAATACAAAGACCGCATTAAAGCGGAACTGAATAACACCTTAACAGAGACGGCTTTGTCCGGTGGATTCTCGGATCGGCGCATCGGCAAGGTGCGAGATCAATATGATTTTGGCGGCAAGGTTGCACTCATTACCACAGATCGTCAAAGTGCATTTGATCGAGTTCTCGCTTCCATTCCATTTAAGGGACAAGTGCTCAATCTCACCAGCGCATGGTGGTTTGATCAGACAAAAGATATTATCCCAAATCATGTGATTGACATTCCTGATCCCAATGTAACACTTGCAAAAAAATGTGATGTTTTTCCCATAGAGTTTGTAGTTCGTGGATATATCACCGGCAGCACCAGCACAGCCCTATGGACCGTTTATAATAATGGCGATCGAGAGTACTGCGGCAATACCCTGCCGGAAGGATTGGTGAAGAATCAAAAGCTCAAAGCCAACATGCTCACGCCCACCACCAAGGAAGAACATCACGATCGTCCCATCTCTCCAGATGAAATTGTCAGCGGAGGATGGATGACACAGGAAGATTGGGATTATTGCAGCTATAAGGCGCTGGAACTATTTTCCTTCGGACAAAAGAAAGCAGCGGAAAATGGTATGATCTTGGTCGACACGAAATATGAAATGGGGCGAGATGAAGATGGTGCAATCCGACTTATTGATGAAATTCATACTCCTGATTCCAGCCGATATTGGATTGCTGAAACCTATGATGAACGGATGGCTGTTGGGAAGAATCCCCAGAATATTGATAAGGAGTTTCTACGGCTCTGGTTTGTCGATAATTGCGATCCATATAATGATGAAACATTGCCGGATGCACCGGAAGAATTAGTGACTGAATTGTCGAGTCGCTACATCTATTTATATGAAACAATTACGGGTGGAGTATTTCCATTTCCTGATGCAGGGAAGCCTGTGAATGAACGAATGATCAAAAACTTAAAAGGATTTTTTTAAACTACAGAAACGCAGAGTGCGCGGAGATATTTTATGTGCTCTCTGTGACTTCGTGGTTAAAAAGGAAAGAACATGAAAACAATACTAATAATGGGTTCCACGTCAGATGAACCACACGCAAAAAAGATCACCAATAAGCTAGATGAATATGCCATTGCCTGGGAACAGCATGCAGCATCAGCACATAAACAACCATTAAAAGTCTTGGAAATTTTGACTGCGAATAAAGATGAAAAAGATATTGTATATATCACCATCGCTGGACGATCAAACGCATTATCTGGATTTGTGGCGGCCAACTGTGATTTCCCAACTTTAGGCTGTCCGCCATTTTCCGATAAATCGGATATGCTGGTAAATATTCATTCCACCTTACAAATGCCAAGTAATACACCGGTCTTAACGGTTTTAGACCCGGGGAATTGTGCTTTGGCGGTGAAACGAATTCTCGGGGTTTAGCCTTAAAATCAAAGACAAGATCTTAAATAATAAAGGACAAAAAATGGACATAAATCATGAAATTCCAGACTTAACAAATATCAATGTTCAAATAGCAAATACTTATTCACATGTTGTGCGGGCCGGAAATACATTATATATATCTGGTCAAGCTGGTGTTGATTATAATTCGGGTGAGCTTATTGGAGACGACTTTGAATCGCAAGCTCGACAAGCATTCAACAATCTTTCAACATTGCTTGAGCATTGCGATAGCAATATGAGTAAAGTTGTTAAAACGACAATTTGGCTTTGTGATGCAAATAACTTCGCAAAACTAAATGATCTTTTTGTTGAGTTTTTCCCAAATAACCCCCCAACAAGATCAACGCCCATTGTAGGCATGCCAATTAAAGGAATACACATTTCTATAGAATGTATTGCGTTGGTCTAAAATCATTAAAATGAACAACCTATTCAATAATTAAATATGGAGAATAATATGAAACCACTAATAAATGTTGAGGATATCACTGAGTTCAAAGGCCATGAACATGGCGGATTTAAAGCTCAATACGCAGATGTAGGAAGTAAAATAGGCGCAAATCAATTAGGTTACAATATTACTATTATTCCACCTGGTAAAAAATCTTGGCCCTTCCATAATCATCATGTAAGTGAAGAAATGTTTCTTGTTTTAAAAGGGACA
>JABHUQ010000070.1 GCA_018658715.1 Fidelibacterota bacterium
ATACCGCTACGATTGATTTCTCCTTCTATGGTAATAGTTTTCAATCGATGTGGAATAAAAATAACATCATCCAACTGCAATTTCTGGTCTTTGGGCTTTTTCCCCGTGAGCAAATAATCATAAAAATCAATGGATGCTATTTTCTTACCACCGCGTATTAACTGAATGTCTCTGAGGGAACCCCGAGTCGTAGGTCCATTAAAGTAGTATAGAGCTGAAAAGAGTGTCGCTGAAGGACTTACGGTGTAAGCGCCCGGTTGGGCTACTTCGCCCAAAACCTGGATTCTCAAGGGGCGCAAATTGCCAAGGCTCACATCCAGGAAGGTGGTGGGCGTTCGCCCCTGCGGGTTTAAACTTGCATACGATTGGGAAAATACCCTGAATAGTTTTGATTCCAGAAGATTGAGGTTCAAGCCATTGACAAATACCTGTCCGATCTCAGGAATAAACACAAAGCCTTCCCGATCCACTGGGAGTACCTGACGGAATTGGGTTTCACCCCAGAGCATAACAATAATTTCGTCACCGGGACCAATAAGGTAATTTGGATCCACGGCGCCAACAGATGTGGCCTGAAATAAAGCAGGATCCCGTGCAAAAATATCATAACCAAAATAGGTCAATCCGCGTCGAGCAGGTTGTGCTTCTGATTCAATATTCAACCCTGATTCATCCACAATTTCCAAGTCATCTTCACCCATAATAGGTAATTCTTCACCTGTAATGGGTTCCATGGTCTCTAACGCAGGTTGACCCTGCACAACTTCATTGGATTTTCCAAGTTCCGGTAGCCCAATCTTTTCTGCAGATTCGGGTACAGATTCTCCGAATCCCGTTTTCGAAGTTTTCTCTTTTTGAATGGCAGCATCAATCTGTTTATCTGTGTAGCCTTGTGCCTTGGCTGCATCTTTTGCCTGACTCTCAGACATACCAGTCCGCGAAATGACTTCTTTGGCTTGTTTGATTTGTTCCCCCGTTTGACCTAATAAAAGACCTGTGGAGATAATTATTATGTGAAATATATTTTTCATAGTTAAGTCCTGGTTATTCATTATTTAATAAATGCCGAGATAACCACTGGGGTTATCGTCAAAATATTCACCTTCCACCGAATTATAGGTATACATAGCCAGCCAGGATCGTTTTTGTTCTTCTACGCTGACTGCTTCATCATTTCCCCTGGCAAGTTCTTTACCGGCACGGTTATTGGCATAAAGGCAAATTACAATATTAGAAAATTCACTATAGCGTTTCGTGAGATTTTCACAGAGCAAACGCTGGCTGTCATTACTTGAATTTTTGTCTATTGTCACATATACCTTGCCCTGTTTGAATGCATCGGATAATTTTTCAACTCGCTCAACAGTATATTTTGGAATGATTACTTTAGGTTCTGCCACTTCTGGTTCTGGAGTAGTTTTTATAACATCTGGTATTTTTTCTATTTTAGAATTTATTTGTTCATTAATTATGGGTTTTACAGGTACAGCGACTTTAGGAATAACATCAATTTTATCTTCGATTATAATATCACTTTGTTCGATTATTGTTGGCCTGTTATTTTGTTTAACAGTATTTGGGCTGAAATATTGAACTAGTAGAGTTGTGATAGCAATTATTCCAACAATAATGGCTATTGTTGATTTTAATTTGAAATTATAAGAACGCTTTGAAGAATTGGATTTGATATCGTTTTGTTTCTCATACTGTATGTCCAATTCATTTTGCTTCGTTTCAGCTTCAATTGGATCCTTTGTACTCAGTGAGTGAAATATCCGTTTATCCTTTTTTTTAGTCTCGGGATTATAAATATAGGTCTGATAGTAATAATAGCCGTCACGACCCTTGCGATATATGCTACTCACAGTAATTAAAGTCCGTTTTTAATAATTTCGATGGAAAATGTTCATAATATCTATAAGTGAACTTACACTAAGTATAATAATAATCAACTACCTTATTCGCTACCCTGTTTTATTAATATATTAATATTAATATATTATTATTTTACTGTAATTACATTTTATGTATATAGTATATAACTATATGTTATTTTTATACTTACTATATCCAACTACCATTTAACTACCATTTATATACTGATTTCTATTAGCAGCTAAAATGGTAATCGAAAATCCGATAATCATAGTCATGGTTTGGGATAGCCCACTTAAAAAATTGCCTAATTTTGGACCTAGGAAAGGAAATAATAAGAATGATATTCCAAATAATCCTAAATGAAATGCTGTGAAATATTTTATCCATAAACCTTTTTTCAACAATACAAGTAATAGCATTGGGACACAATAGAAACCCCCGAATGGGAATATAATGGATGTAGGTTCTACAGATGATTTGTTTTGGGACATATACACTACTGCTACATCATTACTTTGTAATTGTACATTTTTCTCAGGAGCCCACTTTTTTACTAATGGAAATAATACTTGTTCATTCAGCATGAGGCGGACTGGTTTTATTCCAATAATGTAAATAATTGAAGAAAGAATTAATATAATAGGTATTTGCTTAAACAAGATGATGATACGGGAATAGCAGGTTAAAAAAAAGAGCGATGAATGCTTCCCAAGCTATAGCTACATCAAATATCATTATACTCTTTGAACCATTGAATAAATTTTGGTATTCCAATGTCAAGGGATGTGGTTGGTTCATATTCTAAGTCTTGTTTAGATTTTGAAATATTTGCGTATGTTTTTTCTACATCTCCCGGTTGTATATCCTGAAAATCAATAATTGCTTTTTCCCCTAGAGACTTTTCTAACAAGGCAACCATATCCATTAAATTTTCCCAATTATTATTCCCCAAATTATAAATTTCATTTTTCGCATTGAATTCTATGGCAGAACGAGTTCCTGCAATAATATCGTCTATATAGGTGAAATCCCGTTTCATATTTCCATGGTTAAACACAGGTATAGATTCACCATTATGAATTTTATTCGCAAAAATATTCATGGCCATATCCGGACGGCCCCAGGGTCCATAGACAGTAAAGAACCGTAGCCCTGTTGTATGAAGTCCATACAAATGACTATAGGTATGAGCCATTAATTCATTTGATTTTTTAGTGGCTGCATAAATTGAAATAGGATGGTCTACCCTGTCATCCACAGAAAATGGAATTTTTTCATTGCCACCATAGACGGATGAACTGGACGCATAAATAAGACCTTTTGTCTTATGATGTCTACAGCATTCCAGAATATTCATAAACCCTTTAACATTAGATTCAATATAGGCATGTGGATTTTCAAGACTATAGCGTACACCCGCCTGTGCGGCTAGATTTACTACACGATCTGGTTGAAATACTGAAAAGAAATAATCTAATTGTTTTAAATCTGCAATATCGATTTTAGCAAATGAGAATTCACTGTATTTCGTTAATTGATTTAACCGAGCTTGCTTCAGGGATGGATCATAATAATCGTTCATATTATCTATCCCAAGTACTGTATATCCATCATTTAATAA
>JABHUQ010000071.1 GCA_018658715.1 Fidelibacterota bacterium
AGTCAATTTTTTGTCTGTGTAGCGGATGTACCCCAACTAGACCATCAGTATACTGTTTTTGGTAGAGTGGTCCAAGGGATGGAATTTGTAGATATGATTGTGAATTCTCCTAGAGATGGACGAGATAATCCACATGAACGTGTTGAAATGACAGCTAAAATGTCCACGAAAGGCAAAGTGCTGGATTAAATGACTCGTCCAACTATTGGACTAGCATTAGGCGGTGGCGGCGGCAGAGGCGCCGCCCACATTGGTGTTCTTCGCGTTCTGCACGATGAACATATTCCAATCGATCAAATGGCTGGAACAAGTGCTGGTGCAATTATTGGAACAATGTATTCTGCAACATTAGATATACAATGGGTCGAAAATAGATTTCGTGAATTCCTAGAGTCTGGCGTATTGGATAAGTTTGAGAAAAGATCTCTGCTAGCTGACAGAAGTCCAGATACCCTTTTCTCTCAAGTCGCTAAAAAAGTGAAAGATCATTATGTTATTATGATGGGTTTAAACCGAGTATCATTACTTAAAAAGGATAAAATGGAAGAAGCACTATCCTTTTTAATCCCGGTTGATTCCTTTGAAGCATTAAAAATTCCCATGCATATTATGGCTACAGACCTTCAATCAACGGAAAGTATTGTTTATTCGAAAGGAGATGTGCTTGAAGCAATTGTGCAAAGTTCTACAATACCAGGATTTATAGAACCAACCATTTCACATGATCAAATGTTAGTTGATGGAGGTGTAAGTATGCCTATCCCTGTACCCGTTTTACAACCAATGGTAGACATTACAATAGCCATAGATATATCTCGTAGAGATTTAGAAGAGCTCAAAGATCCAAATATGATTGATATAATGAAACGATCCGAAACTATTACTTCATTAGCATTAAAAACGAAATTGGCTTCAGATGCAGATATTCTTATTCGCCCGGATGTACTTGGGCTCCATTGGTCAGAATTCAATCAATTTGATCAATTGTTCGAAAATGGCCAAAAAGCAGCAAAAGATGTACTTGATGAATTCAATCAATTATATAAGAAACGAAATAGTTTATCATTTAAAATAAAAAATTGGTTCAATCAGCCGCCGCAAGCATAATTAGAAAGAAAAAGTTTACAATGAAATATTTTCAATTGATTATCCCCATGTTGAGTTTTCTTTGGGGACAAATTCAAAATCCTGCAACAATTACAGCTACAATTAATGATATAGCCCGAGCAGGAGAAATTGTTAAAATGGACATTACTTTACATGCAGAAGATGAATGGCATATTTATTCCATTTATGAATCGGCGGAAGGTCCACTTCAAACAGCTATAGAAATATATGGGAATGCCATTTCAGAAACTAAACCCGTTCAGGAACCAGAGCCACATCATGCATACGATTCTGGGTTTGATACAGAAACATATTTCCATGAAGGAACGACCACTTTTACAACAGAATTCAAACTAAGAAAATCAATCACACCGGGCGAATATGAAATATCAGCTGATGTGTTTTATCAAATTTGTAATGCTCAGATTTGTTATCCTCCCACCACAAAAACTGCAACTGCCACACTGATTGTAGAAGATGGCCAAGCGAGATATGAAAATCTTACATTTAGTCAAGATGATGTGATACAAGACAAAGGTGACTCAGGTTTTTCTCTTTGGGGATTATTTTTATTAGCTATTGGCGGAGCTATGCTTTCATGGATAATGCCGTGCGTATATCCTATGTTACCTATTATTATTTCATTTTTTGGAAAACATGCTGAAGAAAAAGATTCAAGTAGAGTTACAGTAGCATCCTTTTATGGATTGGGTATTATTGGAACATTCGTTTTTACTGGTTTGGTTGTGGGTGGTTTGTCATATGGTGTAGCAGATATTGCAACTAAAACAAGTTATGCAAATCTTGGAAATATAATTGCAACAAATCCTTGGGTAAACTTGGCTTTAGGTGTTGTATTTATCTTTTTTGCCTTATGGATGTTCGGTGCTATCAATATTATTCCACCAGGTTGGCTTGTTAATAAAACGGATAAAGCTGGGCGTACTTCAAAAAGTACATTTGTAGGTGCTTTTTTCCTCGGAGTAGCGTTTGCAATTACATCATTTTCCTGTACGGTTCCCGTTGTAGGATCTCTTTTAGTCGTGGCAGCCACTGGAACTGCTGGGGCAATTATGACCAGTTTATTTGGAATGTTAGTTTATGGAGTGGTTTTTGCTGTGCCATTTGTTGCGTTATCCTTATTCCCATCTGCCATATCTAAAATGCCAAATTCTGGATACTGGATGGAAACGATGAAAATAATTTTTGGGTTTATCGAATTGGCTGCAGCGATCAAATTTTTATGGGTTCCTGATATGCAATGGAATATCGGGTTATTACCACGAAATATCGTTTTAGGTCTTTTCCTCATTGTCGGGTTAGCCTTAATCGCATATTTATTAGGGTTTTATACCATCGGACAAGGGGAGAAAAAGAATCCATTTCAAGTAGCAAAAAGCCGATATGTAGGTGTAGGGCTTACTGTCATTATTCTTTGGCCCATTTATACATCCATGATGGCTGCTCCAACATATCATGCGGATGGACTTCCACGTATTGTTGATGAAATCATCGAAGCATTAGTACCTCCATCACCAAGTGAAGATGAAATTGCACAAGCAGAAGGATGGTTTGTCGATGATTATAAGGGCGCTCTTCAAATGGCTCAGGAAAAGGGATTACCGCTTTTTGTAGATTTTACTGGAATATATTGTGCCAATTGCCGCGTAATGGAAAGACGCGTATTTCCAAAAAATGAAGTAAAAAAACGATTCGAAAAAATGGTACTCGTTCGACTTTATGTAGATAAAAATACGGATTTAAGTAAAACATTTGCCCAAATGCAATTTGAAAGATATCAGGTTGCAAGTCAACCCTATTACGTAATCTTAGATCCCAAAGATGAATCTACTCTTTCCGCTGAAGGTGGTTACATTCCTGATAAGTTTGTAGATTTTTTAGACCAGGGCTTAAAAGAATTTTCAAATAAAGATAAATAATTCAATTTTCAATAAGGAAATCATAATGAATGACATAAAAAAAATATTAGCTATCATATTGATTAGCATTGTAACCCTTGCAGTTGGGTGTAGCCAGAAGAGCAATAGTCCACCTGAAAAATTTGTTAAAAAATCAGTACAACCCAAACAGCCAAAACTACCTGCCAATGCTGTAAAAGCACCTGATTTTACTTTATCTAAATTAGATGGATCGTGGTTTAAATTAAGTGATTTTAAAGGAAAAGTTATTATGCTCAACTTTTGGGGTACTTGGTGTCCACCATGTAGGAGAGAAATTCCAGACTTCGTTAATTTGATGGAAAAATACAACAATGATGGTTTAGAAATTGTTGGTGTAACACTTACATCGGGAAGTGCGGATAAAATTCAAAAATTTGTCAATGCAAATAAGATGAATTATACTCTTTTAACAGATATTGATAATAATGAAACACAAGCTGTTACGGCTCGTTATGGTGAAGTGACAGGGAAAAGAATTAATGGTATCCCAACCACATTTATCATAGATAGAAATGGTTATATTGTTAAGCGATATGTTGGACCCAGATCCGAATCCTTTTTCTATAACGATTTAAAACCTTATCTTTAGTCTAAAAAGAAATACAATGCAACAATACTACGGTTGGATGAATACGTCAATTTTCCTTGCATTTTCATTGCTTTGGGGGCAATCCTATTGGCAACAAGATGTTCATACAAAAATGAATGTTGAACTTCGGCATCCTGCTCAAGAATTGCATAGTAATTCTGAAATTGTGTATATCAATCAATCTCCAGATGAATTAAATGAAATATATATGCATTTATATCCAAATGCTTTTCAGATTGGATCTGTCAAATATAGGGAATATCTAGGAGGACAAGGGAGCCCTTGGAGAGCAAAAATGTTCAAAAGTGGGTTAAAAGGTTATGAGAGCAAAATTGATGTTTCCCATTTCCAAATCACGTCCAAGAATGAAAATAAATTAGATACAATGATAATTGATGATACCATCCTGAAAGCAACATTAAACTCCCCTTTATTTCCAGGAGATTCTATTACAATTTATTTAGATTGGGTTCATCATGTTGGGAAAATGGCAGAACGTGCAGGATTTGTGGATGGGCAATACAATATGGCGCAGTGGTATCCAAAGATGGTGGTGTATGATGAGAATGGTTGGCATAATGATCCATTTCATGCATCGGGTGAATTCTACGGAGAATTTGGTTCATTTGATGTGACCTTGAATGTTCCCACCAGTTACATTGTAGGAGCAACAGGAACTGTTGTTTCAGGTGACCCCGGATGGGAATCTGTCCGAGTAGATACTTCCATTGATTATAATGTATGGCTTGATATTTTTAATGAAGACCAAGCAGATATCGATTCAACGCAAAGACGGGAGGTTCGATTTGTTGCTGACAATGTTCATGATTTTGCTTGGGTTGCATCGGAAGATTATCTATACGAGTCCGGCGAAGTGTTGGGAACTGAATTACATGTTTTATATAACGCTTCTAGAGGTGAAAATTGGACAAAAAAAGTTCTAGCAAAATCTATCCAAGCTGTGGAATGGTTATCAGATAAATTTGGGTCTTATCCTTATCCACAAATCACAATAACAGACCGGTTAAGAAGTGGTGGTATGGAATATCCAATGCTAGTCATGAATGGAAGTGATAGAGAAAGTTTAATTGTTCATGAAATAGGACATATTTGGTTTTATGGTATCATTGGTAATAATGAAGTAGATGAAGCATGGTTGGATGAAGGATTTACCACATTTCAAACCGCATGGTATATGCAACATTATTATGAAGGTGGAAATGACCAATCAAATCAAAGTGATTGGATGAAAAAATATGGAAAAATGACAGACCAAATCGATAGAGGTCATTGGTCCATGATCAGGTATATAACAAGTGGAGATGATGAGCCAATCTCTCGATCGTCCTATCGATTCAAAACCGGAAATGGATATCGATATAATGCTTATAGCAAGCCAGCCCAAATGCATCGAGAATTATTATATCTTTTAGGTGAAGAAGCATATTTAAAGGGCATGCAACTGTATTATAAAACATGGAAATTGAAGCATACTAATGAACAAAGGTTTAGAGAAATTATGTCAGAATCATCAGGGAAAAAATTAGATTGGTTTTTTGACCCATGGCTTCATGATACTCGTATATTAGACTATAGCATCGAATCATTTAATAAATCCAATAATTCGAATGGAAATTGGGATATTGAATTGGTCCTTAAACAAAATGGGAATCGTTTCATGCCACTTGATATTGAAACGATCCTAGAGAATGGGGAAAGTCATTATCTACGATGGGAAGATCATCTTTGGCGATATAGTGACACATTAAAATATCAAGTTTCATCTTTTCCAAATGAAGTAATTATCGATCCTAGTAATACATTATTAGATATTGATCGTCGAAACAATTTTGCATCATCTATGCCGACTGAATGGCTAGTGGATTTGCATGAGAATACATATCAGCCTATTGATGCGTATGTTGGGAAATGGATGCCATCTATTCAATACAATGAAATGGATAAATGGATTACAGGATTATATTTAGATAAATCATATAATTTGTATGAAAATACATCCGGTTATGTTGGTTATGCTACAGGCTCGAAAAAGGGATATGGATCAATCGAAGGATGGAGACGTCTAATATATTTACCTTCTCACGCATCTATTGGAGGGCGCTATTCAACACTTCCGGGCTTAAATGAAATTCAATCTTATATGAAATGGTCTGTCCGTCCAAAAAACTTTATTCCATTTTATCAAAATATGACACTTGGATTTAGAATCACTGAAGCAAACGATAGTTCTAGGACACATATGTATGATGAAGGAAAAGTTGGACTCATTTTTGGTCAATATGACTTTTCATTAGGATCAAATTCTTTCCAACTTACAGCAGAATCAACACCTGGGTCCGTTTCGGATTGGACATTTAGTAGGATCTCAGTCAATGCACATGGCGGATATAGAAAAGGGAAGCTCGGATTTAGAACACGCTTTATTGGTGGAAAAATTTGGAGTGAAATTGGTGGTGTCCCATCACAGGAACGATTTACGGTTGAAAGTGCTGGTTCGGGAGATTATTTCCAAAAAACATATTTAAGAGATGAATCAAGTTTATTTGGTTACAGTGAATTAAGGGGGCAGTATCATGTTGCTGGAGATGGAAATTTACGTGGATTTATAAATTCAGATATTGCATTATCAGGTGTTGAGGCTTTGGTAACTCAATCAACGGAATTATTTTATAGAAAATCTTTTAATTGGCCTTTTGAATTTGATGCTGAATTAGCATCATTTTTAGATTCAGGATTTTTATGGGGAAGTAAATATGAATCAGGAGACCAAGAATTTAAAGGTGATTTTTTAGCAGATGCAGGTATTGGAATTCGTTTAAGAAATAATTGGTTTGGAAAAACTTTCTATTTAAGGGTAGACGTTCCGCTTATGACATACATTGATGAATCAATGGAATTCAATTCAAGTAAATGGATATTCAGTTTCCAAAAAGGGATATAAAAAATATTCTATTTGAGTAATTATTCTATATAATTCGTTCAAATTATATACAACAAAAGTGATTGGAAAATAAATCACCATAACTAAATTCTACCATGTTAGTTCGACTGCGTCGATGTTGTAACAAGAAAACTTGATAATTATCTAGGAGGAGCTTCATGTTAAAAAGCAGATTATTTGTATTACCTATCATACTGTTTTTCACAACAAACCTTTTCTCACAAGAAATTTGTCCGCCCGAGAACTTAAGTGTTCTAGAAGGCGACGGTCAGAATATTGTTATGTGGGATGAGCCAATTAATCCATTTACTATAAGTTTTAATATTTGGATTCTCACAGATCCGTATCCTACCGAGACATCATGGGATTTGCTTTATGTTGATACAGGTGAAATTGTAGCATCTATAGCCGAAGGAGACTTACCTGAGAGTGGAATTGAATATACGTGGGATTTTGAATTACCTCATGGAGATTATGTATTCACAATTCATGATTCGTGGGGTGATGGTATGTATGATCCTGCCGGATATATTTTAACTTTAGGTGGGACCGAAATTGCAAGTTCTATTGGTTGGTCTGGAACTGAAGAGATTGTCGAATTTTCTACAACAGGTCGCTATCAGGTTTCTAATGTAACATTCACTAATCCACTTCCTTATGGGAAAGGTGAAAATGTAGATATTGCCATTCTAGATAACTGGCCTACAAATGATCCTGTTATAACTGAAACAGGACAAATAGATTTATCTTTATCAAGAGATGTCCCTGAAGTATGTGGTGATTTCTCATACTACCAAGTATATGATGGAGATGGAAATGCATTAGGCACAACTACAGATCTTGAATTCACTCACGATGGATTGACGAATGGAACGGAAGTATGTTACACCGTCACCGCCGTATATGCAGAAGGTGAATCAGAATCATCAAACTCCGATTGTGGTACACCTGCTGATTGGACTGCTGAACCTGCAACAAATATAATGTCATTTCCTGGCGATGAACTTATTATTTTAAGTTGGATGCCACCTGGCGGAGGCGGAGGTGGTACCCAAGGTGATAATATGGATAATCCATTTATCGTTACGGGAATTCCATTCACTGATACAAGAAATACAGAAGAATTTACAGATGATTATGATGAAGAATGTCCTTATACTGGTTCACTATCGAATGATGTTGCATATCTTTTTTCTACTTCAGGTGGAACGTATGACTTTAGTATATGTGAGTCAGGGTATGATACAAAATTGTATATATATGATGGAGATGGAAATGTAGTCGATTGTAATGATGATGCATGTAATAATGCTGCGGGTGATGCCTTCAGATCTTTATTGGAAGGCATAGAATTAGAGTCAGGTATATATTATGTAATAGTTGACGGTTACGGGAGTCAGAATGGTACTTATCAATTAGATATTACCATGTCTGGTGGACGTGCTTATGATTATTGTACCATCCAAAAAGATGACACTTTTACACCATCAAGGACCAGAACTGAATATGATTTCTTGGGGTATAATGTGTATGTAGATGGCTTACAAGTCAATTCTGAGGTTGTTTTAAATTCAACATATACCGTTTTGGGACTATCAAATGAAGTTTCTTATGAATTAGGTGTTACAGCTGTCTATGAAGGTGATCCTAATTACGAAAGTGAAGCAATAACGATAACAGATTCACCTTTATATCTATTTGGTGATATTTCAGGAACAATTGTTGACCCTAATGGTGATCCCATTGATAGTGTTGCTGTTTCTGCCAGTGGTGTTAGTGATACAACTGGCACTGATGGTACTTACATATTATGGAACTTAGTTCCAGGGACTCAAAATGTTACCGCACGTAGAGCCGGTTTTTATACTTCTGAAGCAGAAGTTAATGTCGTTGCTCAAGCAGATCCAGTTGTTTTGGATTTCACGTTAGCACCTGATATGCCAAACCCAGGTGGTTTAGCTGCTTATCCAGGTGATCATGAAGTTGATCTCATATGGAGAACACCTGGTGGAATGCAAATATTCGAACTTGGATATGATGATGGTACTCATGAAACATCTATTACAGGTGGAACTGCTGAAATTGAACTTGCCGTTTACTTTTCGCCGAATGTTGCTGGAGAATTACTTTCAGCTAGAATATTTTTCACAGATATTGATGGTTTTGGCTATACATTAGATCCAGTTGAAGTTAGAGTGTATGGAACCAGTGAAACTAATCCTCCAGAGCTTTTATATGTGGGTGAAGAGTTGATGCAAGTAACAGAATTTGATGCTTGGCTTGATTATGACTTAACAGATGTAACCTCGTTTGATGAAGGTGGTTTCCTACTAGGCTTTAGATTTACTACTGGTGATGGACCAGGAATCGCTAGAGATTCGGATGGTTATGTTTATGGTCATAGCTTTGTTTCTTTTGGAGATGGCGAATGGACAGAAACGGGTGACTTAGGTTTCCCTGGGAATTTTATGATACGTGCTATTGCAGCATTGGATGGTGAACCTGAAGGACGATCCGAACGTCAGATGGTAGTATTGTCAGGTGGTAGTTCTGTCAGTACAATAGCAGAATATGAAAATACTACCGACTTCACATACATAGAGAATGAAGTTATAAATATACCCACTCCTTTGAACAATAATGTCAGCAGAGATGATGAATTAGTTGAATATAAGGTTTATGAAGTAAGTGGAGAAGAACCTGCATTAGTTGCGACTACGGTAGATACATTTGCTACTATTAGTGTTGATGCAAACTATGAAACATACTGCTACAATGTGAAAGCAGTATGGAATACAGATTCGTATGGTGTTTTAGAATCGAAAGCATCTAATACATCTTGTACAGTGCCCTATACAAACGGTGATGCTGATTTTGATAGTGATGTCGATGTGTCTGACTTACTCTCTGTTGTTGACTTCATTCTTGAAGTAACGGCTCCTTCAGATGACCAGTTTCGAAATTGCGATGTAAATATGGATGAAGAAATCAATATTGCTGATGTGGTTATGATGGTAGACATTATGTATGGAAGAAGTGATGGAGCACGCATAGCAGGATATGATCCTAATAGTGTTGCTTTTGTAGAACTTATGAGTGATTACAATCAATCAAAATTGTGGTTGAATGTGGATTATGATAATTTGGTACGAGGTGCACAGTTTGAAATTGAGTATAATCCAACTCTTATTTCGATACAGTCGCCACAATTATCATTTGTTCAAGAAAATGTAATTGTAACAACTTCAGAAAAAACTCCAGGTACACTTTCTGTGGTTATTGCTAACCTTATTGGGGGATCCATCGAGAAAACAGATGATGCTTTATTATATTTCCCTATAGAATTTCTTGGAAATAAATCTGATGTAGCGAGCATAGAAATAGATAAAGTTGTTATTGCTGATGTAGTTGGTAATATGGTTTCAACTGTGTCTAGATCTTCTTCAGTTGATTTCAAATTGATCCCAGGATCATTTGCTTTACATCAAAATTATCCAAATCCATTTAACCCTCGAACAGAGATTCAATTTGATCTTCCAGAAAATGGAATAGTTGAAGTAGCTATCTATAATTTGATGGGTCAAAAAATCAATACATTAATATCAGGCGAAATGGAACCTGGTTTTCATACGATTGATTGGAATGGAAAAGATATGAATGGACATTCAGTTGCGTCTGGAATGTATTTCTATTCATTCTCATCGAAAGGATTTAAGTCTACCCGAAAGATGCTCCTATTAAAATAGAAAAAATAACAAATAAAAAAGCCCCTGCATTTGCCGGGGCTTTTTTATTTTGGAACCTTCTCTATATTCGTACATAGAATTGTTCGATAAACAAAGAGGCTTTCTATGAAAAAAACCATACTAATTTTTCTTCTTTTCAGTTCTATTACTATTGCGCAAAATTCAATTGTACAGCAATTCAGTAATGCCTTTGCTGATGTAGCTGAAAAGGCTAATCCTGCTGTTGTTACTGTATTGACGGATAAAATTGTTAAAATGCAGCAGTTTAATCCGAATAATCCTTTTCAATTTAATCATCCATTTTCACCGAATAACGGACAACAGGAACGTCATTTAAATGCTTTAGGATCCGGAGTTATAGTTGATGCATTAAATGGTTATATATTAACAAATAATCATGTCGTAGATGATGTAGATGAAATTCAAGTCAAATTGATTGATAAACGTGTATTTGATGCAGAGCTAGTTGGCTCTGATCCAAAATCGGATTTAGCTATTTTGAAAATCAAAGCTGATAATTTAAACTCTATTAAGCTTGGAGATTCTGATAAACTTCGAGTAGGTGAATGGGTTATGGCTGTTGGTAGTCCATTTTCTGCAAGTCTTAGTCATACAGTAACAACAGGAATTGTAAGTGCTTTAGGTAGAAGCAATATTTTGGGTAATAGTCGTAATTATGAAAATTTTATCCAGACGGATGCAGCAATTAATCCAGGAAACAGTGGTGGTGCATTATTAAATATGGATGGCGATCTTATTGGAATTAATACAGCTATTGCAACGGGTGGCTACGAAAAAGCAAATCGAGGTGTTGGTTTTGCCATTCCTAGTAATATGGCCTCCAAAATTATGAATGATTTAATTCAAAAGGGCTATGTAGTACGGGCATGGCTTGGTGTTTTTATACAGGAATTAGATGATGCAACAGCAAGGGCATTAAATCTAAATATAAGAGATGGTGCATTAATTAGTGATGTAATTGAAGATAGTCCTGCAAAAAAATCTGGTATTAAAGAAGGCGATTTAATAATTTATTTTGATGGGGAAAAAGTAAAGAATCCAAGTAATCTTAAAAACCTAGTTTCTTCAACAGCTCCTGGAACGAAAAGTAAAATAACATTAATTCGAGAAGGTAAAGAATTAACAATAACCGTATTACTTGAAGAAATGGATAATGATGATCCGTTAGTAAAAAATACTGATTCATCAAGTGGGTTCAAACAATTTGGTCTAGACGTAAGAGAATTAACAAACCAATATCGAAATAAATATGGTATCAGTGAAATAGATGATGGATTAGTTATTATTAGTGTTAATCCAAATAGTGATGCTTCAAATAAAGGGGTAAAAACTGGTGATATCATCAAGAGAGTTGGTAGTAAGAAAGTAAATAATGTAAAAGATTTTAATCGACTTATTGACCAAACTAAGATTAATGATACTATTCTTTTATTGATAAAAAAACCAAATGGGAATTCGCGGTTTATTACTCTGAAGCTATAAACAATATAATTGAAAATAAAAAACGCTCCAATTGGGGCGTTTTTTATTTATGATCCAAGTTGGAAATCAACCTCAATAAAACCTAATTTCCCGTCTTAATAAATCCAAAATACCAAAAATATAATGGCTATAAAAAAAGTTAACTCGAAAATTGATTTTGTACAGAATGAACATGAAATACTAGAATTCTGGGCAGAGAACAATATATTCACAAAACGTGTAAAACAAAATGAAGGGAAACCGCCCTGGAGTTTTATAGATGGTCCCATTACTGCCAATAATCCAATGGGTGTCCACCATGCTTGGGGACGGACATTAAAAGATATTTATAATCGTTATAAAGCGATGGATGGTTATGAGCTGAGGTACCAGAATGGTTTTGATTGCCAAGGATTATGGGTAGAAGTTGAAGTTGAAAAAGAATTAGGCTTCAAATCTAAAAGAGATGTTGAAGAATTTGGTGTAGAAAAATTTGTGAATCTCTGTAAGGAACGCGTTAGAAAATATTCTAAAGTGCAGACAGAGCAGTCAATTCGTCTTGGGTATTGGATGGATTGGGACAATTCTTATTATACCATGTCAGATGAGAATAATTATACAATATGGGGTTTTCTAAAGAAATTATTTGATAGAAATAAAATATATCGTGGCTCAGATGTTGTCCCTTGGTCTGGTCGGTCTGGTACATCTTATTCTCAAATGGAAATTATTGAAGGTAGAAAACTGGTAGCCCATACATCTGTATTTGTTCGATTCCCATTAGTTGGTAAAGAAAATGAATATTTATTGGTATGGACAACAACGCCTTGGACATTGACGGCAAATGTTGCAGCAATGATTAACAAAAATTTGGATTATGTTAAGGTAAAAAGTGTTGATGGATCTATATATTACTTTGCCAAAGAAAATTTAGAATACCAACGATTAGAAAAACAATTTAAAGAAAAGAAACAGTGGGTAGATGGCGTCCCTAAATTAAAAACTATAGCTCAAATATTTAAAGAGCATGGGGGATATGAAGTATTGGATACCATTAAAGGTGAAGATATGATAGGTTGGGCTTATGAAGGTCCTTTTGACGATTTACCTGCACAATCTATCCCCGGTGGTTATCCTTTAACAGATGAAACTCTTGAGACAAAAGGCGTTACGAGTGTTTTATGCCACAAAGTAATTGATGGTGGAAAAACGAGTATTGGTCAAGATATTGTTGTTGCTGGAGAAGGAACTGGTATTGTTCATACTGCACCCGGTTGTGGTGATATTGATCATAAAATTGGAAATAAAAATGGATTAGTCAATATTGCTCCACTAGATGCTGAAGCAAAATATATAGATGGTTTTGGTTGGTTGACTGGAATGAATGCTACAGAAAAAGAAACGACTGAAAAAATTATTACTCATTTAAAAGAAACTGGATTTTTAGTCTATAAAGAAATGTACCCACATGTTTATCCGCATTGTTGGCGCTCTGGAGATGAACTTGTATTTAGACTTGTGGATGAATGGTATATCAATATGGACTGGCGTGGTGAAATAAAGAAGGTAGTTGACGATATTGATTGGACTCCTGAATGGGGCAATGATCGAGAGCATGAATGGCTGGACAATATGGGCGATTGGATGATTTCCAAAAAACGTTTTTGGGGACTTGCATTACCCATCTGGTTATTTGAAGATGGCTCTTTTTATGTGGTTGGATCTAAAGAAGAATTAAAAGAATTATCTGTAGAAGGATGGGACGAATTTGAGGGGCAAAGTCCTCATAAACCTTGGATTGATAAAGTTAAAATTCGCCATCCAGAGTCAGGTTTAATTGGAATGAGAGTCCCAGATGTTGGTAACCCTTGGCTTGATGCTGGAATTGTACCTTATTCTACACTTAAATATTCAACGGATCGTGAGTATTGGGAAAAATGGTTCCCTGGCGATTTTGTTACAGAATGTTTTCCCGGGCAATTTAGAAATTGGTTTTATTCATTACTTGCTCTTTCGACCATTATGGAAAATAAAGCACCATTTAAAACATTATTAGGTCACGCGCTTGTTAAAGATGAAAAAGGCCGTGAAATGCACAAATCATGGGGTAATGCAATATGGTTTGATGATGCAGCTGAAAAAATGGGCGTAGATGTTATGCGCTGGATGTATGCAAATCAAAATATCGAGACTAATCTATTGTTCGGATATGGACCAGCAGATGATACAAGGAAACATTTAATCACATTATGGAATACATACTCCTTTTTTGCTACGTATGCTGCTGTTGATGGATTCACTCCTAATCCAGATGCACTAAATGAAAATTCGTTAACTCATTTAGATCGATGGATATTGAGTAAATTGAATCAATTAGTTGGAGATGCAAGAGAAGCACTCGATCAATATCGAGTTGATTTGTTCATGGGCAAATTTGAAAAATTTATTGACGATTTATCAAATTGGTATGTAAGACGAAATAGAAGAAGATTCTGGAAGTCTGAAGATGACGGTGATAAACAAACAGCTTATCAAACTCTATATTCTGTATTATCTACATCCATTCAATTGCTGGCGCCAATTCTTCCATTTGTGACTGAAAAAATCCATCAAAACTTGGTTAGAAATACAGATAAAGATGCTAAAGAAAGTGTGCATTTATACGACTATCCTAAACAGGATGAAGCACGTATTGATTTTGAGTTAATGGAAAAAGTCGATGGTCTTAAGAAAGTTGTTGAATTGGGACGTTCTGCCCGAAATCAATCAAATATTAAAATACGTCAACCATTGAGCCAATTATCTTATGCTGTTGAAAATGATTCTATTGCTGCATTTATTGAAGAAAATAAAGATACAATATTAGATGAATTAAATGTGAAAACGATTCAACGAATTACTAATTCAGGTGATCTCATTCAATATTATATTAAACCTAATTTGAAAACATTAGGGAGAAAATATGGAAAAGGGCTTAACACCATCCGAACATTATTAAATGAAATAGATACAGTTCAACTTATTAATGGTCTAAATAAGAATAAATTTGTGCCGTTAGTAAAAGATTCAGATACATTTGAAATATCTAAAGATGATGTTTTTATTGAAACAAAAGCAGAAGAAGGATTTTCTGCTGTCAGTGATTCAGGACTAACTGTTGGGCTTTCGCTAACCATTACAGATGAATTATTACAGGAAGGTATGGTACGAGATTTAATCCGACAAGTGCAAATGATGCGTAAAGATGCAGGTTTTGCAGTTGAAGACCGTATAAAAATATATTGGGAATTAACTGATGATATTTCTTCAGCAATGCTTAAATTTAAAGGCTATTTCTGTACTGAAACATTAACCGTTGAATTGGTAGATAGTTATCATACTGGCAAATATAGCCAAGAAATTCAAGTCGGGAATCATTCAATAAAAGTAGGAATAGAGAAGGTTTAAAGGTAAAATAATGACTACAAAAAAATATACAGCTGCAAAACTCAAAAAATTTAGAAAAACTATCGAAGAAAAATTGGTAGAAATTTCTGGCGATGTAAATAGTATTAAATCTCGTATGGCACATACAGGTAAAGGAAATGCAGGGTTATCTCAAGATTCTGTTTATAGTGTCCATATGGCAGATGCAGGGACTGATTCATATGAACGGGAAAAAAGTTTCCAATTATTAAATCGTGAATCTGATTATTTCAAATTTCTTGAATTAGCTCTCGACCGTATTGATAGTGGCGAATTTGGTGTGTGTAAATTATGTGGTGAATTGATTCCAGAAGAACGTATGGAAGAAGTTCCAAATGCAACAAAATGTGTTTCTTGTAAAGAACGAGATAAATTGAATATTTAATAATTGTTAAAATGAATGTTCTTTGGCTTACGGCAGGAATATTATTTCTGGATCAGGCATCCAAGTATGCTATAAAAAGTTCCCTTACATTATATCAATCCATACCGATAATTCCAGATTTTTTTAATCTAACTTTTGTAACCAATAATGGGATAGCATTTGGAATCAATATTCCAGGTGGATTTATAATATTTAAAATACTCCATACCTTAATGACTATTGGGCTAATTTGGTATATTTGGCAAGAAAGGAAAAGCCACACCCTTGTTCGTATCTCATTAGCCTTAATTTTAGCTGGAGCATTGGGTAATCTGTACGATCGTTTGATTTATGGAAAAGTTGTGGATTTTCTTGATTTCATGATTGGTGATTATCATTGGTATATATTTAATATTGCTGATTCTGCGGTAACAATCGGAATGTTGATTTATATTTATTATACTTTTATAATTGAGAATAAAACACCAGCAATTTCAGACACCCTATCTTGAATAATGGCTTTCATATTTATGAAATGGAAGAATCCATTCGTTTAGATAAATATTTAGCCACACTTTTTCCTGAATTATCCCGTACACGAATAAAGAATTCCATTAAAAGTGGCAATGTGTTAGTAAATAATTCATCTGCTAAACCGAGTTATCTACTTTGTGTAAACGATGAAATAAAATTTGAATTCATAGTTGAAAATGAACAACAGGTTCATATGGAATCTGTTGAAATGGAATTAAATATTTTATATGAAGATAATGATATTATATGCATAAATAAACCACCTGGTCTTGTAGTACATCCGGGAGCAGGTAATCATACAAATACATTAGCAAACGGGCTCATACATCATTTTGATTCTTTATCAAATGTGAATGGTATTACGAGACCAGGGATTGTTCACAGATTAGATAAAAATACATCCGGTGTCATACTTATCGCAAAATCAAATTTAGCACACCATCATTTAGCGAATCAATTTCAAGATAGAACAATACAAAAAATATATCAGGCTGTTACTTGGGGAGAATGGAAGGAGTCTGAAGGTATATTGGATGGAAATATCGCCCGGAAAAAATCTGACCCAACAACATATACCATTTCAAAGGAAGGGCGAAGTTCAGAAACTAAATATATTGTTACGCACAAAAATCGTTATTTTTCTCAATTAACATTTATGCCTAAAACAGGCCGAACTCATCAAATACGAGTTCATTCTGCCGAAGAGAATCATCCAATTGTATGTGATGATCCCTATGGTGGTGGAATAAATAGAGCCAAAGGATTTTTACCTGAAGTGGCATTAAAAATGAAAAAAATTATAAAAAATATGGGTCGCCATGCTCTCCATGCAGAACAAATTATGTTCCAGCATCCTACGGGAAAAAATCAAATAAATATTATAGCACCTTACCCTACAGATTTTGTAAATTTGGTAGACTCTGTAAGGGATTTTGATGGCTAATATCTTTGATGATAGATTAAGAGACTTTATAAAATATATTCGAAATGAGAGACAATACTCTCATCATACTGCTAAAGCCTATGAAAAAGATTTAACAGAATTTAATAGATTCATTATAGAATATTATGGAGACGACATACTTGATTATAATTCCGTAGATAAACTGGGTATCCGCCATTATTTAGGGAAAAAATTCGAAGAAGGAGCATCTCCCAGGACTGTTGCAAGGAGATTAGCATCTATTAAATCATTTTTTAAATATTTATTTCAAACAAATTCAATCAAGAAAAATCCATCAATACATGTAAAAACCCCTAAAATAGGGAAAAAACTTCCATCCTTTATTAATGATAATATTATGGATTCATTACTCAGCCTACCTGACAGATCAAACCCAAAAGGATTACGCGATAAAGCTATTATGGAATTATTTTATGCGACAGGTATTCGTTTAAGTGAACTGGTAGATTTGAATGTTGGTGATATTAATTTTTCACAAAACCTTATACGTGTACGCGGCAAAGGGAACAAAGAGCGACTTGTCCCTTTTGGAAATACAGCTCTTACTGCCATAAAAGATTATGGTGCAAAATATGGAATATCATTCAAGAGTCAAGATAATCAATTACCACTATTTTGTAGTGTAATAGGAAAAAGAATTTCTGTTAGAACGATCCAAAACCGTATAAATGGCTATTTGACCCAAGTGACGGTAGGGGAACGTTTAGGCCCCCATATGTTACGTCATTCATTTGCAACAGCTATGATTGATCATGGAGCAGACATTAGAGCGGTTCAAGAATTTTTAGGGCATGCAAGTTTATCTTCAACACAAATATATACACATATTAAACCAGAAAAAATAAAAGAAGCTTTTAAAAAATCACACCCACATGGATCATAAAGGAGACATCATGTTGCAACCAGAAGACCTAGAACT
The DNA here is from genome assembly GCA_018658715.1 of Fidelibacterota bacterium. Classification (GTDB taxonomy): domain Bacteria; phylum Fidelibacterota; class Marinisomatia; order Marinisomatales; family UBA1611; genus JABHGY01. Next base: position 18,094 of record JABHUQ010000071.1, read on the forward strand.
AGAAAAACTGGGTTTAACCAATATTGAACGTATCAAAAGGAATCTTCCTTTTGAAAGTCTAATTGAGGATAATATTCTTCAAAAGACCGGAAAAATTGGCATGCGCGGTGCAATAATGGTTGATACTGGAAGATTCACTGGACGTTCACCAAAGGATAAATATTTCGTAATAGAACCCACATCCAAAGAACATTTGTGGTGGGGTGAAGTGAACCAAAAAATTAATGAAGATGTTTTTGATGAATTATTCGAAAAAGTCATTAATCGATACAATCATGCTGATGACTCAAATACGTATGTTTTTGATGGATTCGCTGGCGCAGATCCTAATTATTCAATAAATGTTAGAATGATAGCTAAAAAAGCATGGCAGGCTCACTTTGTTCATAATATGTTTATTAGACCCACCGAAGATGAATTAGCTGATTTTACTCCAGATTTTACGATTATTAATGCATCCGACGTTTTTAATGACCAGTTTGAAAAACATGGCATGAATTCTGAAACATTTATCATTTTTCATATGGGTAAAAAAATAGCTATCATAGGAGGAACTGAATATGGTGGCGAAATGAAAAAAGGTATTTTCTCTGTATTAAATTATATGCTTCCTTTAAAAGGAGTCCTAGCAATGCATTGTTCAGCCAATGTTGATGAAGATGGAAAAAATGCTGCAATTTATTTTGGATTAAGTGGAACTGGGAAAACAACTCTTTCAACAGATTCCCGAAGACCATTAATTGGTGATGATGAACATGGTTGGTCTGATGATGGTATTTTCAATTTTGAAGGTGGCTGTTATGCAAAAGTAATTAACTTGAATCCTGAGCATGAGCCAGACATATATAATGCTATTAAACATGGAGCATTATTAGAAAATGTTGTATATGATGAAAAAACTAGAAAAGTGGATTTCGCAAACGGATCTAAAACTGAAAATACACGTGTATCCTATCCATTAAACTTTATTGAAAATTCTGTCTATGCTCAAGGAAAGCCCAGTATGTCGGGTCATCCAGAAAAAATAATTTTCCTTACATGTGATGCTTATGGTGTTTTACCTCCTGTATCTAAATTGACATCTGAACAAGCCATGTATCATTTTATTAGTGGATATACAGCAAAGGTAGCTGGTACAGAACGAGGTATAACTGAACCTGTGGCAACATTTTCACCCTGTTTTGGTGGACCATTTATGACACTCCATCCATTAAAGTATGCTGAATTATTAAGGAAAAAAATGGAACAATATCAAGTACCAGCGTATCTAGTAAATACTGGTTGGATTGGAGCAAGTGCAAGTTCTGGAGCAAAACGAATTTCATTACCATTAACACGCTCTATTATTCATGCCATTTTAGATGGAACGATTGAAAATTGTGATTATGAAATTGATGATTATTTTAAATTTCGAATTCCAACTTTACTTGGGCAGATTGATCCAAATATATTGAATCCTAAAAGAGCTTGGGTAATTTTAAGTGAATACCAAGCAGCAGCAGAATCACTTGTTCAAAAATTTCAAAATAATTATACTAACTACGATTTAGGAGATCCTGAAATATTGGCAGCAGGACCTTCTATCTCATAATTGGGAGGAAACATGGTTATAGAATTCACTGCACGTCACTATAATGCGCCAGATACTGTTCGGAATTATGCAGAAAATGAAGTAAAACGATTAGAAAAATACAATGATCGTATCACACAATGTCAGATTATACTCAGTCATGAACATAATGATCATATCGTTGAATTAAATTTGTCTATCCCTGGACAGAAATTTAATTCAAAAGTGACTTCCGAAAATTTGACAAAAGCTGTAGATATTGCTGTTGATAAAATGGTAGTAAGACTGAAAAAATTTATGGACAAGCGTAACGCACATTAATTAAGTAACATTATGAAAGCAATTATCCCTGTCGCGGGTTATGGCACTCGCATGCGTCCTCATACTGACCACGTCCAAAAAACCCTTATTCCAGTTGGTGGAAAACCTGCCTTATCCCACATTGTAGAACCACTATTTGCTGCTGGTATTAAAAAAATAACTTTCATCATTGGGCATTTAGGACAACAAGTTGTTGACTTTATGCAACAGTATGATGGCCAATTCCAGTTTATTGAACAAAAAGAAATGTTGGGCCTCGGACATGCAGTCTTGCAAGGATTAGTTAATGAAGATGAAGAAGTGCTTCTTCAATTAGGTGACAATATCTTTGATACCAACATAGATAATTTTATTACTAGCAAAGCAAATAGAATCGCAGTAGCAAAGGTTGATGATCCTAGACGGTTTGGAGTTGTAGAATTAGATAAGAATTATATTATTTCATTTCATGAAAAACCAGATAACCCACCTTCAAATTATGCCATTAGTGGGTTATATTTTTTAAAAAGCCAAATTATTTTAAAAAATGCTATTGAAACTTTAATTGACCAAAATATAACCACTAAGAATGAATATCAAATAACTGATGCCTTTAAAATAATGTTAAATCAAGGTGAAATATTTGAACCTTGGGAATGCGGATGGATGGATACTGGTGTCCCAGATACATTATTGAAAACAAATAAACTATTACTTAATCAATATGGTAATCAAAAAAAATCAGATTTTATTACACCTCCTGTTTTTGTTGGGAATAATGTAACAATGATCAACTCCATAATTGGGCCCAATGTGACAATTATGGATAATTCTACTATTAATAACTGTCACATATCAAACTGTGTTATACTAGAAAACACAAATTTAAGTGATAAAGAACTTTCGCATTGTGTAGTAGGAAAGAATGGCTCCGATATTTGTTAGTGTAGTCCTTTTATTTTTGGCTTTTCAACATCACCATATACTTTTAATATAATTTTATCTCCACTTCTTGGTAGCCTATTATTTGTTTCCAATTCCCATTGGTTAATTGCTTCAGAAAGTCCCGGAGATAAATGGCTTATTTTTATGTCACTATTGTGAAATTCATAGTGGCGCTTTTGTCCACCTAATTCATTTGTATGAATTTGTATGAGGCTCTCGATATGAGCGAAAGGTGTATTGAGAGTCATGATTATTTTTCCATTTCCATCTTTTCCCAATTCCCCATTTACCTGTAATTGTCTAATTTTTATAAGTCCGTTATAAATCCCGATTATTTCAACCATATTTTTTATTTCGGGTTGTGCATAGATTTCTTCAGGAAGTTTAATTTCAAGATTTCGTAATATAATTGAACCAGATCCATCTTTCATGATAGGGTGGCCATTTCCAATATTAAAATTGAAATTTATATCTCTTAAAGAAATGCCATAATTCCCAATTTTCAAAGAAGCCCTTTGTTCAAGGTTTTGATCAGGTGTAGCAATAATTGTGTAATCAAATAAGTTGAATCTCCCTCTTCTTAGTGAAAAAGCAATATTACGAGATGAGTCCGATAATTCCACATTTAATTGAGAGAGAAATTGTAATATCACTTCGTTTACATCAAATATAATCTCCCAATTATTCCACTCGTTCTGATCTGGATTTGGAATACTGTATCCAGACATTTCCCAGTTTAATAAATCCAATTCAATTATCAGTCCTTTTCCCATGATAAATTTTTCTGTACTTGTAGCTCTAATTTTACTCGGTGAAATTATAGAGAAAGACCACTCCCACTGATTAAAAGGATACGCATTTGATGATAAGTAATCTTCATCGAATAAAATGTTGATGGAATCAGGGTGTGAAGGGTGGTCTTGATAATAAAGATCCATTGCACGACCAATTAATGTCAATCCGAGTGTTGGTACACTAATCCGTTTTTTCTTTAAGTCTGCTAGTATGTTCGTAATTACATCGGGTATTTTTGTTTTTATGGATAGGTGTAATAGATCTAAAGAATAATCTGGACCACCAATTTGAATTTCTGTGTTGTGAAATCCTTTTCGTTGTTTTGTCATGATACGAATATCACTAAACCCGAAAGTCATTTTACCTATAGAGAAGGATGCTTTGTATACGGGATGGTCTTCAGGTGATATTTCTATGGATAATCCTTCAAGATTGAAGGATAAATCATCTAATGAAAATTGACCTTCACCATTCCCAATATTTTGGCAATAGGGTAATGAATGACTGGTGATTCCAATCAATACACAAAAGAAAAGAGAGCGAACGAATTGAATATTTTTACTTTGATTTATTCTTTTGTGGAAATAAGTGCGTTTTCTTCTGACATGGTTGTCCATAAGTACCATAATGTTAAAACAATTGGGTAGAAAAAAATATAAGAACTATAAGTATGAACATGATCCCAAATGGAAGGGTAGTACCCATCAGTTAAGACAAATACTGCAATTCGAAATAAATTTGAAAGAAATAATATAATAAACCCTCCACCTAGGAATAGAAATCTTAACTTCATCTTGCCTGGGTAAGCCAGTATAAAGCTTGCAAATAATCCAATAATGTCTAAACCATTACATCCATTTAATATTTCCACACCCGGTTTTCCAGTCATGGTAATAAATCGCCCGGAAGATTCAATTGGGAAATTGAAAATAGATAATAATCCATGAGATAGGGCTACACTAAAAAAGCTTAGCCATTCATCTAATCTTCCGTCTGGCAATAATACAAAGTCATAGAATAGTTGCCAAATGGTATAAATGCTGACAGCTTTGATTAAAAATAAAGTAATAGGTGTGAACTTATTTTTGATGAAGTTTCCTAAGTTTTTTCCAAGCCAGCGCACCTCCTGCTGCCGCAAGGAGACTTAAGCCGCCAATGGGTGCTTGAGAAGGTGTATCTGGAAAATCAACCCCTTGCGCCATAATGGTCGTTGTTAAGGAAAAAAGTGTAAATACAATAAGATGAATTTTGACTTTCATTGTCAAACCCCCTATTTCAGGTAAGTGACTTTCTGGGTGAACTCCTGCGCGCCGGAAACAAGCTTCAGGAAGTAAACGCCGGATGACAGTCCTTCCGGCCTCCAGGCGTATTTGTGATGCCCGGGTCTCATGGTCTCATCGATCAGAGTCTCAACCAACGATCCCTTGACGTCGTAGACGTCCAACCGTACCCTTCCGAAATCGGGAATGGTAAAGCTCACGGAAGCGCTGGGATTAAACGGATTAGGATAAACAGGATGAAGGGCAAATTCGGAAGGAAGAGTCGCATCATCATTCCCCATCTGTGTATTAGATACTGATAATGCAAATAAGGATTCCCCAATTAATGGATAACTGTTGACTGTCCCTTCAGGATAGCCAAAGCTATCCTTCACAATTGTGGTAAATGAAAGAGAAGCTCCTTCTTCAAGTAATGTGGGTTCTCCTGTCATTTGATTGGTTAATGAGAGAGTAAGTCCTTCAGGAAGGTTTGATAACTCCCAGGTGACCATGCCATCTGTTACTACAGGTTGAAACAGTTGATTCTCTACGCTTAACATCATCACATCTAAAGGAATGATTACCTCATCTGTATAAGAGACAGGAAGATTATTAACAGCTAAAGCCGTTTCTTCTGCATACGTCATGGCAATGAGATGATTTGTCATTTGCATCGGCATGAGTTGGTACGCATCAGATATATCCATATCTACTTCACCATTGATATTAAAGGATAAATAAATCGTCCGTTCATATCCATTGGAAGAAAAGGTAAAGGATGCACTTCCTGTACTATCGCTCACAGACCGATAAAAAGTGCCTGCTATACTAGACTTATCTGATGTTTCTATTGTAATACTTCCTGTACTACCACTGGCTTGGACCCAGAACCCTTGATAAGGTGCAATTAAACCATTTGACAAATCACCTGCTGAACCATTCCAACTGATATAAGCATCTGTAGCATCATCCCAGACATAACAGGATGTGACGACATCTGTTTGTGTCACTAAATCCCAGTCAATGGTAGTCGCATATGGATTACCCGCGAGTCCCCAATCGCCATCTGCTATACTGCCTAGGGTAGTACTACTACTATTTTCTGTTCCACTTACACTGAGTGTCACTGGTAAATCATCATCCCCATCATTATCTGTATCTGAAAATACATAAACCAAAAATCCTTCACCTGCGGTTTGAGATGCAGTAGATAAATTAGATAATGCACTCCAACTTTGTCCTGATACATCCAATGTCCACACATTGGCTGTTCCACTCGTTACATCTCCACCTGTCATCCCTTGAGTCCAAAGCTCTGAAAGTAAATCACTATAAATAGTTCCTGCCACAGGAGAAGACATAAGTCTAAAACCACTATTCCCTGATATGGTAATTGATTCGAATAAATCAATTCTAATATTATCAATATAAATACCTTCATCTTCAGCAGTGAGATTATTGAATTGTATTTTGATATCTAGTGTAGATTTATTAGATAACGATATTGTTGAAGAAGAAAAAGTTTCAAAGACACTAGATGATGTAGTACAGCCACTTGTACCAGTAGTTAACGAAGGTAGAACATATGAGCACTCACCATCACCATCAAAGTCAGTATCTAGGGCTGCTGTTTCATTATATGTCCCACCAATATTTTGTACCCATAATAAATTTTGATTGGAAGCACCATCTAATGAATATGTAATTAATAATTCATCACTGTTATCCCAGTCATTATAATGATGTGCAATCAAATCAATAGAAAAAGTGAATGATGATGCATTTGTGACATCAATTTGTGATAAAGATAAATAGGGGTTAGAAAGTGAAAGATCCTCTACGGCCCAAATATATGTTGAGTTGCCACCAATGCTTGGGTTTGATCTGTTAAACACATCGGTATAACCACTTCCTTCTGTAGCAGATGCGGAATAACCAGAACCATCTATTTCAAAATCAATGGTAATTACATCCCCTAATAGAATACTAAAAAAAAAGAAAATTAGAAAAATACCTAATGACTTCTTATCTAATACTTTATTCGTAAATAATCTATTATTCATATTTAATGCTCATTCACTTAAAAGTCATAATTGAGCCACAAATATATACTGATTGTCCTATATATATCAATAATTCTAATTCACTAATTATTATTAGTTATAAAATATATAAAGATTCTTTTAGAGTAAAATTCGAATGAAAGTTTATTACTGGCTAATTCATTAAATATGCACTTTATTCTTGGTGAGATAGGCGATAAATTCAGAATTATTATTGAAAGAAATATATGTCAGATAAAAATATATCTGCTTTACTACAAGTATTAAATAGTGAGCAGCAAATTATTGGAAGAACAGACCAGAAAGCATTCACCATGTTATCGATTCTTGGTGTTTTTATGGTTTTCTTTATAGTTCTTTTTCTGAAACTACGAGGAGAAGGGCAAACACCAATTTCTCTGGCAATGACTGATAGTAGCGATGTATTCATGTCTAAAGATTTAAAAAAATGGGAATCTAGGGAACCCATCCTGTTTAAATAAGTTAGTGCTTTTATGAAGAATCATTCATTTGTTTATTCAACAGATCCTGACTATTCAGATTCAGCAGAAAAGGGAAAAGTTCAATATCCTAAATCAAATGAACAGCATATTCGAATTCATTTAGATCGAAAAGGTGGGGGAAAAATTGTATCTGTAATAAAAGGAATAAAAATGGGTACATTAGAATTGAAACAATTAGCAAAAGAATTAAAATCAAAATGTGGAGTAGGCGGCACAGTTAAAGATGGCAATGTGCTCATTCAAGGGAATCATCGAGAAAAAATTCAACTCATTTTAATCCAAAAAGGATTCAATGTAAAACTTAGTGGTGGGTAACCATCATATAACAATTAAACCAATCGGGAAATCATGAAAAAAATATTTATTTTATCTTTATTGTTTCTATTTGCTTGGAATTGCACAAAAGCTTCTGGGCAAGGATCGGTTCAATTTGTCGTGACAGGAAATGTTCACGGACAACTTGATCCGTGTGGATGAAAAAAGAATCCGCTGGGCGGTCTGTCCAGAAAACTTGTTAAAGTAAACGAATTTAAAGCAGATGGAAATGATCCAATAATTTTAGATTCGGGCGATTTATTTTTCACAACTAAAATGATAACATCCTTTAATCGGGAATCTCAAAAATACCGTGCTGGAATAATGCTAGAAGGGTACGAAAAAATAGGATGTGACGCATTAAATGTTGGCTATTTCGAATTGTTGTTAGGAAAAGATTTCTTAATGGATAAAGTAAATAGTACATCTGTTCCATTTGTTTCAGCAAATCTAAGGTCATCTGAAACAGGAAAGTTGTTATTTCCTCCATATCAAATAGTTGAAAGACAAAATTTAACCGTAGGAATTGTTGGTTTAACGACACTCGTTCCTGATACATTATCTGGGGTGAAAGTAAGTGACCATATTGTTGCAGGGAATAATCAAATTAAGGAATTAAAGGATAAAGTTGATCTCATTGTGATTTTAATTAATAGTGATCGTAAAGAACATCAAAAACATCCAGCGGAATTCCCAGATGCTGATTTTATTTTTGTGAGTGGAAGCAATAACCGAACACGGCCTCATATGCCCCAAAAAGAAGGTGGCCCCTACTTATATTCATCAGGGAAACAGGGTAAATACATGATGGTACTTGATTTGGATATAAAACAATATAATACACCTATTGTAGATGTATCATCTCATGAAGAAAAAATAAAATCAGTCAATCGTCGTTTTGAAAGATTGCAGAAAAAAGACCCGACAAAATCTTTGGATGAGTTATATAAGGGTCAGCCAAATGTAATGAAATTAATTGTTCAATATCGTCAAGATATTAAAGATGCAGAAGTGGCATTAGCCAATTCAGTTAACACGATGAAATTTCAAAGCATCGCTTTAAGTAAAAAAATTAAAGATGACCCTGATATGTTATCTTTTGTTGATACTTCTCTATTAACTTGTACAAAACTGAATAAAAAAATAGACTATAAGGTTAATCCTAAAAAGAAATAAAGATGAAAAACGTTCAGAGAATCTGGACACAAGGTGTTGCACTTTTTGGCTTATCAATTATTGTTGGTATAGCCTATAATACAACTCGAATAGTCTCAGTACCATGGATTGCTCAACCAATCCAACTCGTCAATGAGATGGATCGCATTTTAAAACCTGTCTATGAGCCATCCATTAAAAATATTTCTATTGATATTGCCAAACAATTAGTTGACAAGAATATTCCTTTTATTGATGCAAGGGATGATGAGTATTATCATGAAGGTCATATTCCTCATGCTCACTCGAGTGGGGATTTGATAAAACTCACAGAATATTTAGATATAGCCGTTGGGCTTTTTAATCCATTCGTAGTGTATTGCAGTGATGATGATTGTGGGTCTAGTGAAGAATTAGCATACCAACTCCAGTCGGAAGGATTTATGAATATTTATGTTTTTAAAGGCGGTTGGAAAGAATGGAACGCATCCGGACTACCCATAGAAATAACATCAAATGAATAAATATATTCAACTTGGAATTCGTCTTATTGTGGGGGGATTATTTATTTATGCTAGTATTGATAAAATAGTGGATCCTTCTGAATTCGCAAAACAAATCAATAATTATCATATTATTCCGTTTGGGTTAGAAAATGCAATTGCCCTTATTTTACCGTGGTTAGAACTTTTTACTGGCATTGGTTTAATAATGGGTATTTATTTAGAAGGATCTACCATTTGGATTTTTCTATTATTAATCAGCTTTATTGCACTTATGGGGCAGGCTATACTACGTGGTTATAATATTGAATGTGGTTGCGGGTTGAAAGAAGGGCAAATGATTGGACTAGCTAAAATATTTGAAAACGTTATTATGTTAATTGCACTTTATTGGGTCATAATTCAACCAAAAAAATATTTTATCATTTTTCCGAAAACGGAGTTGGAAGAATAAGACTATTATGATAATTTTCACCGCTCGAAATTGAGAATGCGAGAGTAGCTCAGTTGGTAGAGCTCCACGTTGCCAACGTGGTTGTCGCCGGTTCGAGTCCGGTCTCTCGCTCAGGAAAGCCTTTTAAGAGAAATCTTGGAAGGCTTTTTTAATTTGCGGTGGCACATTCTTCATTTGATTCAGCCCCTTCCGTGCCATGTTCATTAATAGCTGTTATTTTATAGCAGTGATACTCACCTGAATTAACCGAGTCCGTATATGTTAATTCAACCATTTCTAGAAAAAACGAATTATCTTTATATATTCTATAAGACTCTGAATCCGAGACACTCGACCAAGCTAAAGAAATGGCTGCACTATCTCCAGCAGTTACAGTTAATATTGGTGCTTCTAATAATGAATGGGTTGTAAAAGGAATAGGATTAGATTGTGGCCCTTCAGCGCCATCAGCGCTTACAGAGCTCACA
>JABHUQ010000072.1 GCA_018658715.1 Fidelibacterota bacterium
CATCCATTCGGCTGTTCGCCTGATTCCTTCTTCCGGCCCAACGACTGGATTATGATCTAAGTCTTTTATAGCCTTAGAAAAATCTACAGTCTTAACAATAGTCGTAAATGCTTCAGCTTCCTTGTATTCCACCAAAGAATCATCCCTTCCTATTACCCTTAAAACGATGTCCGAATATTCCTTAATATCTTTCTCCCATTCTACTCTGCCTCCAACATTATAAACCTCACATGGGATAAAATTATCTACAATATTTGCAAAGGTATTACACGAATCTTCTACATAATCAATGATTCGTTTGTGCCCTTTATAAACAGTATATGGTTTATCATTTAACGCATGATAAATGAATTTTGGTATAAACCCTCTGTATGGCGTGAAATGTTCATGGGGTCCATAACAGTTCAGGGGCCTCACACGTACAATTTCAGTGCCAAACATAGCAGTAGAATTTAGACACATAAGTTCTCCAGCCCATTTTGTAATGGCATAATCATTCATCTGATAGGTGTCAGAAATCTTATTATTAACCATTACATCTTCGGTCATAAATCCTGAATAATCCCCATAAACCTCACAAGATGAAAAGAAAATAAGTTTAAAACCTAATTTTTCTTGTAAACGCAATATATGTTTTGTACCTACATTATTGGTTTGCCATAAATTTTCATAATAGGCTTCACCATTCCAGCGGCCATATTCTGCTGCTAGATGATATACATAATCAAATGGACCTAATTCATCAAAAACATACTGAAGCTGTCTATAATTTCGCACATCACATCGAATGTAATCGTCTCGTTCTGTATTGTAAAGGTCGCTGGAGATGACTTTGTGCCCACGAGAGCGCAGTTCGTTGCAAAGGTTTGTTCCAATATTGCCAGCGCCACCTGTAACTAGTATGTTTATTTTATTCATATTACCTTACTTCCTTTCAATATTCATCCAATCAAGAGTTTCCTCTACTCCTGAATTTAGAGTAAATGGTAAATCGCCAACTACAGCTTTTGTTTTAATTAAATCGTATTTAACACCTGATATTATATTATTTAACCTAAAAGACGTTAATGGCGGATCAGGAAACAAACGAACTCGTTTTAATATATCACCAATTTTAGCTAATCCATTTATTAAAAATTTAGGTATTGTAATTGCCTCATTATTTCCAACACATTTAGAAATAGAGTTAGCCCATTCTTGAATTGAATATTCTGGATAATCTGCCAAATAATATACATTATGATTTGTTCTATCAGAATTAAGAATTTTATCCATCATAAAAACAGTATTTCCCACGAATGTTGCAGGTTTTTCAAGCTTTTTCTTGCCAGGATTTACATAAAGGCCCTTTGCCACCAAGTTGAAAAAAGTTGTGTAAGAGGATCGGAACCAAGGACCCCAAACAGCCGTTGGGCGAACAATAGCCCAATCGGCTATTAAATTAGAATCCCTCACGATTTTCTCACTTAATATTTTACTTTCACCATAGAGGGAATCCGGTTTGAAATCTTCATCATGTTTGGGGAGATAGGATCTTTCACACACTAAAAGAGAAGAAGTAAATACAACCTTTTTAATTGTGTCAACTTCATTACATGCATTAATTAAATACTGAACACCATCAAAATTAGTTTTAAATTGATTGATATCATTTACATCCATTCCAGTACCAGCAGCAAGGTGCATTATATGCGTTGGCTTAAATTCAGCAATAATATTTTTAATCTGTTTAGCATCATTAATATCGCATTCTTTCCAATATAGTCCATGCTGTTGTTTAAGAGGTTTGGCAATATCTAGATTCAATATTTCCAAACCCTTGTCTAAATAAAATTCTACCATATTAGTTCCAATAAAACCAGAACCGCCTGTAATTATAATTTTTTCCATTTAATTTATCTGAGAAAAAATATCATTATAGCTATCTATAACCCTCGGAAGAGAAAAGTCTTTAACAAATTTATCTAAATCTGGCTTGAATTTATATGTACCATTTGTAATATTAATTATTGCTTTTTTAAACCCAATAACATCAGAGGGCGGTACTGCCATACCAAGATTATATTTTTCTATTAAGTTTTTTGCCTCCAAACGGGCCCCCATAACAATAGGCTTTCTAGAAACTGCATACTCAAACAGTTTTCCAGGTATGCAAATATCCATGTATTCATTTGGTAAGTAATTTGCCACAAGTATATCTGATGAGTTCATATATGCTGGAATATGCTCCCTTTTTACCCGACCTAAAAATGTTACATTCTTTATACCAACATTTTTTGCTTTTTCTTTCAAAATGGGTAGCATAATTCCATCGCCAATAAATAAAAATTGAAATTCATCATATTCTTCTTCAGCAAATGAGCCCATTATTTCAAGAAATATTTCAGGATTTTGAAGCGCTCCTATATTCCCAACAAATGAAATTAACTTCTTATTAGGGAAATCTAATGCTTGGGCAACTTCATTTTTATAATGCTTAAAGTTTACCCGAAAGAATGTATCATCAATCCAATCGGGGATATAGGAGAGTTTTTTATGGGGTACACCTTTTTTATGGATGTTTTCTATCTGACCATATGTAATTGCAGAAATAGAATTTGAATGATCGTAAACCCATTTCTCCAATTTAAATAGTATATAAATAATAAATTTATTATTAATCATTCCTGCAGATATACCAAGATCTGGCAATATATCAGGTACATCAAAATGGTGGTGTTTTTTAGTAATTAACTGCAGTATCGCTCCAATAATGCCTGATGATATTGGTGCTATAGAAATTATAATATCACATTCTTTTGATTTTTTAAACGCAAGTTTTAATGACTGAATAACAAATGATAAATAAGAAAACATTCTAAATAGAACATTATTTTTTACTTCAAACAAAGTTTTTATTCTAAATATACTCACACTATTTAAAACCTCTACAGTCTCACAATGTGTATTAGGCATTGATCGAAATTCTCTTGGAAAAGATGTAATAACTGTTACTATATGCCCTTGTTTAACAAAAAATTCTGCCAA
>JABHUQ010000073.1 GCA_018658715.1 Fidelibacterota bacterium
GAATTGGATATTCATGCACCCATTAATGGTCTTTATACTGCATTAAATAATGCAAAGACAGATTGGATACTACTTCTATCCTGTGATTTACCCTTAATTGATTCGAAAGTATTTAAAAAACTTTGGGAATTAAGAAATGAATATTGTGACCCTGTAATTCCCATAGCCAATGACAAAATGCAGGTTACATGTGGTTTTTATCATAAACGGATTTTTCCTACTTTGGATTCTGAAATTCAACGAGAAAACTTCAGTTTATTCAAATTACTTGAAAAATTAAATACTACTTATGTAAAATTTGGAGAGGATGATCGTTTTTTAAATATGAATACCCCAGAAGATCATGAAGCAATTTCTGACCTTTTTATTCATTGAATTATGTACCTACATTGAAATTCAAATTTATAATACTATTTTTCTTCGCCATGTTCCAAGTATGCAATACTGTGTCTTGTAAAGGAGTGAAAAAAGATATCACAACTCCTCTAGTGGAAGAATCAGTTATTAGTATCTCACGTGACAAATATTATAATCAGCTGTATGGATTTTGGTTGGGACAATGTATCGCCAATTGGACAGGATTGGTTACTGAGATGGATAAAATAGGTAATATTGGCGAAATTAAAACAGGAGACTTTTACACTAGAGAGAATTGGGGAAAACCTGATCAACCTAGTATATGGGGACAAGGTATTCCAAGTGATTTATCACCAACAATTGATTTTGTATTTAGAGATCCAAACGAAATTTGGGGAGCAGACGATGATACAGATATAGAATATATGTACCAGCACCTTCTCATCACAAACGAGACTAGCATTTTAACGCCACAGCAAATTCGGAATGGTTGGATAAAACATATTAAACAAGAAGAGGAAAATTTCCTATGGGTGTCTAATCAAAAAGCATTTGACCTAATGAGCCAAGGGGTTCTTCCTCCTGAAACCGGAAGTCCCAAAAACAACGAGCATTTTGAAATGATCGATGCTCAATTAACTACTGAAATATTTGGATTGTTCTCACCTGCAAGACCTGATGTAGCATTGAGTATGGCTCATCTTCCTATTCAAACTATTGCTCGAGAAGAAGCTGAATATATTGCACAGTTTTATGTTTCAATGCATTCCTTGGCTTCAATTGCGGACTCTAACAAAAGCTTGAGTCAGCAATTATATTGGATGGCAAATCAGTCAAAAAAAGTTCTCCCTGACGGTTCATATGCTGCTCATATGTTTAACTATACTCAACAATTATATGAATCAGGAATTCCATGGGAACAGACGCGAGATTCAATTTATATCAGATACCAAGTCAATCAAAAAGATGGATATGATATTACCTCAAAAAAATTATATTGCAATGGCTGTTTCGCTGCGGGTATTAACTTTGCAGCAAGTTTGGTAAGTTTATTTTACGGAGAAGGAGACTTGCAGAAAACCATAAAAATTGGATCATTAACTGGATGGGATTCAGATAATCCAACTGCTACTTGGGGCGGATTGATTGGTTTCATGATAGGTAAAGATGGTGTTGAAAAAACTTTCAATCGAAAATTCTCGAATCAATTTAATATACACAGAACTAGAAAAAATTTTCCTAATAACGGTATCGATTCCTTTGAAAATATGGCTAAAAAGGGATTAACCATAACAGATAGAGTTGTTAAAGAAGAATTAGGTGGAACAATAGATCTAGAAAAAAATATATGGATTATCCCATTGATAAAATGGGATGACAATTGAAGCAATCTATAATTTAGTAAGGATCTAATAATGAAATATTTTAAACTAATATTAATCTGTGCATTTTTAGTTGTATCAAACAGTTATGCTCAAACTAAAATTATGACATTCAATATTAGATACAGCACACCAAATGATGGCGAGAATTACTGGGAATTGAGGAAGGATGAAATCATAGAATTACTAGAATATTATAATCCAGACTTTATTGGGATACAAGAAGCTATGCCCAGTCAGTTAAATTTCATTGCTAAGAATCTTGATGCTTACAATTATATTGGTCACGGAAGAGATGGTTTAAATACTGGTAGTGAAGGTATTCCTATTTTTTACAACAGAACAAAATATGAATTAGTAGAAGAAAAAGTGTTTTGGCTGTCGGAAACTCCTGAAAAAGTATCAAGAGGTTGGGATGCTGCTCTGAATAGAATTGTTGTACATGGGGTATTCAGAAATATAATAACAAATCAGACTATTGACATAGTCAACACCCACTTTGACCATAAAGGTGAAATTTCACGTCTTAAGTCAGCAGAATTATTGATAGATTATTTAAGAAAAAATAATTTGACGGATAAGAGAATTGTGTTAATGGGTGATTTTAATTGTCTTCCTACGGAATCACCGATTAAATTACTTGAAAGCGAACTTAAGAGTAGTTACAGAATAAAAGGTTTTCCAGTGTATGGTCCCTTTGGTACGTTCAATGGGTTCGATACTATTGAAACTGTCACAAAAAAAATAGATTACATATTTACAAAGAATATAACTATCAAAAAATATAGATGCATTGATGACAGGAGAAAGAATAATCTTTACTTATCAGACCATTTCCCAATAATGATCGAGATATGAAATACTACTGCCAACAAAAGCTAAAATGCATGCCCAAACAACCTAACCGTTGCACGACATTTTAGCCAGATCCTTGGGGCATTATTGAATTATAATCGCTATGAATAAGAACAAGCTAATATCTATGTTTGCGATAATAATTGGAATTATTGTTTCAGCTTTCTTCCTAATAGCGTTCGGACCAAAAATTATAGGATTAATTACAGAAAATGGAATAGATGCAATAAAGCAATTAGGAAGAGAACTTATCGATTGGTATGATACTCCAACAGGATTTTTCGTTTCATATTTTATTGGGTACATAGTAATCTGGAAAAATAAACTTTTGGGAGCGATTATTATCCTTTTTGCTTGTTTATTTGTAACTCTAATTAATATTGACAACTTTGGTTGGATAATATTTACTTTACCCGCTGCAGTTGTAGGAATATTATATTTGATTCTTTGGAATAACAGTATAGGACTAAAAAAACAATGCTAACAATGTGTTAAAATGCATTGAAGCGCATCTTAGACTAAACGCTAATTATCTAATTTTTCAATCCTTATTTGATGTCGGCCACCAGCAAAAGGTTCATTCAGCCACATTTCAATCACATCATAAATCTCATCTTCAGACATAAAACGCGCGCCCAAAGACAGAATATTGGCATTGTTGTGTTCTCGGGATAATTTTACTATTTCTACGGGACCATTATAAAATACGGCAGCTCGTACACCTTTTATCCGATTCGCTACCATGGCTTCTCCCTGGCCAGAACCGCCTAAAATAATACCTCTACTTTCGGGATCAGCTGCCACTGCTTGGGCGCATGGAAAAATAAAGTCTGGATAATCATCCAAGGCATCGTATTCATAAGCACCGTGGTCCTTTACATCGTGACCTTTTTTAATTAAATAGTCCTGGATGATATTTTTTAGTTCTAATCCGGCGTGGTCTGTGGCAATATGAATATTCATTGTATTCTTCCTACAATAAGGTTGATAAATGATTCCGTATTTTCATTTCTACTTTTTCGGGTGTGAAACCGAATGAAACTGCTAATTCATTTGCAGGCGCTGATGCACCATAATGATTGAGACCAATGGATAAACCATTTGGTCCGATGTATTTTTCCCAACCAAAAGTAATACCTGCTTCAAAGGAAATTTTCATAGCTCCACGAGATGGTATTAGCGATTTCCTAAATTCAATAGATTGATTATCAAATAGTTCAAAACATGGCATACTAATAATTCTTATATTTTTATCTACCATCCGTTTTGCCGTATCTATTGCTAGAGACACTTCAGAACCAGTTGCCAGAAAAATTAAATCTGGAGCATCTATACAATCTTGAATAATATATGCACCTTTTTCGACTCCTGAATTGATCACATCTTGATCTAAACTAGAAACAGGAAGTCCTTGGCGCGTTAATAATAGTGCGCTCGGAGTATCCATGGATTTTAATGCGAGAGAAAAACATGCGGCTGTTTCTTTAGCATCCCCCGGACGGAAGACATTATAATTTGGAATTGTTCGCAATGCCATTGCATGTTCGATTGGTTGATGAGTAGGCCCATCTTCCCCTACGTAGAAAGAGTCATGTGTAAATTCGTGAATAACTCGAATTCTCTGTAGAGCCGCCATTCTAAGTGCAGGCCGTTCATAATCAGAAAAGACTAAAAATGTGCCACCAAATGGAATAACACCTCCATGTAAAGCCATACCATTCATTAATACAGCCATGGGGAATTCTCTAACTCCATATGCAAAATTACGCCCACCATGATTGCCCATATTGAAATCACCATACATATTCGCAAAATTACCAGTGTAATTAGATGGTTCTAAATCTGCAGAGCCACCAACAAGGTTAGGCAATTGAGTTGCAAAATGATCTAATGATGTTCCAAATGCTTTTCGAGTTGCTATTGATTCGCCTGCATTGAATTTTGGTAAACTAAATGATGGTAATATTTCCCCAATTGTTTGGTACCATAGGTTCTTGAAATCACTTTTCTCTAAAGAATTGTTAAGTTCATTTTTCCAATTTGATACTTGTGACCTTAATGAATCAAATCGTGATTGAAAATGATGAATTATTTCATCCGGAGCATAAAATGAATCTTGTGGTAATCCCATTTTATCCTTGGTTACATCAATTTCATTTTGGGGCAAAGGTGCGCCATGTGTTTCATGGTCCCCTTCTCGAGTTGCCGACCCTTTTGCCATAGTAGATTTTCCAATAATTAAGCTGGGCATATCAATTACCTTGGCTGTTTCAATGGTAGATTTAATGGCATCATGGTCATGCCCGTCAATGGTATTTACATTCCATCCAAGAGCTTCAAATACACCCGCATAATCAGTAGAGTCGGACCTTCCAATTTTCCCTGAAATTTGAGCATCGTTGGAATCATAATACATAATAATTTTAGCCAATTTCCAATGACCGGCTAATGCAGCAGCACCAAAAACGATCGGCTCTTGTAAATCACCATCTCCTGCTAAAATATATGTATAATGATTTACTGGATTTGGTGTTTTTTTGTCTTCAAATAAATGATTTAAAATTGCTTCTGCAACTGCCATACCAACACCCATTCCAACACCTTGCCCTAAAGGTCCTGTTGTACATTCTACACCTGGAAGTTCAACTTCAGGATGGCCTGGCGTAAGACTATTAAGCTGACGAAACGATTTAATATCATCCATCTGCATCCAACCGTTCATAAACAATAGTGAATAGAGTAGCATTGATTCATGACCTGCAGAAAGTACAAATCGATCTCTATTCACCCAATCTGGATTATCAGGATCTAGCTTTAAAATTTTTGAAAATAAAATATAGGCAAAATCTGCTGAAGACATAGCACCACCAGGATGACCTGAATTTGCCTTCCTAATGCCATCCATGATTAATCCTTTAATAACATTGACACTAAAATGGTCCTTCTCTTCTCGTGTCCATTCTAAAAATGTATTTAATTCATTATAGGTTCTCATGATGCTCCTAAATTATAAAATTCTTGAATTGTGTTGGTTGGGTTTTCTGTTTTAAAAATAGCGGATCCTGCCACAAGAACATCTGCTCCATTTTCTAAAATTTGTTTACAGTTATGAAGTTTAACACCCCCATCCACTTCAATGAGGACTCGATCTAAACATTGGTCTTTTAGATACGTTTTCAATTCGGAAATTTTTTCATCTGATCCTGGCAAGTATCCTTGCCCACCAAATCCAGGCTCTACAGTCATTACTAATACAAGATCTACTGCATCCACATAGGGGTAAATCGTTTCTAATGGTGTGCTAGGCTTGAGAGAAATACCAGCTTTGCATCCACACGATTTAATAAGCTGAATAATATCACCCGGCGAATCTGTTGCCTCAATATGAAATGTAATTATATCTGCCCCTGCTCTCGCAAAAGATTCTACTAATTTCTCTGGCTCAACAACCATCATATGAACATCCAATATTTTGTCTGTTATTGGCCTTATTGATTTCACCACGGGTGGCCCAATCGTAAGATTAGGGACAAATTGATTATCCATTACGTCTACATGTATCCAATCAGCACCACCTTTTTCGCATTGATTAATGGCAGTCTTTAAATCAGAAAAATCCGCTGATAGTATGGATGGGGCTAATTTCATTTGATACCTTTAGGTTTGCCAATCATTGAACTATATTTTGTTTTTACAGATTTTTCTGGATGAATAAATTCAATTGCACTTTCTACAGCAATAGCTGCATCAGAAAATCCAGTAGGACTTAATTTTATTTTACCATTGTATGAGGCTACATCACCTCCTAAAAATATACCCGGTATAGTGGTTTCCATTTTTTACTTCACTTTAATTTTTTTACTATCAACATCAAAATTTCAACTTTTCTATAGGAGATTTCTATTGATGCTAATGGGTTTTAATTCCCAATTCAACCAATATTTTATTAGACTTTTGGCCCTAATTGTTGATCAAGAACAACTCCTTGAATAATAATGTAATTTTAACCCACCACATTTTTAAATATTCGTTTAAAATTTCCTCCAAGTATTTTCTTCACATCTTCTTTTGAATAGCCATGGTTAAGTAACTTTTCTGTCATAACCGGCATTTTGGTAATATCTTCAATACCATTCGGTAAAATACCCACGCCATCCCAATCTGCACCAATGCCTACATGATCCACTCCAATTAATTTTGCAATATAATCAATATGATCAATCACATCATTGACATTGGGAGCGACATGGCTTAATGCTTCATTCATCATAGCACTTTCTTTATACCAAAATTCATCACTATCTGGATCATACAATTTCGCCAAAGAGTCTGATTTAGCTTTGAAAGTTTTTTTCACTTTCGAAGCTTTAGCTTCGTATGTTGAATCAATATAACCGGGGTAAAAATTGACAAACACAACACCACCATTATTTTTAATCCCCAATAATTGTTCATCGGTTAAATTTCTATAATGGGGGCAAAGCGCATCCACAGATGAGTGAGATGCAATGATGGGTTTTTGGGCTGTTTCTAACACATCCCAAAATGTTTGTTCTCCTGCATGAGATATATCTACAATGACACCCAGTTGATTACATTTTTTTACAACACTTTTTCCAAAATCTGTGAGTCCAATAAAAGATAAATTATCTTTATTTAATGTTTCATCTTTAGCTGATGTTGCCCAATTGGTTGAATTATTCCATGTGAGCCCCAAATATCGCATGCCGCGTTTTTGAAGAAATTCTAATTTCTCTAAACTATTTTCTATGGAATGGCCGCCTTCAACCCCAATTGCACAGGATAAAATATTATGTTGTTCATTATATAACAGATCTTGGTAATTCAAGGGAATTGCCCACTGGTCGGGTACTTGTTTACATAAAGAATCAAGTTGACTTATCATGGCGTTAGCACGATTAAAATATTCCCCATCACCAAATTTAAACGGAGATACCCAAATGGAAAAAACTTGTAAATCCATGCCACCTTTTTTGAATTTGACTAAATCAGAATGGCTTTCGGGTAAATCAGTTAAAATATCTCTCCCAATCATTGAACGGAGTAATACATCATTATGTGTATCAGCCACAAATGCAACTTCATGAAAATTTGTCTGTTTTTTATCGCAAGCAAAAAAAATGATTAGTGAAATGCATATAATTTTTTTCATATTAGAGTGATTTTGTCCTTCCCCCATCTACGGGTAAATTGATACCATTAATATAACTTGCTTGTTCCGATGCCAAAAAAGTTATAGCTGAAGCTGTTTCTTCTGGATGAGCAAATCGTTTTACGGGGACAGATTGTTCAAATCGCTCCGTTATTTTTTGGGGTGAAACATTCTCTTTTTTAGCAATACTATTTATGAGTGATTGAAGTCTTTCTGTATTTGTGAATCCGGGGAGAATATTATTCACCGTAATACCGAAAGGAGCACATTCCCCAGCCATCGTTTTTGCCCAACTTGCCACTGCTCCACGAATGGTGTTGGACACACCTAAACCATCTAATGGCTCTTTTACAGATGTGGAAATAATATTTATAATTCGACCAAAGCTCGCTTCTTTCATGCCAGGCAGAACCGCTTTAGTAATATTTTGATTATTAATAACATGACGATTAAATGCGATACGAAATGATTCTGCATCTTCTTCTATAATGGGTCCCGGTGGGGGGCCACCAGAATTATTGATAAGAATATGAATGGGAAATGTTGTTTCTAAAAGTGCATTTACTTTTTCGCTCACATCTTTAGGGTGATTAAAATCGACGCTTATATATGAATGTGATTGATTAGAAGACGAATCTAATTCTGATAAAGTCTTTTTTAACGCTCCTTCATCTCTCGCCATGAGAATAATGGATGCGCCAGCCTTTGCCAATTGAATCGCACTTGACCTTCCAATACCTTTTGAACTTCCACAGACTATAGCTGTTTTTCCATCCAGGCGAATGTTCAACGTTTATTCCTTATCTTTAAATAATTGTTCAGCTTTTTCTGCTGAAGTGACAATTCCTTTAATCATGGCAGAGCTAAATCCTCCATGTTCCATTTGATTTAAACCGGAAATAGTAATGCCTCGGGGTGTGGTAACTTTATCCACTTCAGATTCAGGATGATGATCCGAATCCAACAATAACGATGCTGCTCCTTTTGCCGTTTGAGCTGCAATGAGAATCGAATCTTCCGCATGAAACCCAATTTCAGTGCCTCCTTGAGACGCAGCTCGAATGGCGCGGAGAAAAAAGGCTAAACCAGACGCACCCAACGCAGTAGCTGGCACCATCAATTCTTCAGGAATAACCAGTGTTTTACCAATATAATTAAATAATTGTTTCACTTTATTTAGACCAGCTTGATCAAAATCAGATTCAACAGATAAGGTAGTCATGGATTCCATAATTGCCGCAGCCGTATTTGGCATTGCTCTAACGACTTGAACTTTTGGATTGATATATTTTCTGATTTGATCAATTCGAACGCCTGTCACAACTGACACTAAAATATGTTTTTTCGGGTCAAGGGCATCAGAAATGTCTTCTAATAATTCAACCATTTGCTGGGGACCAACCGTTAATAAAATACATTCTGATTCTTTTACTGCTTTTTTATTATCTGAATGAATCTTTATTCCCCATTGCTTAAAAGTATCTAATGGCTCTAATTGTCTTCTTGTGAGTGTTAATTCTTTTAGATTTATCTTATCACAATCTGCAAATCCATGGGCAATAGATGTGCCAATATTTCCACATCCCAATATTGCAATTTTCATAAATATCCTAATTCTTTCTATTATTCATAGTTGAAGTTTAATCCCATTCAAATCCAAGTACGAGTCCAGTTCTTTGATCCACTTCCACTGAATTATAATCTTGAATATCTGGAACAAAATAATATAAAATTCGGAAATCTGAATTTTCATCAATCCAAATTGAATCAGGGTACCCTAATGTTTCTAACACATCACTTTCATGAGGATTTTTTCTAAGAAATTCCCAAATTTCATAATCAGTAATTAATCCTGCGGATAAGAGCGTTTCTTCTAATGGTGTCATAGCTGTCTTTTTAGTAAATGGGATTGGAGTAATAGGACTTGGTTTTGACCCTGATGTACACGCATAAAAAAACAACATTAGGAATAGGATTCTCATCCGCAAAAATACTTCAATCAAGCCACCATAAACAAGAAGTCCTAACAGACTTATTTTATGGAATATAAAAAATTGGTTATTTCAAAAAGGTTATTTTTTGAATTTCTGTTTGGTCTTATAAATTTGAATAAATAAAATAGATCCCCGACGGTAATGGGATGCCATTCTCATTTTTTCCATTCCAATTTAACTGATATTTCCCCGGATTTAAATTTGTATTTGTTATTTGAGTCACCTGCTCTCCCAATATATTATAAATCATCACTTTTACTATACCAACTTTTCCAATATCCAAGTCAATAGCAATATTTGAGTTAAATGGGTTTGGATATGCATTAACTAAAAATGATTTTGGTAGTAAATTATTTTCAATGCCTACATTTACAAACAAACTATCCAAAGAATATACAGCAATATTAGCTATAGATTCTGTTTGACTAACATATTCATCCCAAGAACAGACTAAATAATCATCATTGGTAGAAATACTTGGGTAAAAAATATACCCAGTATCAATGGATGAAATTTCCCAATTATTTCCAATCATATTTAAATTTGGGTCTATAATTATTCCTTTTAATTGAGTCGTTTCATTAGGAATATATTGATGCCATATAACATAACCATATCCATTACTACCAATATCCATTGTTATTTCGCCACTTGCTGGATAGATTAAATCTAAATGCTGTTTAAAATGGGGTAAAATATTTACTGAATCATTTTCAAAAGTAATCTCATTTAAATAGATGCCATCTAATTCATCATTTTCGCGATCCATCACTAATGGAATGATATACCCATTACCATATTCTTTTATTGTAAAATGCCCTCGTGAATCAGAGATTTGTCCTAATTCATATTCATTTATTTTAAAACTTCCAGATAATGATTCCCCAATAAAATTAAAAATGTGTCCATATATATCATAGCCACCATTCCGTGTATCTTTCCAGCATACCATATAGGTGGCGTTACTTTGATTCACACACAATCCAATACCATAATAATTTTCCATATTTGGGTCTACAGAATTAGGTGTAATATTTATTGGCTCTTCCATTGGTTGAAAGTCTAAATCATAGATTTGACTTACGAATTGAACGTCGGTTGGCCCCAGATTATGATTATTTTTCTATAGACCAAGTATGGACTCTGCACCTAAAAGAGCAATTTCTGAATAATCACCATCGTGCGTTATAGCGGAGTCCATTAATACAATCCCATCATTTGATATTAGCATTTTATATATACTAGCTTGAAGATATTGTGAATATTCTATCATTCCATAAGACATACATTTTTCCAGAATGTACTTCAAAATCGAAATCAAAGAACAAATTTCTAAATATTTCAATGGGTTGTTCCCAATATGGGGCACCTTGTATATTATATTTTTGAGCATATCCTTTTGATAAACCCAAATCCGGAAATCTTTTTGAATAAACAGTATATATTTCATCATTATCATTAATAATTACTTTTGATTCGGATACTAAAGAATCAATCATGAAAAAGTGAGATGGAGTGTAATCGTTCAAATTATTTTTACTGAAAATGCGATTTGCTGTTGTTTCATCTTTATAGAAAACACCTTCAGAGATCATTGTATTATCATTTATTTGAATTAATTCAGACTTCAGAAATGTTATACAAATAAAGAAATAATTAATAAAAACAAAATACCGATTCATAAATTAATTTCCATCTGTTTTAATATAATTGTGTTAATAAAAAACATCCAAATATAATTTTATAATGTTAAAAATATAAGGAAACCAATCCTTAATCTCCATAAGATTTCAATTGGAACTTCAGGAAATACACTTAAATTCAGCGCCTTTTTAATAAAATTGAAAGAATAAGATGTCAGATAAATTTAGTAATGATCGTTTTTATTTAAACCCAGAATTCCTCAATAGTCCGGATGGCCGTTCAGTAAGAATCCTTTCTGAATATTATGGCCCCCTTCAACGTATACAACGGAATAAAATCGAAGATACGATTGTATTTTTCGGATCTGCACGAATCCAACCTAAGGAAAAAGCAGAACAAGCTTTAAGCCAAGCCTCCACCGATATTTCAGATCGAGACATGGCAAAATTAAAACAAAATGTTCACATGAGTCGTTATTATGAATTATCTCGTGAATTAGCATATAAACTCACAAAATGGAGTATGGAATTAAAAAATTCCCATCACCGCTATATTGTGACTTCAGGTGGCGGGCCAGGAATTATGGAAGCAGCCAATCGGGGAGCAACTGAAGCGGGTGGATTATCTTTAGGTTTAACCATTACTCTTCCTCATGAACAATCAGGGAATGAATGGATTTCTGATGATTTAAATCTCACATTTCATTATTTCTTTATGAGAAAATATTGGTTTTTATATCTTGCGAAAGGTTTGGTTGTTATGCCGGGCGGTTTTGGGACATTAGATGAAGTCATGGAACTCCTTACATTAATCCAAACTGATAAAGTTAAGAAACGTATTCCTATCGTATTATTTGATGAAGAATTTTGGATGAATGTAGTGAATTGGGATTATTTAGTTAAAGTGGGAACTATTTCTCCTGATGATTTGAATTTGTTTAAATTCTGTAATACTGTTGAAGAAGCTTTTGACTATGTCACATCATTCATTATGGAACATCAATTAAAAGGACCCAATTTTTGATTCAAAGAATCATTGTTACATTCATTTTTATTTGCGGAATAATTTTTCCGCAAATTGAACCCATCAAGGATTTACATTCAAATCCACCTCGTGTTTGGGCATTAACCCATGGCATGGTTCATACGGAACCGGGGAAATTTTTAAAAAATGCTACCATCATCCTTCGAGACGGTAAAATAGCTTCTGTTGGACGATACATCAAAATTCCTATGGATGCTTATGAAATAGATCTGGAAGAAGCACATGTATATCCAGGATTTATTGAAAGTTGGCTCGAAGTTAAAAAAAGCCACTCAGATGAAAAGGTTCGAAATCATTGGAGTTCTAATATTCGTAGTGAATATCAAGTTGTGGATGATTTTAAGCCAGATGAGAAAGTATTAAAAGATCTTCATTCTCTTGGTTTTACCACTGCACACATCGTTCCGGATGCAGGCATTTTCCGCGGTCAATCGGCAGTCGTTAATCTTAAACAAAATCCTGTGAGTTTAAATCCATCTGTATCTCATATAATAAATTTTGAATATGCAGGATGGGATTCAAAGGAATATCCACATTCTCTTTTAGGTGTTATAGCCTTAATACGCCAAACATTTTATGATGCACGATGGTATCAAGAAGCCATGGCAAAATTGGAAAAATATCCAGAAGAGAATGAACCAATAGTGTTGAATTCTGCTTTAGAATCTTTAGGTAATTCCGTGGATGAAAATCAACCATTTACTTTCATGACTCGGGACGAACATTATGCGTTACGTGGGTTAAAAATTTTAAAAGAATTTAATCTTCAACCATGGTTATTAGGGAGTGGTTATGAATATCGACGATTGAAAGAAATCAGTATAGCACATCCATTTATTATTCAACCATTAAACTTCCCTGAAAAACCAAAAGTCTTGGATCCGAACCGTGCATTACAATATTCCACCGAACAATTAAAACATTGGGACATGGCGCCTGATAATATTTTCGCATTAAATGAAGAAGGAATTCATGTGGCTTTTTCTTCACATGGATTGAAGAAAAAAACAGATTTTAGGAAAAATCTTCAACGAATTTTAGATCGTGGCATTCATAAAGATATGGCATTGGCTGCATTAACTACCATTCCCGCAGAAAAAATGGGTTTGGAAAAATCCATCGGTCGAATCGCACAAGGAATGATGGGAAATCTTGTTATTGTAGATGGAGACTATTTTGATCCTAGATCCCGATTAGTTTCCCTTTGGATTGGTGGAGACGAACATAAAATTGCTCCACGTTTTCTGCCGAATTTTAAAGGAAAGTGGAATGTATCGATTGGTAATAAAGTATACACACTTGAATTGAAAGAGCTAAAGCCGGGTAGGGGAAAAGGTCAAAAACTTAGCCCCCGGATATTGGGCGGGTCATTTACTTTAAATGAATCTACTGAAAAAATAACGCAAATTGACATTTTTGAATCAGATATAACCTTTAGTTTGAATGGAACTCCCTTTGGATTCGATGGATATCTGGCATTCAAAGGGTCACTTGAAAAAGATCATATCAGTGGTATGTTGGTGGATGCATCAGGGAAATCCTTCGAATGGAATGGGATTCGAAAAGATATGAGATTACCGAAACCTCGGACCAAAGAAAAACCAAGTGTGTTAGCACTTGCTTATCCAGAAGGCGCTTATGGCTTTACATCTAAACCCCATCGACCGAATGCAATTCTTATTAATGATGCTACCATTTGGACCAGTGGACCTAAAGGTGTTCTAGAAGAATGGGATATATTATTTGAAGATGGAAAAATTAAAAAAATAGCACCCGATATACGCGTGCCAAAAGGAAGTGCAACCGTCATCGATGGATTGGGTCGCCACGTAACGCCAGGACTCATTGATGCACATAATCATTCTGCTGCTTCATCCATTAATGAAGGCGCCCAAAATGTTACGGCGGAAGTGCGGATTCAAGATGTATTAGATGGAGATGATATTGCTATATTTAGAGAATTAGCAGGCGGACTCACTACGGCAAACATTTTACATGGTTCAGCGAATCCCATTGGTGGACAAAATGCTGTCATTAAACTTCGCTGGGGAAAAGCACCGGATGATTTACTGTTTAAGCAAGCACCCCAAGGGATCAAATTTGCTCTAGGTGAAAATGTTAAACAGGCGAATTGGCCTGGCTCTCGCTATCCGCAAACACGAATGGGTGTAGAACAAGTGATGCGTGATGCATTCTTATCAGCAAAATCTTATAATGAACAAAAAGTAAATTATGATAAAAATTCTCGCCTCCAGCGAGTTAAGATTCCTCCGCGATACGATTTAGAATTAGAAGCATTGGTACAAATATTAGACGGAGATCGATTAGTCCATTGTCATTCATATCGCCAAGATGAAATAATGATGCTCATTGATGTTGCTGAAGATTTTGGTTTTACCATTGGCACATTTCAGCATGTATTGGAAGGCTATAAAGTTGCTGAAAAAATTAGTGCTCATGGTGCTGGTGCATCTACTTTTACAGATTGGTGGGCTTATAAATTTGAAGTATATGATGCTATTCCATACAATGGAGCACTTATGACAAAAAATGGCGTTAATGTTTCATTCAATTCTGACAGTGATGAATTAGCTCGTCGCATGAATTTGGAAGCCACAAAAGCTGTGAAATATGGAAATCTCTCTGAAGAAGAAGCATTAAAATTTGTTACAATCAACCCTGCGCAACAATTACAAATTGATGAATGGGTCGGATCGTTGGAAGAAGGAAAAGATGCTGACTTTGTTGTTTGGGATGGGCCACCGCTGTCCGTTTTTTCAACGTGCCTTGAAACATGGGTGGATGGAACATTGTATTATTCGCAAGATTTAGGTAAACAAATGGAAGAACGAGATCAATCTCTGCGGACAGATTTAATACAAAAAATATTATCTACTCCTTCCACTTCATCCGGGAAATCCATATTCCCAAATGCAGAACACCATCGCGGACATGTTGGGTGTGATATTTCTGATGAAAACAGGTTTTTGGAGACTGCACAATGAAACGATTTCTAGTCCTTGCATTTATTGTTTCATCTCTTTTCGGGAATGACCAAATTCCCGGATCAATCCAACGACGTCCCATCTTATTAAAAGGAGGAATATTACATACAATATCTGGAGATGTTTTAAAAGGATATGATCTCCTGTTCGCTAATGGGAAAATTGTGCGTATTGATAAAGAAATTCTCCCTTCGCCTGAAACAGAGGTGATTGATATTTATGATATTCATGTGACACCAGGCTTCATTGTCCCTGTAAGTCAACTGGGTTTAGTGGAAATTGGGCTAGTAAAACAATCGAGAGATTTTGCTGAAATCGGTGATTTAAATCCAAATGTCCGCGCCAATATAAGTTATAATCCTGATTCTGAAATCATTCCCGTTACACGATCCAATGGCGTCTTGTTGGCGAATGTGAACCCCGCTTCCGGACGAATTTCAGGACAATCTTCACTCATGATGCTCGATGGATGGACTTGGGAAGATGCCACATTAATGCACCCCACAGCCCTTCATTTGAATTGGCCAAATATGCGTATCAGCAAAAGTAAAGGCCCTAAAGACACAGAACAGAAGCAACGGGAAAAGATTCAGAAAGAAATTCAAGCATTGGATGACTTTATCCGGGAAGCAAAAGCTTACGATAAACGTACAAGTGTCAAATTATTGAATTCGGTAGAAAAACAAATTGTTGATATTCGACTCGCATCAATGAAACCTTACATTCGAGGTGCAAAACCTTTCTTTATTCATGCCAATGAAGTTCGCCAAATGGAAGCCGCGATACGATGGGGAAATAAACATCAATTAGAAGTCGTCATTGTTGGCGGTCGCGATGCATGGCGAATCACTGATATGTTGGTTCAATATAATATTCCTGTTATTCTCCAAAATGTATTAACCACACCCATGAGACGATTTGAACCCATCCATCGTCCGTATGAAACACCCAAAATTTTAGCTGAAAATGGCATAAGATTTTGCATTGCACCAATAACGGGGTATCCCCATAATGGGAATATTCGTAATCTACCGTATGAAGCAGCTATGGCTGTTCGTCATGGATTAGACATGGAGGATGGTTTGCGATCTATTACATTATCTGCGGCAGAAATTTTAGGCGTAGAAGAAAAAGTTGGATCCTTAGATAATGGAAAAGATGCTACCTTTTTTCTGAGTGATGGAAATCCTTTAGAAATAACATCTACTGTTGTAAAAGCCTTTATCCAAGGCAGAGAAGTGGACCTTGGTGATCGACATAAATCTTTATATGAAAAATATAAAGAAAAGTATCGACAACTGGGTAAAATCGAACAATAGAAATTCCTAAATAATGGCTAATTACTTTGCCAAATATCTTTCTAAATTCGGACAACCCTATCGGAGATAGAATATGATACATCGCCTTTTAGTTACATTTATTTTACTCTTTACTTTCACTTTTGCAGAGGATAATCAAAAATTAGGTGAAGCACTTAAATTTGAAGAATCTACAAACGTTTCTACTCTGTTAAATAATCCAGAAACTTATATTGATGAACGTGTTCAAATATCAGGAACCATCGTGGATGTTTGTGCCCATCGCGGATGCTGGATAGAAATGTCTGGTGATCAACCTTTCCAAAGTATTATTGTTAAAGTGAATGATGGAGAAATTATATTTCCTTTAACAGCAAAAGGATACCAAGCAAATGTAGAAGGAATATTTGAAAAATTAATACTTTCCGATGAACAAGCTCTAAAACGAAAAGAAATGCTCATCGAAGAAACTGGTAAATCATTTGATCCGCAAAATGTTCAAATCACAGATGAAGATCGTATTATTTATCGCCTGAAAGGACTTGGTGCAGAAATTCTGAACTGAATTTTCCAGCCAAAAATAAATCACCACTCTTTGCTACTTAATCTTATCCAAAAATATTTATTATGAAAATAAATTGGCGTAAATGGAATAATATTCTACACCGAGATTTAGGATATATTGCTTTTGGCCTTACATTAATTTATGCTATTTCAGGTGTGGCCGTGAATCATGTAGCAGATTGGAACCCAAACTATAAAGTAGAAAATCGATCTGAAAATATTGAAAATGTTTGGGGGGAAAACCCTATTGATGAAATCATCATGTTGGACATACTATCTCAAGTCAATTTAGTCGGTCCAATTAAATCTAGCTTCATGCCAAACCAAAATACACTTAAACTTTTTTTGGATGAACAAACATTGACTATCAATCTTTCATCCCAAATGGTCGATATAGAAGAAGTAAAAGAACGCCCTATTTTATATGAAATGAATTTCCTTCATTTGAATCATCCCAAAAAAATATGGACCTATATGGCTGACTTATATGCTATTACGTTAGCCCTTCTTGCTACTACAGGTTTATTTGTCCTTAAAGGGAAAAAAGGTATTAAAGGTCGTGGTGCATGGCTGACATTAGCTGGTATTATTCTTCCACTCCTTTTTCTTTACTTCTATTTATAATTTTTCATAAAAGATATTTTATTTATAATTAAATCTTTTTATATTAGACTGACCAGTCGGTATATTTTATGGGACAATCACGTAAAGACGAACGCAAAGAACAAATATTAAATGCTGCATTATTAGTGCTAGTAGAGAAAGGATATGAATCCAGCCGAGTGGATGATATTGTTGAAAAAGCTGGATTAAGTAAAGGGGCAATTTATTGGTATTACAAATCTAAAAAAGAAATATATTTGGATTTGGTAAATTTCTGGGTTTTCAAATACAGTGTAGTATTAAATCATATTGTGGAAGAAGATGCCCCCCCTGCTCAACAACTTCAAGATTTATTTCAATATTTCATTGACCAATATGAGACTGATCCAGAGCCTTTTAAAGTATTAGCTGAATTTTGGTCTATGGTGGGTAAGGATAAAGATTTTAAGGAAAAGCTTCAAAAAGTATATTCTAATTTCCAACAATTAATTGAAACCATTATTGAAAGCGGTAGTAAGAGAGGCGATTTTAAAAAAGTGAATATAAAAATAACGGCTCTATCTATTATGGTCAATATTGAATCCATTATATGGTTTACTCTTTTCGATGCTAATGGCGTTACAGCACGCGAATATATTGAAACCATTAAAGAATTTATTTTAGCAGGCATTATCAAAAAGTCATCATAAAGGAAATCATATTATGAGCGATCACACAAATCAAATCGGAGGCAAATTCCTAGTTCAACCTGTAGGATCTGAACCCATTTATTGTCGTGAAAAATTTACTGAAGAGCATAGAGACATTGAACAAATGGTTAAAGAATTTGGGCGAGAACGTATTTATCCAAATAAAGAACAAATTGAAAGTTTCGATAAAGATCTTAGTTTATCTCTTATAAGAGAAACGGGTGAATTAGGCTTATTGGGTGTGGGTGTTTCAGAAGAATATGGTGGAATGGATTTAGATAAAATCACTACTGCTATTGTTATTGAATCCATTGCTACAGGATATTCATCATCTTTCTTAACTACCTTTTCTGTTCAAACAGCTATTGGAATGTTGCCCATTGCATGGTTTGGGACAAAAGAACAAAAAGAAAAATATTTACCCAAATTAGTTACAGGAGAATGGATTGGCGCCTATGGTTTAACAGAACCATCTGCCGGATCTGATGCATTATCAGGGAAAACAAAAGCAGTCCTATCCGATGATGGAAAACATTATATCTTAGATGGAGAAAAAATCTTTATAACCAATGGATCTTGGGCAGATGTATATACCGTTTTCGCTCAAGTGGATGGAAATAAATTCAGCGCTTTTATTGTAGATCGTGATACGCCCGGATTTAAAGTGGGGCCAGAAGAAAAAAAGATGGGTATTAAAGGTTCATCCACAACTCCCTTAACTTTTACTGACGCCAAAGTCCCTGTTGAAAATCTACTTTATAAAGTTGGAAAAGGGGCTACCATTGCTTTTAATTCACTCAATATTGGAAGATTTAAGCTGGGTGCTGCAGAATTAGGTGGCATGAAAGAAACCATTTCTTATGTGACAAAGTATGCCTTAGAACGGAAACAATTTGGACAGTCTATTTCTAACTTTGACGTTATAAAAGGAAAACTGGCTCAAATGGTTATTAAAACATATTCAGCAGATAGTATGGTTTATCGCACTATTGGAATGATTCAAGATGAAATTGATAAGTTGGATAAATCATCTGATTCCTATTATTTAGAAATGGGTGAAGCTATGGAAAAATATGCCATTGAATCATCTATGGCAAAAATCTATGGAAGTGAATCTATGGCCTATGTTTTGGACGAAGGCATTCAAACAATGGGTGGTTATGGGTTTGTGGAAGAATATCCACTTGCCAGCACATATAGATCTGATCGAATTAATCGGATTTGGGAAGGGAGCAATGAAATTAATCGGCAAATTATAGCCGGTTATATGATAAAAAGAGCATTGTTAGACGAGTTGCCCATTCGTGAAAAAATCAGTGAAATAGATTCATTTTTATCTAAGTCTCCTTCTTTTAACGATTCGAATCCACTGAGCAAAGAAAAATATGCTATTGATACAGGAAAACAGATGGCTTTATTATTATTCCACAATGCATTGAATGAATATGGCCAAGATTTAAAACATGAACAACAGCTAACAGAAATATTAGCCAATATGTTTTTGGAACTTTTCACTGCTGAAAGCACTTTAGGAAGAGCTGCCTTTAGTGTAGAATCAAGCCAGGCCGATCTTGTGGTGCTAGATATTGCCCGAGTGCATACTGCTGAAGTTTGCCTTTCATTACTCAATATGGCTCTTACAGGTCTAAATGGTATTACCCGTGGAAGTTTATCAGAAGAAATGGTAGACTATTTAAAACAATTTGAAGCTAGAATGTTGCTCCCAACAGATATTATTGGGTTAAAACGTAAAATTGCTAATTACACATATTCACAACAATCATATCCATTTTAGGAGGAAATAATGAAACTATTTAAAAAATATATGTGGAAAAAAAGAAGAAATAATTCTCACTTAAAAAATAATCTTTTGATCGATTTAATAAATATCGATCAATATTTATTAAATCGAGAAATTCGGAATCAAAAACATCGGAGCTCAAATTGAATAAATCTGTCATAATTGATGCTGTTCGTTCACCCATCGGATTAAAAAATGGTCAACTGGTCGGCATTCGTTCAGATGATTTAGCCGCACAAGTTGTAAAAGGTCTATTAGCTAGAAATGAATCAGTCTCCCCTTCTGCCATTGAAGATGTTGTTTTAGGGTGTGCATTTCCGGAAGGTCCACAAGGAATGATTATGGGACGATCCGTATCTGTCTTAGCTGGCATTCCAAAAGAAGCAGGCGGAAAAGTAGTTAATCGTTTTTGCGGGTCATCCATGGATGCAGTGCATCAACTTAGTACAGCGATTGAAGTTGGAGATATTGATGTTGGGATTGCCGTTGGTGTAGAAGATATGTTTAGTGTACCAATGGGTGGGTTTTCTCCAGATTTTCATCCTGAATTAGCGCAACAAGAGTTTTACATTGGCATGGGAGAAACAGCTGAAAATCTTGCGAATGATGGAAATATATCCAGAGAAGACCAAGATGATTTTTCCATTCAATCCCATAAAAAAGCTTTAGCCGCTTATGCAGATGGAAAATTTGATAATGAACTTATTCCCATTGACATATATGGAGAAGCAACCGTGATTAGAGACGAAGGACCACGTGAACCAGATGTGGATAAAATCAAAAATCTCAACCCTGCCTTTATAGAAGGTGGTTCTGTCACAGCAGCCACTAGTAGCCCAATTTCAATTGGTTCATCCGCAATTCTTCTTACTAGTGAATCTTTTGCAAAGGAAAATGGATTAAATGCTCGTGCAAAAATTGTGAGCCGAGCTGTTGCTGGCTTAGATTGGACGCACATGGGTGCAGGTCCCCTCCCTGCTACAGAAAAAGCATTAATAAAAGCAGGTCTCACCATGGATGATATTGAAACCATCGAACTCAATGAAGCATTTGGAGCTCAATCGTTATATGTGATTCAAGAAGGTGGCTGGAACAAAGAAAAAATTAATCTAAATGGTGGAGCTATTGCGTTAGGTCATCCATTGGGTTGTTCGGGTGCACGCATAATAACAACACTTATTAATGTGATGGAACAACAAGATACGCATACAGGGTTAGCCACCATGTGTATTGGTAGTGGTCAAGGAATTGCAACAATCATTAAACGATAAATCCTGAATGAAATTGAAAGATCCTATGAGTGGTTTAACGCATGTGATTGGTGCTATTTTATCTGTGGCTGCCACAATTGCATTAATCCACAAATCCGGGCAACCAATTGATCCGTGGAAAGTTGTTTCTTTTTCCGTATTCGGTGGAGGACTATTTTTACTTTACACGGCAAGCACATTGTATCATTGGATTAACGTCAGTGGTCTAGCCGAATCCATTCTACGTCGATTAGATCATATGATGATTTATGTCCTCATTGCCGCTACTTATACTCCAATTTGCTTAGTCCCGTTACGGGGTCCCTGGGGATTGAGTTTAGCTGTCTTTATTTGGGGATTGGCATTTTTTGGTATATTATGGAAATTATTTAAA
>JABHUQ010000074.1 GCA_018658715.1 Fidelibacterota bacterium
AGTTTGCTTGCTCAATAACCCCCACCCAAAGGGATATTATTTAATCAAGCCCCACTTTAGTGGGGTTTTTTGTTTGTTTATACCACTACTTAATTGAAACAGGCAAAAATACTTAATGAAAACACCCAAAAATACTTAAATGTCCCCATTGTAGAACACGACACCAAGTAGTAATTTCAGCTGTTTAAAGGTAAAAGAAACAATATTGGAGGCAATATGAACAATATCAATGGTTATATTATTTTAATAATCGGCTTTGGATTCCTTTTCACTGCACGCGGGCTTGAACAACGAGCCAAGTATGAAGAAATGGACAAGAAAAAGCGAATACGTACTGAGAGATTAGCATTTGACCTTAGGCGCCAAGCCGAATTGGATCTTGAACTAGCTAAATGCAAAATCAGAATCCCCCATGATGGTAATAGCGATACGAATACAGCAAAAGTTGTATTAACAGCTAAAGCATCAGACAATGATAAAGGTGATGAATTATCCTATGAATGGAGTCAAACTTCTGGAGCAAATGTAAATCTCAAACCTAAACCAAATGAGAAAGAAGTTTTCTTTAATGCCGTTAAAGGAGAATATACATTTGAAGTAATAGTAAAAGATAATTATAATGATATAGGAACTGAAACTATCACAGTAAAAGTTCTCCCAGAACTGAATAATTCTCCGGACGTTGAAATTCAGTGTCCTGTATGATTTAAATAAACAAAAAACAGGTTTTATTGATTACCTGAGCATAAATATTAAACCAGGGTTTTAAAAATCTAAATCTCAGTTTAGGTTTTGACGAGTTGTGTCCCTTAATGCCTGTTAATGATTAGCCTAAGGAGGTAATAATGAGATTCTTATTTAATATCTTTATAACAGGAATCTTCGTATCTATTGGATTCCCCCAATCACACTTCAATATAAAAAGTGGAGTAGGGAATGTTACAAGTTCTGTCTCAGATTATTATTTAGAGATTGAAGATGGAAGCTTTTCTGCTAGTATTCAAGTAGATCGAATGAAAAGTAGTGTAAGGGACTTTCAATTTGATTTTGCAGAACAAGACTATTATACAGAGATTTTTCAATCAATGGGTAAACTTGTTTCTCTCAGTGCAAATGGTATTCATATAAAATTTACGGAGAGACGAGGAGAAGGGATTTTGGTTGATATTGGGAAAATATCTGTATCTCTTGATAACTGGAGAATTAATGCAGACGGAAATGGCCCGAGAGAGACACCAAGTCTAAATTGGGATATTACAATTCAAAATGTTCAATTTACACCTACAAGTGAAATGACACGTAATATGGGTCAAGATTTATGGGATGTGTTTAATTATTTTTCAAATGGGACTAATACAGCAAATCTAAATAAAGTTACAGCGAGTATGAGTATATCCAATAATGGGAAAATAAGTGGAACAGGGATTCTTTCACTGCCTGTTGGAAAATTATCGGCTAACTTGGATGCAACAATGAATAGAGATCCCCGCGAAGAACCTTTTATTAATCAATTAGAATTGAAAATATCTAATTTAACATCAGAATTAACAAGATTTTTGGATGACTTAATTCTAAATGAAAACATACCCATTCGTAAAACTGGAAATGGATATTCACTCTTAATGACTGGCTCTATTGGCAATCCTAGATTTAGGTAATAAATATTATACTAACTGACACTATCCAATTAATTGGATAGTGTCAGTTTCAATCAATCAAAAATCGATTGAAAATAGGATGGAAAAATATGAAAAATCAAAATAGGAAGCCCCATACTCGTGGGGTTTTTTGTCATTGGGATGATGGGTAGATTTGGATATGAGTGGATCTGGCAATTATTTTTTACAAATTTGTACATCTTGGCTATTAATGAATATTTATATGCTTTATGGAGATGAAGTTGATTTCACATATTCAAATTTGCCAATAATAATTATTAATACTAATGGAGAAAGCATACCCGATGAGCCTAAAATCCCAGCCTATATGAGCATAATTCATAATGAGGATATAAACTATATAACTGATGTTCCAAACCATTATGATGGTTCTATTGGTATTGAGGTGCGAGGTCATTCATCTCAATCATTTCCAAAAAAACAATATTTACTCGAAACTAGAGACTCCAATGGTAACGTCTTAAATTGCTCTCTATTTGGTATGCCAGATGAAAATGATTGGGTCCTTTATGCACCATATAGCGATAAGTCTTTAATGAGGAATGTAATTGCTTATAACATCGCTAGGTCTTTAGGGTTCTATGCGCCAAGGACACAATTTTGTGAGGTACTATTGAATGATGAATATATTGGTGTTTATGTTTTTATTGAAAAAATAAAAAAAGATAATGGAAGAGTTAATATTGAGGACCCAACAAATAGTAATATTACAGGAGGATATATAGTCGAAGTTGAGGCATGGTCAAGACTCGATTCTTCAGATATTTATTTTTTTAATAATATTTCAAATAAACCATATGTAATTCATTTCCCTAAGGAAGATGATCTTACTCAAGAACAATTAAACTATATTGAAAGTTATATGTTTGATTTTGATATCACTTTATCTAATAATGGTGATTATAAAGAGCTTATAAATCTGCCATCTTGGATTGATTTTATTTTATTAAATGAGGCCTTTAAGAATAATGATTTATTTTTTTCAAGTACACATCTATACAAAGAACAAGATAATAAACTATATGCAGGACCAATTTGGGATTTCAACATTGCTTTTGGTAATATTAACTATAATGAAAATTGGAGTACAGATGGGTGGTTAGTGACAGGAAACTTTTGGACTCCAAGAATCTTACAAGATATTAGCTTTTATGAAACTTATCAATTAAGATGGAAGAACCTTCGTAATAAACAATTATCAGACTATTCTATAACTACTATGATTGATTCACTTTTAAGCGAATTAGATGAACCTCAGCAAAGAAATTTTTCTAAGTGGCCTATATTGGGGGAGTATATTTGGCCAAACTACTTTATAGGTGAAGATTATTTTGATGAAATTGAATACTTATCAACATGGATTCAAAGTCGATTTAATTGGATTGATGAACAATTTATCAATTTCGAAATGAAATATCCTATTATAAATGAGATCAATTATCATTCTTCAAATAATTTTAATAGTGAAGATTGGATAGAAATTCATAATCCGTACGAATATGGCATAGATATTTCAGAATATATTTTTAAAAATGAGAATGATAATCATGAATATATTTTCCCGGAAAATTTAATTATTGAAACTATGGGCTATTTAGTAGTGTGTAGAGATACCTCAAACTTTAAAGAACATTATCCTAATATTCAAAATTATTTGGGGAATTTTGAATTTGGTTTGAGTAATAATGGTGAATTGATCAAGCTTTATGATAGTGAAGGTATATTAATTGATTATGTTGATTATGACGACAATGCACCATGGCCAATTGGTCCAGATGGTAATGGTCCAACCCTTGAACTAAAGGATTACCCAAGAGATAATTATCATTATTCAAATTGGGAAGCTTTTTCTGGGAACGGAACCCCTGGTGAAGAAAATAATATGGTTTTAAGTGTTAATAATGATAGACTAATAAATACATATTATATTTTACATGAGAATTACCCTAACCCTTTCAACCCAATAACAACTCTTCGCTACAACCTACCAGAGGATGCACTCGTTAACATCAATATCTACGATATGATGGGTAGACAAGTTCGTACACTGGTCAATAGTCAGCAAACTGTCGGCTTTAAATCAGTGCAATGGAATGCTATCAATGATAAAGGTACACCCGTATCAGCAGGAATATATCTTTATAGTATTGAAGCAGGGCAGTTCAGGCAGACCAAGAAGATGGTGCTGCTAAAATAGATTTACCTTTTCTACCATATCAAGCTTCACATTCGTGGGGTTTTTTTGTTTTTAGGATACCACTACTTAATTAAAACAGGTAAAAATACTTAATGAAAACACACCAAAATACTTAAATCTCCCCATTGTAGAAACTTTGCGTTGAGTTGTATATTGAAGTAATAAATAGGATGGTCTAATGAAAATAATAATGATTTTAACTGCAATGACTATGTCATTAACCTTAAATGGTTGTGCTACAAGTTTAACTCATTCAATTTCTATTAACTCTGAGCCAGAAGGGGCAATAGTTATTGTGGATGGAAATGAAGTTGGGGAGACACCAACGTCAATTAATTTAAACCGATCTGATTTATCAAATAAAGACGTGATATTGAAATTAGAAGGATATGAAGGTCAAATATTTAGTTTGCAAAAAGATCAAAAAGAATACTTTGTACATTTAGAGCCAAAAAGCGAATAAATATTAATAAGAGTTATTTCATTTTGCATTTGTCAAAATGAATGCATTTGAGTAGAAAAATGAATTATAATTTTACTAATATTTTGTGGAATGATTGGTAATATGCAATACTTTCTGCACATAAAATAAATTACATAAATTCATTTCATTCTCATTAACTTTGGTAATAATAATAGTTTATATTAACCATAAAGGATGACCATTAATATGCAAACAGGAAAAGTTAAATTTTTTAATCGAAGTAAAAGATATGGTTTTATTACTGGGGACGACGGTGTCGACTATTTCTTTCATGAATCAGGATTATCTGAAGGCATTTATGTACAAGATAATGATAAAGTGGAATTTGAAGTTGAAGATGGTGATAAAGGCAAAAAAGCTGTAAAAGTATCAATCATCGATTAATCCAATCGATCAAATATAAAAACCCTCGCTAAGCGGGGGTTTTTTGTTCTTAACATCATGTGTAGATTATAACAGGGAAAGGGGAAATAAATTTTATGAAAACAAAAATATTACTCATACTCGGGTTCCTAATGTCTACTATAGTATTAGGTGCCCCAAAAACGAGATTTTCAGATCAACAAATTGCAGCATTTGTTCCAAAATATTTTGCCAGAGATCATCATGCGCCCAATATTTCTCGGATTCGTATTTATTCAGAAGATGGGAAAAAAGTTTTTCATTTAGAAATAGATGTTAATCGAAACCGGTTTGAAGGTCAAATGGACTATACAGTAAGTGCAATGGCTAGTTTAGCACAATATGCAAAAATACCTTTTGATACATTTATTGTTGTTATGCACCCAAGTCTTCGTGATTTAGATTCTGAACTAGTGGAAGCTAATGCAACATGCTCCATTAATTATTTCGTCAGGAAG
Organism: Fidelibacterota bacterium; assembly: GCA_018658715.1. Lineage (GTDB taxonomy): Bacteria > Fidelibacterota > Marinisomatia > Marinisomatales > UBA1611 > JABHGY01. Next base: position 5,221 of record JABHUQ010000074.1, read on the forward strand.
AAAATGGACTATGATAAATGGATGAAAAATTGCACTAAAATAACACCTGTATAATTTTCTAACTAAATAACTAATTATGAATTTCTTACTTTACACAATTATTGATACTGGTTTTAATCTATTACAATTATTATTATTAATCAGAGTCATTTTGAGCTGGTTTCCACATGACCCGTATAATCAAATTATTCAATTTATATATTCAATTACAGAACCCATGATGAGACCCATTCGAGACATATTCCCAATGGCAATGGGTGGGGTAGATTTTTCGCCAATTATTGTATTTTTCTTAATTGGTCTATTAAAGAAGATACTATTATCAGTCGTATAGAGCCTTAATAAAAAGAAGTACGAATCACCGGTTGAAAATAGTCTTTTCGGTGAGCACAAACAGAATCAGCTCCGCAAGATGTACAATCTGGATCAGTCATTTCAGGGCATCTTTTTCTCGACATAAAAAAGAACCAATCCACAGCTCCCATTGTTTGCCCTGATAATTCCGGAAGTAAATTGACTGCTTGATAAATCACATGTCGTATATCCCATTCATCTTGGGATGAAACTAATTGTCGATTAATTATTTTTCTTTCTAATTCCTTATCAAGAATATCAATGAGTCCCAATCTTAAACTTCCACGCATGCAATGATAATCTACTACGGGTGGTAATGATTCATCAGATCCAAATTTAAATAACCGTTCTGGTCGTTGTTCTAAGATTAAAGCTAATAAGGCACTTTTCTTTCGTAATGGATCTTCTCGATATCCCCCAACTTTATCAAGCATTTCTAGGAATGTTTTTAGTGGATATTTGGAAGATAATGCCTTATTCACCACATCAGTTGGTGTCCAACCTAATTCTAACATTGATTGACCATATGCGTGTGCAAAATCTAAATGTAATTGAGTCGCAGGCATAACATTTTGCCCATTATCGGACTGAAATAAGTCTTTCATATCTTCGAGTGATTGAGAAGCTTGACGCTTGGGAGAGAAAAACTCTGGGTCTGTTTCTAATCTTTTTGTGTAAGCCTTAAATAGGTAAAACGCTCCTTTAAGCTTGTCACCCCCAATGGTTTCAATTAAAGGTTTATGATATTTCCCATTTTTATGAGACCAAAAACTGAATTGTTGCAACGTGGTAACAAAAAAGTAATCAATCGTTAAGGGATGTCCTTTTGGTGGGAGAGAAGAATCAATGAAAGGGAAAGCTTCTGCATCGGGTAAATCCGAAATAAGAGATGCAATTTTGTGTATTTGATCTTTATTGATGATAACTCTTGGGTTAGAGTTTTTTTTACCAGGATATTGGTTATATAATAATTTTTCTGGACCAATACCACCAATCATGAATGAAGCGAGATCTACACCTGATTGTGCAGCTAATACAGGGTGTTGCCCTTGAGCAAGATGAGCTAATGTAAAACCGCAAAATGTATCTCCTGCTCCTGTTGGGTCAATCATAGGAGATTCTGGTGAAGGGATGGATGACTCATGGTTACCTTGACGAATTAATGCGCCATTTTCACCTTGGGTTATAAATATGAGTTTCCCAGATGTAGTGTATGAATTTTTTTCATATTTTTGTAATAAATCATTTTCAATATGATTCATGAAAAAGATATCAGATTCATTTTTGACATCTAATACATGATTTGGGTCTGCTTCGATTATAGGAAGAGCTGTACCACTTGAAATACATTTTGCTCCACGTGCTTTACAAGATTTAAGAAATGAAAATTGTTGTCTTGCATTTCCTAATGGAACAATATGAATTAAATCAAACATACTTAAATCATTTGGCAAATCTTCAACTTCTAAATCTTCTTCAGCTCCAAAGAATGCTTTTTTATACAGAGTTTCATTCTCTGATTGAACAATTTCAAAATGGGGAAGTTGATCTTCAGAAATAGAAGGCCCAATCCATTCCATTCTATCAGAAACAAAGGATAATTCAGAAGGTATGTTAGTAGGTTTTGGCGCAAAAAGAGTAACACTGACACCTGCTCTAATAGCACCTAATGCAGTATAAAGTCCGGCACCGCCCGGTGATTGATATAATTGCCCCTTAATCATCAATTTATCTAATGATGGAGAGCCAATAATAAATAGTTTTGGTTGCATTATAGTCCGAAAGATTAATATTGTATTCCATTAATTTACTAAATTAAGGTTAACATACATGGTTGAATAGGGAGAAAAACGGTTTAATGAAACATTTATTATTTTTTGGAACTATCATAAGTAGCATTTTACTTGGGCAAGTGGATAAATCTATGGATTTATGTTCGAGACAAAATTCTTTCGCAAAATGGTTATCTATAGAAAATATGATGACTGAGAATCAGGAAAGAATAAATATCACATTTTATGATTTATATTTTAAAATTTTTCCAGATGATCAATCAATCAATGGTTTAGTATCTGCAACAGCTATTGTCGTCGATTCAGGGCTAACATCTATTGATTTAGATTTAATGGATGGCTATGAAATTGATAGTGTACAAATCAACGGTCAAAATGCAGAATATACTTATTCATCAAATTTAATGTCTATCCAATTAGCGATGGTGGGGACACCTGATATTGGATCGGAGATAGTAGCGACCATTGGTTACCACGGCGATCCGCAAAGTTTTGATTTTGGGTCATTTACATTTGATGAGCACCAAGGCGAACACCTTATATGGACTTTGTCAGAGCCGTACGGTGCTCGCGGCTGGTGGCCATGTAAGGATGATCCCAGTGATAAAGCGGATTCTGTCAATATTGTAGTTAATGTACCGGATCATTTGATTGTTGCCTCCAATGGATCGCTTATTTCTGAAGAATCAAATCCTAATGGAAGAAAAACGTATTATTGGCAAGAATCGTATCCTATTGCTACTTATTTAGTTTCATTAGCGATTTATCCTTATCAATATTGGGAAGATACATATATAAACGCAGATGGAGATTCTTTGTCTTTGACTTATTATGTTTTCCCAGATCACTACGGATCCTTATATGAAAATTATTTGGAAACGAAAGATATGATTGGATTATTTGAAGAAAAATATGGTGCATATCCATTTTTCGATGAGAAATATGGCCATGCTGAATTTGGATGGGGTGGCGGTATGGAACATCAAACTCTTTCAAGTATGGGCGGATGGAGTGATTGGTTAATTGCTCATGAATTAGCTCATCAATGGTGGGGAGATATGATTACATGTGCTGATTTTCATCACATTTGGTTGAATGAAGGTTTTGCTCGTTATGGTGAAGCTTTATGGGCCGAATATGATGAAGGGATAGACGCTTACCATACATATTGGGCTAATCATGCTTATTATGGTGGTGGAACAGTTATTGTAGAAAATACAACAACTGTAAGCGAAATCTTTAACGGACAATTAACGTACAATAAGGCAGGATGGGTTGTCCATATGCTTCGCCATGTTGTTGGCGATGATGTATTCTTTAATATGTTGAACGCATATGCCAATAATGATAGTCTGAAGTACGCATCTGCTACAACGGAAGATTTCAGAGATGTTTGTGAAGATTTTACAGGATTAGACCTACATGACTTTTTTGACCAATGGATTTACGGGGAGCGGTATCCAAGATATAGAGTACTCTATGACACATCACCTGAAAATGTATTATCTGTCCAAGTCAACCAAATTCAATCATGGCAATTATTTCATATGCCTGTGGATATACGGATTACCACAACAGATTCCGTTTATAATTATTTTGTAGATCAAACAGGTGAATCAACACTCTATTTATTTGAGATTCCAGATAGTGAAACCATTTTAAATGTAGAGCTAGATCCTGACAATTGGATTCTTAAATCGGTAGAAGTTATGCAAATAGGGCAGGAGCCACCACTTCCAGGTGCATTTACACTGAATTCTCCATTTCCAAATCCGTTTAATGGTAGAATTAATATCCCATTTTCCATTGGGGAAGATTCCAACTTATCTTTTTCTATTCAAAACATTATGGGGCAGACTGTTTGGGAAAAGCATGCATTTTATCCCAATGGTAAACATATTATAAATTGGCAAGGAAGAAGTGGAAATGGAGCAGATTTGCCATCTGGTCTCTATTTTTTCACAATTCAATCTTCGAAAAAAAGTCTTCGCCAAAAAATCCTTTACCTAAAATAAACCCAAAATTCAATTAACTTTATGGCTATGTTAAATCTAATACCTAAAGAACTCATGGTGTGGGCTCTCCCCTTAGGGGTTATTGTCCTTGGTGTCATCTTGGGTTGGTTATTCAAACAATTTATTCACGCTCAATTAATTAAAATGACGGAAAAAACAGATTGGCAAGGCGATGATGTCATTATCTATTCTGTAGAGTCACAAATCATTTTTTGGTTTTTCTTGGGTTCTTTAGCAGTTGCGTCCCGAGGGTTAGATCTTGACCCAACAATGAGTGAATATTTGTCACGCTTTATACTTGTTAGTCTCATTTTTTCAATTACTGTATCTGTAAGTAAAATGGTGGTGGGCTTATTTGATTTATGGACGTCCAAACAAGATGGAGGCCTTCCATCTACAACAATGTTTGTTAATATAGTGCGTATAACTATCTACGTGGTAGGAACACTTATTATTCTAGACACTTTAAAGATTTCTATTGCTCCAATGCTAACGGCTTTAGGTGTTGGTGGTTTAGCCGTTTCCTTAGCATTAAAAGATACACTGACTGACGTATTCGCTGGATTACATATTCTCCTAAGCCAGAAAGTTAAAATTGGAGATTTTATAGAAATGGAATCGGGACAAATGGGGTACATTACCAATATTACATGGCGTAATACAACCATGCTCCAGAGAGCAAATAATGTATTTACTATTCCAAATACAAAATTATCTAATGCTATTATAAAAAATTATGATACAGGTGATCCAAGTTTTTCTGTTAACATTCCAATTGGAGTATCATACGACAGCGATTTAGACAAAGTGATGCGAGTGACAATGGAAGTAGCAGATAATGTTCATAAAGAAATGGAAGAAACTGCAAAAGATTATAAACCAGCTATTCGTTTTCGTGGTTTCGGTGAATCGAGTATTGATTTAATGGTTTATTTCCGTGGTAAAAAATATGGAGATCAAAATCCAATTATTCATGAATTTGTGAAAAGGATCCACGAAAGATATACAAAAGAAAATATTGATATACCTTTCCCAATTCGAACATTAATTCAAAAGGAATCAGAATGAAATTAGCGCTTGTTTCTGGATCTCTTTTTATGGCGTTAGCTGTAGCCTTTGGTGCTTTTGGTGCACATAGTCTTAAAGAAATGGTTCCACCCTCTGATATTTTAGTATTTGAAAAAGCTGTTCGATATCATTTTTGGCATGCTTTGGCATTATTAGCTCTCGGAGCTATTGGTTTTCATGTTTCCCATGATCTATTAAGACTTCCCATTTTCTTAATCATATTTGGGATTATATTTTTTTCAGGATCACTCTATATTTTGGTTATATCAAATACTCGATGGCTGGGAGCCGTAACTCCTTTTGGTGGCACTGCACTTATTGGTTCTTGGATATGGTTAACGTGGAACTTTTATAACGGGTTAAACTAATGCATTTAAAAATAAAACCATTCTCAGAAGATGTTAAAAAAATGTATGAAAATCATGGACATTTCCATGATGGAGATGCAGGATTAGATTTATTTGTTGTAACAGAACAAACAATTGAAGCAGGGGAGTCCACATTAATTCATTTACAAATTGCATGTGAAAATTCAGATGATAATCCTTACTTACTTATGCCAAGATCAAGTATCTCAAAAACGCCTTTGCGATTAAGTAATTCTATCGGTTTAATTGATGCAGGTTATCGTGGCGAAATAATGGCTGCAGTTGATAATATTAAAAGTGAATCTATAACCGTGTCACCTGGGCAGAGATTATTTCAATTAGTTGCCATGGATGGGAGCCCAATTCATTTTCAATTATCTAACGAATTATCTGACACAAGTCGTGGAAAAGGTGGTTTCGGGAGTACTGGCGCTTAATTATATTATGTCAATATGACTTATAATTATTTATAATCATTCAAATAGGTTAATTATATAAACTGGTACAATTATTGCGTTTCAGTGCTATATGGGATATTTGAAACCCCAAAAAATAAATGTAAACTTGCCACCGTTTTGAGTGGGAATTTTAATAATTCAAATTTCAATAAATAGAAAATAAGGAGTATAACTGATGAGTCTCAGTTTAAAACCATTAGATGATCGAGTCGTTGTTGAAGCTGCCGCTGCAGAAGAAACTTCCACTGGCGGAATCATTCTACCTGATACAGCACAAGAAAAACCACAACAAGGCACTATTGTTGCTGTAGGTCCAGGAAAAGTCAGCGATAGTGGCACACGCGTCGATATGACAGTTAATGAAGGTGATAAAGTATTGTATGGAAAATATTCCGGTACAGAAGTAACCTTTGATGGAAATGAATATATGATTATGCGCGAAAGCGACATATTAGCTATAATTTAAGAGAGGATAATTAACCATGGCTAAACAAATAGAATTCGGTCTTGACGCAAGAAGTCAACTAAAAAAAGGTGTTGATCATCTTGCAAATGCTGTAAAAGTAACATTAGGCCCAAAAGGTCGTAATGTTGTAATTGAAAAGAAATTCGGAGCTCCAACCATTACAAAAGATGGTGTAACAGTTGCGAAAGAAATTGATTTAGAAAACAAATTAGAAAATGTAGGTGCACAAATGGTACGAGAAGTTGCTTCCAAAACATCAGATATTGCTGGTGATGGAACAACTACAGCGACTGTTTTAGCGCAATCAATCATTGAAGAAGGAATCAAAAATGTTACTGCTGGCGCAAATCCAATGTCCATTAAACGTGGAATTGATGCTGCAAAAGATGTAGTAATTGAAGCCATTGGCGGTCAATCTAAAAATCTTCCTGATTCAACTCAAATTGCTCAAGTAGCTACAATTTCAGCAAATGATGATAGCGAAATCGGATCAAAAATTGCAGAAGCAATGGAAAAAGTCGGAAAAGATGGCGTTATTACAGTTGAAGAAAGTAAAACAGCCGAAACTTTTCTAGAATTTGTAGAAGGTATGCAGTTTGATCGCGGATATTTATCTCCATATTTTGTAACAAACACAGAATCTATGGATGCAGAAATGGATGATCCATATATTTTGATTCACGATAAGAAAATCAGCAATATGAAAGATTTATTGCCAATTCTTGAAAAAGTGGTTCAAACTGGAAAACAAATTGTGTTAATTGCAGAAGATGTAGATGGTGAAGCGCTTGCAACATTAGTTGTAAACAAACTTCGCGGTACATTTAAAGTATTAGCTGTTAAAGCTCCTGGATTTGGCGATCGTCGTAAAGCAATGTTAGAAGATATTGCTGTTTTAACCGGTGGTACTGTTATATCTGAAGATGCAGGTTATAAACTTGAAAATGCTACTTTAGAATATCTTGGAACGGCTAAACGTGTTGCAAGTGATAAAGATAATACTACAATCGTAAGCGGTGGTGGTGAAACAGAAGCGATTAAAGCTCGTATCAATGAAATTAAAGTTCAAATTGATAAAACATCATCCGACTATGATCGTGAAAAACTGCAAGAACGTTTAGCTAAACTTTCTGGTGGTGTTGCTGTCATTAATGTTGGTGCTGCGACAGAAGTTGAAATGAAAGAAAAGAAAGCTCGGGTTGAAGATGCATTGCATGCAACTCGTGCAGCAGTTGAAGAAGGTATTGTACCTGGCGGTGGTGTAGCTTTATTAAGATCTATTCCAGCTTTAGACAATGTTGAAGTTCCATCAGACCAACAAATTGGTGTTGATATTTTACGTAGAGCATTAGAAAGTCCTGTTCGTCAGATTACTGAAAATGCCGGGCTTGAACCTTCTATCATTGTACAAAATATCAAAGATGGAAAAGATGATTATGGCTATGATGCTCGTAATGATGAATATGTAAACATGTTTGATGCAGGTATCATTGATCCGGCAAAAGTCACACGTGTTGCAGTTGAAAATGCTGCATCTATTTCTGGTTTGTTGCTCACAACTGAAGCAGCTATAACTGAAATCCCAGAACCTGAAGCTCCAATGCCACCAATGGGTGACCCTGGAATGGGCGGTATGGGTGGAATGATGTAATCTCATCAAAATGAATAAAAAAAGCTCTTTCGGTTCGGAAGAGCTTTTTTTTTATATAATAAATCCTTCTATCATAGAGATTGATATTTAGCTAAAATTCATTCCTAATTATCAAGGAAAATAATATACTTATGAGAGAAATAATCAAAGAATATCTATACCAGCCTGAATCGTTTGTTCTATTTGGGTCAGCACATATAATTACTCTTATTTTATTTCTAGCATTGTGGGTTTGGTTACCCAAACTTGCAAAAGAAAAATTATCGATTCAAGAACAGGAGTCTTTTGGTAGATGGCTTTCTTATATAATTGCTTTCCAATATGTTGCATGGGTTCTACTTGAAATAATGGCTGGGACGTTTGATGTAAAAGTCCATTTACCTGTACATTTATGTCGATTTGCCAACTTAGCGTTACCGTTTGTAATGATTTATAAAAATCAGTTATGGTTTGAAATCATATTCTTTTTTGGACTTTCGGCGATGTTTCAAGCATCCATCACTCCAGATATTATACATGGATTTCCACATTTCCATTTTTTTCGATTCTTTATATGTCATAGTGGACAAGTCTTAGCTATTATTTACCTTGTTGTTGTGTTTGGACTTAAGCCTCGAAGAAAAGGAATTTGGCTAGCCATGATTGGATTAAATATATTTCTATTTGTTGCATTTGTGACAAATACTATATTGGATTCAAATTATTTTTGGATCAGAAATAAACCACCTGTCCCATCATTATTAGATTATTTAGGCGATTGGCCTTGGTATTTGGTGTGGGCTGAAGGAATTGCATTGCTTCATTTTTTTATTGTTTACACCCCATTTTTCTTTATGAAAAAAAAGGCGAATTAAATGGAAAAACTTAAATGGTTAATAATATTGATTGTCGTGAGCCTTTTTATAATTAATCCTATGATACAAAAAAATAGAAATATCAAAATGACCATTCCACCCTCGGCGAAAAAAATACCTAAAGATGTAACCGTTCACAATGATGAAAGAATTGATAATTATGGTTGGCTTAGAGATAAAACTTCATCTCAAGTATTAAATTATTTAAAAGCAGAGAATGTGTATACAAAAGACAATATGCTTCATACACAATCATTGCAGGATCGATTATTTAGAGAAATGAAACGTCGCTTAAAAGAAAATGATAATACGGCTCCACATAAGTGGAAAAATTATTGGTACTATTCTAGAACAGAAGAAAATAAACAATATTCAATTTTTGTTCGGAAAAAAGAGACACTTGATGCGAAAGAAGAAATCACATTAGATTTAAATCAGTTCGTATCAAAACATGATTATGTATTTTTGAGTGGATATAAAATTTCACCAAATCAAAATTTATTGGCATATACGATTGATTTTGATGGATCGGAAAATTATATACTCAAAATAAAAGATTTAAAATTAAATGTAGAGTTGTCTGATAAATTAATTGGGTTGGCAGAAAGTGTTGAATGGGCAAATGATAATGAAACACTTTTCTATGTTACGAAAGATGATGCAAGTCGCCCTTTTCAATTATGGCGACACAGTTTGGGAACTGATCAAGCTGAAGATAGCCTCATTTACGAAGAAAATGATGAATCATATCATATGGAATTGAAACGATCTAAAAGTGGTAAATATATATTTATGATTTTAGGGAATAATATAACAACTGAATGTTGGGTGTTAGATCGAGATCTCCCAAATAATGATTTCATCCTTATGCAAGAAAGGCGTGATGGAGTTGAATATGAGCCTATGCATCAAGGAAACAGGTTTTTAATATTAACAAATGATGAAAGCCTAAATTTCAAATTAGTTTCAGCACCCATTGATAATCCAAGTGTAGGATATTGGGAAGATGTGATCCCGCATCGTGAAGAAGTCAAATTAGAAGAAGTAGAATCTTTTGAAAATAATATTGCAGTTTTTGAGCGGATCAATGGTAATGTAAATATTAACATTTATTCACCTGATTTCGAAAATGTGCATACTGTAGAATTGCCCGATTCTTTATATGAAGTTGGAGCAGATTATAATTTAGAATACTCTACACAAGCATTGCGGATTTATTTTACCTCATTCAAAATACCTTATTCCTATTATGATTATTTGATGGATGATAAAAATTTAGTTTTAATCAAAAGAGATCCTGTGTTGGGTGGATACAATCCTGACAAATATGAATCAAAACGTCTTTTTGCAAAAGGACATGATGGAAAAAATATTCCACTTTCATTATTTTATAAAAAGAACATAAAACTGGATGGAAATAATCCTGTGTATTTGGATGGATATGGATCTTATGGTGACACATATGATCCTGCATTTTCTTCTCGTAGGCTAAGTTTAGTAGACCGTGGTGTTATTTATATTCGAGCACATATTCGTGGAAGTTCATTTTTAGGTCGCGGTTGGTACAATGATGGGAAATTGAGCTATAAGCAGAACACATTTTCAGACTTTATATCGTCCGCAGAATTTTTAATATCTGAAAAATATACATCAAATAATAAAATTGTAATATATGGAGGAAGTGCAGGTGGACTTCTAATAGGAGCCGTATTAAATCAAAGTCCACATTTATTTAAAGCAGCCATTGCCGATGTTCCATTTGTAGATGTAATCAACACTATGTTAGATGAGACAATTCCCTTAACTGTAATAGAATATGACGAATGGGGAAACCCAAATATGGTTGAAGATTATAAACATATGATAGCCTATTCGCCATATGATAATGTATTTAAACAAGATTATCCAGCTCTACTCGTTATTGCAGGATTAAACGATCCAAGAGTTGGCTATTGGGAGCCTGCAAAGTGGGTAGCTAAATTGAGAGAAATAAAGACAGATAAAAATATATTAATGTTAAAAACGCATATGGATGCAGGACATTTTTCATCTTCAGGACGATATGACTATTTAAAAGATGTGGCTTTTTACTATGCATTTGCCTTAGATCAATTGGGAATAAATAAGTGAAATTGATTTCAATCAATCCATCAACTGGCGAAGAAATTTCTCTTTATAAAGAGCATTCATCAAGGGAAGTGATGGAAATGCTGGATTTAGCAAGTCGTTCACAGCAAGATTGGAAGAATAATCGATTATCATTAAAAATAGAATATTTACCAACACTTTCTTCACTTTTGAAAGATAGAACAAAAGAATTAGCTATTTGCATGGCAGAAGAAATGGGCAAACCAATTTCACAGGGTATCTCAGAAATTACTAAGTGTGCATCTCTTTGTGATTATTATTACTCAAATTCAGTTGAATTCCTAAAGCCGCAATATATTGATACGGAAGCAACTGAAAGCTACTTTCTATATGAGCCATTAGGAGTTATCTTGGGTATTATGCCTTGGAATTTTCCATTTTGGCAAGTATTTAGATTTGCAATACCAACGTTAATTGCTGGAAATAGTATCATTATAAAACATGCCTCCAATGTTCAAGGATGTGCAAACCAATTAGAAAAACTATTTAAAGATGCAGGATTTCAAAAAGGATTATTTCAAAATCTTTCTTTATCATCCATAAATATGAAGGATATTATAGAGCATTCTACTATTCAAGGTGTTTCATTTACGGGAAGTACTTTGGCAGGAAAAGCAGTAGGAGAATTGGCTGGACGCACTCTTAAAAAAGTAGTTATGGAATTAGGAGGGAATGATCCATATGTTATCCTAAAGGATGCAGATTTAGATTTAGCAGTAGATTCATGTATTGATGGAAGAATTCTTAATGCCGGACAAAGTTGTATAGCTGCAAAAAGAATCATAGTTGATAAAGAAATTGTATCAAGTTTTATAAAAAAAATGGTTTTAAAAATAAATACTAAAATTATGGGTGACCCAATGGATGATGTAGATTTAGGACCCATGGTAAATATTTACGCACGAACTGTATTACACCAGCAGGTGATAGAATCTGTCAATAAAGGTGCACGATTGATAGATGGAGGGTATATCCCAGATAGTGAAGGGGCATTTTACCCTTTAACTTTATTAACGGATATAAAACCAGGGATGCCCGCTTTTGATGAAGAATTATTTGGACCTGTAATATCAATCGTTGAAGCAAATGATGAATCTCATGCTATCGAATTAGCTAATCAAACATCTTTTGGTTTGGGTGGTGCTGTATTTACTCAAAATATTAAGCGTGGAAAAGAAATAGCAGAAAAAGAAATACAGACAGGTGCATGTTTTGTGAATGATTTCGTAAAATCAGACCCCCGGTTACCATTTGGAGGTATCAAGGAGTCTGGGGTAGGGCGAGAAATGGCCCAAATTGGAATGACCGAATTTGTCAACATAAAAACAGTGGTGATTAAATGAATAAAAAACTAATAACAATTATTAGTGTCTTAACTATTATTGGTTGGAAGATAGAGGCTCAGCAAAATAGATTATTTTGGGATGGGCGTGATTGGAATCGTGTTGCTCGTAAGGTAGATTATCATCCTGAAAGGATATATGAAGTTAAGAGTGCTTATGTCATAGGTGCGTTAGATGGCAAATTATATGGATATTTAAAAACGTGGTCTGCAAATTCTGCAATAGCAGATAGCGTATTTGGAGAGGCTACAGATTACCTTACGACTCGAGAGTTAATTAAAAATCTAGATTATTTTTATGAGAATTCAATCAATGGGTATATCCCAGTTCCAGCTGCTATAGTTATTGCTAACCTAACTGCAACTCGTGTACCGCCTGAGATATTAGACCAATATATATCTGCAACTCGTGATTGGATTAATAATCTTCATTTAGGGCTAGATACCCTGAACTATAGTCGATTATTAGAAGAAAAATATCTAAAGTATAATGGGAAGTAATTTAATCTACTCGAATAAAACCTGACTCCGGATGCCAAGTGAAAATTCGTTTATCTCCACGAAATCGTACTTTACTAATCTTAAATTCATAGTTGTTTGGTTTCAATGCACCCATTCCGAAAACTTCTGATTTTGTTGTCGAAAACCCAACAAATAATGGTGGTTCATATCCGTATATTAAAGTAATACGTTTTTCTTGTAATAAATTCCCTGTTGCTGTTTTTTCTTCGAGAAAGCCTTCTAGAAATTCAATAGGTTGATTGATAAAACTTGTTACTTGAATAGTTACTACTACTTTTTCATCCTTAACAAGTCTTGGGCGAACATCTATTTCAAATGGGTTCGGCTTTTCTGCGAAACAGAAAGATAAAATAAATCCTAAGAAAATGATTCGTTTAAGCATGCTGGAAATTGGTGTTTTTTATTGAAATTGAAAAGAAAAAGGTATGAAACATTTTGTTGAAGGAAATAGTATAAGGTAGATTCTAAAATGCCACTGTATTTAATATGTCAAAAAAGTACTTAAAAGAAGAAATAGATAGAATATCTCACCTATTTATTCCCCATCAAATTGGGAATGGGAATGATGCATGGATTGTTAGAGGATCTTTAACAAGTACTGCAACATTGGATGATGTGGAATATCAATTACGTCAATCTTCATTTGATGTACAATCTTTTATTCAGGGAACAGAAGTAACTCTCGTAATGAATATAAAAGAAGAGCCAATTCTATTTTCAATGCCATCAATTTCGAAAATTCATATTTTGCTTTTTCTCACCACCATTGGCACCACATTATTAGCTGGATCAATTATGGCGGGAGGAAATCCATTTTCTACCTTTTCAGATTTATGGAAAGGACTTTCATTCTCAGTAACTTTAATGATGATATTAGGTTTCCATGAAACTGGGCATTATATCTTTGCGAGAAAACATGGTGTAGATGCGACATTACCTTATTTTTTACCAGCACCTACATTTATTGGAACTTTTGGTGCATTCATAAAAATAAAATCACCTATCTATAAACGTAAAGCACTATTGGATATTGGTGCATCTGGGCCTATAGCTGGATTTTTAGTTGCAGTTCCAGCATTAATATGGGGATTATTTCATTCAAACGTTGTTACGGTTACGAGTGAGCAGTTGGGAATCCAGCTGGGAGATTCATTATTAATGAAATTATTAACATATTCCATTTTCCCAACATTGTTAGAAACACAAGACATTATTTTACATCCTGTTGCTTTTGCTGGTTGGATTGGTTTATTAGTGACCATGTTAAATCTATTACCAATTGGTCAATTGGATGGCGGCCATATTGCTTATGCTATTTTGGGGCGTAAATTTGACAGAGTAGCTAAGATTGCTTGGTTTATGCTTATTCCAATGGCATTTATTTCTATAAACTGGTTGGTATGGGGGATTTTGATAATGTTACTTATGCGAACAACAAAACATCCACCTGTTGCAAATATAGATGAACCGCTCAAAAAGAGTGAAAAACGTATTGGATGGATCAGTTTAATTATTTTTATTTTATGTTTTATTCCAGCACCTTTTCCATCTTAAAATGAAAAAAATCATACTATATATAATAATGTTATCTCTCTTATTTTCACAATCAAGAATTAGGGATTGGAAAGTGGAAACCAGTACTATTAATATTCAAAAATTGGTTAGCTATAATGGTACAATTTTAGGAGCAACTCATGGTGGATTATTAAAATATGAAGAAAGTGTTTTTTCGCATTTATCTACTATGAATGGTTTAGCAGACATTTCTCTAAATACAATTCATTTAGACCCACATGGGTACCTTTGGATTGGGGGGGGAGCTCCCAATGGATTTATCCAAATAATGAATCCAATATCATTTGAATCTATGGATGTATTTAATTATGATTTATCGTCTATTTCAGTTTTTAATATTTCAGAATCAATAGGTTTTGCTGCTTATATGGATGGTCCAGATGTAGGTTTACTCAAATGGATTTATTCTGATGGAGAATGGATATACAGTGATATATATAAAAATTTCGCAAACCAATTTATGGAAATTACAGGTATTGTGTTAAGTGATGATGCTATTTATATTGGAACGGATATTGGATTGTGGGCTGGAACTTTAACTAATAATTTAAAAGACCCTAATAATTGGGCTATAGTCTTTCCTGAAATAAATAACCGTATTAATGCCATAACCCAATCTGACTCTTTTGTAGGTTTTTCTCATGATAGCCATTTGTATGAATTCTCTCTTACTAATCCAGGTGCCTTAACAGAAAATATGAGCGGAGAAAATATCAATTTTGTTGATTTGAATTATACACCCAATAATATTTTGAAGGGTATTTCTGAGAATAGAATATATGATTTGATTTCTGGTTTGGTTTCTCCAAAGAGTAAACGATCTTTTCAGAGTATAGTTATGGATGATGCGAACCAAATCGTTATAGGGACAGACGCAGGGCTTGCCTTTTATGATGTCAATCAAAACAATTTTGAAATTAGTATTCCAAATTCACCTGTGACGAACCATTTTACAGCCGTAAAGGTATTAGAAGATGGTCGAATTGTATGCGGTTCAAAATACGGATTATCCATTTTTGAAGACGATGGTTGGCGAAATATTCTTGAAATTACAAGGGACAGTTCTGAAATTGTACAATCGAGTACTAATTATGACTATTCTAGGTTTATTGCAGATACTGTTGCTGTGGAATTCGGTGAATATATATCTGATATTGAGCAAGGTCCTGATGGGCGTGTATATTGTGCAATTCGTGGGGTGCGTGACTCCATTTGGTGGGGTGGACCCAGAAGATATGGGGGTGGAGTAATTCATTTAGATATAGATGATCCCACAAACTTGACCATTATAAATTCGACTGATTTAGATTATTTCGATGAAGCAAATGGGAATAACTATCAATTAGTCATGGATTTACAATTTGATAAGTATGGGAATCTATGGATTGCAAATCCATACGCAGTACATAAACGGGAACCAATACATGTTATTGATACAATTGGTGATTGGTTTCATTATTCATCGGACGATGCAAATAATCATTTAAGCCGATCTCCCGGATCTTTAACATTCGACAATTGGGGAAGATTGTGGGTGGCGGCATTTCAGGCAGAAGAAGCAAATTCAGATGCACCAAATGGTGGATTATTTATGCTCGATTATTATGGATATGTTACAAATCCAAATTCATTTGAATGGACCTCGATTATTGACGGTGGTTCAGTATGGTCGATTGCTATGGGTAATATGGATAGATTATTTTATTTGACGCCAACAGGATTAAACTATTTTGATTTAGTGAATAGTCCTTCTCCTGTAGAAAGAGAAAATCCCTATGCCTTTTTCCCAAATATATCATTTGGCTCAGGATCCAAATTACGAGTGGACTATCGAGGAAATATTTGGGCTTTATCTCCCACAAATGGGATTCATGTATTATTAGATAATACATCCCCATGGCCGGATATTAATGGATTGCGAAAAGAAAATTCATTTTTAACATCTGACGAAGTTATTGATGTGGATTTTGATTCAAATAATGGATTAGCCTACATTGCAACATCCAATGGACTAAATATTTTTAGAATCCCATTTAAAAAATCATATGAAAATTATTCTGAAATGAAAATTTATCCAAGCCCATTTCATCTTCCGGCAGACACACCATTGATTGTAGACGGATTAACGGATGATTCATCTATGATGGTTATGACATTAAATGGACATATTATTCGAAAAATTCCTTCAGCAGGTTTAGCGAATGACGGCTATCAATTGCAATGGGATGGGAAAGATGAAGATGGTAATTGGTTGGGGAGTGGTGTTTACCTACTTTCCATATATGATTATTCGGGTCAGAGTCAAATCGGAAAAGTAACTGTAATTAAACATTAGTGTTTCTTCCAATTTTGCAGTTGAACCACTAGAAGGGGAAGGGTAACTTTCTCTTCTAAAAAATAAAGTTTCATGAGACGTATCCACATACTCATTTTATCCATACTTTTTATGGTATTAAATGCCCAAAGTAGCCCATCTGTTCAGGGGGCCGTTGGCGCCGTTACGATTGATGGGAAAATTTGGAACCAAATTGCTCTCCGTCCAGTGGTTCCAATTGGAAAAGTCGCCGTAGCATTAGATATTGTTTTATACATAGACCAGGATGGAAATATCCATAAAGATGAGTGGGATTTTTCAAATGGGACGGCCACAAAAAATACTCTCATTGATAAAATATATTATATCCGTTATGGCCAAAAATGGGAACCATTGTATTTAAAAGTAGGTGCTTTAGATGGTGTCTCAATGGGATACGGTATATTAGCAAATGGATATTCCAACTCAATTCAATATCCGCAAGTAAGAAAAGTTGGGATGGAAATGGGTGTGAAACGCAATGGCTTTTCCTTTTACGGGTTCACAAATGATTTTAAAGAGAATTTAGGTGTAGCAGGCTTTCGTGTTGTGACTCCTCCATTTATGGGCATTCCAACGGCCTTCTCCATTATTTCTGACAGAAATCAATATTTGGGATTAAAAGACAGTGATGAAGATGGTCGCCCAGATTTGGTGGATGATTTCCCGAATGATATTACATATTGGCTTGATACTGATGGAGATAATATTGCAGATAGAGATCCTTCGGAATGGGATATTGATGGTGATGGCATTACGGATACACTTGATTCAAATATTCCTGGTTGGACCTTAGACACTACTATTGTTTTAGATGATTCCATATCACGTAAACCTGAACCATTAAATATATTTGTTGATGAAAAGCCTGTATCTGCTGTTGCTCTCGATTTTGGGTATCCTTTGGTTAAAGAAAAGCATTTATCTGTTTCTGTCTATGCTCAAATTGCTAAAATGATTGGTGAAACAGTGTCTCCAGAAAATGAAGAAAAAGTGGATTTGGGAACAGGCATTGTCCCGTTAGGTGTTTCTGCGAAATTTGGGCCTGCAACGTTTAATTTAGAATACCACATTATGCCAGAAGGACGGTTCGAATTTGGATATTGGAATAGATCCTATGAAATTGATAGGGCAACTTTTTCATCTAACTCTGAGGGGCAAGGAGTTTCATCTATGAATATAGTGACCAAATCTAGCAAGTTAGGGTATTATGGAAAGCAAAAAGGCCCTTTCTCTAGACTAAATTTAAATTTGGGTTCTTATCTTGGAACGGGTATATCGTATCAAAATTTATTTGGTAAACAATGGAATTTTGAAACTCAACAATTTGAAGAAAATACAAATCAAAGTTTTTTGGCCTTTTTAAGACTTAGAAAATCGATAAGTAAAATCAAGACTGCAGAATGGTATTACCAGCAAAGAAATGTACCCAATCCATTTGATTTTGAATTAACCGAAAATACTATTCTTGGATATCGCTTGGGATTAGAACTTGGGAATGGTATGATATTGGTCTATAATTTTCGAAGATCTTTTAGAGATTTAGATGGAGATGGAAAAGTCGATGGACCGGACGAAGTTGTTAATATTACTACAATTGAAACGAGTTTTTCTTTTTAAGTTCCTATTATGAAAGCTTCTGAAATACGACAATCATTTATTTCCTTTTTTGAAGAGAAAAACCATCAATTAGTCCGTAGTTCTTCTGTGGTTCCTGTTGACGACCCTACTCTATTATTCACAAATGCTGGAATGAATCAGTTTAAACCTATTTTGTTGGGGGAGAAAGAAGCAAATCCATCAAGAGCTGTTAACAGTCAAAAATGTATCAGAGTTAGCGGAAAACATAATGACTTGGAAGAAGTGGGAATCGATGGATTTCACCATACATTTTTCGAAATGTTAGGCAATTGGTCCTTTGGAGATTATTATAAAAAAGATGCGATTCGCTGGGCTTGGGAATATTTCACCGAAGTATTGAAGCTGGATAAGAACCGCTTATTTGTTTCTGTATATATAGATGATGATGAAGCGCTTGATTTGTGGGTTAATTTAACGGATATAGATCCTAATCGTGTTTTGAAGTTTGGCAAGAAGGACAACTTTTGGGAAATGGGTGAAACGGGCCCCTGTGGACCGTGTTCAGAAATTCATTATTACATGGGAGAAGATATAAGCAATATCGATCCAGCTGGTGTTAATACTACTGATGAATATTGGGAATTGTGGAATCTTGTTTTTATCCAATATAACAGGCAAACAGATGGATCGTTAGAAGATTTGCCAGCAAAACATGTGGATACTGGTGCAGGATTAGAGAGAATTGTTTCTGTTATGCAAGGCAAAAGCAGTAATTATGATACTGACTTATTTACGCCAATTATTCAATCAATTGAATCAATGACTGGGAAATCATCAGAAGGAGATAGTGTCCCATTTCAAGTGATTGCTGATCATATACGAATGTTAAGTTTTACTATAGCAGATGGCGCTTTGCCCTCTAATGATGGACGCGGCTATGTATTGCGTCGAATCTTGAGAAGAGCTGCCAGATTCGGACGTATTTTAGACCAGCATGATCCATTCTTGTTTCAATTAGTCGAACCTGTTGTGAACATTATGGGTGATATATACCCAGAATTAAAAGAAAAACAGGCACATATTGAAAAAATAATTCAATCAGAAGAAATGTCATTTAATAAAACACTTGATCGAGGTATTCAGCATTTTGAGAAATATATTGGGAAAATTGAAGGGGATATTATTCCTGGAGCAGAAGCATTTAAATTATATGATACATATGGATTCCCTCTAGATTTAACCGAACTAATGGCGAGAGAAAATAACCTTTCTGTCGATAATGATGGTTTCGATCAAGAAATGAAAAAACAAAAAGCTAGAGCCAAAGCTGCTGGAAAATTCAAAACAAATACAGAATTAGAATGGAATATAGTGTCAGATGGCTTTGATTCAATGTTTGTGGGTTATAGATTGTTGGAAGGAAATTTTTCTATTCGACGATGGGCTTCTTCAGGAGACTTGACAATTATTGTTTTGGATTCAACTCCTTTTTATGCCGAATCAGGTGGGCAAGTTGGGGATATTGGTCTTATTTCTGGTGATGGTTTTTCTGTCCGCGTGAAAGATGTAAAGAAAGATGGTGATACCTTCTTTCATTATTGTGACGGGTTTATTCCTGAATCTGCATTAGATGAACAAGTGTATTGTAAGGTAGACGATGAAATTCGCCAAGCTATTCGATTGAATCATTCTGCCACTCATTTAATGCACGCTGCTTTAAAAGATATATTAGGCGAACATATTCAGCAAGCAGGATCATTGGTTTGTAGCGATTATTTACGTTTTGATGTAACTCATTTTGAAAAAATCACTACAGATGAATTGTTGAAAATCGAACAATATGTAAATGATAAAATACGTAATAACAGTAATGTAGATACAGAAGTTAAAGGATATGATGAAGCTAAAGATAGTGGTGCAACTGCTTTATTTGGTGAAAAATACGGAGATGAAGTTCGTGTGGTTCAGATGGGGAATTATTCCCATGAATTATGCGGTGGAACTCATGTAAATAGGACAGGAGATATAGGGTTATTTAAAATTATAGAAGAATCATCCTTAGCATCAGGCGTTCGTAGATTAATGGCATTAACTGGTATATCAGCTTTTGAATTTATGCAAAATCAAAATTCAAAATTAAATGAAATCCAACTACATCTTAAATGCGCACAAAATGAAATTGTTAGTCGCATTGATAAACTAATTGAAGAAAAAAAATATTTAGAGAAAAAATTAAAAAAACATTCTGAATCTAATGAAAATGGTATGAATACCTTGTTGGAGTCTATGACGGAAGTAAAAGATTACAATTTACTTGTAACACTAACAGAAGCAGAAAGTATGGATGAAGCGAAACTTTATGGAGACGCACTTTCTGGCAAAATTAAGTCTGGTATTGCAGTATTATTTTTTAAAGGAGAAAAGAAGCCAGGTGCTGTTGTTGTAGTTTCATCTGATCTAAATAAGAAATCATTAAAAGCAGGCGATTTAGCCAAAACAATTGGAGGATTTATGGGTGGCGGAGGAGGTGGAAAACCATCTTTGGCAACTGCAGGTGGCCGTGATAAAAACTTAGTTAAAGGTGCTATGTCTCAGACGGAGGCATTATTGAAAAAACTTCTAGAGGAAACAAATTAAAAATGCAATGGGGACAAGACGGAAATAGTTTTATAGTTTATGTGGAAAAGAATGAAAAAATAATGGATTCGATAACACAGTTTTGTGTAAATAAACAGATCCATAACGGCTTCATTTCTGGTATAGGAGCTATTAAGTCTGTTGAATTAGGCGCTTTCGATATAGATAATAAAACCTATATACGAAAACATATAGATGCCCATCTTGAGTTAACCAGTTTTCAAGGAAATATTACACTCAAAGATGGGAAACCATTTATTCATGCACATATAACAGTTGGTGATCATGAAATGAAAATTATGGGTGGACATCTATTTGAAGCAACTGTAGCAGCTGTTGGTGAATTTTCATTGGAACAACGAACATTTGATGCATCAAGAAAACTCAATGAAGATGTTGGACTGCCTTGCATCTGTTTATCAGAAACATTTTAGGATGAAAATATGAGTCGACGAATTATTCATACACCAGATGCACCTGCTGCAATAGGAACCTATAGTCAAGCTGTATTAACCAAAGGAATTTTATATACATCTGGACAAGTTGGTATTGATCCTCATACAGGGCATATGGTAGAAGGGGGTATTAAAGCAGAAACATTTCGATCATTACAAAATATAGAAGCCATTTTAAAAGCAGCCGGATTAACAAAAATGAATATAATCAAATTGACAGTTTTTGTGACCGATTTACGTGGTTTCTCCTATGTGAATGAATCATTTGAAACATTTTTTGGACATATTGATTTTCCCGCAAGATCGACAGTCGAAGTTTCTGCACTGCCATTAGGAGCGAAAGTTGAAATAGAATGTGTAGCAACAGTAGGTGAATGAAATACAGTTTTATTTTAATCTGTAGCATTATTTCCACTACTTCCATGATTAATGCGCAAGATTCATTGAGAAATGTTTCTCCTAAAAAAGCAGCTTATCGCTCAATAATCCCCGGATATGGGCAACTATACAATCGAAAATTTATTAAGGCGGGAATAGTTATTGCTTTAGAAGGGTGGGCGTATTCATCTTTTAAAACAAATGCAAATTATTATAATAACTATGAATTAAATCTACCATTATCTAGGACTCGATATTTGCAAAAAAGAAATAAATACGCATGGTGGATGGGATTTATTTGGTTCTATGGGTTAGTTGACTCTATCGTCGACGCTCATTTATACCCTTTTAAGGATGTAATGAAGTCTAAAATTGAGACTACAGAGAAAATGCAAGGAGAAAAAAATGATTGAACAAAGAGAACATTGGGGCTCAAAAGCAGGGTTTATATTAGCTGCTGCTGGATCTGCCATTGGTTTGGGTAATATTTGGAAATTTCCTTATATCGCTGGTGAAAATGGTGGAGCTGCTTTCATTTTTATTTATTTAATATGCATTGCGCTTATTGGACTTCCTGTTTTAATTGCTGAAATCCTTTTAGGTAGATCGACTCAGAGAAATCCTGTTGGTGCTTTCAAAAAATTATCGGGGAAACCATTTTGGGTTACTGTAGGCAGTATGGGTGTATTAGCTGGTTTTATTATTTTATCATTCTATACTGTAATTGCTGGATGGTCTATTGGATACATTATTGAGGCACTGAGGGGTTCCTTCTCGCAATTTTCAGATCCAAGTATTGCTTCTACTTATTTTGATGAGCGGGTGAGTGACGTGAATTGGATAGTGGGGTATCATACACTTTTTTCAATATTAACAATGGGTGTTGTTTATGCGGGGGTGAATAAAGGGATTGAAAAAGGGAGTAAAATCATGATGCCAGTTCTCTTTTTCTTATTAGTTATTCTCGTTATACGTGGAGTTACCTTACCTGGGGCAGAGAAAGGACTTACGTTTCTATGGTCGCCAGATTGGTCTAAAATATCAGGACAATCCGTTCTGGTTGCATTGGGACATGCATTTTTCACGATCAGTCTTGGAATGGGTGCAATGATGACTTACGGTTCATATTTATCTAAAAAAGATCATATACCAAGTGCAGCTATTCAAATTGTGTTTTTAGACACACTTATCGCTTTGTTAGCTGGTATTGCTATATTTACAGCTGTATTTGCAATGGGGCAAGACCCTGCAAGTGGTCCTGGGCTTATTTTTGTAACATTACCCGTTGTATTTGCAAAAATGCCTGGTGGAGTTGTGTGGGCTATCTCATTCTTTTTGCTACTAACTCTTGCAGCACTAACATCAGCTATTTCTTTGCTCGAAGTTGTTGTGGCATATTTTGTTGATGAAAGAAAATGGAAACGTCATAAAGCAGTTATGGTATTTGGATTGATTACGTTTATAATTGGTGTTCCAAGTGCACTATCGTTTAATATTATGTCTGATGTTCATTTCTTTGGAAAAACTTGGTTTGATAATGCGGATTATTTGGCATCAAATATCCTATTACCAGGAGGCGGACTATTCATTTCAATTTTTGTTGGATGGGTATGGGGTTTTGATAAAGTCCTTATAGAGCTGAAAGAAGGATCAGAATCTTTATTTGTTAAATATCCATTAGTTATTAAAGGATGGAAAATATTCCTAAAGTATCTTTCTCCAGTTATGATATTAATTGTATTTCTTCATTCCGTAGGATTGCTAGAAAGTGCTATGCTTCAATTTAGGACAAATTGGGTAAATATATCCTTAACCTTGACAGCGATTTATTTACTTTTAAAAGGGAGTAAATAGGAGTTATGATTATTGCAAGAATTTTTCCTTATACAGGACAATCATATAAAAAATATTCAGAATGTTCCGCAAAATATGATAATTGTATTGAATCAAAAAAACCTCTTCAATTATTTGGATTATGGAGTATTATTGTTTCAGGAATGAGCTATGGGTCCGCTTTTAGTGACAGATATTCTTATTGGGGATATTCGGGTTGGTTAAATGAATCTGTAACATTTCTCGCTATAACACTAATTTATTTTCTAGTTCTACGGCCAAAAAAGATAGTTGATATTTCTATAGCACCTTTTGATGCAGCTAGTGGAGTTAAGTTCGTGGTAATGACTATTATTATGTTTGTTATAGGAGCAATGGTTTCTTCAAGCGAAACACTTAATATGGCTATTTTTATAGGGGTAATTCCATATATTTTATCTATACTAGGAGGTGCACTGATTTTCAGGACTCCAATTAAGTTGGATAAAGAAAAAGGTAGCTGGATAGTAAAAGATTGGAATAATAATAAATCCATATTACTCCAATCTTTTATACTCATGCTTGGAGGAATGTTAAGTGGGTTTTATCTAGATGATCCAATGATTAGTACTGTATCAATGATTGCGCTTCCTTTTCCCTTGATAGCATATTTCTATCCTCCCCATATTCGTCATATTCAGAGAGCTCGGTTTTTTCCACAATTTATTTTGCTCATGTTTTTAGCAGTAAGAGTACCATGGATATTAATTCCTTTAGCGATCCTATTCTTTTCATTACGCACGTTTTATTATTTTCGATATGGTATCATATATCCATCATTTGGTGTTGATCATGAAGAATATGCCTAATCCTACTTATGATATTATTATAGTCGGTGCCGGTCCTGCTGGAACCTCTGCGGCATTATTTGCAAAACGAAATGGTTTGAAGCCTTTACTACTTGAAAAGTCTGTTTTTCCGAGAGATAAGATTTGTGGTGATGCCTTATCAGGTAAGTCAGTTCGGTTACTACGTGAATTAAATTTATTAGAAAAAACACGAGGATTACCGGGCGCTCATATTAAGAGAATAACCTTTAGTGGGCCAAAGTATCAGCAATTTGATCTGTACTTAAAAGGTGATTCAGAGGGAAAAAATGATGAAGGGTTCTCAATTCGTAGGGAAATCTTTGATGAAATGATGTTTCGATCAGTCCAGGATGCTGATATTGATACACTAGAAGGATTTAATGTAAAAAGTGTCAATCAAGAGAATGGATTTGTGACAGGAGTAACTGGAATTCAAAAAGAATCGAATGAAGAGTTTACTTTTTCATCGAAAATACTACTTGGTGCTGATGGCTATAACTCAATCGTCTCTAAAGAATTAGATTTATACGATATGGATATGGAGCATACTTCCGTTGGAATTCGCTGTTATTATGAAAATGTCAAAGACTTAACAGATCAAATCGAATTGCATTATGTTCCAGAATTAAATCCTGGGTATTTATGGATTTTTCCTTCTGATGGGAATCGTGCAAATATTGGAGTAGGATTATCTAAAGATGATGCGAAACAGAAAAAAATTAATCTTGTAAATGTCATGGAAGGTATTCTTTCAAAACCACCTTTTGCGGAAAGATTTTCTGAAGCGAAGCCACTTGAAAAAGCAAAGGGGTGGAATTTGCCATTAGGAAGCATTCATCGTAAGAATTATGGAAATGGGTTTATGCTACTTGGTGATGCTGCTGGAATTATTGATCCATTTACAGGAGAAGGGATTGGGAATGCTCTTGTTTCGGGTAAAATTGCAGCAGAAATAGCCAAACAAGCTCTCAGTGTGGATGATAACTCATCAAACATATTAAAAGCCTATGATACTCGATTATGGAAAGAACTTGGATCTGAATTAAAAGTTAGTACCAAACTCCAAAATTTGGCAAAATCTAAGTTTTTATTAAATTTTGTTATTGGTCGTGCATCTCGAAATCAAGATATACGGGAAATTATTTCTGGGATGTTATCAAATGAAATACCCAAAGAAAAATTAAATAATCCCTTTTTCTATTTAAAAATACTTTTTTACTAGGATCTTATAAAGATGGATCGCGTTGAATTATTAAAAAAACTTAACTTATCTCAGTTTACAGCATTTGATTTTGAGACAACAGGTCTTAATGCAGCATCTGATAGAATTATTGAAATTGCTGCTATACGGTTTATCAATGGAAAACCAACTGATAATTATGTTAAACTCATTCATCCGGATCGACCAATTCCACCTTTTATTACTGAAATTACAGGAATAAGTAATTCAATGGTTATGGACGCACCTAGAGAAGAAGACATTGTTGATGATTTCTTTGATTTTCTTGGTAACGACCCATTAATTGCGCATAATATTCGATTTGATCATCAGTTTTTAGATAATATGTCAGAACGATTCGATAAGCCCAAGTTGAAAAATAAATTATATGATTCCTTACAATTAGCTAGGTCAGTTATGTTCGATCAACCTGTTTTTAATTTAGGTGCATTAGCAACTTATTTTGGCTTATCTGCAGAAGGTTCTCATCGTGCGGAAAAAGATACAGAAAATTGTGGAATCATCTTTTTAGAATTATTAGATGAATTGGCATCTTATCCATTAGAAGTTATATCGAAAGTAATTGCTCTTGTTAGCAAAGCTGAATTACCAAATAAGTCGCTCTATATTGACCTAGGAACCGCCTTAACGCAAACAGGTAATTTAAAGTATGGTTTAACTCAGCCAACACTCAAGCACGATTTACGTTCAAATATTTTCCATTGTGATGGGACAAATCATCCAGATTCATTATTAGCCAATGATGTTTTTGGTGAGAATGGGCTATTAAGTAAAACACTTCCCAAATTTGAATTACGGTCAGTTCAAAGAGACTATGCTAATTTTTCAGATGAAATTATCAACGGAGCACCTAAAGTCGGTGTAGTGGAAGCGGGAACAGGATTAGGGAAATCAATGGCTTATTTATTCCCCGCAGTTAAGCGCGTTGAATCTGTTGAATCGAATGGTCCAACAGTCATATCATGTCATACAAAACATTTACAGGATCAATTATTTTTTAAAGATTTACCTTTACTGGCAGATGCTGTGGATGTTACTGTAAATGCAACCGTTTTAAAAGGTAGGGGAAATTACATTTGCAAAACTCGACTTAATTGGCTCATTGGTGGCGATTTACGTCTTAGGTCCAGAGAAGTTGAAGCGCTTATACCTTTATTTTTTTGGATGCATTGGACAAAAACGGGTGATTTAAGTGAATGTGAAGGTTTTTGGAATGCGCGTTCCACATGGTTGGCTGGATTAATCAATAGTGAAGCTGGATTTTGCACGACGGACATTTGTAGAAAACATCAAGGTTGTTATTATGGGAAAGTTCGACGTGCATCTTTGCGTTCCCATATATTAATTGTTAATCATGCTTTACTTTTAGCGGATTCGCAACGGACAGGATTTTTACCACCATATAACCATCTAATAGTTGATGAAGCACATAACCTTGTTCCTGTTGCCTATGATCAATTTAAACTTGAGCTAAACCAAGTAAGTATGAATTATTTAATTCAAGATGTGGATCCAACTCAACCTAGATCTTCTAGATGGAATAACCAATTAAATGTTATTGGTGATTTAGATCCAGAAATAAAACTTATTCATCAACAAGTAAAGCAAGATTCAAAGAATGCTCTGGATGCTGGAAAAACATTTTTCACTAAACTATCTGAAGAAAAGAAACGTGATTTTGATTTAAAAAAAATGTATCCTGAAAAAGTGATATTGCGTAACCTTTACGAAGACTATAGTCCAGTATATATAGAGTTATCAGAATTAGTTGATGCTATACAGCAATTGTCGCAAACTTTAGAAAGAGCCAAAGATGCTATCCTGAAGATTGATGCAGGTCGATGTGATTATCCATTATTGCACCAAGTGCTAGAAAATGGAAATGAAAAAATAAAAACTCTTATTCAACATGTAAAACTATTAACCAGCACGCCCAACGACGACTGGTCTTATTGGTTAGATGGACAGTTAAAAAACTATGGCCAAAAAAATGAATCATTTCAGATTTCTATTTTTGGATCTCCCATAGATGTGTCACAAACATTATCTTCTCACTTTTTTCAAGATATCGAGCATTGTATCCTTACATCTGCTACATTAAGAGTAGATGATTCATTTAGTTATTTCCTTAATAGATCTGGATTAACTTCATTAGAATTTGATAGAGTTGTTGAAATGACATTTGAAAGCCCATTTTTCTATGAAGATCAGGTGGAATATCAACAATATGGCGGTGCAACACCTATTTCAAATGATCCTAAAGCTTTAGCAGAAGTCATCTATAATGCCTATCATAAATATAAAAAAAGAATACTTGTCCTTTTTACTTCACGTAAAATGCTGACAGATGTTTATCGTTATTTGAAAGAAATGCCCAATGGGAATAATTTACCAATATACCCACAACTCAGTGGCACATCACGCCAAGCATTAATAAAGGGAATGTCTCAAGGTAATGAAGGTATTTTATTGGGAACAAATGCATTTTGGGAAGGTGTAGATCTCCCTGGAGAATTGCTAGAAGTTCTCATTTTAACAAAATTACCATTTGATGTCCCCACAGACCCAATTGTGAAAGCATATAGTGAATTAATTAAAGAATGTGGCGGTAATTCATTTATGGATTTTTCTGTTCCTGAAAGTGTTATTCGTTTTAGGCAAGGATTTGGTCGATTAATTCGCTCTACGACAGATTCAGGCGTATTTATTTCATGTGATAATCGAATTGTTGTAAAACGATATGGACAGCACTTTAGTCATGTGATACCAGCTAGAATGTCGGTTTTTAGAAATATTGATGATTTAACTTAAAACTCATAGATAGGCTGTTGTTTCATGAGCTAATGTCGATCTAAATTCCTCCATGGAGCCCCTACAGATATCTAGCAATACCCGTCACTATAGGGATTTTATATCATTCTTCACTGAACCGATTAAAATCAATATTTCAAAATCTGCAAAAGGACGGATTGTTGCATCTCAAAAAATTCTACAAAGTGTACTATCGTCTGGGAAAACTATTTATGGTGTAAATACTGGATTTGGACAATTAAGCCAAATTTCTATTGAATCTAACCATTTAAATCAACTCCAAACAAATTTAGTGAGAAGCCATGCCGCTGGTGTAGGAGCACCCATTAATTCTGGGCTTGTTCGAATTATTTTGTATTTAAAGTTATTATCATATTCAAAAGGGTATAGTGGAATTCGGTTTAGTCTTGCTTCTCATATTATAGATTTTATTAATCATGATATATTGCCGATTATTCCTGAAAAAGGGTCTGTGGGAGCAAGTGGTGATTTAGCCCCTTTAGGGCATATGGCATTAGCATTAATTGGTGAAGGAAGTGTCACTTATAAAGGTCGGGAATACAAAACATCCACAGCGCTAAAAAAAGTAGGTTTAAAACCTTTTCAATTAGAAGTGAAGGAAGGACTTAGTTTGATTAATGGAACGCAATTCTCGACAGCAATAGGGATTCAAGCTATGCTACAAGGGGAACTTCTAGCTCAATGTGCGGATGTTATTGGAGCCATATCTGTGGAAGCAAGTTTATCCAGTCGAAATGTGTTCAAAGCATCCATCCATCTGACAAAAAGCCATCCTGGGCAAAGGCAATCTGCTAAAAACGTATGGCGTATCCTAAAGGGAAGTGAAATTGTGCAATCTCATAGTCAATGCGAGAAAGTGCAAGATCCCTATAGTTTTAGGTGTATTCCGCATGTACATGGCGCATCTCGTGATACATTGACTTCTGCAGGTAGAATAATCAATAATGAAATTAATAGCGTTAGTGATAATCCACTTGTAATGGATAATGGAGAAGTCATTAGTTCTGGACATTTCCATGGTGAATCAGTGGCGCAAGCTATGGATATGGTGGCAATTTCAATGTCAGAATTTGGTGCTATTTCAGAAAGACGAATTCATTATTTTATGAAAGGAGTTGATGGTACATTGCCTCCATTTATGTCAATGAATCCCGGACTAGAATCTGGGTATATGATTGCCCATGTGACCGCTTCTTCCTTGGCATCAGAAAATAAAACATTGTCTCATCCTGCAAGTGTAGATTCATTACCTACATCAGGAGGTCAGGAAGATCAAGTCAGTATGGCGCCGTGGGCTGGGCAAAAAGCATTACAAATACAAAATAATGTAGCAACCATTTTGGCTATTGAATTGATAGTTGGATTAGCGGCCATAAAACAGATTCATAAAAACTTAAAACCATCTATAGTAACATCCTCAGTATATGATTTATTAAAGGATGAAATCCATGTAGATAAAGGAGACCGGACTTTGAGTCAAGAAATTGAACGTGTCAAAAATCGTATCCTAAATGGAGATGTGTTAAAAGCTATTAACCCTATTTGTAAATTGGAGTCATTTTGAAAAACCGCCCACCATTTTCCTATGCCTTAACATTTGATGATGTATTATTGATACCTCAACATTCGAATGTTTTACCGCGAGATGTACAACTGTCAACACAATTGACAAAAAATATACAAATGAATATTCCTATTTTAAGTGCAGCGATGGATACCGTTACTGAGAGTGATATGGCTATTGCATTAGCGCGTGAAGGAGGAGTAGGCGTTATTCATAAAAATTTATCCATATTACAGCAACAAAGCATGGTTGATCGTGTTAAGCGATCAGAAAGTGGGATGATTGTTAATCCTGTGACATTAACAAATGGAAGTACCATTGGAGATGCTAAACGGATAATGTCTAAATTTAAAATAAGTGGTTTACCCGTCGTAGATGGTAAAAAGCTTCTGGGAATTATTACAAATCGTGACATTCGTTTTGAAACTGATAATTCTTTATCCGTAGCAAATAGAATGACCAAAGATGGCTTGGTGACAGTACCACAAGGGACATCATTAGAAAAGTCGAAAGAATTATTGCAAGAACATCGAATAGAAAAGTTATTGGTTGTTGATAAAAATGGAAATTTATCCGGATTAATTACTGTTAAAGATATTCAAAAGAAGGAACAATTTCCCATTGCCTGTAAAGATAGTATGGGACGATTACGTGTTGCTGCTGCTGTAGGTGTAGGTGATGATTTATTGGAAAGAGCAAATGCATTGGTAGATGCGGATGTAGATGTAATTGTCGTTGATACAGCTCATGGACATTCAGAAGGAGTATTAAAATCTATCGCCAAATTAAAATCCACCGTTTCTGTTGATATTGTTGCTGGGAATGTGGCCACCGGCCAAGGGACGCAGGCACTCATTGACGCAGGTGTCGATTGTGTTAAAGTTGGAATTGGGGCAGGAGCAAGTTGTACTACTCGAATTATTGCTGGTGTAGGGAAACCACAATTATCAGCCATAATGGATTGTGTAGATGTTGCACGAAAAAATGATATTCCTATGATAGCGGATGGAGGATTACGTTATAGTGGTGATATTGCTAAAGCCCTAGCAGCTGGAGCTGAGTCTGTCATGCTAGGAAGTCTATTAGCTGGAATGGATGAAAGTCCTGGTGAATCTATTTTATACGAAGGTAGGCAATATAAGTCTTATCGTGGAATGGGTTCTATGGGGGCTATGCAAGAAGGAAGTGGCGATCGATATTTTCAAGAAGGGACAGAAGCGACAAAATTAGTACCGGAAGGCATTGAAGGGATGGTTCCTTATCGTGGTCATGTACGAAATGCAATCCATCAAATATTGGGCGGATTACGATCATCGATGGGCTATTGTGGGGCAGGATCTATTTCAGATTTTGGTTCAAATACAGAATTTGTTCAAATTTCTTCCGCAGGTGTTAAAGAGAATCACCCGCATGAAGTAAGAATTGTAAAGGAAGCTCCGAATTATCAAAGTTCGGATGGCTAATATTATAAACAAAAAACCCCGATGAAAATCGGGGTTTTTAATATCAATAAATATAAAATTAATTGAGAGAATTCAAGTGGCGTGTAACTTGAGATTTACGGCGTGCGCCAGTGTTTTTATGAATTAAACCTATTTTAATAGATTTATCAATAACACTAATTGCTTTACCATAATGAGTCTCAGCAGTTTCTTTATCTGTTGCACTCATTACATTTTTAATAAGTGTGCGCAAACGCGACATGTCGGCGACATTCTTCTCGCGACGTTTAATATCTTGGCGTTCTCTTTTAATTTGTTGTGGATGTCTGTCCATTGAATAAATATTCCTTTGATTTTAGCCGGCAAACTTAGTATTTACATCTTGAGCAAGTCAAGCGATGTAATGAGTTATTTATGTGCCCGATAAATTGAATAATTCCCATCAGGTCATAAATGAACATAATCCTTTTTATTTTTTGCTAGAAGAATTACACAATAAGGCAATTAATAAACCATATAAAATAAAATATTTCAATTGTACTCTTCTTAAGAGATTATCTTTATCTAACTTATATTTATATTTGAGCTATAATAAATGTGAATTTCTGGAAATAAATTGAATTTCATCAAGGATCACCTTAATGACACCGGCAGTGGGAACAGCAAAAAGCATTCCTAATGGGCCCATAAGTGTTCCGCCAATCAATAATACAATCATAACAATCATGGGATGAAGTCCCACACTTTCTCCCACGAGAATTGGTGTTATTAGATTATTATCAATTTGTTGAACAACAATAAACATAAAAATAATATCTAAAATATAGAATGGTGATGGTATAACCCCAAATAATTGATGAGCTAACGCAACATCACTTCCCAAATTATTCATGAGAGCGACAAGAATCGCAGGAATCATACCCACAAATGGGCCAACCATAGGAATCAAATTAGCAAAACCAGCTATAATACCAATAAATACTATTAAAGTCATATTTGCCCCAAATTGATTTAATATGAATAATCCAATTATAGATAATAAAGCTACAGATCCTGCAGCCATGAGTTGCCCCCTTAAATATTTTGAAATTTGTTGCTCAATATTATAAATCAACCGGAGTCCAACTTCTAAATATTTATTTGGAATAAAGCGAACAAGTGTTCGTTTGAAATCATGATATTCTACTAATAAAATGATGGTGAAAATGAGAGTCATGACTGCGATGAAAAATAAGCTTCCGGTTGCGCTAAGAAAAGAAAGCATATTTTGAAATAATCCACTCAAACTTTCTTGAGATTTTTCAATTATTTCATCACTTTCAGGTATTAAGTTCGTTAGAAAATCAGGAAGAATTGTTTGTGCTTTATTGGATAGCCCTTCTAAACTAAGGGCGAAATCATCTTGTTGAATTTTTGCGGAAAATTGTTTTATTTGAGCGCCAATATTTGTTGCAAAACTTCCAAGAAACCAAATAAAAGCAACTATAGTTCCACCAATAATGAGAATAACACTGAAACTCCTAGAATGTATCTTTCTTTCCAAACTATCTACACTAGGGAGAAATATGGTAGTAAATAAAAAAGAAAATATAAGCATGACAATTACTGAAGCGAAAAACGGGAGCACTGTCCAAACTAATCCACCTATTAGAACGAATAATAATAGTCTATATATTTTTAGAGAAGAATCGTTCACGATGATTTTTTAGCTAATGCTATATTCGTTTGTCGAAGACGTTCTCCTAGCACGCGAGATAAATTGATTAGAATTTTATTCCCTAATTCAGGTGACCGATGCATAAGTGTTAATAAATCTGTTCGAAAAAACCCAATTAATTTGGATGGCTCTTGGGCCTCAGCCATAGCGGACCGTGGTTCCTCGTCCAAAAGAGCTAATTCTCCGAAAAAATCCCCAGAACATAATTGAGCAAAAACCATTCCCGTATCAGGATCTTTAATTGTAACATTTCCTTGAATGATAACATACATTCCTTCCCCTGGAGCCATTTTTTTAAAAATAGATTCTCCTAATCTATAGTCCCGTTCATGTGTTAAACGAGATATTTCATTTAATTCCTTCCCATTCAAGTGCTTAAAAATAGGTACTTGGTGAATGGCGTGGAGAATGGGATCATTGACAGGTCCCTTTTTAAATATATTTTCCCATATTGCTTTCATTCTGCAATCCTTTATTTTTTTAGATCATTAGTTTAGAAAAGTGTACAACATGGAACAAGAAAACAATCATGTAATTCGAATAGAATGAAATTTGAATTCCAAACCATCCAACGTATTTTTTTGTATGGAAAAGACTGACATTTTGAAAATGGTGCCTATTTTCTCAGGATTGTCTGATAAATCCTTGATGGATATTGCCAATGTCATGGTTACAAGGTACTACAAAAAAGGCCAGTATATTCTTTCTGAAAATGATGAAGGACAGTCTACATATTTCATTACAGATGGAAATATAAAAGTTACAAGAACAAGCGATGATGGGAGAGAAGTTATTTTAGCCATGCAAGGTGTAGGAGATTTTTTTGGGGAAATGGCTATGCTCGATGGTGAACCAAGATCAGCAAATATTGTTGCTATTACAACGTGTACTGTATTAACACTGAATGGAGCAGACTTTTATGGTATCCTTACATCTCATCCAAAGGTAGCTATTAACTTACTAAAGGAATTAGCCGTCCGAATTCGGAAAAGTGACCAACAAATTGAGGGCCTTTCACTTAGTGATGCAGAAAAAAGAATAGCAATGACTATAATACGAATTAGTGAAGAATTAGGTACAATTCACCATGGAGAAGTATCAGTGAAAAAGATGCCAGTACAACAAGATATTGCAAATATGGCTGGGACATCAAGAGAAACAGTGTCTAGAACTATTAATATTTTAGAAGAAGAAGGTTTTATTAAAAGAGATGGTAAAGATTTATCAGTTGTAGATTATGATCGATTTAAGCGAGAACTCACTTAGTGGCTTATGCAACAACTTATTAAAGAGATAAAATCTAACAATCATGTCGCTTTATCTAGAGTCATATCTAAGATAGAAAATGGCGAATCATTAGGTAATGACTTTTATCAAGAAATACATACTTTAACGCAAGATGCAATTCGTATCGGTATTACAGGACCACCAGGAGCTGGGAAAAGTACATTAATTAATGAATTTATTTCTGTGTGTTTAGATAATCATAAATCTGTTGGTGTAGTCGCTGTTGACCCAACAAGTCCATTTACTGGTGGAGCTTTATTAGGAGATCGCGTAAGAATGAATAAATTTTTATGGAATGATCAAGTTTTTATTCGAAGCATGGGATCACATGGCGAATTAGGGGGTCTTGCTCGGAAAGCACAGGATGTCGGTGATGTTTTGGCTGCAAGTGGAAAAGATATCATTATATTTGAAACAGTCGGAGTGGGGCAGGGTGAACATGATGTAGCAAAAGCCGTAGATATTACGATTGTTGTCCTTGTCCCTGAATCGGGCGATGAAATCCAATTGATGAAGGCAGGTCTAATAGAAATTGCAGAATTTTTTGTTGTAAATAAATCTGACAGAGAAGGTGCTGGAAGATTATCACAATTACTTAAAAATATTTTGCATACATTTTCGAAAAAAGGTCAAATAGAACCACCAGTTGTAAATACCACTGCTTCAATAGGAGAAGGTATATCAGAATTATATTTAAAATTAATGAATCATTATTCTCATATGGATGATAAAAATTATCTCGTTGAGAAAAAAATGTCTCGTTATCGTAAAAGAGTACAAACTATTATTAGAGAGAATCTTGAATCAGTATTTTGGACAGATGATAGAAATAAATCTCTTCAAGATTCGACTGCGAGTATTGATTCCATTCAAATATCACCGCATACATTAGCAAAAATATTATTAACTGGGGAAAAAGATGACGGATGATTCAACGCTAGAAATGGGATTTTTAGATCACCTAGAAGAACTGCGTTGGCGATTAATTAAAATGTTAGCTTCCATAGTAGTTGTTGGAATGGTTGCTTTTACATTTATCGATAATATATTAGCATTATTACTATATCCAACGACTAAAGTTGAAGACAACTTGAAGCTACAGGTTTTAACTGTGCAAGGTATGTTCATGATTAAATGGTCTATAGCATTTATTGCTGGTATTGTCGGATCAATACCTGTAATTACTTACCAGCTATGGAAATTTGTCGCTCCTGGACTGTATTTAGATGAAAGAAAATATGCTATTCCTTTGGTCCTATTTACTTTCTTTTCATTTATTACCGGAGTTGTTTTCGCCTATTCAATTATTATTCCATTTTCGCTAGAATTTTTTACATCCATGGGCTATGGTGATGTTCAAAATAATTATTCTATTAATTATTATTTTAGTTTTATGACATGGATTCTCATTGGTTCAGGGCTCATATTTTTACTCCCAGTTGTTTCTTTTTTCTTTTCGGTAATTGGGTTACTTACACCACCATTTATGCGCCATTATCGACGACATTCTATCGTCACTATAATGATTATCTCATCTTTCATTACTCCGCCAGATCCTGTAAGTATGTTAGTTATGGCCACTCCATTAACAATTTTATATGAATTAAGTATTGGAGTATCTTGGTTTGTCCATCGAAATAAAGATAAATCGGGGTAACTTGAAAGCCTTATGCGCAAAGATTTAATTACACTAAAGCAAATAACTAATCCCATTCTGGATGATATCAAAATTTTTCAAAATGAATTTGAAAATGCATTGCGATCTGAAGTTCGATTAATTAATTCCATCACAAAATATATTGTTCGAAATAAGGGAAAACATATTCGCCCGATTTTAACAATACTTTCTTCTCGGATTTGTGGAGAGCCAACGCTAAATAGTTATAGAGCAGCTGCTATGATGGAATTACTCCATGTGGCAACTCTTGTCCATGATGATGTTGTAGATGAAGCAACTAAAAGGCGAGGATTTCCATCTATTAACCAGGTATGGAAAAATAAAGTAGCTGTTTTAATGGGTGATTTCTTACTTAGTAAAGCGTTAATCAATATGATTGGAATTAAGGATTTTGATGCTTTGGAGTTAATATCGAATACTGCTGAAAAATTAAGTGCAGGTGAAATTCTCCAATTGGAAAAAAGTATAACAAAATCAATGACAGAGCCTGTTTATTATGATATGATAAATCAAAAAACTGCTTCATTGATTGCTACCAGTTGCGAATTAGGAGCTATTACAACTTCCAAATCTCCTGAAGATAGAAAAGCAATGTTCACTTATGGTGAAAAGTTAGGCATGGCTTTTCAAATACAGGATGATTTATTTGACATGCTGGGGAAAGAGTCTGATACAGGAAAAGATGGAGGCGGAGATGTTAAGAAAAATCTCATAACATTGCCGCTGATTCATGCATATGATATATTAGGTAAATCCGATTCAAAACAATTAAAAAAATTGATTTCTGTAAAAAATAAATCTAAAAGTACGGTGAATGATATACGTGGATTAATTGATTTAGGGGATGGGTTTACCTATGCGAAAAAACAACTCCAAGTATATTCAGAACAAGCATTGGATGCCGTGTTTGGATATCCGGATTCAAAAGTCAAGCAATCCATGATAGATCTTGTTGCTTTTAATTCTGTTAGAGTGAAATAATCTTTTTTATTTCGCTTGATGATAAAATGTAATTAATGGCAATGCTTAGTTTTACTATTAATTTTGAAAAATTTAAAACTGAGTCATCCGATTTAAAATTTGAATCTGGCCTAAATATTATTTATGGAAATAGCGGTGTTGGAAAATCGTCTTTATTACAACTATTATTAGGGAAAAAGAAGCAAAATAACATTCTAAATTTCTCCATATCGCCAATTGAACTACCTAGCTCTATCTCTGTTATTTATCAAAATCCAGATATCCAAATAATCACTCCTACAATAGGTGGTGAGTTGGCATTTAGTCTGGAAAACCAATATCATAATCCTGAGACTATTTCTATCGGTGTCAATACGTTACTAGAATCTTTACCTTTTGTCCCTCAACTTAACCAGAATCCGCTAACATTAAGTGGTGGTGAAAAAGAATTACTCAATATAACCACAGCTATTAGTACTCAACCAGATTGTGTTTTGATTGATGATGGATTATCGTTCTTGTCCGATTCAGCCAAAATAAAATGTATAGATAAACTGAATAAATATACACAAAGAAATAATTCAGTTATTTTATGGTTTACGTCAGAAATAAATGATTTGAAATATAGTACTTTTAATTGGGAATTGACTCTAACAGGATTTATTAAAGTTGATCAAAATAAAGCATATCAATATGAACACATGGAAATACCTAAAGGAGATGTCGAATTATCTTTTAATCATTTATTTTTTAACTATGACCAAAGAAATATTTTTTCTGATTTAACTTTTAATCTAAAACCATTTAGGTCTCTTGGGATTACTGGAGATAATGGTTCGGGCAAAACGACTATAGCGCAAATATTGCAAGGGATTTACAAACCAATAAAAGGGTCATTTTATTTGGCTCAAAATAATTCATCAATTAACAATATAGCTTATTTAGATCAATTTCCAGAAAATTTACTTCTTGGGAGGTCCTTCAACCATCTTCTTGATCAATTATTAAATGAAGAGAAAATCAATTCTCATTTAATTTCAACTTTCAAGAAACGATTGGAGAGATTTCATATCCAGTGGGATGCAATATCTCAAATTGATGTCATGGAATTACCATGGTCCATGTTAAGATTAACATTCATTGTTTTATTAACTCATTGTGAGTATGATCTTATCATTCTAGATGAACCAAGTTTTGGTTTAGGTTGGAAACAAAAAGTCATTTTAAGACAATATTTAATAGAAAAAATGAACTATAAACATTTCATAATGATATCACATGATCGTCTCTTTTTAGAAGCAGTAAGTGACAAGATTTTAGATATAGACATAGAACAATTAACAACAACATTCAAGCAAAATGAACAAGAAGAAACCGCGTAAAAAACTTACAGATGATCCAACACGAATATTGACGTTAGCTAATATCATTAGCTTACTTCGTGCTTTTTCAGCCATCCCTATCATATATACTATTATAATCCCAGAATATCAATGGCTAACAGCTATCTTAATAATTTTAGCAGTTTTATCGGATGCATTGGATGGCTATTTCGCTCGACGAGCTCATGAAGTAACTAATTTTGGTAAATGGTTAGATCCAGCAGCGGATTTTATTGTTATTACAGCTATTGTGTTATACTTAGTTATTTACGGCTTATTCCCAAAATGGTTTTTTACATTTTATGTGCTTAGACATATTATTATCGCAGTTCCTGCTATTTATTTTTTAAACTATGGGCATCATGTATTAAGTGCGAATATGTGGGGGAAATGGGCTACTGGTATTTCTGCTCTGACTGTATTCTTACATATTTTTGAGTTTCATGCTATTCCATGGCTAAAGGATGGCAGTTTATATTCAGCCTTTGGGTTATTGATTATTAGTCTAATTCTATATTTAAAACTATACGTAACCATAATCGTGAATATTAGAAAGAATCATCATGTTGAATAAATTATTCAATGCATTGCAAAAAACACGCAATTCATTAACATCTGCGTTCAACTCTGTAACTGGACAATCTATTTCAGCTGAAGCATTTGATTCTCTGGAAGAACAATTATTAGCATCAGATTTAGGATTGAATATGACTGACGATATCTTAGAAATGGCAGATACAGTGAAAAGGAGTGAATTTTTACAAAAAGTTCACCAGCACATTGTCCGAATTGTAGAAAGTGTCCCAATGATGCCTTCATTTGAAAAACAAACTGTCATAATGATTATTGGAGTTAATGGCACAGGGAAGACGACTTCTGCAGCCAAGTATGCTAATTATCTTTCTCAAAACGGGAAAAAAGTATTAATGGTAGCTGCTGATACATATCGTGCTGCAGCAGTTGAGCAATTGAGAGTATGGGCAAATCGAATTAAGTTGCGTCTTATATTTAATGAAAAAACAGGTGAACCATCTGCTGTTTTGTTCGATGGATTAACAGCTGCAAAAAAAGATAATTCTGACTTCATTATTGTCGATACGGCAGGACGTCTTCATACCTATGATAATCTTATGATAGAGTTGAAAAAAATGATTAAAGTTGTTGAAACTCGATTTTCGGAATATGATTTAAAAACAGTTTTAACCATTGATGCGACACTTGGACAGAATTCATTAACTCAGGCTAGAGAATTTGCAAAAATAATTAATATTGATGGAGTTATACTTACAAAAATGGATGGTACTGCAAAAGGGGGTATTGTTTTACCTCTTGCTCAAGAATTGAAAATTCCCATATGGTTTGTTGGTACTGGCGAAGATGTATCTGATTTTGTTCGATTTGATCCAGAAGAATATGTAACGGGATTATTAGGGGACGATAGTGATTAAAAAATTAAATTTGATCAGTTTGGGGTGTGCAAAAAATTTGGTGGATTCTGAAATTTTGCTCGGAGGTTTAAAAAATCAAAAAATTAAAATTGTCAATAATCCAGAAAAAGCTGATTCAATCGTAATTAATACGTGTGGATTTTTAGATATTGCTCGAGAAGAATCAGTAGATGCTATTCTACAAGCTGTTGAATTAAAGAATCAAGGCACTGTTAAAGAATTAGTTGTTATGGGATGTTTATCTGAGAGATACCCGAATCAATTAAAAGAAGAAATTCCAGAAGTGGATAGATTTTTCGGAAGTAATGACCATCAATTAATTGCTTCATTTCTTACTGGAAAAGAATTTTCTAAAGATGATCCATTATTTTATCGATCTTTAATGACGCCATCGCATTACGCATATCTTAAAATTGCAGAAGGATGTGATAATGGATGTACTTTCTGTAGCATCCCACTTATGCGTGGAAAGCAAAAAAGTCGATCCATTTCAGCCATAATGAATGAAGCAGAAAGATTGGTAAATGGAGGCGTAAAAGAATTGCTGGTTATTGCGCAAGATACAACTTCCTATGGCTGGGATTTACAGAGTAAAGATTATTTAGATGGTTTGATTAGGGAGTTAAATACACTGGGAGATGAATTAGATTGGATTAGAGTACATTATGCTCATCCTGCCCATTTAAGCCAAAAGATTATAGATGCTATGGCCGATAGTAAAAAGGTTTGCCGATATCTGGATATGCCCATACAACATGCATCAGATGATATATTGCAATCTATGAAACGTGGTTTAGGTCAAAACGGTATAAAAGATCGAATAAACAGATTGCGATCCGCCATCCCTGATATTCGACTAAGAACTACATTAATAACTGGATATCCAGGTGAAACAGAAAAAGATTATCATGAATTGAAAAATTTTATTGAAGAAGTTGAATTCGACCGATTGGGTATTTTTACTTACTCTGAAGAAGACGATACATTAGCCGCAAACCTAGATGATAATGTTCCACGTCAAGTTAAAGATGATAGACGTAATGAATTGTTAGATATTCAAAATGAAATCGCCCTTAAGAAAAATGAAGAATTGGTGGGAAAACAATTAAAAGTATTAGTGGATGAATCCAGTGAATCTATTTCTGTTGCACGAACGGAGTATGATTCACCAGAAGTGGATAATATTGTTAGACTTGATGGGAGTCATAAAGTAGGCTCCTTTATAGATGTTATAATTGATAGTGTGAATGAGTATGAGTTATTTGCGTCTATAATTCAATAATATTACTATAATAATATTTTATAGTCTGCCATTGACCCCCGTCAGTAATAATACGTAAATTAGACAATATGGCAGAGTTTAAAATTCATTCAGATTTCAAGCCTTCAGGTGACCAGCCGCAAGCAATTAATGAAATAGTGCGTGGACTTAATAATAGCGATTCATATCAAACATTATTAGGCGTCACTGGATCTGGTAAAACATTTACTATGGCTAATGTAATCCAAGAAGTGCAAAGGCCCACTCTAATAATGTCACATAATAAAACTTTGGCCGCACAACTCTATGGGGAATTCAAGCAATTATTCCCAAACAATGCTGTAGAATATTTCATAAGCTATTATGATTATTATCAGCCAGAAGCTTATTTGCCAGTGACAGATACATTTATCGAAAAAGATGCGTCAGTTAATGAAGAAATAGATAAACTAAGGCTAAAAGCCACCAGTTCACTCATGTCTCGTAAAGATGTTATTGTCGTTAGCTCTGTTTCATGTATTTATGGCATTGGATCGCCAGATGATTATAAAGACCAAGTAGTTGGAGTAAAAAAAGGGGAAATTCTTGATCGCCGGAAATTTTTAGCGAACTTAATACATATTCATTATGCACGTAATGATGCTGTGCTTGAGCGTGGAAATATTCGTGTAAGGGGTGATGTGATTGAAGTATTCCCAGCATACGAAGATGTTTGTGTTCGTGTAGAGTTATTTGGAGCAGAAGTGGAACAAATCGTTACTTTTGATCCATTGACAGGCGAATTAATCCACGAATTGGATCAAGTGTTCATTTATCCAGCAAAACATTTTGTAACGGATATGGATACAATCCATCGTGTTATTGGAGAGATTCGTCATGAATTAACACATAGGTTGGAATTCTTAAGAAATAATAACAAACTATTGGAGGCTCAACGACTTGAGCAAAGAACAAATTTTGATATAGAAATGATGGTGGAATTGGGCTATTGTTCTGGAATAGAAAACTACTCTAGATATTTTGCTGGACGGAAAGAAGGGGAAAAGCCTTTTACATTGATTGATTTTTTCCCGGATGATTTTATAACAATTTTAGATGAATCTCATGTGACTTTGCCACAAATCCAAGGTATGTATAACGGCGATCGCGCTAGAAAAGAAGTATTAGTTGAGCATGGATTTCGCTTACCTAGTGCTTTGGATAATCGGCCATTAAAATATGATGAATTTTTAAAAGCCCAGAAACAAGTATTGTTTACATCAGCTACACCATC
Organism: Fidelibacterota bacterium; assembly: GCA_018658715.1. Classification (GTDB taxonomy): domain Bacteria; phylum Fidelibacterota; class Marinisomatia; order Marinisomatales; family UBA1611; genus JABHGY01. The sequence continues at coordinate 48,004 of JABHUQ010000074.1, forward strand.
ACATAGAGAGCTTGAATTAACTAATGGATCATTTATTGAACAAGTGATACGTCCTACAGGTTTATTAGACCCTGAAGTAGATGTGAGAGAAACCAAAGGTCAGATCGATGACCTAATAGGAGAAATAAGATATCGAGCTAAGCGAAATGAACGTGTATTAATTACCACGTTAACGAAGAGAATGTCCGAAGATTTAACTGAATATATGAGCGGTCTTCAAATTAGAGTACGTTATCTCCATAGTGATATAAATTCTTTAGAACGGGTAAAAATATTACGTGATTTACGCTTAGGAGAATTTGATGCTTTAGTAGGAATCAATCTCCTAAGAGAAGGTCTCGATTTACCTGAAGTAAGTCTTGTTGCAGTATTGGATGCTGATAAACAGGGGTTTTTACGTTCGAAAAGTTCATTACTTCAAGTTGCAGGAAGAGCGGCAAGACATCAAGAAGGGCTTGTAATTTTATATGCAGACAAAGTTTCTGATGCCATGGAATATCTTATGTCAGAAACAAAGCGCAGAAGAAAGAGGCAAGATACATTTAATAAAGAAAATAATATCGTCCCTAAATCGATATACAAAAATATGGATGATATAATACATAGTACTGCAGTTGCTGACTCAATGGGTGAAACGATTATCGAAGAGAAACAAGGTAAGCGGATGGTTCCCTTCAATGAGCTAGATAAAAAATTAGCTCTAGATATGATGCGGCAAGAAATGATGAAATCTGCTGAACACTTAGATTTTGAAAGAGCAGCAAAACTACGTGATGAAATTATTCAACTTGAAAAAGAATTAGAAAAATCATTTAAGGAGTAGCCATAAAAATGGATATAGAACGAATTCAAAAATTATCAGGTATTATTGGTCATTCAGATCGAATTAGAGAAGTCCTAGATCTAATCGTTCAAATTGGCCCAGTGGATATTACAACTCTAATCAATGGACCATCAGGTGTAGGGAAAGAAATGGTTGCAAAAGCGGTTCATTTAGCAAGTCGTCGCTCACGAGAAGAATTAATAACTGTAAATTGCGGTGCAATTCCAGAAGGCATTATTGAAAGTGAATTATTTGGACATAAAAAAGGTTCATTTACAGGTGCAGGTGATGACAGAAAAGGGTATTTTGAATCTGCGAATAAAGGTACCATTTTCTTAGATGAGATTGGGGAAACACCATTAGCCACACAAGTTAAATTATTACGTGTTCTTGAGACAGGAGAATTCATGCGTGTCGGGGATTCAAAAACTCTTAAAACGGATGTTCGAGTTATCGCAGCAACAAATAAAAATCTTGGAGATATGGTACAAAATGGAACATTTAGACAAGATTTATATTATCGATTGAAGACAGTTACAATTAATGTTCCTGCATTAAAAGATCGTGTAGAAGATATAACTCATCTTGTGGAACGATTTGCATTAGAGTTTACTCGGAGTAATGAAATATTATACAGAGGATTTATGCCAGAAGCAATTCGCATGATGAAAAAGTATAATTGGCCAGGGAATGTTAGAGAATTGAAAAATTTTGTTCAAAAAATTCTTGTATTGGAAAAAGGGGAAAGAATTACAGTAGCTATGGTTTCTAGAGAATTGGGCGATGCACTGCCCTCGATTGATATTAATCATAATTTACCTGTTTTAGTTTCAGACCAACCTGAAAGAGCTGAAATAGATTTAATACTTCGACAATTATTTCTTCTGAGACAAGATTCTGAAACAATACGAAATCAACTCATGGCAATAGTCCAAAATGGTGGATTAAGCAATATTCCTATTCCCGTGGGTGATAATCTGAATGTGGGTGTCCCGATTCATGATAAATCTATGGAAATAACCGATGATCATGCCTACTTTATTAGAGACGAAGTCATTGGTGACATGGCTATTAAAGATTTAGAGAAAGAAGCTATCACGCGTACACTTAAATTCTTTAACAATAATCGGCGAAAATCAGCAAAATCATTAAATATGAGTGAACGTACATTGTATAGAAAAATAGAAGAATTTGGGTTGGAACCTAAAATAAAGAAATCAAATGAATCCTAAATTATTATTAGTGAGTATCTTTTCTTTGATACTTCCAAGTTGTATGTTTTATTCGATGGCTGGGTCGATTCCACCTCATATTAAGACAATAGCTATTCCACTACTTGAAAATGAAACGGCTGAATCTGGTGTGGCGGAAGATATTACAGATGGGTTAATAGATGAATTTACAATGGAAAATATTCTTCCGGTTGTTGATATTAATTCAGCACATTCAGCATTGCAGGGCAAAGTAGTGAAAATTACAGATGCGCCACATACGTTCAATCAGGATGAAGTTGTCTCCGAATATCGTTTTACTATAACATTAAATTTGGATTGGAATGATTTAGTGAATGATGAAACATTAATTTCAAAGAAATATTCAGGATGGGGGGCTTACGGATTATCTGGCGATATTTCTACTGATGGTATTGATAATGATGGCGATGGTTTAATCGATGAATTGGATGATGATGAATTTGGTGAACCTAGAGCTTTTGCTACAAAGGTAGCTGTGCGTAAAATTGCAGAAGATATTTTGAATGATATTGTATCAACTTGGTAATAATATTTTAATAATTAAGGATAATTAACACACATGGATAAAACAATTTCAAACCTTTCACATTTTGAAGGACAAGAAATCACTTTAAAAGGATGGGTCTACAATAAGCGAGCAATTGGAAAAATTTGGTTTCTCATTTTAAGAGATGGTACAGGGCTAGTGCAATGTGTCGTTGTAAAAGGTGAGGTAGACGAATCTCTATTTAATTTAGAAGCAAAGTTAAATCAAGAAGATTCTGTAATAGTTACAGGAACAATTCGTAAAGAGCCACGATCCGTTGGTGGGTATGAAATAGGTGTTACTGGAATAAAAGTAGTTCAACACGTCACAGAAGAATATCCAATTGGACCAAAAGAGCATGGACCTGATTTCTTAATGTCTAATCGACATTTATGGTTGAGATCAAAGCGTCAAAATGCAATCATTCGGGTTCGTCATAGGGTTATTAAAGCCATCCGTGATTTCTTTGACCAAAATGAATTCACACTTGTGGATTCTCCTATGTTTACAGCAAATGCTGTGGAAGGTACCACAGATTTATTTGAAGTGGATTATTTTGATCGATCTGCTTATTTAACACAAAGTGGTCAACTCTATGGTGAAGCAAGCGCTATGGCATTTGGAAAAATATATGTTTTTGGCCCCACATTTAGAGCTGAGAAATCTAAAACTCGGCGACATTTAACTGAATTTTGGATGGTTGAACCAGAAATGGCATTTTGCGACTTAGATGAAGATATGGATCTGGCAGAGCAATTTGTCTCATATATTGTTCAAGAATGTCTCGAGCATTGTCAGGAAGAATTTAAAATCCTTGAAAGAGATACATCTAAATTAGAAAATATTATTCCACCATTCCCAAGAATAACTTATGATGAAGCAGCAAAATTACTCATCGAAAAAGGGGCAGATTTTACCTATGGTTCTGATTTTGGTGCACCCGATGAAACATTGTTAGCTGAGCAATATGATAAGCCAGTTATGATTCACCGGTGGCCGGCAGATATTAAAGCATTTTATATGAAACGCGATAAAGACAACAATGATCTAGCACTTGGTGTAGATATGATTGCGCCAGAAGGATTTGGGGAAATTATTGGTGGGGGGCAACGTGAAGATAATTATGAGACACTTGTAAGACGTATTCGCCGTCACGATTTACCAATGGAACCCTTTCAATGGTATTTGGATTTAAGAAAATATGGATCTGTCCCACATGCAGGATTTGGGTTGGGTGTTGAGAGAACAGTTGCATGGATTACAGGAACAAAACATATTCGTGAAACGATTCCATATCCAAGAACAATGTCTAGGTTGGAACCATAATGTTTAACAAAACTCGCATTTCTGTTTTTGGCGGGCGAGATATTACTGAAGATGTCTATAATGACGCTTATATATTGGGCAAATTGTTGGCTACAGATGGATATATGGTTTACTGCGGAGGAGGTGAAGGTGTAATGGAAGCTGTAGCTAAAGGTGTTAATGATGTGGGAGGAACGGTTGTTGGTGTTTTAAAAGGGGATTCTTTAGAAGAAATGAATGACTATATAACAGTTCCTGTCTCCACAAATATGGGTATTACTCGAAATGCTTTATTGGCCTATAATTGTGATGCTGCAGTTGCTGTAAGCGGGAAATACGGTACACTGTCAGAAATCGCATTTGCATTTCAAATGGAGAAACCTGTTGTTGGGCTGCATAGTTGGACCTTAGAAGGATTTATAAATGTAAACACTCCAACAGACGTTATAACTTTTCTTAAAGAATATACTTAAAGTATAATATTAAAGATATGGAAACAGTCAGAGCAAGAATCGAAGGTAAAGTTCAAGGAGTTTGGTTTCGAAAGTATGTTAAACAAGAAGCAAATAAATTGGGTTTAAGTGGTTGGGTGACTAATAAGGATGATGGGTCCGTTTATATTGAATCCTGTGGTACAAAATTTGAATTAGACTCCTTTCTTAAATACATCAACATTGGTTCACCACTTTCTAAAGTGGATAAAGTGACTGTAGAATGGGGAGTGGCTGTAGAGTCAACTGAATCATTTGTGGTGAAATATTAATGAAAATTGCTCTTTGTCAAGTGAATCCAACATTAGGAGCATTTCATGATAATCGAAATATGATGATTATGAATTATAAAAAAGCCGTAGAAGAAGGTGCTGAATTAGTTGTTTTTCCAGAATTAGCTATAAGTGGGTACCCGCCACAAGATTTAATATGGGAAAAACCCTTTATTGATCAGAATGATTCGATTTTAGACGACATTGCTTCCAAATCCACCATTCCAATGATACTTGGTTTTATTCGAGAAGAGAACGGACGTTTTTATAATAGTGCAGCTTTATGTCATGATGGAAAAATCACACATACGTACGATAAAATATTACTTCCAACTTATGATGTATTTGACGAATATCGCTACTTTACACCAGGAAGTGATGTGGGTATATGGCCATTAGAATTGAATGGTGAAACGATTCAAATTGGAATTCAAATATGTGAAGATTTATGGGATGAAGATTACGATTTTAAAGTTTCTCTTGAACAAAAGAAGCGTGGAGCAGATTGTATAATCAATATTTCTGCATCTCCATATCATGAAGGAAGACTTGCGGAAAGAATTGATTTAATTCAATCCAAAATAAAAGATACCCAAATACCATTTTATTACTGCAATTTAGTCGGTGCCCAAGATGAACTTATATTTGATGGGCAATCCCTTGCCTTTAATCAATATGGAAACAATATTGGTTATGGGAATGCATTTATTCAAGACATGTTATTGATTGATTCGGGACAAGAATCACACCCATTACCTATATGCCATAGAAAAGAAAATATGTATAATGCATTGGTACTTGGCGTTTCGGATTATTTTTCTAAATCAGGTCACACAGAAGCTGTGATTGGTTTAAGTGGCGGTATTGATTCAGCTTTAGTAGCTTGTATTGCTGCCGATGCTCTTGGACCAGATAAAGTCCATGGAATATCCTTGCCAAGTAAATATTCGAGTGATCATAGTTTAGCTGATGCAGAACTATTAGCAAAAAATTTAAATATTGATTATAGAATATTGCCTATTGCAGAATCTGTTCAAACATTGGAAACATCATTAGCTCCATTATTTATGGGTAAAGAACCTAATGTTGCAGAAGAAAATATTCAGGCACGAATTCGTGGAAATTTGTTGATGGCACTATCTAATAAATTCGGATGGTTAGTTCTGTCTACTGGGAATAAAACAGAAATTGCATTAGGGTATTGTACACTTTACGGAGATATGAGTGGAGGATTGTCTGTAATCTCAGATTTATCTAAAATTGATGTATATGCTCTTGCTCGGTATGTAAATAAGCAGCATTCAAACCGTATTCCAGAAAATACTATCTCAAAACCACCATCCGCTGAATTAGCTCCAGATCAAGTGGACCCATTTGATTATGATGTTGTGAGTCCATTGGTAGATAAAATTGTTGAAGATCGAATGTCTATTGCTGATTTAATTGAAGGAGGAGCACCATCAGAATTAGCCCAAAGAATTTATCACTTGATTCGAATAAATGAATATAAGCGAAGACAAGCTGCTCCTGGATTGAGAATAAGCCCAAAGGCATTTGGAATCGGGAGACGAGTACCAATTATTAATCACTTTAATGGAGAAAAAAGCCATGAATAAAATAATAATAACAACTATTTACTTTTTAGTTAGTTTATTACATGCTGAAAATTTTGGGCAAAGAGATTTAATGCCAGTTGAATTTTGGGGAAATTTATCCGTTGAAGAAAAAGTAGCCTTTGTCAATGGTGTCTATAGTGCTACATCTATATTGAAAAAGCATCACGAGCATGAAGTTTATCGGCAACATAAACATGATCCAAATTGGTCACAGCCTTATTATATAGAACGCTACTATGATATAATCGACGAATACCATTCTGAAACTGTTGGGTATGATTTGCGTGTTATTGCATTGCATATGGATGCATTATATGCCAATTATGATAATCGAAAAATACCAATTATGGAAGCATTACGCATTGTTTCTCTTTCTCAAGATGGAAATCGTTCTCGTGCTGATTTAAAATTGCTCCAAGCACAGCGCAAATATATGCATTAAATATATATTCAATTTAATTATCACAATATTATTAACTTTCGCCCTTAAATCGGGTCAGTATAAGTATAAAAGGAGATTTATGTTTAAAAAACAATATATATTTGTTGTCTTGTTAAATGTAGCATTCGTTATTGCTCAGGGACATGCCGGACGTGGCAGTGGAGGCAGGCCAGCAATGGGGAAAATTTCTGGTGTTGTAGTAGATTCACTGTCTGGTCAAGAAATTGCATATGCATCTGTATCTGTGATAAACATGAAGACGGATGAAATTATTACAGGTGCAATTACTGATGATTCAGGATATTTTATTATAAAAGGAATTTCATTTGGGCGTTTCATGGTTCGAGTTGAATTTATTGGATATAGTCCTGCAAAAGTCGGTCCAATAAAAATGTTTCCAGGTGGGGGTTCTATGGAGCCTTTTCTAGGGAAAATAATGCTTCAACAAAAAACTATTGAACTCAGCGATGTGACTGTGACAGCAGATAAGCCAATTTTCACTCATTCTGTAGATAAAAAGACTTTTAACGTAGAGCAGAATACAACTACTACAGGTGGAAATGCGATTGATGTATTAAGACAAATTCCCGGTGTCGAGGTTGATATTAATGGGAAAGTAAGTCTCAGAGGGAATACTAATGTTAATCTTTTGATTGATGGTAAATCTACTCGTATGAGTAGCGATAACCAGGAAGCATTATTGGAAAATATCCTTGCAAATAATATAAGTGATGTAGAAGTCATTACAAATCCAGGTGCAAAATATGATCCTGATGGTATGGCTGGCATTTTAAATATTGTTTTAAAGGAAAATAAATTAGCTGGTTTAAATGGTAGTTTTGCTTTAGGAACAGACTTTGGCAATCGTAATAATGGATCAGGTCAAATCAACTATAAAAATAAACATTTCAACCTATTCTCGAATGTAGGTTTAAAAGCACGTGTAAGGAATAGAACTGGCGACAATGAACAGATTATGAATTCAGATGAAATTAAAACAGAACTAAATGAAATTACAGCTGGCGACAGAAATGGTTCGAATTTGTTTTTGAAAGGAGGATTTGAATATTCTCCTAATCGATTTCATACTGCTGGGTTAGATGTTACCTTCAGTGACGGCGGAGGAGAAGGTGATTCAAGAGTTGATTCTGATCATACTGTGGATGATGACCAATCCATATATAACCGTGTTACAACTAGGAAGGGCTTTCGGGGTGGCTTAGACCTATCTATTAGCTATGATAGACATTTTCAAAACCCACGGCATAAATTGAATATATTAGCAAGTAAATCCATCAATACGGATGATCATGATGATTCTTTTGAAATGGTTTTAGAATCAGGTGACTCAGACATATTAGATTTTTCTCCACAAAAAAATGATAGACTTAATTTAAATAATTCATCTTTAATTCAAGCTGATTATGTCATCCCATTGGAAGAAATGAAAATTGAAGCTGGTCTTAAATCAACAAACCGTAAAATGGATGATGATTTTTATTCTCAAACGTTGGATGCTTCGAAGGGAGAATGGATAGCAGATGATTCCCTGAACAATCGATTTAAATTTGATGAATCTATTAATGCTGCTTATACGCAATTATCACTCAACAAAGGGATGTTCCAAGGGCAGATTGGACTCCGTTATGAAATTGCAAAGACACGATCAGAGCTTGTTACTACAAATGAATTATTTGACAATCCTTATAATAGTTTATTCCCTAGTGCATCCATTTCATTTGGACCTTCAGGAATTTTTCAATTACAAGCGAGTTATAGTAAAAGAATAAATCGACCTTCATCACGAAGATTGAATCCATTTCCAAATTATTCAAATAAAATGAATATGCGAATGGGAAATCCATTCTTGAAACCTGAATATACTGACAGCTATGAATTAAATTTTTCAAAGATGAATCGAAAATTATCTATTACTACTGGGTTATACTATCGTCATATGGTGGATAAAATTCGTCATCATAAAATTGTAAGGGAGGATGGTGTAGGTGTAACATCCTATGTGAATTATGATAATTCCAAAACGTATGGTACTGAATTAGTCCTGTCAGGACAACTTGTAAAAGGACTTCGAGTCATGTTAAGTGGAAATGCCTATTTGGATGAGTATGATGCTTCAAGTTTGGGAATGGCGGAATATGATGCGGACGCATTAGGTTTGTCAGGGCGGGCTATGATTATGTGGAATATCACTAAAAATACAGAACTAATGTTAATGACATTCTATCGTGCCCCAATGGATATTCCTCTAGGGAGAATGAATGCAATGTCATTTACTACATTCTCCGTGAAACAATCATTTATGGATAAGCGAATGAGCTTAGCTTTGAAAGTAAATGACCCTTTAGATATACAAGGATTTAGTTTTGAAGTTGGTGAAGATTATTGGAATCAATCAGGACTTTGGCGTTGGGACAGCAGGTATGCTACAATAAATTGGGATTATCGATTTGGTAAAATGGAAAATATAGGAAGGAAGAAAAGAGATGGTATGGATAGGGAAGAAATGGATATGGGCTTTTAATAGATAGGCATCCTGTATGAAACTTTAAAAGCTCTGCATGTTTCTGCAGGGCTTTTTTAATTTATATTACGTAATATTTTACATGGCAATTCTATCATTTAATAATTATAAACAATATTACAATGTGAAGGGTGATGGGTATCCCATATTATTTTTACATGGTCTTGGATCAACTGGGATTGATTGGAAACCGCAATATGATATTATGTGTGTAAAGTATAAATGTATTCTTCCAGATTTACGGGGTCATGGTAACTCAGATAAACCTAATGGTCCTTATTCAATTTCACAAATGGCGGATGATATACTTCAATTAATAAAATCTATTGAAAGATGTCCTGTACATGTAGTTGGTATTTCCATGGGTGGTGCTGTTGCATTCCAATTAGCCCATATCCGCCCCGATATCGTTAAAAGTATGGTTATTATTAATTCTGTTTCAGATTGGCGTATGAAAACGTTTGGTGAGCGTTTTAAGCTGGGGCAAAGAAAACTCATTGTTCGTTTGATGGGAATGAAAAAAATGGGAGAAGTATTAGCAAATCGTTTATTACCAAAATCAGAACATGAATCATTGAGATTAGATTTTATTAGAAAATGGGCAAAAAATGATACTAGCGCATACTTAAATAGTTTAAATGCATTAGTAGATTGGTCTATTTCTTCGGATGATTTAATTCAAATGAAAATGCCAACTTTATTTATCGCATCTGATCAAGATTATTCACCTATTTCTAAAAAAGAAAAAATTGCAAATTATATGCCTAATGCACAATTAAATGTCATTAAAGATGCTCGACATGCTGTAACTGTAGAGCATCCGAATCAAGTTAATCAATTATTGCAATCTTTTTTTAATCAATACACTAACCTATAGGATAAATAAATATGATACCATCTCCCCGTAGGGCAACTTTATATTTAAGATTATTTGGATGGAAATATGTAAAAATGATTTTTTGGCTACGCCCCACAGTAATAGAAATTTCGGAAAATCATCTTGTTGTAAAAATTCCGCTGAATCGAAGAACACGTAACCATGTTCATTCTCTATACCTTGGAGCGATGACAGTGGGAGCAGAATTAGCAGGAGCAGGATTGGTCGAATATCTTAAGTTAGATATTGATAAAAAAATCATTGTTTTATTTAAAGATGTTGCATCAGTTTATTTTAAACGAGCTGAAGGAGATACTCATTTTACGTGTTTAGATGGATATAAAATAAAAGAAGCAATTATTCAAACATCTAGGACAGGAGAACGTATTACAATCCCAGTGAAAGTTATAGCCACAGTTCCCGATAAATTAGGAGATGAGTCAGTGGCAGAAATGACATTAGGACTATCTATAAAGAAAAAGGATTAGTCCATCTTTTCTTATAAATTATTAGGAATCATTTTATAAGAATTAGGAATAAAAATGGAGCATTTACAGAAAACAGCGATTGCTGGAATTGGATTTCATGTTCCAGATCGCATTGTTAAGAATTCAGATTTAGAACAATGGATGGATACTTCAGACGAATGGATTATCGAGAGGTCTGGGATAAAAGAAAGACGTTGGATTGCTAATGAAGGTGGCGCATCATCATTAGCTATACAAGCCGCAAAAAATGCTATGGAAGATGCAAAAGTGACACCAGATGAAATTGATTTAGTTATATGTGCAACCATTACGTCTGATTACTTTTTCCCTGGTATTAGTGCGCAAGTCCAAGAAGCATTAGGCTTAGGACTCGTAGGCGCATTCGATATTAAGGCTGCCTGCTCAGCATTTGTGTATGCGCTGTCAGTAGGCGATCAATTTATAAAATCGGGTCAGTCGAAAAATATTTTAGTAATAGGTGCTGAAGTCCAATCAACAGCATTGGATATATCAACACGTGGCCGGAATGTTTCTGTTCTTTTTGGTGATGGGGCAGGTGCTGCTATTTTGAAGCGAAGTCTGGATGACAGTGAAATATTGTCAACGCATTTACATTCTGAAGGACGTTTTTTAAAAGAATTATGGTTAGAAGCACCTGCTTCAAAATATAAATCTCGAATCACAAAGAAAATGCTGGATGAAGGTCGGCAATATCCAATCATGAACGGGAGGGAAGTCTTTAGAAATGCTGTGAGGCGATTTCCGCAAGTCATCCATGAAGCGATGGATGCGAATCATTTAACTATTGATGATATCACCCAAATTATACCCCATCAGGCAAACTTGAGAATTTCCCAATCCGTAGCAAAACGGATGGGCGTTAGTATGGATAAAGTATTTAGTAATATCCATAAATATGGAAATACAACAGCTGCATCCATTCCAATTGCACTTACTGAAGCTCGAAATGAAGGAAAATTTAAACGGGGTGACCATATCATTCTTGCTGCTTTTGGAGCAGGATTTCGTTGGGCATCGGCTGCCATAAAATGGTAAAAGCGACCTGAGAAATACATGGTACCTATATTCTTGTTTTATTTATTAGATATATTATAAGTTCGTTCATAAGGATTATACATAAATTAGGAGAGCACGTGAAAAATCGAATGATGCTAATATTGCTTATTTTGGGCTTAGCCTTTTATATTGTCAACAAAGTAGCGCCCCCAGATGATCCCATATCTCAGACCACATTGCATATCTCAGGTTATGTGATTACCTAGTCTTATTAGGAGTTGATTATGCTTCTATTTACAATTTAGTAGCGCAGATCGGTATTTCGTTCGTAACTATAATGGGAAACCGAATTTAGAAAATTACTTGAATTAAGATTATTTTCTAAAAATAGGCATTTCCCTGTCAATTTACAGGTCATGTTCCCTTAATTTCACCCGATGAAAACGATCCACATACGAAATTTTTGTATCATTGCCCATATTGACCACGGGAAATCCACGTTAGCCGATCGACTTTTGGAAGAAACAAGTACTCTAAAGAAAAAAGATATGAAAGCTCAAGTTTTAGATAGTATGGATTTGGAACGAGAGCGCGGTATAACAATCAAAAGCCATCCCATTCAAATGCATTACACTCATACGGATGGAGTAGAATATATTTTCAATTTAATTGATACGCCTGGTCATGTAGATTTCTCTTATGAAGTTAGTCGCTCATTAGCCGCTTGTGAAGGTGCTTTATTATTAGTTGATGCAGCTCAAGGTGTTGAAGCGCAAACAGTGAGTAATACCTATTTAGCTATTGAAAATGATCTAGTTTTAATTCCTGTAATTAATAAAGTTGATCTTCCTGTGGCTAGAGTTGAAGAAGTGACTCGACAAATAGTAGAATTAATTGGATGTGAAGAAAAGGATATTATTTCTTCTAGTGCAAAGTCAGGCATTGGAATACCAGATATATTCAACGCAATTATAAATCGAATACCTGCACCTCAAGATCAATCAGGAGAACCAACTCGAGCATTGATATTTGATTCTATGTATGACAATTACCGAGGCGCAATTCCATATGTTCGTGTGTTTGATGGTGTTCTCAAGGCTGGCATGAGTGCGCAATTTTTTGCCCACGGTGATTCCTATGATATAACTGAGGTTGGGCACTTTATATTAAAACATGTTAAAACAGATGAATTGAAAGCTGGTGACGTAGGATATATTATTGCAAGTATTCGTGATATGGGTCATATTCTTCCCGGTGATACAATAACTGTAAAAGAAAATATAGCTGAAGAAAGACTTCCGGGATTTAAAAAAGTGAAACCTATGGTTTTCTCCGGATTGTATCCTGCAGAAGCAGATGATTATGAACAACTGCGAATGGCCTTGGATAAATTAAAACTCAACGACGCATCGCTTGATTATATTCCAGAAACAAGTGAAGCATTAGGGTTTGGGTTCCGATGTGGATTTCTAGGTTTACTTCATTTGGAAATAATACAAGAAAGACTAGAAAGAGAGTTTAATCTTACTCTAGTTACAACTACTCCTAATGTTATTTATCAAGTTGAGGTTGGTGATGGCCAAATAATTGAAGTAGATACACCAGCGAAAATGCCTGTCTTAGGAGAAATTAATTCTATAAGAGAGCCTATTGTAACGGCAGAAATAATAACGCCAAAAGAATTTATTGGTGGAATTATGAGTTTATGTCAAAAGAAACGTGGTATATATATTAATACACAATATTTATCCCCAGAAAAAGCTCAACTCCATTATGAATTACCTTTAGGCGAAATCATTTTTGACTTTTATGATAAACTAAAAAGTATTTCTAAGGGGTACGCTAGTTTCGACTATGATTTCAAGGAATTCTTAGATGGGAAATTGCAAAAATTAGATATTCTAATTCATGGGGAACCCGTGGATGCTTTATCAACCATTTGCCACGCAGACGATGCGTATCACCGAGGGGTAGCCTTATGTAGTAAACTAAAGGAATTAATTCCTCGTCAAATGTTTGATGTGGCTATTCAAGCATCGCTTGGGTCACGTGTTATTGCTCGTTCAACTGTAAAGCAGGTAAAGAAAAATGTTACAGCAAAATGCTATGGCGGTGATATTTCCCGAAAACGAAAATTATGGGAAAAGCAGAAAAAAGGTAAAAAACGAATGAAAATGATTGGTAAAGTTGAAGTACCACAGGAAGCATTATTAGCCGTATTGCAAATTGATGATGACTAATGAAAGATTATTATTCTTTATCAAAATCTCCTTTTTATAGTTTCATTTTTACCATTCCATTATTTATTCTATATGAAATTGGCGTTATTGCTGTTGCAGATGATGACATCTATATTTTACGTAATGGAGCTGACGTATTTTTAAGACAAATCCTTGAAACATTTGGCGTCGTAGGTCTATATGGATTCTCTGGGTTGGTATTTGTTGGATTTTTAGCCACGTTTATGTATCAAAGACATACATGGGAAGAAACAACTCTTAATCGAAATACTTTAATTGGAATGCTCTTAGAAAGTTTTTTCTGGGCTATTATGTTATATTTTTCTCTTGCTAAAGTAATGCTTACATTAATGAATCCAAATGGAGTTATGATGACTCAACAGGTAGTTTTAGCATTAGGTGCAGGTCTTTATGAAGAATTTTTATTTCGTGTATTACTAATTGCAGGAATAGGCGCATTATTAACTTTGCTTTTCCAATGGAAGGAATCTTTAAGTAAATGGACAGGAATGTTTATTTCTGCTATTATTTTTTCACTCTTCCACTTTATAGGTGATTTCGGTGATGATTTCCATTTTAACTTATTTCTAATTCGATTCGTAGCTGGATTAATACTAGGATCATTATATATATTGCGTGGATTTGGAATAACAGCATATGCTCACAGTATTTATGATTTAATTGTATTAACTCGCATGACAACAATCGGATATTGACATCCTTTAAAAAACAGTAAATTCACGGCCATGAAAAAAAGATTTATACTTACATTCCTTATAACTTTGTTACCCATATCCCTTTTTGGCAAAGGATTAGAATATGCTCGCATAGCCATTGTGCCAGAATATGAAGGAAACAATATTGTAATATTTATTAGCGGTAAAACAGATTCTACTGGCATGAATGGTACATTGGAATTTGCTATTCCTCAAGAAACAGATTCATTAATGCAGATCAAATTCATTGATGAAAATGATGTTGACGTTCAGCCATTTCCCTATAATAGAAAAGCTGATAATAATTGGGTAAATGCGGGTGAAATTTCGGGCGAATTTGCATTTATGATAATCAGTCACCATTTCCATAATCCAGGAAAAAGGAATTTCACATTCAATATGGAATTTAACCAAGTGATCCACGTTTTGTCACTCGAGATTCAAGAGCCACCAATGGCAACGCAATTCCATTCATCTGAAGTAGAAGCTGAAATTGAAGATGATCCGCATGGGCAAAAGATTCATAGCGTGCATTTACACGAGTTTGAAGCTGGAACTAAAAAATCAATTCATATATCTTATAATAATGAACGTGGAATGACTACCAAAAATATGCTACAAGAAATGATAGATAACCAAAGTGATATGCCACCAGCACGAGGACAACAGAAGAAAAAACCTGTTGTAAGGCATAAACTATACTTATGGCAACCAACTGTCATTGCTGTTTTGTTGGCCATCATAATTGGTTTTATTTATTCTCAACAGTCTGCGACATCAGATTGGAAGTATTGTCCCTCGTGTAAAACGCAAACAACTAAAAGTGCGAAATTTTGTTCTGAATGTGGAGATACTATAGGATGATCCCAATATTATTTGAAATTGGGCCACTAACCATATATTCCTATGGTGCAGCATTAGTCGTGGCTTTTTATACAACATATTTTTTATTAAGCCGCGATTTAAAGAGATTGAATTATGAAGTGAAATTAGCTTCTGATATAATATTTTCAGCAGCTGTTGGCGGAATACTCGGTTCTAAAGTATATTATTTGATCGAGAATTATGATCGTGTTATTGAAGATCCAACTGGAATGATATTTAGTGGTTCAGGACTTGTTTTCTTGGGTGGCTTAATGGGGGGAACACTTGGTGTTACTTATGTATTGAGAAAAAATAATCTTCCTTGGTTGGTTTTTGCTGATATTGTAGCGCCCTTATTGATTCTTGGTTATGCTATTGGCCGTATAGGTTGTTTACTCGTGGGGGATGATTATGGTCTTCCCACACATTTGTCATGGGGATTAACCTTTAAAGATGGACTTCCACCAACGTCTACTCATAATTTTGCTTATTATTATCCTTGGGTTGATTTAACGGGATTTGAGCCTGGTTGGTTGAAAGTACACCCGACCCAACTATATGAAACACTATTAGGATTAGCGATATTTGCATTCCTATGGACGAAAAGGATCCAAGTGAAGGTTGCGGGCAGTTTGTTTTTTACTTATTTGATTTTGGCTGGATTAGAAAGATTTTTGGTTGAATTTATACGAACAAATGATAAATATTTGTTTGGCTTATTTTCTGGGGCACAAGTAATCTCTTTAACTATGATAATGATTGGAACATATTTTCTTGTCTATCCGTTCAAACAGGATGAAGATTTCCAGAAATAATTCCTTTATTCTTTTTATTCTCTTATCTCTTTCAGTCACGTTTGGGCAAAATGAGATAACTCTTTTAGCTTATAAAGCATTTCCGTCCATTTTTAAAGAAATGGACTTCAACCCAGACAAAGTTCAAGTTGGATTAGCTGACAACATATATTTATTGGATAAATATTCAAGGCAAATATGTCGTTTAGATTCGGAACAAGATGTCATTTTCTATGGTAGCTTTGGTCGAGGAGATAATAGTTTCTTTGAACCTGTATGGATTGGATTTACTTCAGATGGTTTATGGGTGTTAGACCGAACAGAAAATAAATTAGGTCAACTTGATTATCGATTAAATAAAATTAGATCTATTGAGTTAGACAATAAGACCTACCCGGAACAAGCTGCCATTGATCCATTTGGACGGTTTTTCCTTTCGAGTCACCAATATCAGATGATTCATGGAACTGGCCAGTCAAATGTGCTAGATGGAGCCATAATTGAATTAAATGATTATGATGATATTATGTCATGTGCAAGTGATTTTAGAATTAATGATAATGGAGAATTTGGTTTATTAACATTTTGCGATGGCATGGTACATATATTTAACTCAATTGGCAAACGGATCCAGGTGGACAAGGTTTCCTTAAATAATCCAAAATATTTGGTCCCTATTCGAAATAAATGGCTGATTCTTAATGAGATTGGAGAAGGGGAATATTTATTTACAAATAAATACGTTCAATTGCCGGGGATTGTAGGATTTATTAAAGATGCTATTTCTCAAAATAGAACACTTATTATTCTCTCTGAAGATCAAGTCCTTTATCTGAATGTTCCAACATTTTAAGCCTTGGATTGCTATTGGGCTCTTTATATTTACCTGTTTATATGGACAGGTTATATCAACGATTGATACATTAAAGTATAATTCAAACCAAAATTTATTTAAGTTAAATCATACTTTTATTATTGATAGTTCACTTATAAATATATCTCATCAAAAGATAAATATTGATTCCGTAAATAATGTTAAAGGATTAATCTTCATTACTGATTCAATCTCGAGTGAAGAGATCCATATTTTTTCATATTCATATTTACTTAATCCCCCGCCACTTTTGGTACAGCCTGATCTTCATCCCTTTGAAACAGGAGCAAAAACTTCTTTAAAAAGTCTAGAAGAAGAAAATACTATTCACAAACAAAATCAAAATAATATGCAATCTGCGGGCACATTTTTCAGGCAATTGAATATGACACAAAAAGGGGGTTCAGAGTTCTCTGGTGGAATGAAGTTTCAATTGCAGGGAAACATAAATGAAACTATTCAATTAAGTGGTTTCATTAGCGATCAAGAATTCCCATTACAGCCCGAAGGAAATTCTCAAAAATTAGGAGAAATTGATCAAGTGTTTTTGCAATTATCTCACCCAAACACACTGCTGGAAGTTGGAGATATAGATTATAGTCGCCATACTGGTAAATTTCAACATTACGATAGAAAGCTAATAGGTATAAAGAATCACTTTAAGCGTGGAGACATTAATGTTGAATCTATATTATCTACTACAAAAAGTCGATTTCGTAAAACTGAATTCAAAGGAAAAGATGGGATGCAGGGTCCTTATCAGCTTGCATCAGAAAATGGGAATATTGATATAATCATTCAAGCAGGAACAGAAAAAGTTTGGTTAAATGGACAGCAATTAGTCCGGGGGAAAAACCATGATTATGTCGTGGATTATCAAGCGGGTGAAATATCGTTTACAGCAAAACAATTAATTCACCACGATTCAGATATTTATATTGAATATCAATATACAGACTATCACTATAATAGGAATTTACTAGGAGCATCCTATTCGAAAAATATAAACGATAAAGGAAATATTTCTTTTCACTTAGTTAAGGAAGATGATTTTATATCTTCTGACAAGTCTGAATTATCTTCAGACGTACTTTCTGCATTAGAGCAGTCTGGAGATAATGATCTATATTTAAATGGAATAAGTGTTGATTCAACAGGTGAGTATTATTTGGCTCAATCTATCTTATATTACTTGTATGAGAATGATACAACATTCACTGAAAATTATGAACGTGTATCTGCAGTCTTTTATTATAATGAAAATGGAAATTATATAAAGAAAATTTCAGATAAAGGAAATTCGTATTACCAATATTCTACATCTCCAGATGAGAATGAATTGACATATTCACCTGGGTATTCGATTGTGAGACCAGAAGAATTACAATCATTCAATATTCAATCTGATTGGAATTATGATAATAATCTAAATCTTAAGCTAGAATTTGCTCAATCTATCCAAGATTTAAATAGTTTATCAAATTTAGATGATGATGATAATTTTGGTATGGCATATTATTTGGAAATTGAAAAAAAATCAGATCTTTTTTTACATGAGAATGCTCTAAATATTCACTTTTCTGATTGGAAAAAATCAATTGAATTTGCTTCATTAAGCAGGGATACAGATATATTATTTAATCGTGAATGGAATTTATCTAATGAACAAAATGGTGTTTTTAGACTCAAAAAAGGTGACATTACTGTCAATTTACCAAAAAGTGGAATATCGACAATTCAATTTTCTTCATTGCTATATGGGACAGATCAAAAAGAAAGATTTTATTTAAAACACAATGTAGTTAACAAAATATTTAAAGATTCATATTATTCCTATAATAGTGTTATGACGCAAGGGCATAGTTTTTTACAACAATCCGCTTATCTATCCATTTCATCAGAAGGAATGCACCCCTATTTGCAATATGTGTCAGAATTAGATGAACATTATAAATTATTTGAAACTTCATCATTTGGTATAAAAAAAATAAAACAACAAAATGAATGGAATATCAAAGTAAGCCATAGAATAGATGCTATGGAACTTGATTCATTATTGATAGGATTAGAAGACCTGCAAGAAGGTTGGTTCCTAGAAGGAGATTTATCTTCGAATAGTTCACAGGGCTGGCGAAAAGATTTTACTATAAGGAAAAGAATGCAAAATGATATTTCATCACGAAACGATATTAATTATACATTAGGTCAAGCGCAACTTTCTTACGGGAATAATAGGCATCCAGTTCGGTGGGATTTTCAATTGAATTCTGAAGAAACATATAAAGAAAATAGAATTGTTGTTTATGATTCCATTGGGCCAGGATTAGGATATTATCGATATGATAAAAATTTCAACGATTATATTGAAGATGAAAATGGGAGCTACATAGCCCAAACAGTATCTTCAGGACAATTATCTCAATCATCGAGTTTGTCCGGCAGTCATCGCTTTCAATATGATATGTCAAAAGAAAAATCATTTTGGAAAATACCACTTTCGATTCACATTGAAAATAGGCTCGACTATAGTGGAAATGAACAGAATATAGAGTCACTATTACTTCCAACGATTGAAAATCAAAATATTATTAGATCCCGATGGAATAATAGATTAAAACTTGATTATAATCCAATAATGGAAAAAATACGAATCCAATCTTGGCAGAATACTTCTAGGGATATGAATGGAATGGACCCGCGAGGGAATGATATTCGCCAATCAAATGAAACAGTATTTATGTTTGAAAATAATCGATCAAAAGAATGGAAATTATTTAATAAATCACAATGGACTCTTTTTAAGGTTGAATCTGAAATTTCATCTCTTCGTAATCGAGAAATAAATGGGTGGTGGAGTGAATTTGTACTTACACGAAAATTGAATGTAAATACAAATTATGCTCTAAGTATTCATGGAGGTCAGGGGAATGGATCTTATGGAATAGTTCCAATTAAAGCAGATGGAACAGGAATCAGTATTGAAGGGAAAACGTACATATCGAAAAAAGGAAGACTTGAAAGTAAATTGATTTGGAATAATATAAATTTAAAATCAGGAAATGTGTTACCACCTGAAGCGTTAATGGGAAACCCTGTTGGGAATGGACTTCGAACTCAAACTCGATTCCAATGGATAATTGATTCTCAATTATCGTTAAACATATCCCTGATAACCATACGTGATTCTAGATATGGATCTCTTATTACATTTAATGGGGAATTTCGTGCGTATTTTTAAATATGTGACCCTATGTTGCTATTTAACCTTATTAGTCGGTCAGACGCCTAAAAACGTTCAATTTACGCATTTGGATAGTATTGTCATTCATGATTCATTAAGAGTTTTATTGCAAGATGATAATTCTGCTCAATATGAATATCAATTAATATCGTTTGATTATGAAGATTCTGTTAATGTCAATTATGAATTATCCCCAATAGACAGAATGATAAAAAATATTCATTTCAATCAAGGAATTGGGATTAATCCAAAGATTTTAAGTCAAATGTTTTCTCACATTATATTATCGGAGACTGAAATAAATAATTCTTTAAAATATATTAAAAATTCATATTCTTTTATTGTAGATACTCCTGTCTATACTTGGGGGATTCAAGATGAAAAAGAAGGTGTCATTATTAATTTTGTGCCGTCATTTAAGCATCAGTTTTCTGCACTCATCGGAGCGAATCGAAATGAAAATAATATGTGGGAAGCTACAGGTGAAATTAATTTAAATGTTGAGAATATCTTTAAAAATGCAGAATCCATTAATTTATATTGGAAAAGATTAGATACGCTCTCTCAAGAAATTCAATTTCAATTTAAACAGCCACACACATTAGGAACTCCTTTTGGATTAAATATTTCTTTAGAAAGAAATACGCATGATGGGTATTTCACAGAATCATTATCACAAATAAATCTAAGCACTCACTTAAAATATATGGGACTTTTATCCTTTGGGTATGAAAACAGTAATATTTATGCAACAGAAGAAGGGATAGATGTAGGGTTTTCTTCTCATGGTGTAAAATCCATTATAAGCGAAGTTGAATCCATTTCTTTGAATAATCGTTGGCTACCCACTCGTGGCTTCTCTTATACGTTTACTGGGAAGGTTGGGAAAATTAAAGAAGATTTAATGTATAGCCTTATAATGAAAGGGGCACGAATATATCCAATTCAAAATAATTGGCTTGGGCACATTGGCGTTTGGATAGAACAAGTAAAAAGTAGAAATAATAATGTTCCCCAATCCCGTTATATTCGTTTTGGAGGAATGAAAACGATGAAAGGATTTCGAGAAAACGAATTCCAGACCACGTTGGTGATAAGTCCTGAAATTCAATTTTCATATATTTTAAATGATGAAATGCATTTTAGTTCATTCTATCAAACTGGTTGGTACGAATCTGATCAACCAATTTTACAATCTGTTGGATTTGGTCTAAAACAGGTGAAAGATAAATCCATTATTGAAATTTTATATGGTACCCCAATAGATGCTCCTATTACAAATGGATATTTGCATTTTAGATTTATATCTCGACTCTAAAATTGGGTTAGGAAAAAATGGGAAATGGATATCTCTATCAGTAATTTTAACCGATGAAAAAGAATCATAAACTAATAGCCATCTTGTCAATTTATATCTTGCTTCTGGGGTGTGAAAATAAACGAGAAGCACTTGGGGCAGATAATGAATTAATTGTTGTTTGTGCAGATCCAGATAAAGATATTATTTATGATTTTGTTCAATCTGTATTTGATGATACTCTTTTTACTCCACAACCTGAACCCTATTTTAAAATCAGATTTGTTAAACCGGAAGGATATATCGATTTAAAAGAACAAGCGTATGTTGTTGTAGGCGCTATTGGAGATGATATTCATAATGATGGTGTTAAGCTAATAAAAAAGTTACTACCCGAAGAACAATATCAAAGCACCTTGGAGAATGATCCCATTTTATTTACTCATGATTTATATGCATCAAATCAGTTATTTTTAATCGTTAATGCAAAAAGTAGGGACCAATTAATGGCATCCGTTCCTGCGAAAAAAGAATGGTTGAAAAATCAGTATTATAGCCAATTTGCAAAACGACAGAGTAAATATATTTTTGAAAATGCTCGCCGAGTTGAAGTGGAAAAAGAATTGTCTGAAAAAAATGGTTGGACCATGAAAATTCCATGGGGATGGGAAGTGATAAAAGATAGTTCCGATGTTGGGTTTTTTTGGATTGGAAAAGAAATGCCTTTCCAATGGGTATCTATTCAGTGGGAAGATGGAAAAACAATTGATGTAGTTGATGGACTGGATATTGGAAATACCATCTGGTCTTATCCTGAAACATTTTATGAACATATACGTTTTCATGATTATAAATTTAAAATGGAGAAAGTTTATTTTAATCGAATAAAAGCATGGAAAATATCAGGCATATGGGAATCTATTGAAGAACCTCAGGGTGGCCCATTTCTTTCGTACATTTTTTATGATAAAGCATCAGATAAAACATATCATTTGAATATGCTTATATATCATCCAGGCGAAGATAAATCTATATTTATGAGACAAATGGATTTAATAGCAAAATCATTTAGAGTTACAAAGTGGGTATGAAGAAAATACTTATAACAGGAGCATTTGGGCAGTTAGGTCGCGCACTTACCCGTGAGTTAGAAAATGAAAATATATTGCTATTGTCCGACACAGTTATTCCACCAAATTCTGATGGATTTCAATTAGATATAACAGATCGTAAACTTGTTAAAGAATCATTACCTGCACTTGAGCTTGATTTGATTGTTAATTTAGCGGCAATGACAGATGTAGATGGATGTCAGTCTAATCCTGATAAAGCATGGATTGTTAATTCTACTAGTGTGAAAAATTTATTGGATTTTGGACAATGTCCATTGATTCATATTTCATCTGATTATGTTTTTGATGGAGAGAATGGACCTTACAAAGAATCAGATGAAACAAGTCCAATTAATGTATATGGTGAAACAAAGTTAGAATCAGAAGAACTTATTTGGACAACGGGAAAGCGACATTTAGTCATCCGTACAAATGTGGTTTATGATTATGAGCCAACAACAAAAGCAAGTTTCCTAAAATGGGTTGTTGAATCTTTACAAAATGACCAGGAAATAAATGTAGTAACAGATCAATATAATAATCCAACTTGGACTAGCTCTTTAGCCGTTGTAATCAACCGATGTATCGAACTGGATGTAACAGGATTAGTCCATTGGGGAGATAAAGATTATTTGAATCGTTTTGATTTTGCCAAGAAAATAGCAGATGTTTTTGGGTTAGATAAAAAATTAATAAATCCTATAACAAGTGATGATTTAAATCAATTGGCTCTTCGCCCGAAAAAAGGAGGAGTCGATGCATCAATGTTATCTGTTGCAATCGGAATTGAGCCTCCGCTATTAGTAGATTCATTACGTTCTATAAAAGAAAGATTTTCTGAATGAAAACATTAATTATTTCTCCAACTTATAATGAAAAAAAGAATGTACCTATTCTAGTAAAATCTGTATTTGAGTTAAACCCAGATTATCATTTATTAATTGTGGATGATAACTCCCCAGATGGGACAGCAGATATTGTTCGCTCATTACAAGAAGAATATTCCAATTTACATTTAGAAGTGCGACCTGGGAAAGCTGGATTGGGAACAGCATATTTATTTGGCTTCCAATGGGCTTTAGATCAAGGATATGATCGTATGGTTCAGATTGATGCAGATTTATCTCATGACCCAAATGATATTCCTAAATTGCTTGCAGATTTAGATGAATATGATCTTGTTATTGGAAGTCGGTATTGTCAAGGAATTAGTGTAGTAAATTGGCCATTAAGACGTCTATTTTTAAGTTATGGAGCTAATTTATATTCTAGACTGATCACAGGGATTCCCATCAAAGATAGTACAGGCGGATTTAAAGCATGGAACCGTAAAGTATTAGAATCTATCAATTTTTCAGATGTGAAATCTGAAGGATACTCTTTTCAAATTGAAATGAATTTCCGTGCTTGGCGGAAAAAATTCAATATTCATGAACATTCCATCATTTTTGTTGATCGAACCATCGGTGAATCAAAAATGAGTCGTCATATTATGTATGAAGCTATTTGGATTGTATGGCGCTTAAGAATCTGGAGATTCTTCGGCTGGATTTAATCCGTTTCAGCCTTATTATATAAAATGGATTTATCTATTTGTATTGTGACTCTGAATGCAAAAAGAGTCATTCAAAATTGCTTGAATTCTATACCATCGGCAGTAGGAAATCTCAGGTATGAAATCATTATTGTTGATAATAATTCTCGAGATACGACCATAGCACTTATTAATAATCATTATCTCAAAACAACTTTAATTCAAAATACCACAAACGATGGGTATACAAAACCCATGAATCAAGCTTTAAGTTTAGCCAAAGGGAAATGGCTGTTACAATTAAACCCAGATATTGTATTATCGAAAAATTCATTGATAGGTTTAATGAATTATGCTATTAATCATCCAAAAGTGGGATTATGTGAACCGAAAATTTTGCACGAAAATGGTGAACTCCAAAAGTCTACTCGGAGAGGGTTAGCGAGACCACAAGCTGTCATGAGTTATTTCCTTGGATTGAGTAAGTTATTCCCAAATGATCAACGGTTTACAGGCTATCAACTTAATCATTTAGATGAAAATGAAATACACATCGTACAAGGAATTTCTGGGACATGTATGCTTACGCGAAGAGCAGTATTTGATGAAATCGGATATTTAGATGAAACCTTTTTTGCTTATCAAGAAGATTCAGATTTTTGTATTCGTGCAGAAAATGCAGGATGGGAGATTCATTATAATCCACAGTTTACTGCAACTCATTTTACGGGGCAGGGTGGATCAAAATCTGTTGCGTATTTAGCAAATTTTGAATGGCATAGATCCTATTACAAATATTATAAAAAACACTTTTCATCGGATTATTCATTTTTATTTAATGGTTTTTATTATAGTCTCATGATTTTTAAATGTATTTTCGCATCAGTTAAAATCGCAATTACGCACTAATTATTATTATGACTATCCAACTCCCCATATTATTCCAAATAATACTATTTTCAAGTATTGTTGGATTAATTTTGGCTTATTTATCACTCCAAATAGCTCCAAAATTCGGATTAATGGATGATCCTAAAAGTGCAGAGCATAAAGTTCATGAAGCTCCAATTCCTTTAACAGGTGGAACGGTAATATTATTGGTTATTTGGATTGCCACTTTCTTTTTTGATTTATCTGGAGAGAATCCAATAAAAGGTATTATTCTAGCCAGTTCTATTATATACATATTCGGCTTATGGGATGATTTAGAGCATTTAACCCCTACTATAAAATTAATTGGACAATTTTTTGGCGCACTGCTGCTTATACAAAATGGAGTTCAAATTCATTTATTTGATTCACCAGAATTTTTTATTCAACCGGGAGCACCATGGGATGTTATTCTCAATATTTCATTAACAGTATTTTGGGTTATTGCAATTGTAAACGCATTTAATCTGATTGATAGTTTTGATGGATTAGCCGTCGGATTATCCGCTCTATCGGCTAGTTTTTTTCTAGTGATATCCATTGCATCTGGTCAAACAGAAATGGCTTATTTTAGTGCAATTATATTGGGCGGTACCTTTGCAGTCTATTTTTATAACTCTCATCCTGCAAAATTATTTTTAGGTGATTCTGGTGCTCAAACATTGGGATTTATTTTAGCATCCATGGCTATTTTATATCGCCCAAATGCTGAAAGTCAGTTGTCTTCGTGGTTTGTGCCCATTTTAGTTTTTGGCGTTCCATTATTTGATTTATGTTTGGTTTTCTTCTCACGATTGAGACGGAGGAAAAAAGTGCATTCAGCTTCTAAAGACCATACATACCATCGATTAGCTCAACGAGGAGTAGATTTAGATCGTGCTGTTTTACTCATGCATGGCGTATCATTGATATTAAGTGTTGTTGGGTATTTATGTCTAAATTTGCCAGCATTTTTGGCAAACAGTATATTCCTTATCTTAATGAGTATTGCTGTATCTGCCTTTTTTATATTAGATAAAAATTATGAGTAGAGAGTTATGGCAAACTATTATCTAGAATTTGAAAAACCACTAGAATCCATTGATAATGAAATATTGGAATTGAAGGGGAATAAGGATACACCAGATGGTGTTGAAAAGCTCAATCAATTACAACAAAAATTAACCAATCAAATATCAAAAATACACCGTAGCCTGAGTCGTTGGCAAAAAGTGCAATTAGCCCGACATCCTGAGCGTCCATATACATTGGATTATATTCAGCATCTTTCTCCCGATTTTATGGAGTTACATGGAGATAGACATTTTTCTGATGATTCGGCAGTCATTTCAGGAATAGGAACGATTGATGGGCAGAAAGTAGCAATAATTGGTCAGCAAAAGGGGCGGAATACCAAAGATAATTTATATCGCAATTTTGGAATGATGCGACCAGACGGATATCGAAAAGCTTTGCGCATCATGAAATTAGCTGAAAAATTTAATATTCCAACTGTATCTTTTATTGATACACCTGGTGCATATCCTGGGCTGGGTGCAGAAGAACGTGGGCAAGGAGAAGCCATTGCGCGGAATTTGATGGAAATGTCTGCGCTAAAGGTGCCAATTATTTCAATTGTTATTGGAGAAGGAGCGAGTGGCGGTGCTCTTGGGATAGGCGTGTGCGACAGAATGATTATGCTTGAAAATACGTGGTATTCAGTTATAAGCCCCGAAGGATGTGCTTCTATTCTATTTCATGATGCTTCTAAAGCGCCTGATGCAGCAGAAGCTCTTAAAGTTATTCCGCAAGATTTAAAAGATGTTGGGATTTGCGATCGAATCATTCAAGAACCGAATGGTGGAGCTCATCGTGATTTTGAATCTACAGCCATTGCATTGAAAAATGTTATCATTGAAGAATTAGATACATTATCTCAAATATCACCCGAATTATTTTTAGATAATCGAATAGCCAAATACGATAAATTGGGATATTTCACAGTTACAGATTAATATGATAAAATATTCTTATCGTATGAAAGTCTTTTATAAAGACGTGGACAAAATGGGAATTGTATATTATTCCCGGTATTTAGAATTCTTTGAAGCAGCACGTACCGAAATGTTATCTTCCATCGGTTTAGATTATGAAAAGGTGGAAGAAAAGGGAGCTATGCTTCCAGTAATTGAAGCACATACTGAGTATAAGAAGGGAGCTGTATTTGGTCAGGATATTACAGTTCATACGACCATTGCAGAATTGCCTAAAGTGAAAATGAAATTTAATTATAAAGTCACGCATCTCAATTCAGATGAAATATTAATGACAGGGCATACTATTCATGCATTTACTAACCTAAATAGTAGACCTATAAAAGTGCCAGATTATATAAAATCGTTGTTGGAAAGACATATGAATTCTTAATCATTATTGATTAAGTAAACTGCAAATCCCGCTAATAGTCCCCCAAGAATCGTTGGCCATTCCAATGATTCACCTAAAAATACCATGGCAAAGAGTACGGCTGTTACTGGTACAGTAAAAATGAAGGAGCTTACCTTTTTCGGCCCAAGAATGACGGCACCTTTGAAATACGTTGTGGTAGCTAATGCCATGGCTAATACAGATATCGTAATCATATTTAACCAAAATACCCAATCATAGGAAAAAATAGTTGTTAAATCTGAGTTTCGAGCCAATCCGATACTTAAAACAATTGAGAATACATAACACCAAAATGTATAGGTCATAAAGGAGATGGAATCTTTTCCTTTGGCTGTTACATTTGTCAAGGCTCCCCAAGCAACTGACGCTAGTAGAAAATATATATTTCCAGACTGGAAAAAGGATTCAGATTGAATCTCCCAAAATCGCAGTATAATGAGACCACCCAAAAATCCAAAAAACAATCCCCATATATCTTTTCGATATAAAAAGCCTCCAAGTAGTAAGGCTGAAATTAAAGTTGTAAATATGGGATTTAATGTGGTCACTAAGATACCGCCAACACTAGCCAATCCTACTTGCGTTCCTTTGAAAAATAAATAATTATAGGCTGTAATAAAAATGGCGCCCAATAGAATATGCATTCCATTTTTAAGGGAGATCTTAAAAGTATTATTGGTGAAATAAACAACTGGCGCAAATGAGAGTGTAGCAAATATAAATCGCCATACCATAATGACCGGTGGATCTGCGTAAAAACCCAATACTTTTGCATTTGTCCATGAAAGCCCCCAGGCAGCCATGGCTAATAGTAAATATAAAGTTAATCGTGATTCAGATTTTTTGTCTGTGGACCCCATTCAATAAATTACAACATTTCAGTTAATAAATATCTGATTTGGTTTCTTTCATTGTATTGGCTGAATTGTAGTTATTTCAAAAATTACGGAGAAAATATCCAGAATCTATATTGGTCATTACGTTCATGATGAGCAATAAGTAACAATGGCATATAAGTGGAAATGAAGCTCCTTGAGTGTTGTTTGTCTTTTAATGAATTTAATTTTAGATTTCCCTTTCACAATATATATCAGGAACTATAAGTATGAAACATATCAAATTTATTTTAATCACTTTTTTTTGCGTGCCGCTATTTGGTCAAACCGTTACGGATATTGACGGAAATGTTTACCAAACTGTTATTATTGGTAACCAAGAATGGATGGCAGAAAACCTGAAAGTAAGCCGTTACCAAAATGGCGATTCTATTCCAACAGGATACAGCAACACAGATTGGTCGAATCTCTCCACGGGAGCTTATGCTGTATATAATGATGATACGACTAATTTTAATACCTACGGCTATTTATATAATTGGTATGCAGTGAATGATACCCAAAACATTGCCCCGGCAGGTTGGCATGTGCCAACAGATGATGAATATAAAGAATTAGAGATGGCATTGGGGATGAGCCAAAGCGAAGCAGATGGGACTAGTTGGAGGGGCACAAATGAAGGATCTCAACTAGCTGGTAATGATACATTATGGAATAGTGGAAATTTAGAAAATAATTCTGAGTTTGGAGCATCTGGATTCAGAGCCTTGCCTAGTGGATATCGTGATCCAAATGGAAGTTATTTCAATTTAGGGAGTCACGGTTACTTTTGGTCGTCCACAACGGGAAGTGGTATCAGTTCATGGAAAAGAAGACTTAGCTATTTCGATTCGGCAGTGTACCGTTACGTTTACAATAGGAAAAGTGGTTTTTCAATTCGATGTATTAAAGATTCGTCTGCCACTAATTATAGCCAAACATACGTCCCCGATGATAATTTTGAAGCTTACTTGGAAGCCAATGGGATGGGGAATGGCATTGCCAATGATGATTCTGTTACGACGGCGAATATTGATTCGGTAATAACTTTAGATATTGCTTCAATGGGAATTGCTGATTTAACTGGGATTGAAGATTTTCTTACTCTTGAAAATCTGAGTTGCGAATGGAATAATCTTACCGCATTAGATTTAAGCGCAAATATTTTGTTGGATTACCTAAGATGTAATAATAATAGTATTGCCACTTTGAACGTAAATAACAGTACTCAGTTAACGCGACTTTTTTGTGACCACAACCAACTAACGGTATTGGATGTAAGCAACAATTCTGTTTTAACTCACTTGTTTCCATCTTACAATGATTTGACTGAATTGGATGTAAGTGCAAATCCATTAATGGAAAAAATAAATTGTGGACGAAATAATATCACAAGTTTAGATGTGAGTCAAAATCCGGCATTATGGTATTTTGGGTGCATCGAAAATAATCTCACATCATTAGACTTGAGAAATGGAAATAACACAATTCTAACCGCTTTTAACTCTACGAATAACCCTGATCTTACCTGTATTGATGTGGATAATGTAGCGTGGGCAGATACAGCGTTAGCATATATTGATTCTTGGACATCTTTTAGTGAAGATTGCTCTGCTGGCGGTGGCGACCAAACCTACGTCCCAGATGACAATTTTGAAGCATACTTAGAAGCCAACGGAATGGGAAATGGCATTGCCAATGATGATTCTGTTTTAACAGCCAATATCAATACAGTTACAAACTTGAATGTCGGGAATCAAGGTATTGCCGACATGACAGGTTTAGAAGATTTCACAGCCTTAATTTCTTTGAAGTGTAATACTAATCAACTCACAAGCTTGGATGTTAGCGCTAATACAGCTATAACTGAATTGTGGTGTTTTTTTAATCAACTCGCTAGTCTTGATGTGAGTGCAAATACGGCTATAACTAAATTGCGGTGTAACAATAATCAACTCACCAGCTTGGATGTGAGTACAAACACAGCGTTAACTGAACTAATTTGCTCTTCTAATCAATTGACTAGCTTGGATGTGACTGCCAATACAGCCTTATCCTGGCTCAGTTGCGCTTCTAATCAATTGACCAGTTTGAATGTGGCTGCCAATACGGCATTAACCTATCTTGGTTGCCGTAATAATCAATTGTCCAGCTTGGATTTAAGTGCAAATACGACCTTGACCTATCTCCATTGCTTTGCAAATCAATTAACCAGCTTAGATCTGAGTGCAAATACAATTTTATCTTATCTTGGTTGTGATAATAATCAATTGACCAATTTGGATCTGAGTACCAATACAGCCTTAACTCAACTCAATTGCTATTCTAATGATTTGACCAGTTTGGATGTGACTGCCAATACGGTCTTGATAGAGCTCAGATGCCATAATAATCAATTGTCCAGCTTGAATGTGAGAAATGGCAACAACACAAGTATAACTACATTTAATGCCACGGTAAATCCAAATCTAACTTGTATTGATGTGGATAATGTAGCGTGGGCAGACTCAGCATGGACCGAAATTGATTCATGGACATCTTTTAGCGAAGATTGTTCTGCCTTGGATGTATTGGAAGAACCAATACTGGTTACAGAGTTTAAATTGCACGATGCCTATCCAAACCCATTTAATCCAACAACAAGGATCAGTTACGATTTACCGGACGATGCGAATGTATCTATCACAATTTATGATTTGATGGGACGCAAAATTCGCACTTTGGTCAAGGAGAAAATATCAGCTGGTTATCATGCTTCTATTTGGAATGCAAGGAATGATATGGGTTCGTCGGTTGCGGCTGGTGTATATATTTACACAATTACCGCAAATGATTACAGAGATGTGAAGAAAATGATTCTACTAAAATAGATTCCTCAGCCTACGGCTAATGGAATGATTATTTTTTGCTTACATTCTAAAAACAGGGAATTGCGTTTCTTGAGTGGGATAGCTGTTTACAGTCCTTAATGCTTCGATTAGAATATGCCGTGTTTCTGTTGGTTTAATGATGCCATCATCCCAAAGGCGAGCACTGGCATAATAGGGGTGACCTTCTTTTTCATATTTGTCTAAGATGGGTTGTTTTAATTTGGATAATTCTTCATCTGACATTGTTTTACCTTCTGATGCAAGTTGGTCTTTTTTAACCATGGCTAATACATTTGCTGCTTGTTCTCCACCCATGACTGAAATCCGAGCATTGGGCCACATCCATAAAAAACGTGGTTGGTAAGCACGTCCAGCCATAGCATAATTTCCAGCCCCAAAACTTCCGCCAATTATGACAGTCAATTTTGGTACATTTGCTGATGCAACCGCTTGAACCATTTTTGCGCCGTTTTTTGCAATACCACCCGCTTCAGCTTTTTTGCCCACCATAAATCCGGTTATATTCTGTAAAAAGAGTAATGGGATTTTGCGTTGTGCGCAAATTTCCACAAAATGGGCTCCTTTGAGAGCTGTTTCACTTATTAATACGCCATTATTCGCGACGATGCCAATAGAATATCCACCTATTTTCGCAAAGCCAGTAACGAGAGTTTTTCCATAGTCTTCTTTGAATTCTTCAAACTCGGATTCATCTACCAAACGAGCAATAATTTCTTTTACATTAAATGTTGTACGATGATTCTTTGTTAAAATGCCTAATAATTCATCCTGTTCATACACAGGTTCTTTAAAATCACTCGGAACAACAGTAGGTGCATGTTGGAAATGTTTTATAATACCACGGATTTTTCGAATTGCTTCATCATCATTCTCAGCATAATGATCTGCAACACCAGATATTCGCGTATGGAGTTTTGCACCACCTAATTCTTCTGCTGTTGCTGTTTCACCTATGGCTGCTTTTACGAGTGGGGGGCCACCCAAAAATATAGTTCCATTTTTTTCAACAATAATAGCTTCATCGCTCATTGCTGGTACATAAGCACCCCCAGCAGTACATGAACCCATGACGGCGGCAATTTGCGGTATTTTAGCTGCACTCATTCTAGCTTGGTTATAA
This sequence comes from Fidelibacterota bacterium, assembly GCA_018658715.1. Taxonomy (GTDB): domain Bacteria; phylum Fidelibacterota; class Marinisomatia; order Marinisomatales; family UBA1611; genus JABHGY01. The sequence continues at coordinate 80,571 of JABHUQ010000074.1, forward strand.
AATATTCGCCCAAAATGATCTCGATCAGGAAAAACTTCATCTTGCTTTGAGAGAAATGCACCACCACTATCTACCAAATAAATACATGGGAGATGGTTTTCCATTGCGATTTCTTGTGCCCGTAAATGTTTTTTAACTGTTAAAGGATAGTAGGTGCCACCTTTTACCGTTGCATCATTGGCGACAACTACGCAAGGATGACCCTGAATAGTTATAATACCTGATATGATTCCCGCAGCTGGGACAGAGTCATCATACATTTTATACGCTGCTAATGGAGAAAATTCTAAAAACGTAGAGTTAGGGTCTTTTAAAGTGTTTATGCGATCTCTAGCGGTTAATTTGCCTTTATTTTGATGCTTTTCTACACGATGCGGTGGACCCATTCTCTCAATAGTCTTTAAATGCTCATCTAAATCCTTAGCTAATTGCTCATGGAATGCATAATTCGACGTATATTTTTCTGAGTTAATGTCAATATTTGACTCAATTTTTGGCATGATGAACCATATCCTTTTCTAAAATGGATTGAATGAATTGTCCGGCTTGCTTCAATTTATCTCTATTTATGCCAGTGGACAAATTGGATGTTTCACAAATATCTATGAGTTTCTCCGTAGAAATATTCCCTGATGCTCCTGGTGCATAAGGACATCCTCCGATACCACCGGCAGATGAATCAAACGATCGAATACCCATTTCAATTCCTTTCCTAATATTCTTTGAAGCAAAATCATACGTATCATGACAATGTAGACTGAAAAGTGATGCATCCCAGCGAGATAGTAGTAGAGTTAGTAATTTTTCTGTTTCGTCGGCAGTTGCTTTTCCTATGGTATCACCCAAGGAAATATCTTGTATACCAAGATCTATATATTTCTCTATGACTGGAATGACAGATTTAGCGTTTATTTCACCTTCGAAAGGGCAATGCCAAACAGTGGAAATATACCCCCGTACATGTAGATTCCCCCAGAGTGGAGCCATATCATTGAACCGTTTAAAACTATCTTCAATGGAGCAATGTATATTTTTCATAGAAAAAGTTTCACTTGCTGCAGTAAATAAAGCTATAGATTTATATTCAGATTTAATGGCATTCTCTAGCCCAATATTATTTGGAACTAGAGCTGTATATCGTGTATGATTATTTTTGTTTATATGACGAGAAACATCTATTGCATCTGCTAACTGTGGAACCCATTTTGGCGAAACAAAACTAGTTACTTCAATTTCAGGTAAACAAGATTCAGTTAATAAATTGATATATTTAATTTTGTCCTGAAGTAAAATTATATCCGAAATACTCTGCAATCCATCCCTAGGACCCACTTCAACAATGCGAACGTGTCCATTGGATTTAGTCATATTTAATCTTTTTGCCAGGATGGCTTTCGTTTTTCAATAAATGCCGAAAGGCCTTCCTGACCTTCTTCACTAGCACGCATTTCTGTAATAACATCTTTGGCGTCATAAAGGTCCATATTTTTAATATAATCTTTAAACATAGCTTGAGCTTTTGGGCTGCCTTTTTTTAACTGAGAAATAGTATTCTTAAGGAGATCTCCAATCTGATCAGCCGGTATGGCATATTGAATAAGCCCAATCTTCTCTGCATAATGGGCATTGAATTGTTCGCCAGAAATACCTAAGGCACGAAAGGCAGATAACCCAATTTTATTAACAGTATAAGGTCCAATAATAGCAGGAATTATACCGATGAGAACCTCACTCAAAGCAAAAAGAGTATTCTCTTCAGCAATAGTAATATCACATACATTACAAAGGCCAAATCCTCCGCCAAATGCATGCCCATGTACAACACCAACAACAGGTTGGGGGCAATGATCTGCCGCATAATATAAATCAGCTAATAATTGTGAATCTGTCCTGTTTTTTTCTTTAGCTTGTCCACCAGAATGTTTCATATGCTGTATATCTGCCCCAGCGCAAAAAGAATCCCCTTTTCCTCGTAAAATGATTATTCGAACTTCAGATTGTTTTGATAGGTGGGTGAAGCAATCAGTTATTTCTTTCATCATTGGTATATTCATGGCATTACGAACTTCGGGACGATTAAGAGAAACGGTCGCGACAGAGTCACTTATATTGAGAATGATATAATTATAATCCATATATTTGATTCCTATGTATCATATAACTGCATCAAAAGTTACATCAAAATTAGTGGAATTAAAAAAAAAGGCCCAATTTAGAATCAGGCCTTTTTTTAAAAGAATTAAATTATAACTAAAAGTAATACTTTCGATTATCAACAATTTCAGCATTCCTTTTTAATTCTCCGAGCCAGGATTGGAAAAACTGGTTTTGTTTTTTAGTTAGTAGATCTGAATATATTTTTTCCTTTTGAACTGCAAAGTCAGCGGAATCAAATTCAGCTACTTGTAGTAACTCCACAACAGCATAACCACGTGGTGTTTCAACAGGACCAACTAAATCGCCTGGTTTAGCTACGAGAAGAGCTCCTATCATAGAATGGCTCCGACCAATAGAATTAAAGCCACGACCTAAAGGTTTACTATCATTAGTGATTGGCTCATATGCTTTTTGATCGTTAAGTACTTTAGTAAAAGAACCAACAGTAGTTGCTTCTATTAAAATATCACCAGCTTTTTCTTTAGCAATAGCATCTTCTTTTTCAGTAGAGAGAATACGAATTATGTCAGCTTCCACATCAACCATAGGAGCAATACCTGCTTCAATAGCTGAATCTGTTACAGCAACAACAAAATGCTGATCCGTTTCAAATACGGTTGATACAGAGCCAACCGGGTTGTTGAAAGCAAAACGAATAGCTGAACGAAGTGAGCCAATATTTGGTAAGAAAGAAGCATCTTCTTTAATACTGGTAGCAACAATTGGTTCTACTTTATGTGAATCAATTGCAGCAGAAAAACCATTATCTTGAGCATCATAGCTAAAAAGAGTGGAAGCTTGTTTTAGATTATCGAGTGTCATAGCACTAATATCAAATTTTAATAAAATATGTGCAGCATTCACTTG
>JABHUQ010000075.1 GCA_018658715.1 Fidelibacterota bacterium
CGTTTGCTGTAGAGCATTTAATCCTGCACTTAAATCATTCTTCCAATTTAGATATATAACAGAAAGTTTGTATTGTGCTTTGGATGATAATGAATCATTTTCATGATGTGACAATAAGTCTTTTAAATGCGAAATGGATTCCTCTATCTGATTGTCAGCTAAAGCTTTGTCTGATAAATCAAAATATGTTTCTGCAGACTTTTCACAGCCAACTGTAAACAAGAGTGCAGATAAAATGAGTGTTTGTGTGTGTTTCATAATCTTTCTTTTTATTTTTAAGCCGCTGAAATTAAGGCATAGACGATTTGTTTTCCATAGATTTAACAACTGATAAACCAATGATGAATAAAATAGTTCCCACTAAAATATATACTGTACTCCCAGTTGTATTTTTGACTGTGTTGGGTCTTCAGCTTGAATAGCATAATCGAGCCTAGCTGGACCTAAAGGTGTATCAATTGATATACCAAGCCCATAATCCCATTTTGTATTATCTAGTGAAATACCATTTAATTCATCTTCCAAGGTGCCACCATCGACAAATAGAATACCACCCAAGAATTTATATAAATGAAACCGCCATTCTATATTTGTCATTATACGTGTGGTGTGTCCTATTGGACTACCGTTTTCATCCACTTTAAACCTTAAGATATCCCACCCGCGTAAACTAGTCGTCCCACCCAAATAAAATTGTTCATAACTATAATCTGTGAATGTGGTATCCCAGCCCCAGATTTTTCCAATTTTTAATCGATATGCAATTACACTTTCATCCGAAATCGAAAAATATTGTTGTAATCCAGCATCAAGTTTTAAATAATCTCTTTCTCCTCCAAACCAAAATCCTGCAACTTTTGCACCCAAGCTAATGAAATGTCCACTTGTGGGGACTATCGGATCATTCTTTCGGTCAAGCAATAAGGTTGCTTTCCAGGATCTCTCTTGAAGATTTTTTTCATTATTATCTGAAAATTGTTCCAAAATAAATTTACTTTCAAATTGTGACCTTTGTTCAAATCGATACAAATTTGCGAGAGTAATACCAAATCGTTCAATGAATTCATTATCATCTTTCTGATAAATAATAAATGTTTCATAATACCCAGTTAATTGAGTCGGAATTCGCGAATTCAGAAACCAGTTATTTCCTAGGTTGATATCTGCTCTTATTCGTGGTATAATAAATTCTTCTTCGACGGGGATTCCAAATAAAAGCCGAGTTGAGAAATGGGTAGTTGTTTTAAAAATAGATCTATTTCTCCATTCAACTTGTGCCCCCACTGCTGAAATAGGTTCAGCGCCTTCAGCAAATTGAATTGGTTCGTACCCACCTTCAGATTCCCATTGCCGTCTTTTATATTCCTTTGTCTCAATCAAAATATTGACCAATGAATCAGATAGGTTAATACGTTCAGGTTCTAAACTCACTAGAGAAAAAACACCCGTTTCTCGTAATTGTTTAACCGATAAATCGATAGATGATTTACTGTATAATTCATCATCAAAAAAAGTTAGTTCTCTTAATACAATTGATGAATCATAATGTGTCAATCCACTGATGATCGACTTTTTTATATAAACATCTGGTCCTTCAATAATATCAACGATAACAGCTACCGAATCATTAATAGATTCTCCAATATTGATTTCAGCAAAAAGTTTACCAATTTCCTGATAGGATTCATGGAGCATTGGTAGACCAGCATTTAATTTTACAGGGTTATAAGATTTCCCAATTTCTAACCCTAAAGATTGTTTTATTTTGGATTCTTTTAATTGGTTTGCACCCGTAATAATAACAGATTTCAAACCATATCGTTTCCCCTCCACGATTTTATAAATGATTAATACTCCATTATCCTGTATAGAGAATTCATCAATTATATTAACGTCAAGATAGCCAAGTGATTGATAATAATTCTTAATTGTTAATGCATCTAATTTTAAAAGGCGTGGATCAAATTTTGGTGCCCTAATTAGGAAGTTAGGTGGTTTTTGTCGAACAAGAAAAAATATTTCACTATCATTGACTGCTACGTTACCTCTAATATCAATATCGGATATAACTAAGTTTTCACTTTGTGCATAGACGAAGCCGAGCCAGAATATGATTCTGTAAATAATATTATTTTTTGTCATGGGGTATTAATTAATATGCGTAACGATAGCGATATTTCAGGTGAAATTTACCTTCTTCATCCATATTACCAACGACAGAAAAATATCGATTTAATTTATGTTCAACCCCAACTTTTGATTGATTAGGATTAGAAAGTGAGAATGACCTTTTATACGATAAATTTAAGGATGTTTTATCTGTCAATTTTCTTTTTGCAGTCACTTCAAAATCTTCTTCTGTCCCGGGGTTAATTAATCCAGCTGCTCCTGAAATATCTATATCATCAACAATACCAAGCTTAGATACACCTCTCATTTCCTTCAAATTCTTTTCCAATTGTCCTTCTAATATTGAGCCCAATAAAGAATAGGCTTGATTTCCAAACCCCGTTGATGTGAATGCTTGATCTTCAAATCTCTTACCCCAAGTTAATAATTCGAGGATATCGCTTTCTGAATAGCCACTTGACGATTCAAGTGACAGTTCTATGTCATCAATTAATCCACCTAAATGAATATCGATCCTTTCATCATCGATCGATCGATAAGCAGATAAATCTAAGTAAGGATTAAATCCTTTATTGTCAAACAAGACTTGACCTTTAAGCCCTTTAAATTCATCTCTATAGTAAAAGAAAGAACCCTCGTTTACAATGACTTCACCTCCAAAATCGATATCATATTCTGCGAATTGAGATAAACTTAATTCACCTGTAACAAGCGCATCAATCTGACTATTTTGGAATAATACTTCGCCCCTAATTGGAAAATTCAATTTATAATCCATTAAAATATCATCAGGTAATACCGGTGATGCTTCTCCAATATCAGCAAAAATAAATTCTTGAAATATTTCACCTTCCAACACCTCAACTGTACCTGCAATGCTGATTGTATCACGACCAGAAACATGAACATTCACATTCCCAAGTCCTTTTATTTCATAGGGCAATGTCTCAAAATATACATTAGACCCACGGACGTTTAAATCATACTGGGGTTCAAAAAATGATTCGAAATTCATATTACCTGTAACAGATACATTTGTGAATGATGAATTATCAATTCCATTAATTTGTTTTTTGGCAGATCCATAAAATGAGCCAATTGTTAGAAGATTATTTTCAATTTGCCCATCCGCTACAATATTTATAATTGGTTCTTTAACGAGCAATGTATAAATAGATCCATTTGATATTGAAAATTCACCTTCTCTAATAATTCGGTCTTCTGTGCCAGTTAAGGATAAGTTTAAATTTATATTGCCACGGATTGAATCAACATCTGATAAATAGGTAGATAAAAAATCCATTGTTTTCAATTCGCCTTGAGAATGAAAATCAAATAATTCGTTAGGGAAAAAGGCTCCTAATTGAGTTGACCCATAATTGAGATTAACAGGCAACGATCCTTCAGCAATAATATGATCCACCTTTGTATGGGTGGATAAAGAATCAAATGTAACTCGAGCACCATCAAAATGTCCTTTAGCATAGGCGTTGCCAATATGAATTTTTTCAAAACGGGATTCATTTACATGCATTTCAAACTCAAAAGGAGATTTCTTTGATGATCCTTCCATTTTAATTGTCCCTGTTGCTTGACCACCTAAATCAAAAAAATCAGGGATAAATTTGGTAACTATCCCCATATTAAGGCTCGTAAATGTTGTATTTAGGAAAATAGGAGCTCTTAAATCAATCTCCCTGTTTAATGGTAATATTCCATTCATCTGAAACCCTGATTGGTTTTTTCCTGTCATAGAAATTTCATCAGCATGGAGAAATCCATTCTTCATAAAAAAGGATAAATTCATTTGGTCAAAATATTCATTTAAATATTTTCCCTTTTTTAATGAAATATCAATATCAATATATTTCTTTCCATTCCCAATTTGGAATCCTGCTTCACCAAATACAAGCCCACTTGCCTTCCACCTGTAATCTTTAATGAACAAGGAAATTATTTCAGCATCAAAATTGGACATTTTTACATGGCCATCTACAATTTTACCAATTGATAAAACACCTTCCATAATACCGTCATCAATATGTAATTCAAATGGATGCACTTCTGCAGTAGAATCTTTAAGTGTAATTTTAAGCGGTTGGGTGTTAACAAGATAATGTCCATACATGGACATTTGAACACGATCTAACCAATATTGCTTTGGAGATAACCTTGAACCGGAAATTTGCAAAAAATCATCACCATTTTGGAAATGGCAATTTTCCAAAATAATGATATTGTTCTCCATGCTAATATCAAGAGTTCCATTTTCAAATTTTTCATTTCTCCAAATACCTTCACCAAATGTAACAGATAATGCACCATTTGATACATTTTCTTTATTATCAAATTCAGCGCGCATTGCTAATTGATTTAGAGTAAAATCACCATATTTGAAATCTAAAAATGTTAAATCTGATATTACACCTGGTTCATTAAATAGTCCTGTTATTTTCATGGATCCAGTTGCGATTCCAGACTCAAAAGCTTCTGGCCAAAAATTATTTATCAAAGATACATCAGCATTTGTTAATTCAACAATAATATCCATGTTTTGAGAGTTAAAATCTCCCTGCCCAGATACAATAAGACTTCCATTCCCTACTGTAATGTTTACTGGATCTTCAGATATTAATAAACTATCCTGTAGGGTAAACGTACCATGAATAGAAATATCCTTTTTTGGAAATATTTCTGTTTCTAATATTTCCAACGAAAGGGAAACATTATTAAACGCACCACCAATAAGTTCGCCATCCCAGGTAGCTAGACCTGTGATATCTGTTTTTTGAACATTTTTTAACCATTGGCTAATATCAAGTTTATCTAATGTGAACTGAGAATGTACTCTCCCATTTTTATCTAACCCTCCTGTAATAAATAATTTTGAAAAGCCATCAAATAAGGATAAAGATTCTAGTTTCCAATTACCTTGGTGATTATTAATGTTCAAATCACCATACATGTTCAATCCCTGGTCGTTCGAAACCGTTAATGATCCTGTTGTATTCTTAATATTTGTTTTTAAAGTGATAGATGCATTTAGTTTTGAAAATTCAGGGTTAAGCGGTGTTTTATTAAATATTTTATCTGGAATAATTAAAGGGTTGATATAAAGAGTCCCATTAAAAGATGGTACTTTTGGATCCCATATTGCATTTCCACTTAATGGAATGAATCCCATATTTCCATTCATATTTACTAACTCGATTTTTTCAGGATACATATGAATTGTAGTATTTACTAAACCTAATGGAAATCCTAGAACCTCAGAATTATCAACATATAGCTCATCTACATTCAATCTTGTAGCATTATCTAAATGATCTAATCCTGCTTTGAGAGTTAAGTTAATTTTATCCTTCTGCTGATTTATAGTAATTGGGATTTCCCCATTGAAGGTTAAATCATGAATTGAGATTGGAATCGGACGAAGATTAATAGGGTTATCAAAAATATTATTTCCACTTGAATTGATATTTAGTACAATTTCACAACCATCAATTGCTACTTCATCAAATGAAATATTACCAGTAAATATTGACGATAAATTCAAATTAAATGAGATAGAATTGAAATCAAGTTCATTCCCATTTTCTTTTAAAAAATGAATATCACTCATTATAAATGTTTTAAAAAAATGTCCATTCATTTCCCCAACTGAAAAGGTCCATCCTCGCGGATTTGCCCATCGTTTGTTAATATTATTTTCTATGGTTTTTTGAAAAAAAGATGGACGGATTCCCAAAGCAAATATTGTAAGGACTGCCACGAAAATAAATAGGAAGTTTATTTTGTTATTAAGATTCATGAGTCAATTTCTTCATTAGAAATTAACGAGAATAATTGAAGACTGTTCCATAAACAAAAAAAGCGCTAAAAATAGCGCTTTTTTCGAAATCAACTAACTCTTAGTCATCTACAACTTCAAAATCAGCATCCTCTATTTCACTATCATCTTTTTTATCATTAGATGATGAGCCAGGATTAGGCTGTTGAGTTGGATCTTCTGACCCTTGAGTTGTTTCATACATTTTTGATGCTACTTGATGCCAGGATGCATTTAATTGATCCATGGCCGCCTTAATATCTTCAGCATTACTAGATTCTTTTGCTTTTGAAAGAGCTTCCATCTTTTGATTTAAATCCTTCTTTTCATCATCAGATATTTTGTCATCATGTTCTTTCATATTTTTCTCTGTTTCATAAACCAAATGCTCAGCTTGGTTAATTATATCAATAGCTTCACGTTTTTCTTTATCTTCTGCTTCATGTGATTTTGCATCTGATACCATTTTTTCAATTTCTGAATCAGACAATCCACTAGATGCTTCAATACGGATACTTTGTTCCTTCCCAGTTGCTTTATCTTTGGCTCCTACATTTAAAATTCCGTTTGCATCAATATCAAATGTCACTTCAATTTGAGGAACACCACGAGGTGATGGCGGAATGTCTGCCAAATGAAATTTGCCAATAGTTTTATTATCCCTTGCCATTTCACGTTCCCCTTGAAGAACGTGAATTTCAACCGTTGTTTGGTTATCAGCGGCTGTACTAAAGACTTGAGATTTTTTAGTAGGAATAGTTGTATTTCTTTCAATCAATTTAGTTGAAACTGATCCCAATGTTTCTATCCCTAATGATAATGGCGTTACATCCAGTAATAGAATATCATCAACATCACCAGCCAAAACACCGCCTTGAATTGAAGCTCCAATTGCAACTACTTCATCAGGATTTACACTTTTATTTGGTTCTTTTCCAAATATTTCTTTTACTTTTTCTTGGATTTTTGGAATTCTAGAAGAACCACCAACTAAAATAACTTCATCAATATCGCTGGGGGATAACCCAGCATCTCTTAAGGCATCTGTACATGGTTTGATAGTTCTTTGTACAAGATCATTTACTAAATCTTCAAATTTAGCTCTTGTTAAAGTCATGTTGAGGTGCTTAGGACCAGAAGCATCAGCAGTGACAAAAGGTAAATTAATTTCTGTTTGTTTTGAACTGGACAATTCTTTTTTTGCTGTTTCTGCAGCTTCTTTTAATCTTTGAAGCGCCATTGGATCTTTTTTCAAATCTATGCCATCATTTTTTTGAAATTCTTCAGCAATCCAGTTTATAACTTTTTGATCAAAATCATCACCACCAAGATGGCCATCACCATTTGATGCTTTAACATCAAATACGCCATCACCTAATTCAAGAATTGAAATATCAAATGTTCCACCACGAAGATCAAAGACAGCAATCATTTCATCTTTTTTCTTATCCAGGCCATATGCTAAGGCGGCGGCAGTAGGTTCATTCACAATACGTCGAACGTTTAATCCTGCTATTTTTCCAGCATCTTTTGTTGCTTGTCTTTGAGAATCATTAAAATATGCAGGAACAGTAATTACAGCATCAGAAACAGTTGTTCCCAAATGTTCTTCTGCCATTTGTTTTAATTTCTGTAAAACCATCGCACTGATTTCTGGGGGAGTATAATCTTTTCCAGATGCTTCTACTACAACAGCACCACTAGAATTCTTTTTAACAGTAAAAGGTGCTTCATCAATCTCAGTTCCTACTTCTTTGAACATTCTACCCATAAACCTCTTGATAGAAAATATAGTATTTTCAGGGTTTGTTACTGCTTGTCGTTTTGCTGCTTGACCAACGAGACGTTCATCTTCCTTTGTAAAAGCAACAATAGATGGAGTAGTTCTTCCACCTTCAGTATTTGTAATGACTGTTGGCTCCCCACCTTCTAATACAGCTACGCAAGAGTTAGTAGTCCCAAGATCAATTCCAATAATTTTTCCCATTTTTTTCTCCTATTATAAATTTTTGATTGTAATTCAAATAAATCTATAATCAAGAAGCAAGGAACATACCACCTTATATTCTCTACCTATATGGCAGACTGATGATAATACAGAACCCTATATGACAGAAAGAGTAATATTGATTATAAAAGAATACTATTTAGTGGCTATTTTTTTCTTTTTTCTGGAAGTGGTTATTTTAAATGTAAAAGCATTAGACAATGTTGCTACTTTAATTGTTTGTCCACTTTGTACCTTATTTTCTAATAATAATTCAGATATTTTATCTTCAAGAGACAATTGAATTTCTCTGCGCAATGGTCTCACTCCATATTGTTCGTCATATCCTTTTTTTACCAATAATTTTTTAGCTAAGGCGGTCATGTGAAGTTTTATTTTTTGCGAGTTTAGGTTTGTTATTAATTCAGCTAATTGTAGATCTATTATTTTTAGAATACTCTTTTCATTTAAAGGTTTAAAAATTACAGTTTCATCTATTCGATTAATTAATTCTGGTGAAAATTTATTAACCACTCTACCCATTACGCGTTTTTTTACTTCGTCATAATCTTTCTTATTGCTTTTTTCTCCAAATCCAAAACCAGACCCTTGATAATCTCTAGAGCCCATATTAGAAGTCATAATTATAATAGTATTTTTAAAATCTATTTTTCTGCCAAAACTATCAGTTAATACTCCTTCATCAAATACCTGTAACAATATATTGAATAAACCATCATGTGCTTTTTCTACTTCATCAAGTAGCACTACAGAATAAGGATTTCTGCGAACTTTTTCAGTCAATTCACCACCTTCATCATATCCCACATATCCAGGGGGCGCACCAATGAGTCTAGATAAAGAAAATCTCTCTGAATATTCTGACATATCTACTTTAATTAGAGCATTATTTTGAGGAAAAAGATATTTAGCGAGTACTTTAGCACATTCTGTTTTCCCAACTCCTGTTGGTCCTAAAAATAGGAACACTCCAATTGGACGAGTTGGACTTTTTAATCCTGTACGGGCTCTTTGTATCGAACGAGTCACCGATGAAACAGCTTCATCTTGTCCTAAAATGAATTTTTTTAATTCAGAGCCCATTGCTAATAACTTTTGGCTTTCTGATTGGGCTACTTTTTGAACAGGAATCCCTGTAATCATGGATACAACATCCGCAATATGTTCTTCCGTAATGAGAGTTTTTTCCTCATCCCTATTTTCGTGCCAATTTTTTTGTGCCAAAGATAGGTTTTGAAGTAATTGTCGCTCTTTATCTCTCAATAACGCTGCATCTTCGAATAGTTGAGATGCTACTTTTTCCTCTTTCTCTTCGCGAATACTATCTAACGCTTTCTCAATATCAATAATACTATCTGGTACTTTCATATTAAACATATGAATACGGGCCCCTGATTCGTCCATCACATCAATTGCTTTGTCAGGTAAAAATTTATCAGAAATATATCGATCCGATAGTAAAACGCATGCATCAATCGCTTCGTCAGAATATTTCACATGATGATGATCTTCGTAGGATAATTTTAAACCAATCAAAATTTCTTTTGATTCTTGAATAGATGGAGAAATAATAGTTATTTTTTGGAATCGTCTATCTAATGCACCATCTTTTTCAATATGTTTACGATATTCGTCTAAAGTTGTTGCTCCGATACAGTGAATATCTCCTCGCGCTAAAGCGGGCTTAAACATATTTGATGCATCAAGTGAACCCGATGCTCCTCCCGCACCCACGATCGTATGAAGTTCATCTATAAAAACTATTAATTGATCACTAATCTCCATTTCATGCATTATATTTTTCATACGCTCTTCGAACTGCCCCCTGTACTTTGTCCCTGCAACAAGAGAAGCAAGATCTAATGAAAGAATGCGCTGGTTATGCAAAACACGTGGGACCGTTTTTCGAATAATTCTTTGTGCCAATCCCTCAATAATGGCTGTTTTACCTACCCCAGGCTCACCAATGAGAACTGGGTTATTTTTTTTTCGACGTGTCAGGATTTGCGCAACTCGTTCTATTTCACTTTCTCTTCCTATAACAGGGTCAAGTTTCCCTTTTCTAGCTAATTCAGTTACATCTCTCGAAAAATGGTCTAACGTAGGTGTTTGACTTTTAGATTTTTTATCCTGTGTTGCAGAAGAATCTGCTTCAGGATCTAATTCAGATGAAGATAATAATTCTCCTACTGTATTATGATCTAATCCGAATGTTTGAAGAACATGGTATGCAATTCCCTCTGTCTCCTTTAACATGGCAACTAATAAATGCTCATCATCTGCATAAGGGCTCCCAATCCCCGTCGCTTCATTAAATGCATTTCTTAATATACGTTCTGCTCGCCTTGTGAGAGGCAAATGTCCCAAGGTCATTGTGCCGCCAGATGACTTAATCATATCTTCAACCATAGCAATCATTTCATCTGGGTCACAATCATAAATATCAAATATTTTTGCTGACAATCCACTTTCTTCTACTAATAGACCTAGCAATAGATGCTCGCTTCCAACATAACTATGCCCAAGGCGAATAGCCTCTTCCTTTGCAACTTTCATAATTTTTTGAACACGTTTTGAATAATTCTCTTTCATAAACCTTAATCCTTCTTTTTCTCGTCCAATACACCATTAATTAAAATGAATTGGCGATGACCAATTGCCGCGACATCACGACTATGTGTTGTTATAACAATTGACTGCTGGTAATCTTTATTAATTTTATAAAAAAGGTCAATTATTTTATTAGCATTTTTATAATCTAAATTTCCCGTTGGTTCATCTGCTAAAATGACTTTTGGTTTGTTAATCATAGCTCTCAAAACGGCAATTCTTAATCTTTCACCTCCAGACAATTGGGAAGGTAAATGACTTTGACGTTCTGTTAAACCTACAAATTCTAATAAAGTGTCTGCATCATGGCTTTTATTAACATCCTCATGAATAAGGGTTGGAATTAATATATTTTCCTTTGCAGTAAATTCTGGTAACAAATGGTGGAATTGAAAAACAAAGCCAATATACTGATTTCTTATCGTTGCAATATCATTCTCTGACAAACTAGTAATATTCTTTTGATTTATGGATATTTCTCCAGAATCAGGTTTGTCTAAAGTGCCAAGAATATTGAGTAATGTAGATTTCCCAGACCCCGATTCTCCCATAATTGTAATTATTTCTCCTTGAGTGACAGTCAAGTTACATTGGTCCAAAACCACCAATGAATGATTACCATTTTTATAAGACTTAATTATATTTTTTGCGTCTAAAATCATTTATTCCATGTTAAGGCTAATTTTGGTTCAATACTACTCGCTTTTTTACTAGCAATATAGGATGATAATAAAATAATCACACATGAAATACTTGGAATAATAATCAAATTCCATACTGTTAATTTCATAGGTAATGTATTTATAAAATATATATCTGATGGTAATGGTATAAGCCCAAATACATTCTGCAATATGATAATAAATCCCCCTAAACTGATGCCAATTATTGTCCCTTTTCCTCCTAGCAAAAACCCTTGAATAAATAACATTTCTCTAAGTGCTTTTTTTGGCGCACCAATTGCCTGCAGAATACCTATTTCGTGAATGCGTTGAATCGTAACTAAACTTAATGTAGATGCAAGATTAAACCCAGCGACTACAATAATGAGACTTAAAACGATTAAAGCCATTAATCGCTCTAATTCCATGGCTTGAACTAACGATGAATGTTGTTCCTTCCATGATTCAATTTTGTAATCTTCACCCAATAAAAGAGATAATTCTCTGGAGATAGACTCTATATTTTCATTCAGTTTACAACGAATATCTATTCCTGTAAATCCACGAATTCTTTTAAATAATTTCTTTCCTACTTCCATGGGTATAAATACTATTCGCTCGTCATAGTCTAATACCTGAGATTGAAATATCCCTTTAACATAGCTTTTACTTTTGGGCGGGTATCCTAATCCGTATGACATATCCAAGGGACTAAATAAATCCATGCTATTTCCCAATGAAAGATTCATGCGATAGGATAATGATTTCCCTATAATAACCCCAGCACCATCCGAATTATTAATATTCATTTTAATATTATATACTTTATTCATTTTATTCATATTTAATGCTTTATATATAATGACTTGTTCAGATTCCCCTGAAGATATAATTCCTTTTCGTTCTATAAATGGAATTGAGGAATGAACTCCCTCGACTTTTGAAATACTTTCAATTACTTTTTGAGTAATTAAGCCTGAAATTCGTATATCTCCATCAAATCCTCTTAATCGATCAGAGACTCGAGACTCAAACCCATTCATAACAGCAATTGAAATAACCATTGCGAAACTTCCAACAGCCATACCAACCATAGAAACGATACCAGTAAATTTTCCAGGCCCGGTTCTCCCTTTAATATATTTTTTTGCTATAATCGTCGTAAAACTCATTCGTATGACAACACTTTTGATGGTTGGATTCTACCCACTTTGCTTGCTGGCCAAAATGATGCTAGAAATGAAATAATGACTGAAGCCAATCCTATTATTAGTATAGGGATTATTTCAATGGAAATAGGAATATGATCCATGAAATAAATATTTTCAGGTAAAGAAATAAAGTGAGTTTTAAATTGGACAAAAATAATTATACCCGCCATGAATACACCTATTATTGCACCACTAAACCCGATAACTGCACCTTGAATACAAAAAATAATTTTAATGTTTTTTCGATTCATACCCTGTGATAATAAAATACCGACTTGACCTGATTTTTCTATTATAATCATAGCTAATGCTGATAAAATATTTACAACGCCTACTAAGGCAATTAACCCAAAGTTTATCAAAATGGGCCATTTCTGAATATCAATCCAATCAAATAATACTTGGTGTTTCTCTTTCCATGTGACAACATAATATGGATAAGCAGTATTTTCTCGAATATAAGATATTAGATGCGAAAACGAATGTTCGTCTGAATCAATCTTGTACCCAGAAATATTATTAGACATATTAAACAAATGTTGAGCATCTTCAATCGAAATAAAAACAAGAGTTTTATCATACTCTTGCAGTCCAGAATGAAAAAGTCCGGCTACGGTTAATGATTTTACTATTCGTTTTGATGCAGAATGATTTAACGATTGTAAATCAGCTAACACAATTTTATCACCCACAGCTACACCCAAGATATTTGCTAAATCACCTCCCAGCCAAACTTCATTTAACTTTAGGTTTATATAATTACCACTATTATTCCGTTCGTCTATAACAAATGATTCAGGTATCCATTCTACACCTTCAACTATGACTCCTTCAGCTTTTTGTTTCTTCCTAATCAAAGCTGGTTTTTGTATATAAATACTTTTCTTATAATCAACAGGAGCTTCAACTAAAAGTGAGTCCAATGATTTATTTGGATAAGCGATGGACTTATTCATAAAATGAGACACGCGTATATGGGAATCAAACGTAGCAATTTTTTCAGAAACTGTTTTTTCAAAACCTGCCATAATACTCAAAGTAATAACAAGAGATGCAATTCCTATTGCCAGTCCAATTACTGCAAGGCGACTTGCGTATGAGGAGAAACTGCCCTTATGGGAAGATTTCAGATAGCGAAGGGCAATACGCGTACTGATATTCATATATTATTCTGATCGTAAAGCAGGGAACAATAAAACGTCGCGAATCCAACGATTACCAGTAAGTAGCATAACAAGGCGATCTACGCCAAGTCCTACTCCACCTGTTGGTGGCATACCACATTCCATAGCTTGAAGAAAATTTTCATCTACAGGTTGAGCTTCTTCATCACCTGCTTCTCGTAAAACAGATTGTGCTTCTAATCGATTCCGTTGATCAATTGGGTCATTTAACTCAGAAAATGAATTTGCAAATTCAGCTCCTCCAATAATGAGTTCAAATCTTTCGACTAATGATTCATCTCCATTTCGGTGCATTTTTGCTAATGGTGAAACTTCTTTTGGGTAATCGATAATAAAAGTTGGATGTATGAGTGTTGGCTCAACTAAATCATCCATTAATGTTCCTAATAGTTGAGAAATATTCGCATTCTCTGGTATGTCTATATTCATTTCATTAAAAACAGAAATGAGTTCTTCGTATCCCGCTTTAGATAAATCATGACCCGATACATCTTTAAGAAGCTCAAAATATGTTTTTTTGTGAAACGGCTTAGACAAATCAATTTCCATATCTCCCCACGTAATTTGTTCTGCGTTAACTACTTTGGCTGTATTTCTAATCATTTCTTCTACTAACGCCATTGTATCTTCATAGTCAGCATATGCTTCGTAATATTCAAGCATTGTAAATTCAGGATTATGGCTTCGATCCATCCCTTCATTTCGAAAATCTTTTGCGATTTCATATACTTTTTCAAAACCACCAATAATTAGCCGTTTTAAATAAAGTTCGTCTGCAATACGAAGATAAAACTTTTGGTCTAATGCATTGTGATGAGTTACAAATGGACGGGCATTTGCACCACCATATAGTGGTTGGAGTACTGGCGTTTCAACTTCTAAAAAATCACGAGAATCAAGAAAAGATCTTAAAGCATTAATGATTTTTGTACGTTTAATAAATGTGTCCCTTACTTCTGGGTTCACGATTAAATCTAAATGTCTATTTCGGTATCTTTGTTCTTTATCTGAAAAGGCGTCAAATGTTTCTCCATCCTTTTCTTTAACGACAGGTAATGGTCGAATACTTTTTGATAATACAGTTAATTTTTCAGCATGGATAGATATTTCGCCCATTTTTGTCTTAAAGATATACCCTTTAACTCCTATAAAATCACCCATATCTAATAATTTAAAATATGAGTACGATTCTTCACCTACATCATCCCGTCTTACATAAATTTGAATTCGACCAGCACCATCCATAATATGAGTGAAAGAAGCTTTACCCATTTTCCGTAATGCCATGATACGACCAGCGACGATAACTGTCTTTTTCTCATTCTCTTCAAATTGGCCTAATACATCAGAACTCGAGTGAGTTGGTTTAAACCGATGAGGATATGGGTTAATTCCTGCATCTTTTAGCTTGTTTAATTTTTCTATTCGAAAATCTATAATTTGCTGTAAACTTTTTTGTTGGTCTGACATAATCGTTAATCAACCTTAATATTTTGTAGTTTCATATTACTTAATAAATAGGCACGGATGAAGGGATCAATATCCCCATCCATAACTGCCTGTACATTTCCTGTTTCTTCCTTTGTCCTATGATCCTTTACCATATTATATGGGTGAAAAACATAGGATCGGATTTGGCTTCCCCAGCCAATATCCATTTTTTGATTTTCTAATTCTTTATTTTTTTCTTTTTCGAGTTCAAGCTCATGTTGGTAAATACGTGCTTTTAAAATTTTCATCGCTTGATTTTTATTTTTATGCTGAGATCTTTGATTTTGACATTGGACAACAATTCCTGTCGGGTTATGAGTAATTCTAACAGCCGAATCCGTTTTATTCACATGCTGTCCACCAGCACCACTTGCTCTATATGTATCTATTCTTAAATCCTGCTGATTAATTTCAATTTCAATTTCATCATCTACTGATGGATAAACAAAAACAGATGCAAATGATGTATGCCTTCGACTATTTGAATCAAAAGGAGAAATTCGGACCATTCTATGGACTCCCGCTTCAGCTTTAGTCATTCCATATGCATAATCACCTTTTATTTCAAACGTAACATCTTTTATACCAGCTTCATCTCCGGGTTGCACATCCAATACTTCTATCTTAAACCCTTTTTTCTCTATCCAACGAGAATACATTCTATATAGCATTTCTGCCCAATCTTGACTTTCTGTTCCACCTGCTCCAGGATGAATTGTTAAAATAGCATTTTGCTCATCTTCTTTTCTTCCAAGGATCATTTTTAATTCAATATCATTTACAATATTTTGATAATCAAATAATTCTGTTTTAATCTCTTCTATATCTGCTTCACCTTCTTCAGCAAATTCAAATAATATTTCTACATCATCATGGCGTCGTTCCATGTCTGACCATAAATTGATTTCTTTTTCTATACGTGATATTTTTTTTAAAATAATGGAAGCTTTTTGATTATCGTCCCAAAATGAAGGTTCAGCAGATGTCTCTCTAAGTGCTTCTAGTGTTTTCTGACTTGCATCCAAGTCAAAGATACCTCCGCAATTCATTATATTTTGTTTCGGAGACTTGGAACTGGTCTTTTAAATCGTTTATATCCATCAGTTAATTTAGGACTAGGTTATATACGATTAAACTGAGTTTTTACTAAATATCATTCACCAGATGAAATAAATAATCGATCATTTAAATATCGTCTTAATGCCATTTCATCCATATCTAGATGAATAAATCGACCATTTTCAGATGCAGAAATTCTTCCCCGTTCTTCAGAGACAACTAATACAAGAGCATCTGACTCTTCTGTTAATCCAAGAGCTGCTCTATGGCGTGTCCCCATTTCTGGATCAATCATTGTACTTTCAGTTAAAGGTAAAATACTTCCTGCAGATTCGATTAATGTATTTCGAATAATAACTGCACCATCGTGAAGTGGAGCAGATGGATTAAAGATACTCACAAGTAATGGAGCCGAAACTTCAGCCTTCATTAAGGTCCCAGATTCTTTATATGCACGAAGACCTGTTTCCCTCTGGATTACAATTAAAGCGCCCCATTTACGATCTACAAGTTGGGTGCATGCATCAACAATAGCTTCCAATGACCGTGGTGAACCGACTCGAAAGATAGTTCTGAAAAATCGTGTTTGTCCAACATATATTAATAATCGTCGAATTTCTGGTTGAAATAAAATAACAAAAGCTACAACCCATACCGTTTGGAATTGGTTTACTAACCACGACATAGCACTTAGACCAAATGTATTAAAAACAAATGATGATATTAATAGTATAATTAACCCAATAAGCATTTGTCCAGCCCGAGTATCCTTGAAATACTGGTACACCTTATAAAAAATCCAACTGACAAGTATCAAATCAATTACGTCAATAATTGTGACTGATAAAAATCCAATTTTGAATAATGTCATTTTATGCTGCTTCCACGATTTTTTCTGAAATTATTGCTACACGCTTCATTGCTTTTACATCATGGACACGAAGAATTCTAGCCCCATTAAATATTGCTGCAGTGACTGCCGCAGCTGTGCCTTCTTCTCTTTCATTTGGAGGCAATCCTAATGCGTCACCAATAAATGATTTTCGACTTGGTCCTACTAATACTGGGAATCCTAATTCACAAATTTTATTCAATTGACCCAATAGAGTGAAATTATCTTGAACTGATTTCCCAAACCCAATACCTGGGTCCAAAATAATATTATTCTTATGAATTCCACCCGCAATAGCCACTTCAACTTGTTTTTTTAAAAATGAATTTATCTCATTCATTATATTCTCATACTTAGGATTATTTTGCATTGTTTTTGGTTGCCCTTTAATATGCATTATAATCACAAAAGCATCCGATTTTGAGATTATATCAACCATTCCAGGATCGAATGTTAATCCACTAATATCATTCACTATATTAGCACCGGCAATTAATGCTTGCCGTGCCACTTCAGCTTTTGTTGTATCAATTGAAATAAGAATATCTGATTTTTTTCGAATTGCTTCAATAACAGGAATCGTTCTTTTTAATTCAACTTTCACTGATACTGGGTCTGCATTAGGCCTTGTACTTTCGCCACCAATATCAAGTATATCAGCGCCATCATTTATTAATTTTAATGCATGATTTACAGCTAGTGACGTTGAATTATATTTTCCACCATCACTAAAGGAGTCAGGGGTTACATTCACAATACCCATCATTAGATGAGATCGATCTAATGAAAGAGCCCAATTTTGGAGTGAATCTAATCTTTCAGAAGTCATTACTTTGGATTATCAGCCACTTTTGGTTTTGGTTTTTGATTCTTTTTATTTTTATTTCGTTGATTAGGATTCCTACGTAGTCGTTTTTGGGTTACCGATCCATTCGTTCTTTTCTTTAATTGTTTCCCTTCAAGAATTTTTTGGATATCATCGGCACTAAGTGTTTCATATTTTAATAATTCCTTAGCCATTCTTTGTAATAATTCAATATTGTCTTTTAAAACAGTTTGTGCATACTTTTGCGCATGTCTTACAATTCTGGCAACTTCTTCATCAATCATTCGGGCAGTTACTTCACTATAATCACGATGAGATTGAATTTCTCGACCTAAGAATATTTCTTCATTCTTTTTGCCGAATGTCATTGGTCCTAATAAATCACTCATTCCCCATTCTGTGACCATTTTTCGAGCAATTGTTGTTGCTTGTTCAATATCATTTCCGGCACCTGTAGTCATTTGATTAAAGATTAACATTTCTGCTCCACGTCCACCTAATAATATGCCTAATCTACCTTCAATATAATCTCGAGTATAACCATGTTTTTCATCTATGGGGACTTGCATTGTTAAACCAAGTGCTTGCCCGCGAGGAATAATAGTGACTTTATGAACTGGATCAGCCCCTTTTGTTTTTGCTGCCATAAGTGCATGACCTGCTTCATGATACGCTGTTACTTCCTTTTCTTCATCACTTAAAATCATACTTCTTCTTTGCACACCCATCATAACTTTATCTTTTGCCTCTTCAAAGTCGTCCATATCGACTGATTTTTTCTTTTTCCTTGCGGCTAGAAGAGCAGCCTCATTAACGATATTTTCAAGATCAGCACCAACTAATCCTGGAGTTCCTTTAGCTAAAGTTTCCAGTTTTACTTTCCTTCTATTCACTACAATTTTCTTTAAATGAACTTTTAAAATGTCTAATCGTCCTTTGTAATCTGGAGCATCAACGACAATTTGGCGATCAAATCTACCTGGTCGCAATAGTGCAGAGTCTAATACATCAGGCCTATTTGTCGCAGCAACGACAATTACATTTTGATCATTATCGAAGCCATCCATTTCTACGAGAAGCGCATTTAAAGTTTGTTCTCTTTCGTCATGACCTCCGCCAATCCCTGCGCCACGCTGACGGCCAACAGCATCTAATTCATCTATAAATACAATACATGGTTCTGTTTTTTTTGCTTGCTCAAATAAATCTCTAACACGAGATGCACCTACACCTACAAACATTTCGACAAAATCTGCACCACTTAAACTATAAAATGGAACACTCGCTTCCCCAGCTATTGCGCGAGCTAATAATGTTTTTCCAGTCCCTGGAGGCCCAACTAATAGTGCTCCTTTAGGGACTTTAGCACCCAATTTCTGAAATCGTTTTGGATTTTTTAGAAAATCAATAACTTCTTTCAATTCTTCTTTCGCTTCAACACAACCAGCTACATCTTTGAATGTCACTCGGCGTTTATCTGTTGTCCATAAAGATGCCCGGCTTTTTCCAAAGTTAAATATCCCTTTAACACCACCGCCAGCACCACCTTGCATTCGACGAAGCATGAATATCCAAAATCCAATTAATAGAAGCCATGGGAACATATTGAGTAAATAGCCTGTCCAATCAAGGGTCTCTTCCTTGAAACTATACTCCATATCAGTTTCGTCCCATTCATCCATAACATCTCTATCAATAAATGGTAGCGTTAATACAACACGCGAGATATTTTTTAGCTCACCAGATTTTGTTTGGACTGTTTGGGGAGCCTTCAATTCTGCATGAAAATTATTCCCCATGATTGTTGCTTTCGCAATATCTCCGTTAGAAACCATTTCCCGATATTGGAAATAATCGATTTCAATTTCACCTCTGGATGGGTCTGAAAATTGACCAGATAGAAAAAGTGCTATAGCTAATATACCCATCCAAACTAAGGAAGTTTTACCCGCTCTCTGCCATTGAAACTGATCCTGAGGTTTTTTCCCTTTTTTATTGGTAGGGGGTTTTTTGTTTTGTTTATTTTTTGATGTTGGTTGTTTTTTATTCATAAATAATATGTACAGTTTGAAATCTTTATTGTTCCAAACGATAAATCCCTTTCAAATGTCTAATTTTTTGGTCGTTATCCAGCCCATAGCCTACTACGAATTCGGGTGGAATTTCAAACCCAACATAATCTATTTCAAAATCTATATCTGCAATTTCAGGTTTAAATAATAATGAGACCACCGACAATGATGCAGGATCTGAAACTAAAAATCGATCTCGTATAAATTTTATTGTTATTCCTGAATCAACAATATCTTCCACTAAAATAACATGTCGCCCTGATATATCGGCTGATAAATCTTTTAATAAATGAACGGAGCCTGTTGATTTTGTCCCCGAATAACTAGATACTTTTATGAAATCCATTTCACAATCAATGGATAAAGCACGCACTAAATCCGCCATAAAAATAAAACTCCCATTCAATACTCCAATGAATATTGGAATTTCACCTTCAAATTTTTTGGATATTTCTTCGCCTAGTTTGTTTATTCTTTCCTTGATCTCTTCAGGAGAAACAAGCTCTGTCAATCTATGCCCTTGAAATTCCAATTTTATTTCCAATGAAATTTAAGGTTTATTGCTTCCATTGTTGTAGATCTGATTCTCACTTTATGACTTATTTTTTTCCCGCAAATCCAGATAATTTCATTGTCAGCTGTTAATACATATTGTTGATCTTTTTCAAATCGATCCATTTTCTGATTGATAAAATAGTCGCTTAATTTTTGAGTCCCATTCATCCCCAGAGGTTGGAAATGATCACTTGGAGTCCATGGTCTAACTTTTAATTTTTTTCCTGCAATCGTATTCGCATCAATTGTTTCAATCGATGATGGATTAGAGATAAACGATATCGCTTTGGTTTCTTTTAATTGAATAGAAAATAATTCATTCTCAAAAGTATTACCTATAGAAATATCACATTCATCGCCTAAAGATGTATTTATTTCTCGAATCTTCCATTCATCCCGGTCATTTAATATTTGATAATTATTCGGAAAGGACAATAAAGCTCCCGTTTTATGTGACTGTAGAAACAAATCCAATTCTTTCCAGTGGTGCTTTCTCCATTTTTTATCTTTATTATTAGATATTATTTTTATAATCATAGATTGAGCCAATAATGGATATTTTGCTAAAGCATTTTTATTAATCGCAATTATTTTATTATTTTTATTTATCCCAAGGCTACTTATTGCATTGTGAATAAAGAAGTCCATTGTTTGATTATATTTTGAAAATAAATCTGCAGACGATTGAAATTGACTAATTACATTTGGGTACATATCTTTCAATGGATTTATGACTTTTGATCGAATATAATTTCTAGGATGATTTAGGTTTAAATTTGTTACATCATTTCTAAAAGAAATATTATTCTCATCCGCATAGTCGAATATCAAGTCTTTTGTTACGTTTAATAAAGGGCGAATAATGAATTCACTTTTCTTAGAAATACCACTCAAGCCTAATGGACCGGAACCTTCACTCAAATGCATCAATAGAGTTTCAGCTTGGTCATTGGCATGATGTGCGGTAACAATATAATCTCCATTTAATTTTTCTAAAGTTTGTTTTAAGAAAGAGTATCGATTTACTCTTCCCCATTCTTCAATACTTTGTCCTCGTTTTACTGTAGATGGTTTCAAATCTTTTACTATGAGTGGAATTCCCATAGTTTGACAAGTTAATTTCACTAAAGTTTGATCTTGAACCGAGTCATGACGAAGATTATGATTAATGTGAGCGCAAGTTAAAGTAATATTTAAATCATGCTTTAAAGAATTCAATACATGAAGAAGAACCATTGAATCCACACCACCAGAAACGGCCAGTATGATATGACTGTTCTTTAAATTAATTTCTGTGGAATTAAATTCAATTCTACATTTTTCTAATAAATTGGGGAGCATATTCAATTAAAATTCGGACACAACTTCGGTTACTTCTGTTGCAGAAGACATGATATAAAAATGGATACATGGAACATTTGCATTTACTAATTCTTGACATTGTTGCAATGCCCAATCTTTTCCAACTTTAATGATTTCTTCCTTATGTAATCCTTTTACTTTTTCTGCTAATGCAACTGGAATATCCACAAAAAAGTTGGATGGAATTGTCCGTAGATGAAATTCACGCGTTAATATTTTAAGACCGGGAATAATTGGTATTGTGATTCCTGCGGCTCTACATTGATCCACAAATGAGAAATATGCTGTATTATCATAAAACATTTGAGTCACTATATAATCTGCACCTTTGTCTACTTTTGCTTTAAGATATTCGATGTCAGTATTTAAGTTCGGCGATTCAAAATGCTTTTCTGGATAGCCAGCCACACCTACACAAAATTTTGTGGAATGGGCATCTTGTAATTCTTCTAAATATATTCCCTGATTCATAGTTTGGATTTGTTCAACTAAGTCAGAAGCATATGTATTTCTTGGTCGTGTGTCTGATTTTGGAATTTTTCTTAAATCATCACCACGAACAGCCAAAATATTATCAATACCTAAATAATTCAATTCAATGAGCGCATCTTCTGTTTCTTCTTTTGTGAAACCATTACATAAAATGTGTGGAACAGTCTCAATATTATATCGATTTTTTATAGCAGCGCTTAACCCAATTGTACCAGGCCGTTTTCGGCGAATATGCCTTTTTAATGAACCATCGTTGTATTCATCATAATACACTTCAGCAGACCGACTTGTTAAATCAATAAAAGGTGGATCAAATGGCGCTAATTCGTCTACCAATGAAAAAATATCATTTATTCTTCCACCACGCTTCAAAGGTAAAATCTCATAACTAAATAGCGTTTTATTCGCTTTTTCTAAATATTCTATTACTTTCATAAGGATAAATTTACAATTTCATTTAATTTAAATAGGGGTTTTCTGTTTTTTCTTGAGCTAAGGTTGTTGCGGGTCCGTGTCCTGGGTAAATAATAAATGTATCTGGAATTTCATTTATCATTCTCTTTAATGATTTAGATAACAATTCAAAATCACCCCCCGGTAAATCTGTCCTTCCAATTGACCCTTTAAAAATTGTATCTCCAGTAAAAACATTATCATTTATGATTAGACATGTGCCCCCTGGTGTATGTCCCGGAGTTTTATATAATTGAATATTAAAGTTATCAATTGATATTCTATTTTCATGCTCAAACCATACATCGACTTTTGGAGTTGGCTTAGGTGAAAGCCCAAAATATGTTAAAGATGATTCATAATTATTTAATATGTTGCATTCATCTTTATGTAAATAAAATGGAATATTGTAATAGTCCTTCAATGGGTCAACTGCTCCAATATGATCTAAATGAGCATGAGTATTAACAATTGCCTTAGGTATTAAGTTTAGGGAATCTATTTCTGAAATAATACGTTCTGGATTATCACCCGGATCAATAATGATGCATTTTTTATTGGAATTGTCCCAAACAATAAATGTATTTTCTTGAAAGGGTCCCGTTACGATTGGGAGTACTTGAATGGTCAAATGATATTAAAAAATAAGTGAGATAAGCACTGTATTTTATCTTCGTACGAGTGAGGATATAACAGCCATTCTGAAGCAGCAATACTACTAAAAATTGAATTACCATCTTGAGGTGTAAAACAAAAGCCAGAAACTTCGTGATCTTTTCGAACTATTAAAGATTGTTCTACAACAACTGTTTGGTTCATAATTCTACCATAATGCCCATGATCTCTTCCAAAAGAAAAAACTGTACTGGTCATATCCTTGGTTGTCATTGCAACAAATGGATTATTATGTAATTTTTCTTTCACTTGGGCTAGAGTAATAGGTTCTTTTACCTGAAGGTTGAACCATAAAACATGCATATATTGACTATTTACCTTCATAGCAGATGAAAATAAATTTAATTCCATTCCCATAGTTTTGAATAAATCTGCAGCATCTTCAGCATGGTGAGATCCATAAAAATCATGCGGGTGAGTCCCCACTTGAGGTGCGGGAATGAAACTTCCAGCTTGACTGATATCATTGGCTCTTCTAACACATACATATTTCCCAGATTTAAGATTTTCAGGATCATCATGTAATGATATTGTATTAGTAATAGATGCAATATTGTGCGTATTACAGGAAACTATTTGTAGAAATTTATCAGAAGAAGTCAAAGCAAAATCATTTATTCCGCGGGCATACTTTTTTCCAAAGCCATCTTCGCTACCTTGAGCTATAAATCCTCGCACTGAATCAGAAAATTTTTCATAATATTTTGCTTTATTCGCATGACCAATTCCTCGAGGGGTACAATCAATAACAACCGATGATCTTTTAATAGATTCTTCCGTATCAAGATCTGGGTCCATATTTAACTTTTTAAAATCTTTCATCAGTGTTTCGTCAACAGATAACCTAGCTCCACGTCGAATAAGATCGATAACTTTTGATCTATCGCTTAATAGGGGAGTATTTTTATGAAAAGTAACTTCATCAATACCTAATTGATCTTTATAATCTGTTAATAAACCTATAAGAGGTTCACCAATTGTTCCTGTTCCTACAATATGAACTATTTTTCGTTCCACAATATGACTCCTTAATCTTCTTTAAATGCAGATACTTTTTCCCAATGTTTTTCCTGATTAAACATGAAAATGAACCATCCAATTATTGTACCGAGCACTAAAATATAGGCTGATAAAAAATAATTTAAAAATTGATATGTCATTCAGATAATGTCTTATTTTTAAGATTTATAATATGCATTCTGTAGCGAAGCATAATTAAATAAACCATGGTAAAAACAAATAAACTAAATAAAAAAGGATATAAATACTCAGGTGCTTGCTTATTCATTTCCACTTGAGGATGAGATTGAAATTCGGGTAGCCAAAATTTTACAGAAATAAAGATAATTGGAACATCTGCAAATGCAATAATTCCTAACGCAGCTGCATATCTAGAAACACGTTCTGGGTGCCCACCATATGCTCTTAGCATAAAATAACCCACAAAAATCAAAAAAAGAACCAGTGTGGTTGTTAATCTTGGCTCCCAGGTCCAGGCATGCCCCCAAACAGGTTTGGCCCAAATGGGTCCTGTAACCAATACTAAAGCTGTAAATAATGTGCCAATTTCTGCTGATGCCAATCCAAAATTATCCCACTTCTGATCTTTCTTCCATAGAAATAGTATGCCACCAATCATTACAAGAAAATAGGCTAGAAATCCCGTCCATGCTGTTGGGACATGAAAATAAAATATACGTTGCGCCCATTGTTGTTCAGGGTGAATAGGCGTAACAACAAATATGAGATATAAATTTATCAGCATTAGGGTTGAAACTATCCCTAACCATATTTGATTTTTCCTGTGACTAAAAAATGACATTATTCTTCCGATATATGATCATAAAGTGTGTAACCAATCAGCCCGAATATTACAGTGAATGACCCCATAATCCGAATCGATAATTGCCAATAGGCATAAGGTTCGTGGTTTAATAATCCAATCGTGGCTTTCACAGCTGCAATTAATACTGGTGAAACTATTGGGAACATGAGTATGGGCAATAACACTGCACTCATTTTTGCTCGCATTGCTAATCCAGAAACAAGACTACCACCTACCATAATTCCTAAATCTGCAAGGATAATAACACCACAAAAATTAAGCATATTTACATCAATTGTTAATTGCAAAAAAAGAATGAATGGTAATGCAACTGCACATTCTGTAATGATTAGAAATAGAGTGCCACTAATCCATTTGGATAAAAATATTAAACCACGATCAACAGGTGAAGTTAACATTAAGCTATAGGCATCAAATTCTTTTTCATATGCAAATGATCTCTGTAAACCCAGTACTGAAATAAATAAAATCATTATCCAAAAAAGACCTGGAGCAAATGTGCCCATAATGTCAGAGGAAACATTAAATGAAAATGCAAATGTAAGGATAACGGTAACTCCAAAAGTAAGCATTGAAATGACAATCTCCTTTGAGCGTAACTCAAGTAATAAATCTTTTTTTAGAAGTGTAAAAAACATTATCCCATCAAACCTTTGTAATATTCTTGAATTTGGGATGATTTGGTTTTTGTTGGTTCATCTAAACCAATTTTACCATCGTTTATTACCATAATCCGATTACAATGAGAAATAGCCCAATCCATATCGTGAACAACCATTAAAATTGATTTTTCCGGAGATGTCCATTTTTGAATTTTTTCTTCTGTTAAAGATATTCCTTGCGTATCCAATCCAGCAAATGGTTCATCAATAAGTAATATGTCCCAAGGAATTAACTCACATAAGGCTAATTTGAGGCGCTGGAGCATCCCCTGAGAAAATACTTTAATTGGTTCATGTATCTGCTTCGTCAATTGAACACTTTTTAAAATATTTAATATGTCATCTTCCTTTGGCTGTGCATTTCTTAATGATTGTGCTAACCTTAAATTTTCCACTGCTGATAAATTCGGATAAAGTCCTGGTGCATGCCCTATATAAAAAAGTGATTTTCTTGGATGGATATTCCCACTTTCTACGGGATTATCAAAAAAAGAGATAGACCCTTTATCTAATGAAGAAATACCTGAAATCATACGAAGTAATGTAGTCTTCCCTGCACCATTTTTGCCCAAAATGCCAACTACTTCACCAAGTTGAATTTCAAATGAAATAGACTTAAGAATCGGCCGATGAAAATAAGCTTTTTGAATGTATTTAACAGATAACACTGCTATAAAATATTATTAAGATGTTTGACTTTTTATTTTTTGTAATAAAGTAGATATATCACGCTTAAACTGATTTCTTTGTTGAATAAAATCATTCTTATTTAATGTCCCAATTTCATAATCCATTTCTAATTCTTTTATTTGGTCCATTAAAATTATTTTTTGACGGGTGTAAGCATTAACATTTTCATCATTTGATGGTTTACTTATAGGAGAACCCATCATTGGTTGAATCACATACCAAGCCATTGATACAAAAATTATAAATATGAGTATAGCATCATTCCAGTTCATTTTTTCCCCTTTTTACAGGCCACATGGCTATGACCGTACCTATGATTAAAAAGTAACTGCCAATCCAGACCCATTGTACTAATGGATTAATCATAATTTTAAAATACCCTACTTGATTTTTTGGATCGACACCTGTAAATATTGAATAAATATCTCTGACAATAGTGGAATAAATATCCAATTCACTATGCGGTTGTCTTTTATCTGGATTTGGGTCTCTATGAAAATATATTCTCTTTTCTGGATGAAGGTCAGTAACAAATTCTCCACCCGATGTATAAATATTCAAATTTGCAATATAAGCATAATGATTTGGACGCTCTTCTTCACTTAATGCATCTAATTCAATCTCATAATTTCCAACCGTTTCTTTAGCGCCAATTTGTAAACCCCATTCATCTTCAATATCAAAAGCATGACCACTAAAACCAACAAACATGAGCACAATACCTAGATGTGAAATATAGCCACCATAACGACTTCTGTTTTTTTGGATAAGCTTTATAAATGCTGATATAATGGATTCATCGAACTTTCGTGTGCGGGCACGAATACCACGCCAAAACTCAATGACAATAGTTGTAAAAACAAATCCAGACAAAGATAAGGTCATCATGGCATTACCTGTTATATCCAATGCCAAAAGTAGTCCAACAATAATAAAAGCTACGATAAGTGGAAAAGTAAAATTCTTAATTAGACTTTCCTTCGAAGTGTTCCGCCAGGCTAATAATGGACCAACTCCTGTTAAAAATAATAGTATAAGCCCAATTGGAATATTGATTTGATTAAAGAATGGAGCACCAACCGTTATTTTTGTTCCTCGGACTGCCTCAGATATAACTGGGAATATTGTGCCCCAAAAAACGGCAAAACACATAACTACAAAAACAACATTATTAAATAAAAATCCACTTTCTCTAGATGTAAATGATTCCAATTGTTTTTCTGTTTGAAAATGTTTCCGCCTTACATAGAGTAAGCTATAGCTTACAATAAGAATCAATATTACGAACCCAAAGAACAAGGGTCCTAACCCACTTGCAGTGAATGAATGAACAGAAGACATAACTCCACTTCGTGTAAGGAATGTCCCAAATATGCACAATGTAAATGTTAATATAATTAATATCATATTCCATATTTTGAGCATGTTTTTCTTTTCTTGAATAATGATTGAATGGACAAAAGCAGTCCCAGTTAACCAAGGCATAAATGATGCATTTTCTACTGGATCCCATGCCCAGTAACCGCCCCAACCTAATTCAAGGTATGCCCACCAGCCACCAAGAATTATGCCTATTCCTAGGAATAACCATGTGACTAATGTCCATCTTCGGATTGTTTTTATCCATAGAGAACTTGCATCTTTTTTAATAAGTGCTGCTATTGCGAAAGCGAATGGAATTGTAAAGCCTACATAGCCCAGGTAAAGCATAGGTGGATGAATTGCCATTGTTGGGTTTTGAAGTAATGGATTTAAACCGTTTCCATTCATTACAATAAAGTCTGCATTTGTTGGTTCGAATGGGTTTGTAACAAAGTTAGTCATTCCAAGAAAAAATAATTGTACAATAGTAATTACAATAATAACCCAAGGCATGAGCAAATGATGTTCTTTTCGATTTTGAAGGACAACAATGATGGCATAAATGGATAAAATAGCTAACCAAAATAACATAGATCCTGATTGCCCAGCCCATAAAGCAGTAATTTTATATAATAGTGGAGTTTCATTACTGGTGTAATGAGCCACATAATCTAGATCAAAATTTCCTAGAATAAGTTCATTAGTCAAGATAATCGTCGAAATGACACTTAACCCAGATGAAGCTAGAGATAATCTTTGCCCCGTTAAGAAAAGACGAAAATCATTATAGCGTATATAAAACCCTATTGCAAATAGTGTTAAAATTGCAAAAGCTAATGAAAGGTTGAGCGAAACGGCTCCAGCCACAGGGATCATATTTCAACTTCTTCCATACTATATTCGGATTCATCTCTTAAATCGCCCTCATATCGAGAAGCGCATTTTGTTTGAAGCATATCTGCTTTAAAAATACCACCAGTATATACCCCTTCAACAATCACCTCTACCCCATTTTTAAATAAATCAGGTCTCGTTTTAGAATAATGAACTTTTACGCTCTCATCACCTTGATCCAACATAAAATGTACATCAAGTAAATTGGATTTCGATATTTGGATAGATCCATCTTGAATTCGTCCACCTAAACGGACACGCTCATTCTCATAATCATCAATTAAATTATCGATTGTGACAAATGTAACCATTGATTTTGCCCCTTCACTAGGACTAGTTGAAACCCAGTAGACCCAAATAACGAAAACTAGGATTACGCCAGATACTGCAAAAATAAATTTATTTTTTGAATTCATTTTCCCCTCTAATTATTATTAAAAAACGGCCGTTTCTTGCCATTCTCCAAATTCTTTTTTCATTACATCTACGATTTCGCCAAGTGTTGCATGAGCCTTAGCAGCTTCAACTATCAATGGAACAAGATTTTCTGTTCTGCCACAAGCTTGTTGGACTTTTCCTAAAGCTTTTTCAACAGTTTCCGCATGACGGTTTTGTTTCATTTCTATTAAATCTTTATACTGTTTTTGTTCTGCTTCATCTCCTATTTCTAAAATAGGAATATCAATTGTCTCCCCATTATTCACAAATTTATTCACCCCAACAACAATTCGTTTTTTTTGATCTATTTTTTCTTGATAATCCGAAGCAGCTTTAGCTATTTCTCTTTGAAAATAGCCTTTTTCAATAGCAGAAATTACACCGCCCAATTCATTAATTTGATCAAAATAATTTTCTGCTTGTTCTTCAATTTTATTGGTCAATTCTTCTAAAAACCACGAACCACCCAACGGGTCTACCACATTTGTAACACCTGTTTCACAAGCTATGAGTTGTTGAGTTCTTAATGCGATTTCCGCTGCTTTTTCACTTGGCAATGCTAATGTTTCATCCATGGAATTTGTGTGCAAACTTTGAGTGCCTCCCAAGACGGCAGCTAATCCTTGAAATCCTGTTCTAGCAATATTTATTTCTGGTTGCTGTGCTGTCAGACTACAGCCAGCTGTTTGTGTATGAAATCTTAGCTTTAATGATCGTTCACTCTTTGCACCATATTTATTTTTCATATGACGTGCCCAAATTCTTCGCGCAGCTCTAAATTTTGCAATTTCTTCAAAGAAATCTAAATGAGAATTAAAGAAAAAAGATAAGCGAGGAGCAAAATCATCTACGTCGAGGCCTGCTACTATTCCGTGCTCAACATATGCAAATCCATCTGCAAGTGTAAAAGCTAATTCTTGCGCTGCGGTAGACCCTGCTTCACGAATATGATAACCACTTATTGATATAGTATTGAATTTGGGCATCTTATCCGTACAAAATGATAGCATATCTGTGATAATACGCATAGAAGGCTTGGGTGGAAAAATCCATTCTTTCTGAGCAATAAATTCTTTCAATATATCATTTTGCATTGTCCCGCGAAGTTTATTTAATGGGATATTTTGTTTCTCTGCTACTGCTATATAAAAAGCCAACAAAATGATAGCAGGGCCATTAATGGTTTGTGAAATAGATACTTCGCCTAGGTTTATTCCATTGAATAGCAATTCCATATCTTTCAGCGAAGAAACATTTACTCCGCATTTTCCCACTTCTCCTTCCGAAAAAGGGTGATCGGGGTCATAGCCCATTAATGTGGGCATATCATAGGCAACAGACAATCCTGTTTGTCCTTTACTCAATAATAAATGGTATCTTTTATTTGTATCATCCGGTGTGCCAAATCCGGCAAATTGGCGCATTGTCCATAGTCTTCCACGATATAAATTAGGATGCACACCACGTGTGTATGGAAATTGTCCTGGAAAACTAATATCATCTAAATAAGAGTCATTTGGATTATTGGGGAAATAGCATAAATCAACTTTTTCACCACTCAACGTATCAAAATCAATATCTCGTTTAGTAGCATGTTTAACTGTTTCTTCCCATTGCAATT
This sequence comes from Fidelibacterota bacterium, assembly GCA_018658715.1. Taxonomy (GTDB): domain Bacteria; phylum Fidelibacterota; class Marinisomatia; order Marinisomatales; family UBA1611; genus JABHGY01. The sequence continues at coordinate 31,025 of JABHUQ010000075.1, forward strand.
TATTTTCTTCGAAAATATTTAGTTGGTTTGAATTGGTTTTATTCATGATTTTTTCCCATTTTTTTAAAAACACTCCATCCTTCGTATAACATCCAGAATACTAAACCCAATAACAAGATATCAACTCCAAATAAAAGACTATTATTCTGGTAAAAAGTTTGAGCATTAATTAAGAGTGCAATGATTGTAGTACCTGTAATTAATGTGAAAGGTATTACTAATGAAATAATTGGTTTTTTTAATTTCAAAAAATATAGTGCAATAACCATTAATGTAAGTGCAGCTAACATTTGATTACTCGCACCAAATATTGGCCAAATAATCCAAGCTGTTTCTTTGATTTGTCCCGTGAATGGATCGGGTACAGACCACATCGTTAATGCAAAGGCAGGTAGTATAGCTCCAAAAGTACCTACAACTCTATTTTTTAAAATAGGCTTATGAATTGCATCTCCTAATTCTCCAATAATAAATCGCTGAATTCTTGTTGCTGTATCCAATGTTGTCGCAGCAAATGAAATCACTAACACAGCCATTAATGTTTTGGCTAATTCAGCTTCAAAACCAATTTGTTGTAACAATGCGCCTCCACCTAAAACAAAAGCCGTTGCTTTATTCGCTGATGCATTTGCCCAATTATCATAATACACATGCCAATTTAAATCAGCTACAACACCTACAGATGGTAAATTACATGTTGTTACTAATGCAATACCTGCAACAGCAGCGATTGTAGAAGCTAAAGCTAATGCCCCTTCCCCAATCATACTTCCATAACCAATCAATCGCGTATCTTGAATATTATTAACCTGTTTAGATGTTGTTCCAGAAGAGACTAATCCATGAAAACCACTTATAGCCCCGCAAGCAATAGTTACAAAGAGTAATGGAAATATTGGAGGTCCATCTGTACCTATATCTGATCTTACCATTGGTGCATCAACAACCGGTTGCGCAATAAATAGACCTACAAATATTAATCCTAGCCCAACCATTAATTGGTGACTGTTAATATAATCTCTAGGTTGAAGTAAAAGCCAAACGGGTAATAACCCGGCTATACCAGAATAAATAAAAAGGAATATAATCCAAACAGTTTGAGTATTCTCAGGTTGAACACCTAAAGTCGACAATGTAATAGGAGTTTTAGTACCAATCCACACAAATAGATACAAAATAGCTAAGGCTAATACTGACGGTATTGTCGCATTTACATTTTTCTTGTAGATGAGAGTTCCAATAATAAGTGCAATAATTATTTCAATATTGATAGGTAAAACAGATGTAGGAACTGCATTGAATAATCCAGCAATAGCCATTGCAAAAACTGCTAAAACAAGCCATGTTAACATTAGAATAAAAAATAGAAACATTATTTTTGCTCTATGGCTTATCACCTTTCCAGTAATATCAGCAATTGACCTCCCTTTTTCTCGCACACTTATAACTAATGCTCCAAAATCATGCACTGCTCCCATAAATACTGTACCAATGACTATCCAAAGTAGGGCTGGTAGCCATCCCCAGTATGCCGCAATACATGGCCCAATTATTGGGGCAGCACCAGCTATAGATGTAAAATGGTGGCCAAATAAAATTGGCTTTTTTGTGGGGATAAAATCTATATTATCTTTGAATTCATGAGCTGGCGTTAACCCAGAAAAGGACTGCAAATCATAAATTTTCTCAGATAAATATTTAGAATAGAAACGATAACCGAGAAAAAATAGTCCAAGTCCAAAACCGGCTAAATAGATTGAATTCATAGTTTATTCAGGCTTATTGTCTGCCTGCTTTTGCAACTGTTTTTTGACCGTATTTGAAATATGAGATTGAGTTAGTCCTACAAGATTTAGTAATTCTTTCCTGGAACCATGCTCAACAAATTTATCAGGTAGGCCTAGGCGTTTTAATGTACCCTTAAACCCATTTTCTAATAGCCATGAAGAAACTCCATCTCCAAATCCGCCTACAATATTTCCTTCTTCAATCGTAATAACAGTACTGAAATTATTAACAAGCGTTTCTAAATATTGTGTATCCATAGGTTTAATAAAACGGCAATTCACAACTTCGCATTTAATATTATTAACCGCTAATTCATTTGCAACATCTAATGCAGTATACACTATGGGGCCTACAGCTAATATGGCCACGTCTGAACCATTATTTAGAACTTCCCATGATCCCAATGGTAATAATTCTGCTTGTCCTTTTTCATCGAATTCAACAGAACTTGCTTTTGGATAACGAATTGAAAATGGTTTATTTGATTGATTCAATGCTGTATATAACAAATGCCGGAATTCATTTCCATTCTTTGGGGCGGTAACTACCATATTCTGTATACAACGCATATAAGCAATGTCCAAAGTACCATGATGAGTTGGTCCATCTTCTCCTGCCAAACCTGAGCGATCTAAACAATAGATTAATGGTAGATTTTGAATAGCAATATCATGGACAATATGATCAAAAGCTCGTTGTAAAAATGTGGAATAAATGGCTAGGATAGGACGTGTTTTTTCGGTGGCAAGTCCACCAGCAAATGTAACTGCATGTCCTTCAGCAATTCCAACATCATAATAACGTTCCGGGAATTCCTTCGCATAGGGGGCAAGTCCAGTCCCTTCTCTCATCGCGGCAGTGACACATACTGTTTCATTTTGGTTTCGGGCAATTTCAATGGCGAGTGCTCCAAACACAGATTGAAATGAAGGTGCTTCAACTTCATTTTTTTCTACTACGGGTTTGTTTTTCCCATTTGGCTTAACACCATGATAATTAATTGGATCATTTTCTGCCTGATTCATCCCTTTGCCTTTTTTTGTTAATACATGCAACAAAATTGGCGTTTTAATGTCTTTAATATTATTAAGCGTATGGACCACTTCATCTAGGTCATGTCCATTGATCGGTCCCATATAACGGAACCCAAGTTCATCGAAAAGAATACCTGGCACTAATAAACTTTTAATACTTTCTTCAATTTTTTTAATGACAGATCTAGATGTTGATTTCCCGTAGGGTAATTTCCCAGTGATATTCCAAATTTCATCACGAATACGATTATAAACCGGATTAGTGACTATACGAGTTAAATAATGATGCATAGCACCTACATTTGGCGAAATTGACATTTCATTATCATTCAAAATTACTAAAAGTTGTTTTCGGAGGTGCCCCGCATTATTAATTCCTTCAAATGCTAATCCTCCCGACATAGATCCATCACCAATAATTGAAGCGATTCTAAAATCATCACCATTATGATCTCTGCCAGCAGCAATGCCGAGACCTGCAGAAATAGATGTTGATGCATGCCCAGCTCCAAATACATCATATTCACTTTCAGTGCGTTTTAAAAAACCGCTTATTCCCTTAAATTGACGAATAGTCGAGAATCGATCATATCTTCCTGTTAGAAGTTTATGAGCATATGCTTGATGCCCAACATCCCAAATAATTTTATCTTTTGGTGCTTCATAAATATAATGAAGAGCTACAGTGAGCTCAATTACACCAAGAGTCGGCGCAAGATGACCGCCTGTTTCAGTAATTGTTTCAATAATGTGACTTCTTAATTCATCACATACTTCACGAAGCTCATCTATACTAAAATCTTTAATATCTGCTGGAGATTGAATATTTGGTAAATGCTTAACTGACATTTTTTTCCTGATTAGGTTTGTAATAGTTTTGGCTTTTTGGTTGAAATAATATTTGGTGGAATAAGGAAACATTATTTAATTCAGGGTGAAAATTCATTCCAATATGATGACCATCCATAACGGCAATGGGTGATTCTTCCCAATCAGCTAATATGGTTACATTATTTCCAACGCTCTCAATTTTTGGTGCTCGAATCATTGTTGCCGGTATAGAAAAGATTGACTCTTTCCAATGCATTTGAATTGTTTTTGTTCCAGAATGTATTTGGCGACCATAGGCATTTCGATTTACCTGAACATTAAGTATACCTAATGGTGTAATACGATCATCTTGAACTCCAGTTGCCATCATAATCAATCCTGCGCATGTACCTAATACAGGAAAAGATTTGCTGAAAGATTTAATGGGATTTATCATTTGATATCTTTCCATCAAGATAGACAATGTGGTTGACTCGCCACCCGGAATAATACATCCTTCAACTTTTTCAAGATCATGATGTGTTTTGATTGGGATAGATTCAATACCTAATTCCGACATTATTTGGTGGTGTTTTTCAAAATCACCTTGGAGTTCTAAGACACCAATTAACACTACCAGCCACGCTCCTGCAATCTTTCATCCTCTGGAATTTCTGACATATCTAGTCCCTTCATGGCACTTTTCAATCCAGTAGATGCTTCGGCTACTTTTTTCGCATCCATAAAATGTGTGGTTGCTTCAACAACTGCTTTAGCACGTGTTTTTGGATCATCACTTTTAAAAATACCAGAACCAACAAAAACTGTTTCTGCTCCTAATTGCATCATTAATGAAGCATCAGCTGGTGTTGCGATACCTCCAGCAGCAAAGTTTGGTACAGGTAATTTACCCAGCTCAGCAACTTCCTGAACCAAAGGAAAAGGTGCGCCCATTTCTTTAGCCACAGCCATTATTTCATCTTGATCTAATATAGTCATTTTCTTTATTTCTGCTTGGATAGTACGCATATGGCGAACAGCTTCAACAATATTTCCACTTCCAGCTTCACCTTTGGTTCGAATCATTGCGGCACCTTCACCAATTCTTCTTAGTGCTTCGCCTAAATCCCGTGCTCCACAAACGAAAGGTATTTTGAAATCATGTTTCCAAATATGGTTTTTTTCATCAGCTGGAGTCAAAACTTCACTTTCATCAATGAAATCGACTTCAAGTGTTTCCAATATTTGCGCTTCAGAAAAATGACCGATTCGACATTTTGCCATTACGGGAATTGACACTGTTTCTTGGATTTCTTTTATCATTGCAGGGTCACTCATACGTGCAATACCGCCATCTTCTCTAATATCTGCAGGAATTCTTTCTAATGCCATTACAGCGCAGGCACCTGCTTCTTCAGCTATTTTAGCTTGGTCCGCTGATGTCACATCCATAATTACACCACCTTTTAGCATTTCTGCCAAACCGACTTTAACGTCGAATTCACCTTTACTCATAAACAAGTTCCTCCTTAAGAACATTTCCTATTTTTCTGATTTTTTCTGTTACTTCATTAATAATGGAATCTGGTGTTGATGCGCCAGCGGAAATGCCAACAACATTTACATTTTTAAACCATTCTTCATTAATATCTTCACCACAAGTTACTTGGTGTGATCTTGGGTTTCTCTCTAATGCAAGTTGAGTTAATCGTTTTGAATTTGCACTTGTAAATGAACCTATAACAATCATTAATTCGCATTTTAGCGCCAATGATTTAATTTGTTCATGATTCCGTCTTGTCGGATAACAAATCGTATTTACAAAGCGTAAATCAAATACTTTTATCATGAGTTCATTAATAATATTCTGAACATTTTCTATCATCTGAGTTGATTGAGTTACGACTCCTGCACTTTTCATTTTTTTTAATTTTTTTGCTTCATCTACAGTGGATAAAATAATTGGGTTTTTAACCTGTGATGCAATGCCAATAACTTCATCATGTCCATGGTCACCGATTATAATGGTTTGTCGGCCTTCTTCGTCCAGTTGTTTAATCTCATTATGGATTTCAGTAACTAATGGGCAAGTTGCATCAATAATGTTTAGTTTTTTATTTTTGGCTGAATCCCATACTTCAGGCGCAGTCCCATGGGCACGAAATAGAACAGGCTTATCTGATGGGACATTTTTTAGTGATTCAACTACTTTTGTACCTGACTTTTCTAAATTTTTAACTACATTTTCATTATGTACAATATGTCCAAGCATGTATACTTCACCGTGGTCTTCCGCTTCATGATAAGCTTTTTTTACAGCTTCTCGAACTCCGAAACAATAGCCTGCATCTTTAGCTAAAATAATTTTCATATTGAGGTTGATTCTGTCTGAATAGATTCAATCGAAATTTTAATTACATCTTTTATAACATTTTCAATGTTGCCTTCAACAATTGCTCCAGCAGCTAATCTATGTCCACCACCACCCAATGTATTTGCAATTCTATTAACGCTATATTTTCCTTTACCTCGAAGATTAACTCTACACGTACCGTCTAATTGGTCAAAAATCATTAAGGCAACTTGGACATTTTTAATAGATCTAACAAAATCAGTAAATCCATCTACATCAGATTTTGTCGCTTTAGTGGTATTTAACATCTCTTGTGTGATTTGAAACCATGCGAGTACTCCATCTAATTCATAATGAATATTCGATAATACATACCCCAATAATTCAACGCGAGTTTTAGTACTATTTTCATAAATTCGTTGATAGATACTTGCAGTATCCACTCCATTTTTTAATGTTTCCATTGCTATCAAATGGCATTTTTGATCCGTATTACTATGCCTAAAACAACCGGTGTCAGTCATAACAGCTGTATATATTCCTCTGAGCATTTGATTATTTAATGGTTTATTATAATTATGTTTCAAAAAATCAAATACCATACATCCTGTTGCAGCTGCTTTTAAATCGACAATACTAAGAGCAAATGAATGATTCTCAGGATGTGGGTGATGATCAATATTAATTGTATTTAATTTATTTGCAGTTATTTCATTGAACACATCTCTACAACGAACAAAGTCTCCTACGTCGAATATAATAGCTAAATCAGCATTTTTAATCCATTCAGAATGATCTTTGGCATTATATGTTTCAAATATGCCATCGGGATCTAAAAAAGTGTACTCATGTGGCAAAGGTGATGTATTAATAATTTTAAAATCGCACTCATTATCAATTAAATATTGGGCCATCGCTAATTCACTCCCAAGCCCATCACCGTCTGGATTTTCATGCGTAGATAATAGAATACGGTTAGCACTCAAAATAATTTCGTCAACTTTTCCCCAATCTATATTAATCTCTTGGTGACTCATTATTTTTTATGCTTCCACACGTCTTCAGGTATTTTATTTTCTACTGAATGACAACGAGCTAATACAAAAAAATAATCGGATAGCCTGTTCATGTAAACACATAAACTATCTCGAACTACTTCATTTTCTTTTAATGAAAAAATAGATATTTCAGTCTGCCGTGTAGCTGTTCTTGCTAAATGTAGCCTTGAATTAAATTCATCTCCGCCCGGAAGTATAAAATCAGCAAGGGGTGGAAGTTGATTATTTAATTTTTCTATTGATAATTCAATTTCTTTAACATTTTCATCAGAGAATACCGGTTGTGCTTTCTCACCTAAAGCTAATTCGCCACCAATATTAAAAAGGTTATTTTGAATGCCTTTTAGCGATTCCGATATATTCTTATTTGGGGATTTAACAATAGCATGACCCACTCGAGCATTAACTTCATCTAATAGTCCAACCGTCTTTATTCGTATACTATTCTTCGAGACCATTGTTCCATCACCTAAGGACGTTTCCCCTTTATCTCCAATTTTTGTTGTTATTTTTGTTATTCGCATTTAAAAAAAGATAATGGATGTTAATAAATATAGTGGAAATAGTATCGGAAGTGCGTATTTGAAAAAATATCCAAAGAAACTAGGCATTGGAATATCGGATGCTTCAGAAATGGATTTAACCATAAAATTAGGAGCATTTCCAATATAGGTATTTGCTCCCATAAAAACTGCACCAGCAGAAATAGCTAATAACGTATTGGGCATCTGATTCATTAAGACATTTGCATCTCCCCCAGCCGTATTAAAAAAGACAAGATATGTTGGAGCATTATCCAAGAAACTAGACAATATACCGGTGAGCCAAAAATACATCCGATTAATAGGTTCTCCATTTTGTGTCACTGATTCAATAACCACTTTTAATGCACCCTTAGATCCTGCTTTTAAAATTTCAATGGCTGGAATAATCGTAATAAATATACCCGCAAATAATTTTGCAACTTCAACAATTGGAAACCAGGTAAATTCATTTTCTTCTCTAATAGATTTTGACGTTTTTGTCCAACTCACCCATGTTAAAAAGAGTAATAATATATCTCTAGAAATATTTTGTAATTCTACATCCACATAATAAATGGTAAAATGTACATCCGGTTTCCAAAAACCACTTAGAAGTACAGATCCGATGACTCCAAGAATTAATAATAAATTGAATGATCCTTTTAATGCAATTTTATGACTTATTTCATCTATAGCTGAAATTGATTCTCTTTTATAGTAATAAGTATCGACAATAAAGAAAATAGTAATTAGCACAACAACCATAAATATCATTGGTAAAATCATTTGAGTGGTCGTCCAAAAGAAATCCACACCTTTCAAAAATCCAAGGAATAACGGCGGATCACCCAGGGGTGTTAATGAACCACCAATATTTGCGACAAGGAATATAAAGAATACAATAATATGAACTTTATTTTTTCGGTTCTTGTTAGCTCTAATTAATGGGCGAATCAATAACATGGCTGCACCAGTTGTTCCCATCCAACTTGCTAAAATAGTACCAATTAGTATAATACCAGTATTAACAACAGGAGTTCCAACAAGTGATCCAGTCAATTGAACTCCACCTGAGATTGTGAATAAAGCTAAAAGAAGTATAATAAATGGAATGTACTCTGATAGACCAGTATGTATAAGCGAATACAAAGTTGTCGAAAACCCAATGTGCTCATTAAAAAGAAAGGGTATTAGTAAACTAACAGCCCACATAGCTGATATTTTACCAAAATTATGATGCCAAAATGATGGTGCAATTAATGGAAATAAAGCTATTGATAATAATATACCAATAAATGGGATTACCCATAAACCTGAAAGAAGTGTCCCATCAATGTGAGGGGCATCATGTCCCCCTGACGAAGCTAATAGCATTCCTTGAGAAAATATTGCTATAATAATTGATGTAATTTTTATTCGTACCATGTTGAATATTATCCTTTTTTATCCAAGTATTAAATTTACTCATACTCACTCAACCCAAAGAAGCTATTTGGAAATACAATTCATTTTTTATTGAAGAACAAAAATTGGAATTGAAGTAAATTTACCTATGGAATTTTTACTCGGTTTAATTGTTTTGGGGCTTGCCGTATTTGGACTATCCTTAGGTGTTATTATTAATGATAAATCTTTAACAGGATCTTGTGGTGGAAATTCTGATGGTTCTTGTTCGACCTGCCAAGGGAATGCAAGTAAATGTGAAAATACTCAGACTAAAAATAATTAATATACAATAGGTTAATTCTCTAAGAAACCATTTGTTGTATGTGTTTCAAATAATCCATTCTCTTTTCTAATCACCCACATAGCATCAATTTCATGAAGCGAATTCACCCAATGAATTCCATCATTTAAGTCCATAATCATTAATGCTGTTGCAATAGCGTCTGCATCCATACAACTTGATGCCATTACTGAAACTGATGCAATTTGATTATCGATCGGATAGCCTGTTTTCGGATTAATTGTATGAGAATAATATTTCCCATCTAACTCAACATAATTCTTATAATCGCCAGAAGTGGCTATTGCTTTATTTTTAAGAGTAACCTTTTCTATAATTTGGCCATGATTAAGTCGATCTGGCAACTGAATACCTATCGTCCATACTTTACCGCCAGAATTCACACCGCTACATTTGATTTCACCACCAATTTCGATATAATAATTTTGTATATTGTTATTAGATAATAATTCTCCAATAATATCAACTGCATATCCTTTTGCAACTGCACCTAAATCTATCTGTATTTGACTGTTAGTTTTTGATAACATTTTATTCTCTAAGAATAGTTTGTCACCGCCTACAAATTGAAGAATTGATTTAATTTTACTTTCTAGTGGTATAGACTGTATTACTTTCTTATTCCCAAATCCCCACTCATTAACTAATGGCATAACAGTAATATCAAATGAACCATTTGATTCATGATACCAATAAATGCTTCTCTCCAAAACTTGGCTAAACATGTTTGGTATTGGTATAGCCGATATATCTTTCCCATGATTAAAATTGGAAATGTCACTATCAGAAATATAAATGGACATTTGTTGATTAATTTCTTGTAGTAGAGAATCTATTTTAGAGTGCAACTTGACTAATTTATTATTTTCAATTGTTTCACCTAAAATAATTTCATACGTCGTGCCCATAGTAAGCCCATTTACATGGGTTTTATTAGATGAATCACATGAAACGAATAGAAACAAAAAGCCCAACAATAGTTGGGCTTTTAAGTATGTAATAGTAGGTGACATTTTATCCGAATTTGTCGTAAGCAATCATTTCTTTTTCTACGCCTAAATCATATAACATTTTGTCACAAGCATCAATCATCATGGGTGGACCACACATATAATATTCAATTTCTGTTGGATCCTCATGGTCTTTTAAGAAATTATCATGTAACACTTGATGGATAAAACCTGTGGGTCCTATCCAATTATCTTCTTCCATAGGTTCGGACAAAGCTACATTATAACTAAAATTCGGATTATCTTCGGCAAGCTTTTTAAATTCATCATCATAAAACATCTCTCTTAATGATCTGGCGCCGTAATAAAAGGAAACATTTCTTTTTGTTTTTTTCGTATGAAATAAATCAAAAATGTGGCTTCTCATAGGAGCCATACCAGCACCTCCTCCTATAAAAACCATTTCATTTTCAGTCTTTTTAGCGAAAAATTCACCAAATGGACCACTAATAGTAACCTTATCACCTGGTTTTAAGTTAAATATATAAGATGACCCTAACCCTGGTGGCACATCATTCCAAAGCGGTGGAGGCGGTGTTGCAATTCTAACATTCAGCATAACAATATTACCCTCAGCAGGGTGGTTAGCCATAGAATACCCTCTTACAAATTTTTCATCATTTTTTACGGATAAATCCCATATTTTGTATTTATCCCAATCTTCGTGATATTCTTTTTCTATATTAAAATCTTTAAATGGAATGCTTTCAAATTCTGGTATATCAATTTGAATATAACCGCCAGCTCTAAAATCTAAATTTTCTCCAGGAGGCAACTCCAGTACAAGTTCTTTAATAAATGTTGCCATATTCCCATTTGAGCGAACAGTACATTCCCATTTCTTAATATTGAATATTTCATCAGGAATTTGAATTTTCATATCTTCCTTTACCTTAACTTGACAAGCTAGGCGCCAATGATCTCTAGCAGATTGTCGGTCAATATGATTTGTTTCTGTTGGTAATATGTCACCGCCACCTTCAAATACCTGGCATTTACACATGGCACATGTTCCTCCACCTCCACAAGCTGATGGTAAGAATATTTTTCCACCCGATAATGCATTTAGTAAAGTAGAACCTGGGCGTGTTACTACATTTTTATCAGAATCTTGATTGATTTCGATCGAAACATTACCCTGTGGTAACAGTTTGGACTCCGCAAAATTAAGAATCACCACTAGTATGATGATTAAACTCGTAAAAACAATAACACCTATAAGTGCTGTAATCATTATAAATTAATTCCTGAAAATGACATAAATGCCAATGATAGTAACCCTGTTAACAACATGGTTATGCCTAACCCTCTTAACCCGTTTGGAACATTGGAATATCGTAATTTCCATCTAATAGCAGCCATAGAAGCAATTGCTAAAAACCACCCAAGACCACTTCCAAACCCAAAAACAATTGATTCTGTTAAATTATAATTTCGTTCCACCAGCAATAAGCTTCCACCTAAGATTGCACAATTAACAGCAATTAACGGTAAAAATATACCTAACGAATGATAAAGACTTGGCGTAAAACGATCCATAATCATTTCAACTAATTGCACCATAGCTGCAATAACAGCAATGAATGCAATAAAGTTCAAATAACTTAAATCTACATCTGGAAATCCTGCCCATGCCAATGCACCTGCTTGTAAAAAATAGTGGTGAATTGCCCAGTTAACTGGTGCCGTGATGGTGAGAACAAAAACAACAGCAAATCCTAATCCAATGGAGGTTTCTACTTTTTTACTTATCGCTAGGAATGAGCACATTCCTAGGAAATATGCTAATAATATATTTTCAACAAATATTGCTTTAGCCACTAGAGAGAGATAATGTTCAATCATACTAATTCTCCTCTTCTATCCCGGAAACAATTCTTTGAATCCAAACGATTAATCCTAAAATGATAAAAGCTCCAGGTGCTAAATTCATTAATCCCATATTAGTGTAGCCCATATCATAAAATAATTGAGGGATAAGCTGAATCCCATATACAGAGCCACTTCCAAATAATTCTCTAAAAAAGGAGACGAGTATAAGGATTAGGCCATAGCCAAGCCCATTACCAAGGCCATCAAGAAATGATTTCCCCGGTGGGTTTTGCATTGCGAATGCTTCTGCACGCCCCATTACAATACAATTCGTTATAATAAGTCCAACAAAAACAGACAACTGTTTGCTAATATCATATAAATATGCTTTTAATATTTGGTCTGTCAAAATAACCAAGGACGCAATGACAGTTAATTGTACAATAATTCTAACTTTTCCAGGAATCCATTTTCTTAACATTGCAATAATAACATTACTTAAACTTAAGACAGCAACTACGGCTAAGCTCATCACAACTGCTGTATCCATTTTTACAGTAACAGCTAAAGCAGAACAAATACCTAATACTTGTGTCGCAATTGGGTTATTATTAACCAGTGGATCTTGGAGAACTTGCTTGGATTTTTTACTTAATAGACTCATTATTGATTTCGCCTAATGTTTTGAAAGTATGGATCATATTTTTTCAATTCACTTTTCAAAAAAATATTTAACCCTTTGGTCGTCATCGTTGCTCCAGATACACCATCTACTTGATGATAATAATCAGGAGACGTAGGATCAGCTTTACCCTTAACAGCCTGAATACTTACTAGTACACCGTTATCGTCCACAATTTTCTTTTGCTTATAATTATTAGTAAACCATTTTTTCTCAACTTCACCCCCTAATCCAGGTGTTTCTCTATGTTGGTAAAAAGTAATACCTTTAACTGTTTCTCCATCTGGTTCCAAAGCAAGGTATCCATACAATGTTGACCATAATCCTTTTCCAGATATTGGAATAGCGTACCCTTCAATTTTATCTCCCATCATTTGCATAAATACAGGGAATTGATCATTTGTATTTTCAATGGAGTTCGATGAAATATTTTCTATAACAGCCCCTGTACTGTCCACAACAATAGGAACAACGGTTTTTTCATATTCTTTTTCTATTTCATCTGGTGTGAATTCTTCGCCTTTAGGCTGAATATTAAGAGCAATAAGTATATTTTTCTTAATATCTAATTCAATATTAAGAAGTTGTTTCTTTTTAAGTGATGTAGCAGCGATTGATAATAATAATCCAAGAACAACCGTTATGGCTGCTGTAAAAAAAACTGTATATGAATTACTTCGCATATCGGGCCATTCGTTTTTTTATGTTTCCTTTAATAACATAATAATCTATTAAAGGAGAAAAAGCATTTAAAAATAAGATTGCCAACATAGTTCCTTCAGGATATGCAGGATTTATTGATCGGATAATGATTGTCATTACACCAATCAAAATACCATAAATCCAACGACCTTTGTTTGTCTGTGAAGCAGACACAGGGTCTGTCGCCATAAAAACTATACCAAATAAAAATCCACCCATAACAAGATGATATTCTGCTGGCAATGATAACATGGTATTATCTGAATATGAAGCCAACCCATTTGTTAACCAAGCAGTTGCTACTAGTCCCAATACACCTCCAATCATTATTCTCCATGACGCCACTTTTGTAAAAATTAAAAATCCCGCACTAAGCAATATTAAAATTTTACTAGTTTCCCCAATCGATCCCGGGATCCACCCAATGAACATATTCCACCAACTAAAATCAAATTGTGAAAAAGAATCAAGTAACTGTTTTGCATTTCCCCCCTCAACAGCTGCTGGGATAGACAATCCAGTAGCCCCGGAATATCCGTCTACTCCAGAAACCCATACCTTATCTCCTGAGATAGCTCCAGGATAAGCAAAAAATATAAAGGCACGAGCAGTTAATGCTGGATTAAAAATATTATATCCTGTCCCTCCAAAAATCTCTTTTCCTATTACAACACCAAATGATGTTGCTATAGCTACTTGCCATAATGGAATACTTGCGGGTACAATTAATGGGATCAAAAACCCTGTTACGAAAAATCCTTCATTTACATCATGTTTTCTAACGGAGGCAAAAAGAACTTCCCAAAAACCACCTGTAATAAATGTTACAAGAAATATGGGTATAATTAAATTGAAGCCAACCAAAAAATTCTCATTCCACGTTCTAGTTATATTTTGTGCTATACTTGATTGAACCCCAATGTTAATTGCACCAAACATATATAGGGGCAACAATGCAAAAACGACTAAAATCATCACTCGCTTAATATCAACGCTATCTCGAATATGTGGAGCCTGACCTGTCTTCTTGTTAGTATTATAAATACCTACATCTACAGCTTCCCATAATGGATATAATTTTTCTAAAGCGCCACCTTCTTCAAACACAGGTGCCATTTTATCCATTAAATTTCGAAGTGCTTTCATAATTATCCTTCTGCCTCGACCATGTCTAATCCTGATTGTATAATAGCTGATAATTCTATTTTACTTGGACAGGCAAAACTGCATAATGCAAAATCTTCAGGGTCGCACTCAATAATCCCTAATTGTTCCATTTCTTCAATATCTTTAGCAATGATACTTCTAAACAAGGCAATGGGCATAATATCCATTGGTAATACATTTTCCCATGCATCAATAGGTACTAATGCTCTAATTCCTCCATTTAGACTAGAATCAAATGAGAAAGGTTGATTGCCATTATTTAAAAAAGCATTTGTTAATGTATAACGTGTTTGACTTGAGCCGGGTTTTAACCATCCTAAAAATTCCCGCTCATCAGATTCAGGAATGACAGTTATAGTACTATCATAAAATCCAATAAACCCATCACTCGATGACTGGACACCCATCAAAACATCGCCTGATATTACCCTAGATTGCCCATCTTTTAATTTATTATAAATTAATGAATTGATAGATGATCCCATTCTTGATTTGATATGAGTTGGCGAATCCACAATAGGACCAGCTACGGTAACAATAAGTTCTGGATTATATGAACCAGTTAAAAATAAGTCACCAATCGTTGCAACATGTTGCGCGTCAATTGTCCAAATAATTTTCCCTGGCTTTAATGGTGAAATGTGATGTATTTGAATACCTACATTTCCAGCAGGATGAGGCCCCGATATATGATTAATTTCACAATTATTCATATGACTCAATACAGATTCACCTGGTAAAGAAAAATATGTTTTACCTTTTGTTAATTGCGACAATGCATCGATGCCAGCCTGAAAAGAATCTAACCGTTCGGATAATGCTAATTCGAGATTAACAGTTAAAGGCGCTGTATTAAATCCAGATATAAATATTGCATCGGGTAATCGTTCAGGATCTGGAATTTTATTAAAGGGTCGTTGACGAATCATCGGAAATAGATTCCCATCTATAATTCGATCTATAACTACTTTTGCTCCTAGTGATTGTATGGATTCAAAATCAAATGATTGCCCAACGAGTTTTTCTTCTACGTGGTCTAGCTCAATTATAATATTATCTATCACTCGTCTTGGACCAAACTGTATAGATTTGATTGTACCAGATCCTGGTGACGCCCATTTGATTTTTGGATTATTTTTATTGAAAAATAAAGGAGCTCCTAATTGAATAGAGTCGCCTTCTTTAACCAAGAGTTTTGGTTTGATAGATTTAAATGTGCTGGGTTGAATTGATATATGGGAAGGTGCATTTCCTACGATTATTTCATCTGCAGGCAAACCAGCTATTCGGATATTGTAACCCTTTTTTATTCGTAATTTTGTCATCAGTATAAACAGCTAAAATCGCATATAAAATTACAGAATTTGAGTGAAGAAATGGAAAGAATATTCAACCCATTTTATTACTGGACGCCAATAAATGCCAAATAATAAAGATGGGATTGCTGTAACTAACAAAAGACCTAAAATTGGTTTGTTTGGGAATTCTATTGTTTCAGATTTTTCACCATCAAGGAACATGACTTTGACAACTTTAAAATAGTAATACAAAGACACAACACTGTTAAAAGCACCAAAAAACGCTAACCAATAAAATTGACTCCCTGCTTTAATGACTGATGCAAAAATATAAAATTTTCCAATAAATCCTGCGGTTGGTGGCAACCCAGTTAAGGAGACCATAAAAATAGTCATAACTATACCTAGTATTGGCATATTCCACCCAAGACCACTGTAATCTTCGAACGTTTCACTTCCCGTCCTATTCTTAACATATAGTACAACAAAAAATGCACCTAAATTCATTAATAAATACATGACAAGATATATCATTATTGCCTGAATACCATCCGAAGAAAGAACCGGTAGCGCCATTAGCATGTAACCTGCATGAGCGACACTGGAATAGGCTAACATTCGTTTTATACTTTTTTGTTGAAGAGCAACCAAATTTCCTAATGTCATAGTAGCAACTGCCAAGACGGCAATCATTTGAGGCCACGGCAATTCGGTGTTTGTTAAATAGCCATTCCCCTCTAGGGCAACTCCATCTCCCATCACCTGATGAAAGAATCGGATAAATAACGCTAATCCTCCTGCTTTTGGAGCAACAGACAAAAATGCAGTAATAGTTGTAGGAGCACCTTCATAAACATCAGGTGTCCAAAAATGAAATGGAACCATAGAAATTTTATAACCAAACCCAACGAGTATCATTACAATAGCAATGACAAATATAAGATTATAATCGCCACTGCCACCTACAAGCTGGTTTTGGATTTCAAAAAAGTTAGTACTGCCTGTAATTCCATAGATAAGGCTCATACCATATAACATAACCCCAGATGAAAAGGCTCCATATATTACATATTTTAATGCTGATTCATTTGACCGTTGATCATTTTTTAAATAACCAGACAATATAAACGACATGATTGAAACAACTTCTAGTGACAAATAAACAGAAATCAGATCAACAGACGATACCATTAAGAAGAGTCCAAAAACTAATATTCCCAAAAGTGAATAATATTCACCTTGACTATATCCCTTTAATTCATTGTTTTCTTGACTCGCTATTATGACAAGTGCTGTCGCGCTAATAACTAGTAGTTTGAAAAATTGGCCAAAAGGATCTAATACAATTGCATCCATAAACAATGTTGTTGTTTGGCTATCCTGTCCAATGATGGCAAAACTTGACAATAATAGGCCACCAAAAACAAACCACCCTACATTTCGAGATTTTTCTTTCGGCAAAAATAAATCAAAAATAATGGCACCTAAAACAGTTACCGTCAGGATAAGTTCAGGCCAATAAAGAGATAAACTTTGAAGATTATTCATATCAATTCGCCCAGATTACATTCCTGCAATTGGTGATCCAGATGCAACCATTTCAATAATTAAATTCAAGGTTGATTTAACAAGATTTAAAAAAGGTGCTGGATATACACCTAAAATAACAGTAATAATTGCCAAAGGAATCACAGTAAATAATTCTCTACTATTAATTTCAGCTAGATCTGAATATTTATCGTTTAACTTTCCGAAGAAAATACGTTGGAATGCCCACAAGAAATATGCTGCATTCAATAAAATCCCAACCGTAGATGCTATAACAATTCCTTTAAATACTGGGAAGGCACCAATAAAACACATTGCTTCACTGATAAATCCAGAAAAGCCAGGCAATCCTAAGCCAGCAAAAAAGGCTAATGCTGTAATACCAGTATAGATAGGCATTTGAGATGCAAGTCCACCAAACCCATTAATTTCTCTATGATGTGCTCGGTCATAAATAACACCAACCAAAATAAAGAGCATGGCTGATATTGTTCCATGATTAAACATTTGAAATACTGCGCCTGCTAATCCTGCTTGAGCAGCTGTTGTATTTGCACCATTTGCTGAACCCGCAGCAATTACAGCCGCCATACCAATAAGAGAATATCCCATATGGTTAATACTAGAATAAGCAACAAGCTTCTTTAAATCTGTTTGGGCTAAGGCACATAATCCACCCCAAACAACATTGATTAATCCCAAAAATGCTAGCGCACCAGCAAACCACCAAACACCATCCGGCATTAATCCATAATTCAATCTAAGAATTCCATAAACACCCAGTTTTAATAAAATTCCAGCTAATAAAACAGAAATAGCTGTAGGCGCTTCTACGTGCGCTAGCGGTAGCCAGGTATGAAATGGAAAAACAGGAACTTTTATTGCAAAACCAATAAACAATAAAACCCAAATAACCTTTATAGCGCTCATGCCCCACCACATAACACCGGACAACATTTCAGGCGCATTTTGAATTAGAACCTGAATATCAAATGTTTGGCCACATGTAAAATAAAGGCCTAAAATACCAATCAACATTAAAACAGAGCCAAATAGTGTATATAGGAAAAATTTAATTGCTGCATATTCGCGTTGAGGTCCACCCCAAATACCAATTAAGAAATACATTGGTAAAAGCATAACTTCCCAAAAAATATAGAATAAAAAGAAATCCATAGATACAAATACACCCATTATTCCTGTATCTAATAATAAGAATAAGGCAAAATACCCTTTGACTGCATGATCTATTTTCCAACTAACAAAAACACCTATGAAACATAACAATGCTGTTAATATAACCATTGGAAGACTTAAGCCATCAACACCCAAAATATATGATATATTAAAGGACGGAATCCAATCAGCTCGTTCAACGAATTGCATACCCGCATCAGATGGATCAAATTTTGACCACAGGACTATTGCTAGCACAAGCTGAATGCCTGTCGCTAAGGCTGCCATCCATTTAATTTCTTTGGTTCTATGCCTCGGAATGAGAGCTATCCCTAATAGCCCTAATACCGGCAACCAAACTAATAGACTCAATAAATTTGATTCCATAATTACCTCAATAAAATCCTTTTAAACTGCTTGAATAATGATCATCAGAATTGCACCCGCTAAAACATAAAGAATATAATTTTGGATGCGACCTGTTTGAATGTTTCTTAATGAATGACCTACGTTTTTCGCAGAACGCCCCACACCGTCTACTAGGCCTTGGTCAATGCCTTCGTAATCAAATTTGCCAGAAATATTAGAAAGCCAAGATGTGACTTTTCCAAAACCGTTGATGAAATATTTATCATATAATTCCCAATCGAAATAAGCAACTTTATCTGCAAACTTCATTAATGGTTGATAAAGAAAACGATCATAATTTTCATCAAAATAAAATTTATTAAGGCTTAACTTATATAATGGACCTGAATTTTTGGCCCATGTGTCTGCCGATAATATTTTTTTCAAATACATTAAACCAGCCAACAGAATACCAATTCCTGCAACAGATAAAGATAATATCATTGCAGGCATATGTGCATGGTGAGCGTGCTCTGCAATTTCATGAGCTGAGATATTTCCAGGGACAAATGAATCTTTTGCTACAATTAAATCGGTAAACCACCCATGTGTGGAAAATGGATTAAAGTATGGTAAAGTATAAAATACAAAAATACTTAATGTACCCAACAGAACAAGTGGCCCTGTCATTTCGCGAGGGGATTCATGTATATCATCATAAATTTCTGGCATTTTTGAGGGTCCATAAAATGTCATAAAAATCATTCTGAACATATAAAAGGCTGTCATCGCAGCTGCACCAAATCCGAAGATTGGTAACAGAAAATGCTGAGGATGATTCTGAGCAAAAGATAATGTACCACCCAATATAGCATCCTTTGATAAAAATCCAGAAAAGAATGGTACACCGGCAATAGCTAAAGTACTAATGGTCATACTCCAAAAAGTAATGGGCATTTTTTCTTTAAATCCGCCCATGTTTCGCATATCTTGAGGATCTGTATCATGATCATGTTTTTTATGCAATGCATGGTGCATAGAATGAATCACACTACCGCTCCCATAAAAAAGATTTGCTTTAAACATGGCATGTGTCAATAAATGAAAGAAAGCAGCTGTATAAACACCAGTTCCCACAGCTAAAATCATATATCCTAATTGACTAACAGTACTATAGGCTAATACTTTTTTAATGTCATTTTGTGTCAAAGCTATTGTCGCAGCAAAAAATGCTGTGAATCCACCTATATATGCAATGAATGTTAATGCATCCGGAGTCATCAATGGAAAAAGACGAACAGATAAATAAACGCCCGCAGCAACCATTGTTGCAGCATGCATTAATGCCGAAACTGGCGTTGGACCTTCCATGGCGTCTGGCAACCAGATATGTAGTGGGAATTGGGATGATTTACCCATGGCACCAGCAAATAAACAAATACCGGCAAATGTTAATGTTGCACCTTCTATCGAACCAAGGGCAACGCCCTCAAAAATATCTGTAAAAGCAAATGAGCCTACAGCTGTAAAGACAGTCATAATCCCAATGAAAAAGCCAATATCTCCAACACGATTTGTTAAAAATGCTTTTTTTGCTGCATTGGCAGCAGACTCTTTTTCAAACCAATGACCAATCAATAAATAAGAGCTAACACCCACTAATTCCCAAAATATATACATGGAAACTAAATTATTAGCAAGCACAATACCATTCATACTAAATGTGAATAATCCTAAGTAGGCATAATAACGAGAATAACGAATATCCCCATCTAAATATTTTATGGAGAAAATATGTGTACAACTTGATATTAGTGCCACAACCAATAGCATAATGATGGTAATGTTGTCTACTAAGAAGCCGAGGCGAATTTTAAAATCTCCCAAATCCATCCACGTAAAGGATGATTCATACCTAAAATTTGGATCATATTGAGCCAACATTGATATAAACATATATCCTGCTAATAATAATGTAAATAGAATTGCAGAAATAGAGACCCAATCACCTTGACGAGGTAATCGTTTTCCGATAAATATTTGGATTGTGAATGCCAATAGAGGCAAAAACAAAATAGCTAAACTTGAATTGATATAAATATTATCCATTAATGTTTCAACCTTGATGCATCATCCACATTGACTGTTTGCATTGAATTATAGATTGTAATAATAATCGCCAAAGCAACAGCGGCTTCAGCTGCAGCTAAAACAATCACAAATAGTGAAAAAACATGCCCACTTACGTTCATGCCACCAAACCGCGAAAAGGCAACAAAATTGATATTCGCAGCGTTTAAAATAAGTTCAACACCCATCAAAACAGCAATACCATTTCGTCGAGTAATAACACCAAATAGACCTAAAGAAAACAAGATGGCTGAAATATATAGATAATTGACAAGTTGGTCCATTATCCTTCCTTCCTTGATAACATAGCAGCGCCAATTAGCGACCCCAACAAAAGAATGGATGCTACCTCAAATGGAAGCAAATATTTCGTCATAAGCAATTTGCCAACTGTGCTCACAGTTTCTGATGGTTCTGTTGTTACCATTTGAAACCATGGCGCACTTCCCAATGAAGATGCTAAAAATAACAGAAATACAGCCACTACAAACGCACCAATTTTTCTTTGCACATTTGTTTGCGATATTTTAACTGACTCAATTTTATGAGTTAACATAATACCAAATATAATTAGGACGAGAATACCACCGATATAAACCATGACTTGGATACCAGCCATAAAGTCTGCCCATAAAAAAATATATAATCCCGCTACACCTAATAATGTAAATAGCAAAGCAATGGCAGAATAGATGAGTTGTCCAGAAAAAACAACCATCCCCGCAGACACAACGGTAATGGCAGCTACGAGCCAAAATGCTAGTTCAGACATTATGCTTTCACCTTAGGTTCTTTAGGTGCTTTAATTTCCGTCATTTTTTCTTGAGTTCCTTTTTTAGCAAACCTATAGATTAAATCAGATCTATCATATTCAGAAAATTCATAATCAATATGATGTCTATCTGCATTTGGACCACCTGTCATAAAAATACATTCTTCAGGACATGGAAAGGTACATAAATTGCAATAACAACATTCTGTCATATCAATATCAAATCGAGTAACAACCATAGCTTTTTTTGAACCATTAGATGTAATTCCAACGTGTCCCACTTCCTGTATATCTTCACCACGCACATCCGCTTTTACCGTATCAATATGAATACAACCTACCGGACAAGCCCTCATACATTTTAAACAACCAATGCAATCATTAATATCAACTGTTAAACGTGATCGAATAACATTATAATCATCATGATTAAAACCAATATTCCTTTCAGGGCGCGGCCATTTTTCTTCAGGATATTGTAGAGTTACGTTGTTCTTTTTGATTTTCATCATATGAACCCATGTAATACCAAACCCTGTTAATAGTGTTGTAATTGTTTCCCAAATATTTTGAAAATATCTCGTCATAATATTACCCAAAAATAAGGGTCCAAAGGCCCACGCCGAATATATTCATTAATGCGATAGGCAATAAATATTTCCAACAAATATCCATTAATTGATCCACACGTAGTCTAGGGAAAGTCCACCGAACCCACATCATAACAAAAACCAATACCAATATTTTCGAAATGAACCAAAAAATACCCCATCCTGCTGTATTAAAATATCCTGAAATAGGACTCTGCCATCCTCCGAGAAAAGCAGTGACAGCAACACCGTTTACAACTAACATATTGGCATATTCACTTAAGAAAAAGAATGACCAACGCATACCAGAATATTCTGTATGAAATCCACCGACTAATTCTGATTCAGCTTCAGGGATATCGAACGGCGTTCTGTTTGTTTCTGCAATTCCAGCAATAAAATAAATAATAAATGCTATAAATGAAAATGGACTCGAAAATACAATCCAGTCAAATATTCCGCCCGACTGATATTGGATTATACCTTGCATACTTAATGTACCTGTTAGCATAATGACGGTTACCAATGATAATCCAGCGGGTATTTCATAACTAATAATTTGGGCAGCAGATCGCATTCCGCCATATAAAGACCATTTATTATTAGAAGACCATCCAGCAAGGATGAGGCCAATCACACCAAATGAACTCACTGCAAGAATATAAAAGATACCAATATTCATGTCTGCTACAATTAATGATTCTCCAAATGGAAGTGCAATCACCGCAATAAACGCACCCACAAAAATAATGAATGGCGCCATGATAAATAATTTTCTATCTGCTAATTTGGGTATTATATCTTCTTTTGAAATTAATTTTAATGCATCTGCAATTGTTTGTAGCATGCCCCATTTCCCCGCATGAAGCCCTACACCTTGCCCCATAGGACCAACGCGGTCTTGCATAAAGGCAGAAACTTTTCTTTCAGCATACACTAACACAATGGCATTCACTGCAATAACAAGGAATAACATTAGGGCAGGTATTAAAATAGCAAAAAGAAGCAATAAATCATTCCCACTTAAAAATGGGATTGTCTCATTTAACCAATCATATAGAAGATCAACTGTCATCGATCAATTTCTCCCAATACAATGTCTAGACTGCCCAAAATTGCAATCACGTCTGACAGCATCCAACCTTTGGATATTTTATTCAATACACTTAAAGATGTAAAAGCAGGTGAACGCATTTTTAATCGATATGGTTTAGGTTTACCATCACTTGTAATGTAATAAGCTAAATCGCCACGTGGACTTTCTGTCCTTTTATAAATAGATCCTTTTGGAGGTCTAATTTTTTTAGGTATTGCTTGATGTACATCTCCATCTTTCGGTAACCCTTTGAGCGCTTGTCGGAGAATTTTAACACTTTCTTCGATTTCTCTCATTCGGACCCAATATCGATCCCAGCAATCACCAATTGTACCTAACTCACCTTGCCCCACAGGAACATCAAAGTCAAATTTATCATAGATCGAATAAGGTTCATCTTTTCGAATATCCCATTTAACACCTGAAGCTCGCAGATTCGGACCTGTTACACCATAATTTATGGCAACGTCAGGTGGCAATACACCCACATCAGCAGTTCTCTCTACAAATATTTTATTGTAGGTTAATAAATTATTGTATTCTGTGACTTGCGGTTCAAAATAATCTAAAAATTGATAAGCCGTTTCAACAAATCCTTTTGGCAAATCATGTGACACACCGCCTACCCATATATAATTATATAGAAGTCTCGCACCACAAACCATTTCAAACATATCCAAAATACGTTCTCTATCTCGAAACATATATAAAAATGGAGTAAAAGCACCCACATCCAAACCATATGTTCCTAGCGCTAACAAATGACTTGCAATACGATTGAATTCGGCAACAATGATACGAATATATTCTACTTTTTCTGGGACTTCAATTCCCATTAATTCTTCAACTGTTACCGCATAGCCTAAATTATTATTCATTGATGCAATATAATCACATCGATCAGTATAAGGAACCACCTGTTCATATGTTACATTTTCACAATGTTTTTCAAAAGAACGATGTAGGTAACCTATGACTGGATAAATATCAGAAACAACTTCACCATCCGTCTTTACTTTCAATCGAAGGACACCATGGGTACTTGGATGTTGCGGCCCAATATTTAGGACCATTTCTTCGCCGTGTATTACTCCCATTCTTCTTTAACTTTTGGTATTGCAATTCCATGATAGGTCTGCTGAGTTTCATAATCTTTTCTTAATGGGAATCCTTCCCAATCATCTGGTAATAACATACGTTTTAAATTTCGATGGCCTTCAAAAATAATTCCAACCATATCATAGACTTCCCGTTCAAACCAATCACCAATTCTCCATATTTGTTCAATGGAGTATATTTTTGGATTATCAATGGAAACAGGGATTCGAATTTCAATTGTGTGCCGAAGACTCATAGAATGAAAATTGTAACGAGATTCCAATATACCTTCACCAATATCAATGCCTGTTATGCATTGTAAAGAATCAAACTGAAGTATTTCATCGTTTCTTAATAACTTTGAAACAGCTTCCCAAGAACTTGGATTCACATAAATACATTCTTCCAAATCACCTTCTTGTACAATAACGGATCCTGGGATTTTTTTCTCTAAATATGCGAATACAATTTGATTAGGTGATTGATTTTCATCTACTGGCGATGCTGTTTCTTCTTTTGAATCTTCTATCCCCGTCCCAGACTCTTTAGCCACTTTTTTAGCTTTATGAAGAGCAGCCTTAGCTTTGGATCGTATTACACGATCTTCAATACCATTAATCGTATCCATATCTCCTTGGAGACCTTTTTCTACTGCTTCAGCTATTAATTTATCTCGATCGTCTATCATGAATCTATTTTTGTAAGGGGACGCTGTTTTTGTATTTTTTCCTGAAGTTTGAGCAGTCCTTCGATTAATGCTTCTGGGCGAGGCGGACAACCGGGAACATACACATCAACTGGCACAACAAGATCAACCCCTTTAAGAACATGATATCCATGCTGCCAATAAGGACCACCAGATGTAGCACAACTTCCCATTGCAATTACATACTTAGGATCCGCCATTTGTTCATATAGTTTTTTCACCCGTAAAGCCATTTTCATTGTTACAGTTCCTGCTACTATCATAATATCAGCTTGGCGAGGTGATGAACGAGGCATCATCCCTATACGTTCTAGATCGTGACGACTCGCCGCAGTTGCCATCATTTCAATCGCACAGCAAGCAAGGCCAAATTGAAAATACCAAGGAGACGTTGAACGTGCCCACCCCAATAATTTATCCAATTTTTCTACAACAATATTGTCCTGAAATTTATGTTCCAGTACGCCCATCTAGGCTTTCTCCTCCAACTTAATTTTCCGATATCGGCCACTGCCATATGGAACTTTTAGTTTTACCCAATCTAAATCTGTTTTTACCCATACATAGGCGAGTCCAACAATTAGGACCACCAAGAATATTCCCATTTCTACAAAAGCCAATAAACCCAACTCTTTAAAGACAACTGCCCATGGGAATAAGAAAACAACCTCTACATCAAATATAAGAAAAATGAGAGCAATTACATAAAAACGAATATTAAACTGAAGCCAAGCATTCCCTTCTGCTTCTTCTCCACATTCATAAGTATCTAATTTTTCAAAAGATTTTTTGGATGGCGCAATCAGCTTTTGAACTAAAAGCGGGATGGCTACCATCACGATGCCCAATAGAGCTGCTATTAAAATTGTTCCAAAGTCGCGGTACATATATGAATATTGATCAATTCAAGGCGGTGAATTTAGACTACCCTTTTTCACACGTCAATGAGAACTTACACTATATTGTCTCAATATTCATTTTCTCATTGATTTGTTATAATCAAACACAGGTTCTATGTAAGGTCTATTATTACATTTTGATTCCAATAGGTAACTCTATCTAATTTTAAGTATGTCTATTATGAATAAAATTATTGCTTCATCACTTCCTATCCTGCCTAAATGGTTTGCAAAACCATTTGCCACGCCTTATGTTGCTGGTGAAACTTTTGAAGAAGCTAAGCCACATATTCGAGCATTAAATGAAAAAGGATTCAAAACAACAGTTGATATATTAGGTGAACATGTAAAAAACAAAGAGATGGCACGGACCATAACACAACATTATTGCAACTTATTCTATGCCATAAAAGAAGAACAATTAGATTGCAATGTATCTGTAAAACCGACCCATATTGGTTTAGATATTTCTCTCGCCGAAACAATGGCTAACGTGCATCGTATTATCCAATCCGCAAAAGACACGGATAATTTCTTACGACTCGATATGGAAAATTCATCTTTTACAGACGCAACCCTTGAACTCTATAATCATTGTATTAATATTCATCCAAAATCTGGCGTCGTATTTCAAGCATATTTGTATCGAAGTTATAATGATGTTATGGATCATACGTCTCCACAATTCAATGCACGAATTTGTAAAGGCATCTATAAAGAGTCTGAAAATATTGCTTATCAAAAAGATAGTGATATTGTTGATAATTTCATCCGAATCGTACATAAAATCTTGAATGATTCAGGTTATTGTGCCATTGCCACCCATGATCTTGGTTTGATTGATAAACTTGAATCGTGGATTGAAGAAAATAATATTCAAAAACATCATTTTGAATTTCAAGTGCTTTATGGTGTCCCCATGAGTGGAAAACTTGAAGAATTATTATCAAAAGGATATACTGTGCGTGTTTATGTCCCATTCGGATATGCTTGGTTTGATTATTCAATTAGGCGGCTAAAAGAAAACCCCAGTATTATAGGCTATGTAATTAAAAATTTATTTAAACAAAAATAAAAGTAGGTATTAATGAATGAGCCTAAGACTTATGAATCTATTTTTAACATGAAAACAATCGCTGTTGTCAGCATGTCCCCAAAACCAGAACGACCCAGCCATTTTGTGGCATTATATATGCGCAATCAGGGATATACCATTATTCCAGTCAATCCGGGACAAAATGAAATTGCTGGTGAAACATGCTATTCATCATTAAAAGATGTTCCAACCCAAGTGGATGTAGTGAATGTATTTCGAAGCCCAAAATATGTTGGACCCATTGTAGATGCTGCCATTGAGATTGGTGCAAAATCAGTATGGCTACAAGATGGCGTAATTAATGAAGAAGCAGCTCAATCGGCTGAAGTTGCAGGATTACACGTGATTATGAATGATTGTATGATGCGAAAACATAAGGAAATATCTTAAATAACAGATGAGTTTCACCCATTAGATTTCGTCAGTTCTTCATAAAACTTGGGATGCATTAATGGAAAAAGGGAAATTAGAAAGAGTAGATGGATTTCTTAACAAAAGGACAGTATAATAAATTATTAAATACGATGAATAATCATATCTATTTTTTTTCGCCTCGCTGCCCCCACCCCATTTTAGTCCTTAACGTTTTAAAATAGGATTCAGAATCCACATCAATTAATTGAATCGTATTTTCACCGCGTTGAATTTGAATCAAATCGGAAGGAAACATTTCTTCATGAATTTGGCCATCAGCTGTAACAATAAATGGTTGATCTTGTTCAATAACTCGTATTTCAATCATAGATTGATCTGACACAACTAAAGGTCTTGCGGTCAACGAATGTGGCGAAATAGGCGTAATCACAATGGTATGTACATCCGGTGCCATAATAGGTCCACCGGCTGATAATGAATAAGCTGTTGAACCTGTAGGCGTAGCAACTATCAGTCCGTCTGCATTATAATTACCCACAAAGACATGATTCACTTTTACTTCAATAGACATGATTCGATGCATTTGAGAATTCCGTACAACAAATTCGTTCATCGCATAATGAGATACAGATTCTGACTCTTTTTGGAGTGTCCCTTTTAGGATAGACCTTTGATCCATGGAATAATCCCCAGCCATAACCTGATATAAATAGTCCTTCACATTATTTTCTTCAACCTTCGCTAAAAATCCTAAATTTCCTAAATGAATTCCAAGAATGGGTAAGGAAGCTTGTTGAACAGCTCTAGCGGCAGAAAGGAGAGTTCCGTCACCACCCATCACCAACAATAAGTCAAGTTTATTTAAATCGTCTGGGTGTTCAATGAAATGGACTTGGCTTGGGAAAGATGAAGGACAAACATCTCGAATTCGAGTCGTTAAATAAGGTGTACCATTATTCTCTTCAATCCACTGAATCAACGGCTGTAATAATGACCAAAATTGGGGTTTATCTGTATTTCCCCAAATACCAATTGATTTAGCGGGAGCCATGATCCTTCGATTCATCATCGGGAGAACGTCCTGACAATTCTTCAATTTTTTGCTCAGCCGTTTGGAGCTGATCTTTACAAAAAGACAATAAGGTCATCCCTTCTTCAAATAAAGTTAAACTTTCTTCTAAACTTTCATCTCTCGATTCCATTTTTGCTACAATCGTTTCTAGACGCTGAAGTGCTTCTTCAAAATGTTTGGGTTTTTGCTGATCAGTCATGTGTGAATTTACCTTATGTTTTTGAACCTAATTAGATGGATTTTGCTTTTATCTTTAGTCATCAATATTTTGTTTTTTCTCAGCTTCATATTGGCCATCACCAGTTTGAATATTGAATAAATCGCCATTTGCTAAATCTTTATTTGACCGTACAATTTGTCCATCTTTCCGTTTGGCAATCGAAAATCCTCTGTGTAGCACAGAAGTTGGATTTAAAGATATTAAATGTTTTTCAATATTTCCTATTCCCGCTTTTAAGGACGATTGCTTTGTCAGGATTGCAAATTCAATTTGATGGTATATTCGATTTAAAATATCTTTATTCCGTTTAATACGTCGAGAAGGGTCTCGCATTTTAAGACGATTCTCTAATGAATCACATTCTTGCCATCTATATAATATTTTTTGAGCCACCCTGTGTTTAATTGCATTTAAATGATCTTCGCTTAAAGCAATTATTTCATGAGTTGTCATACTAGCTAATTCTGCTGCCGCTGAAGGAGTGGGTGCTCGTAAGTCAGCTACTAAATCTGAAATAGTAATATCTACTTCGTGTCCCACTGCTGAAATTATCGGAATTGTACTTTTATAAATAGCATGCGCTACAATTTCTTCATTAAAAGCCCATAAATCTTCTAAAGAGCCTCCACCCCGTCCAATGATTAGCACATCAATATCTTGCTGCGATTGAAAAGCCTTTATCCCCTGAACAATATCTTCAGCGGCTCCAACACCTTGAACTTTTGTTGGGCGGACAACAATGGAGATGTGTGGAGCGCGTCTTCCTAAAACTTGAATCATATCTTTTAAGGCGGCTCCTGTATCAGATGTTACAATTCCAACTTTTTTTGGAAAGATGGGTAATGATTTTTTATGTACTTGGGCAAAAAGTCCTTCAGCTTGAAGTTCTTTTTTTAATGTTTCAAAGGCTAGGTATAATGTGCCTATTCCCGCTGGCTCTAATTGGCGAACAGATAATTGATATTGGCCCCTTTTCTCATAAACCGAAACAGCCCCTGACGCGATAACCTGCATTCCTTCTTCCGGTTTAAACCTTACATATTGATTATATCCTCGAAAGAATGTGCATTTTATTTCTGCTTGATGGTCTTTAAGCGTAAAATACATATGGCCTGAACTATGATGGTGAAAATTGGAAATTTCACCTGTTATCCATATTTCAGGAAATTCCCCTTCTATCAGCGACTTTATCCGCTTCGTAAGCTCCGAAATGGATAAGGGTTTTTGGTCCATGTGCATAGGGGAAATTACAGATTATGACAGATGATCAAAAATCCTGTTATACTTAAAGGAAATGCGACCCATATGATATGAGTCGCACCCTCAAATTGAAGAACGATTATTTGTTCTTTTTCTTATGTCTATTTGCGCGTAAACGTTTTTTCCGTTTATGGGTATTCATTTTGCGCTTTTTGCGTTTTTTTCCGCAGGGCATAAAATTCCTCTTTTACTTGTTTATTAATTCATTTACACGTGATCGCATCATTTTTGAGGGTTTAAAAGTCGGAACATATCTTTCCGGCAGATAAATCGCTTCACCTGTACCGGGATTCCGAGCTTTTTTTGGCATTCGGTGTTTTACTCCAAACGTGCCAAACCCACGCAATTCTACACGTTCGTTATTGGCTAATGCGTCTACAATTGTAGACATGACACCATTCATAATTGTTTCTGTCTCTACTTTGGTTAACCCAGTAGCATTTGAAACAATATCAACGATTTCTTGTTTTGTCATGATGAACTCCTCCTTGATTTGGAGATTATCCTTCTTTGACCCATATGGTCAATTTTTGTCCAGGATGAATAATATAAGATCCATATCTTATATTATTCCAACGTCTAATTTTTCGGGCGTGCGTCCGGTGATCTTCTGCAATTTGCCCCAGAGTATCTCCTCGCCGAACAGTATATATGGTCTTATAATGACCTGGAGGACCACCATTTTGAGAACTCCCGTATAACCGCCCCCCCTTTGATGGTATTTTCAGACGACTACTCACTCGGATTTTGTGTCTGTTTTTAATCTTATTCACAGATGCAATGTCATGGACAGATACATTATATTTTCGTGATATCGTCCATAAACTTTCACCATATTTCACGCGATGGGTTACAAACTGAGGTGTAAACCTTTCATTATCCGACAGAGATGACCAATTCGTAATAAACTGTGCTTTCTTGCCATGAGGTAATTTCAATAAATAGGGGCCATCTGCAGGAGAAGCAGATTGTCTTAATTCTGGGTTATATTGACGTAATGTTTTAACCTTTATTCCGGCTGTATGGGCTAAAACAGCTAAGTCAGCACTTTTTTCTAATTGGACTTCTTCATATTTAAATGGCTTTACGATAGGTAAATCAAACCCATATTCACTAGGTGATGCAACAATAATTGCCGCTGCCAAAAAGTACGGAATATAGTTTCGTGTTTCTATGGGTAAGGAATGTAATTGCCAAAAATCAAATGTTTGATGGATTTTTGTCGCTCTTCGAATCCTTCCGCCACCCGCATTATAGGCAGCTATGGTTAAATACCAATTATCAAAAGATTCATTCAAATCTAATAAAAACTTACAAGCAGCATGTGTTGCCTTTACAGGATCTCGTCTTTCATCAATATACCAATTACGATCTAATCCATATGATTTCCCTGTAGCATATACAAATTGCCACATTCCTGATGCATGAGCGTGAGAATAGGCTTTGGGGTTTAACCCTGATTCTATCATCGCTAAAACGATTATTTCCTCTGGCACTTCATGTGCTTTTAATATTGGGAGAATAAGGCCTTTATATTCATGGTATCGTTCAAGCCATATTTCAAACTGTTTCCGGCCCTTTTTTGTTATTGTAAAATAACTAATAACTTGATCTACTTGCTTATTCCGAACAAGTGGAATGTGCCCATCTCTATCATCCACGACAACAAATTTACTATCGCCCATTTCAATTTCTAATGGATCAATTTTAGTTGTTAACTCATTTCGAACTTTATCAGCAGAAAAAGGTGCATTACTCAATGTTACAGTTGATAGTTTATTTGAAATAATATCAGTAAATGTTTTATCAAAGCGATCAAATTCTTCTTTATCCTCGATACTCATATCACCAAGCTGGTCCGCTTCCATAAGAAGCTCATATATACGACTCAGGTTATAAGCTGCTTCTAAGGAATCATGATGAAAATCTGCAATCTGAACTTCTGTAAGAATTAGTTTGATATCTTGAAGTATAGCAGGAAATCTATTTTGCGCCTCGTCCACACCTGTAGGGGTGATTTGTGAACCAGACCCGGCCGAACTAGTTGTGGTAATGGTAGCCGAAGGCTTTGGCTCAGAGCCATAATTAGCGCTCAACAATGTTAGAACGACAATAATGATAATTCTTGTAAAGGTGTTATTCAAAGTGATTTACATCGATTTTAAGGGTGGGAAGTTAGTGTGCTATAACACTTAGCACAATAGGCTGTATGGGCTGAAATAAAGTAATTATATTTATCTTAATTGTGAACTCCTACTTCCTTTACATGGGCAAACTAAACAATAGGTCTTACTACAATAATTAGATTCAAGTTCCAAAAACCCTTGTAAAATGGAGAAATTCTTCAACGATTGAGCTGGTAAAAAATGACCAAATTGTCGTTGAACTTTTCCATACGTGTAAGGAAGAGATAGTTCCATCCACTCCTGCTTCAATTGGATGTATCCATTTAATGAGGCTTTCACTATAGCATGCGCACCTAAAAATGGTAGGAGTACATTACCCATCCATTCTGTAATAAGGCCTTGCCCGAATCCAAAATACTTCAATTTTTCAACCATTCGATCATGATGTAATGGTTTACTCATTATGAAGCTGTATTCAGTGATTATAGAATGAAATAATTTGGCAACTTTTGGAATCAAGGTTCTAGGATGTTTGGCCGGGCGAATACCACGTGTATTCCATTCCAATGTTTGGGCCACTTCATTAAATAATTTTATGACATCATCCTGATTGACAGTTCCTTTTATCTCTTGTAATACTTTTTTACCTAAAGATTGAAATGCACATTCATTTCCTTTTGAACCGAGTATCGCTAACGTTTGTTCAAGAAAATATTCCATAGTATGATTTTGAGTTAATTTGAATAAATCGATACGTTGTTTCCATCTATTACCACCTAAAATCTGGAGTGTGGGAAATACATTTTGTGAAACATTATATTCATCCAACGAACATACTGGCCTTACTTTATATTGCGTATTTACATCCAATTTAGCCGTAGGAATTGAAGTAATTGCATTAAGTGAAAACTGATTCACAACATGAAGAATCACGGAATCATACCGTTTATCTTGATGATGTCCATGATAGATCCAGCTTGCTTCATTCACATGAATTTCAACGTCACCTAGAATCATTTCCCCATTCATAAATAATTGAGCATTTAAGAAATCAGGGCCATTATAATAATTCTCTTTCCCCGGGTCTATAACCATTATTGGTTTAGAATTACGAATATAAATAATGTGCCCTTTCCCTAAGGACCCCCATTTTTGAATTAAGTGTTTTTCTTTGATGACAGGATGATCAAAAATGTAATGGCTTGATTTGGGTTTTGGGTATGAATAAATCAAAGGTGTTTTTGATCCCAAGTTTGTTTGAGTTGAATCACTTCCTTACGAATTTGTTCAGCAATTTTTCGCCTATCTTTTAAATCAAGATTTTTCGTAGATATTGGTGTTCCCAAAACTGTTTCAATTGGAATGTTTTTTATGGCCCAGCTCCCTTTAGTGAGTAGTTGATATGTTCCGCAAAAAGCAACAGGAACAATAGGTATTCCCATTTGAATGGCCATAACAATGCCACCTCTTTTAAATGGTTTAATGTTACCATCAAGGGATCTTGTTCCTTCAGGAAACAATAGAATGGATCTTGGATCTTTTTGAAGGGAAAGTATAGCTTTCTGTAAAGATTCGATCGCTTTATCACGACGGCTGCGGTCAACAAATATATGTCCACCAGCTGAAAGTGCTTGAGAAAATATTGGGATTTTTTTTAATTCAATTTTGGCGATGGAAACCATTTTATTTGGAATAGTCGCATAAGCTAAAGGAATATCAAATCCCGATGAATGATTCCCCGAAAAAAAATAAGATTGGTTTTGTGATATATGTTCTAATCCCGATACAGAATAACGGATATTACCTGACCATAAAATAAGTTTAGACCATGTTACAGATACCTGATGCATAATGCGAGTACTATGCCGGCTAAATAGAGAAAGGATAGCTCCACCACCTCCCAATATAATCGTCCAAACGATCAGATTAATAATAATCCAAATAGTTCGCAATCAGCGAATCTCCTTCATACCTAAATAATGAGCCACATCACTTGGGAATTTGATAGACCCATCTTCCTGTTGGTATGTTTCAATTAATGCAACAAACAGTCGTGGTGTAGCAACCCCAGACCCATTTAAAGTGTGTAAATATTCAACTTTTCTCGTTTCATCATTCCTAAATCGTATTTCGCCACGGCGCGCTTGAAATGATTCAAAGTTACTACAAGAACTTACTTCTAGCCATTTCCCTTCTCCTGGTGCCCATACTTCAATATCATAACACTTTGCAGCTGAAAAACTTAAATCACCAGTAGATAGAGATAATACTCTATAATGTAAACCTAAAGCTTGTAAAACAGATTCAGCCTGATGAGTTAAACTTTCTAATTCATTATAAGATGATTCAGGGGTAACAAATTTCACTAATTCAACTTTATTAAATTGATGAACCCTCAATAACCCACGTGTATCTTTTCCATAAGATCCAGCTTCGCGGCGAAAACAAGGAGAATATGCAACCAAATTGATGGGCAAATCTTTTTCATCGATTATTTCACCTTGATAAATATTTGTCACTGGAACTTCCGCTGTTGGCGCAAGGTACAAATCATCTACTTTAGTATGGTACATATCTTCTTCAAACTTTGGCAATTGGCCCGTGGTGGTCATGGCAGATCGCCTAAGCAAAACAGGAGGGAATATTTCAGTATAGCCATATTTTTCAATATGGTGATCTAGCATAAAGGACAGCAATGCCCTTTCTAGCTTTGCTCCATTACCTATATAAAGGGGAAAACCTGAACCAGATAATTTTGACGATCGTTTAAAATCAAATAAATTTAGTGATTCGCCTAAATCTGTATGTGTCTTAGGATTAAAAGAGTAACCAGGCTTTTTTCCCCATTGTCTTATTTCAACATTTGTTGTTTCATCCATTCCTTCAGGTACAGATTCATGTGGCATGTTTGGTAATCGTAATAATATGTGAGATAAGGTCTCCTTTAAAGTACTTTCTTCTTCTTCTAAAGATTTAATATCATCTCCAACTTTACGCATTGCAGCAATAGCATCATCGGCATGTCCGCCAGATTTTTTTATTTGCCCAATTTCGTCAGACACTCTATTACGTTCTGCCCGTTTTTCATCTAACGAGAATTGGATTTTTCTATGTGAAGCATCCAAAGATAGGATTTGCTCGATATCAATCTGCTCCCCTTTTTTAGAGAGAGATTGTTTCACCTTATCTGGATTCTGTCTTATTTCATTTATTGATATCATTTAATTAGTCCAAGAATTAACGGCAGAAGCTACAGGGCTCAAAAAGGCAATCCAAGAACCAGTCCTATCTTTACTTGGTATTTCTTTTATAAAAGTTTTCAAGACAGAAATGACTCTTGGATATTCTTTTCCTAAGTTAAAATATAATAATTCAGTGCCCGGGCATTGAATATTTCTTATTGGATACCACGCAATAAATATAGAATGATTGTATAATTATAACCTTTGACAAGTTACTCATTTCCATGTAATATTTATCACAACAACAAAGGAATTCTATCGAAAATAATCGCTAACAGGTCTGTTTTTAAATAAAAATAAGGAAAGTTGCGACTTATATGAATAGAATTTCGTTTTGCTATTAGATCCTCAATAGTAATTCACTATTCCAAGCATACATAATTATTATCCTATGAAAAATATATTCATTAGTTTTTGTACTATGTCCATTATTCTCGGTCAAACAATTGATATTAATGCACTTCGGATGGCTCAAACTAAAATGAGTTCGTCTGGGTTAAGTAATGGTTCAGTTACAAGTGAAAGGCAAATTCAAACAAAAATAAAAATTGACAAACCTATTGATTCTGAAGCCTATATAGTCGGCCCGGGCGATCAATTTCTTGTCAATATTATTGCAAGCGACAATGTAAGCAATTATACCCTTACGGTCTCACCTACTGGGGAAATACTTATTCCATCCATTGGAATTGTGCAACTAAAATATTTATCCTTGTCTAATAGTATTATTAAAATGAAATCGGCTATAACAGCATTAAATCAAAGTGCCCAAGTATATATTATATTATCTGAAATTCGCGAATTTAAAATAAAAGTTATAGGACATCTCCAAAACCCAGGTTTTTATACGGTTACACCAATGACACGTGTATCTGATTTATTTCAAGAAATTTTATCTAGTATACAATCCAGTGATTCAGATAATGAAATAAATCGTAATAAATCCTATAAATCATCTATCAATGATGTTGCCTACCCGCAAATATCAAAACGCAATGCCTTCATCCTAAGAGGACAAGATACCATATTCATTGACTTATCTAAGTTTGGCACTACAGGGATGGATGAACATAACCCTCTCCTGAACCAAGGTGACATTGTTACATTTCCTCTTCGACAACATTTAATTGGTATATATGGTGGAATAAAGATACCAGGGAATTATGAATACGTTTTAAATGAATCTTTATATGATTTTATTCAATTATCAGGTGGGTTAAGGCCTGATGCAGACCCAACTAAAATTGAAGTTACACGATTTGCAAATAAAACAGAAAAGCATACATTTAATACGACACTTGAATTAGCAAAAGATATAAATACACAACCAGAAGATCATATCATGGTTCGTTATTCCCAGAATTATAAAAAACAAGATGTTGTAATCATCATTGGAGAAGTACATTATCCTGGTGTGTACACTATTGAGCCAGGTATGACTACTGTGAATGATATTCTAATAAAAGCTGGAGGCTTTACTTCAAAAGCAGATTCAACAAAAATGATTATAAATAATGGAAATATTGCTTTAATCCCCGATAAAGAAAAATTACGTATTATGTTGATTCCTGAAGAAAATAGATCTATCGAAGAAAGAGCTTATATAAAAGCTCGCATGTTAACCAAAAAAGGCTCTTTAGAGTCCAATTCAAAGGATCAAACAGAATCTATATTCAATTTTAAAGTTTCAAAAAATGATGAAATTCTTATTCCAAAAAATTATAATTATGTTGAAGTATTAGGTGCAGTAGAAAGACCAGGTAGATATCCATTTAATATAAACAATAATGCTAATAAATATTTAGACCTAGCTGGTGGAGTTACATCTACAGCCACATCAAAAAAATATATTATAAAGGCTGGTACAGGTCAAAGACTCCCGTTCAAGAAAAATATTCCCATCGAAAATGGAGATGCCATATTTATTGCTGAAAAAATGGAATATAATAAATGGCTTCTACTAAAAGATATTTTGACAACATTTGGACAATTTGCAACTCTGATAGCAGTAATACAAGCCACCACAGGAAATTAAAATGACATTAACTCAACATGAGCAAAAAATTGTAGATATCGTCTCTCAACACCCTGGGATATTAGATAATCCTAAATTAAGACGGGAAATTGCAAAAAAGTATGAATTGTCTGAGAAAACATTAAGAAATAGGATTGCAGAATTAAAGAAGAGAGGTTTAATTACATCATCAAACTCAAATAAAGAATCATTCAAGCCTGAATTGCTTAACTCTAAAGGGGAATTAAATTTATCCGCCCTATGGAATATTATTTTGATGAAAAAATGGTTCATTTTAAAAAGTTCCATCGGTGTATCAATCTTAGGTATAATTTATGCACTTGTCGCACCTGTGTATTTTAGTTCTATGATTTCAATGTATCCTGCTGGTGACTTAGGTTCCGGTGGTGGCTCATTGGGCGAATTTCAAGGATTAGCAAAAACATTTGGTATTGGTGGACTTGGCCCAGCCCCCAGTTATAATATTCCAGATATTGTAAATAGTCGACGACTCAAGAAAAATATTGTTTTAAAAAAATGGGAGACAGTTCAGTACCCTGATGGAATCGACTTAATCCAATTCTGGGAATTAGACGAACCTAAATTATTCTCACTCAGGACATGGTTACTCAAATTAGTGAAAAATAATTCATTTGATACAGATACTATTAAAGTTTTAACAAATGAAGCTATCATTGAGTTAGATAATTTAATTAAGACAAATGAAGAAGTTTCTGGGCTTATCACTATTTCAGTCCTCATGCAAGAGCCGCAACTTGCGGCAGATATTGCAAATTATATTTCTGAATTTGTAAAAGATTTTATTTCAATTGAACAACACCGAGAAGCGGTAAGAAATAAAAATTTCATATTAAGACAAATGAAAGATGCTAAAGTTCAATTGGAAATTTCTGAAGATGAACTCACAATCTTTAGGAAAAACAATCCATCATCACATGAAACGCCAAGGTCTAAAATGATGAGGAGTCGACTTGAAAGTGGTGTAGATGAAAACCGGGCAGTATATATCACTTTACGTCAACAGTTTGAAATTGCCAAAATTGATGAAGCAAAAGAAAACCTACATATCAATATTTTAGACATTGCCGAACCAGCAGTAAAAAAAGCAAAA
The DNA here is from genome assembly GCA_018658715.1 of Fidelibacterota bacterium. GTDB lineage: Bacteria > Fidelibacterota > Marinisomatia > Marinisomatales > UBA1611 > JABHGY01. Next base: position 69,910 of record JABHUQ010000075.1, read on the forward strand.
CCAAAAAGAACTCTAATTGTCATTATGTCATTTATCGTGGGCATTATTGCCTCAATACCCTACGTTGTATATGCACATACAAATGAAGAAGAAGCATAATTACTTTGAGAGAATATTTTGGTTGAAAAAATAAAAAATACCATACAAATCAAATTTGTGAGCGATTCATTGCTCACAATCATTTCCCATGTTTTGGTAGGTATCTCTGCTCTCATAATTAATACGATTGTTGCAGTAAAATATGGGTCAAATGGATTGGGGATCTTTAGCCAAGGGCTTTCAGTATATATGCTGATTTCTCTTTTGTCTTCTTTTGGGATACAAATATCCGTTCAAAAGCATGCTTCACAGTATGGTGATGACAATCTTCAATTGAATGAAATATTTATAAATTCGATTTATGCTGTCATTGTCATGTCAGCCTTTACAGTTAGTATCTTTTATCTATTTTTAAAATATTTTCCAAACGCATTCCCAAATCCTGAAGTTTATTCATTTATAAAAATAATTTGTATTGCAACTCCCTTGTTTGCAATTAATAAAACAATGAATGGATTCTTTGTTGGCCTTAGGGCAATGAAAACGTATGCATCAATTCGGTTAATCCGGTGGTTAGCTTTGGTCGGGGGAATTACTTATTTGTCGTCTTCCCAATTTAAATTAAATGCGATTGGCAAATTATTTATTGGTATTGAAGGATTATTATTTATCATTCTCCTTTTTATGACTGTTAGATACTGGGGGACTTTTTCATGGCACTGGATAAAGTCACATATAATTTTTGGCACAAAAAATATATTAGCTGGGTTTGTTGGCGATTTCGCAACGCGTGTACCTATTTTAATTATCGGATACATTAGCGGTAATGAAGCCTCTGGTCTTTTTGCGTATGCCCTTACCTTTGCACGATCCATTTTAATGATTCCCCAAGCCCTACAAAAAAGTTTCAATCCCATATTTACTAAAAACTGGTATGAAAAAAATGTTGAAAAAATCCATGAGAATATTTTTAAAGTGTTTAAAGTTTGTATTTATACAATTTTCCCAGCTTTTTTTCTGCTATTCATTTTTTTTCAAGTATATACAATGTACTTCATGCCACCAGAATATTTACAATTATCATCCATAATGTTAATTTTATTTATCGGTAGTGGAAGTATATTTTTATTTGGACCTTTCTCAACACTACTCATAATGACAGGACACCTATACACAAATTTGATTCGAGTAGTTCTTTTTTCTATATTAAATCTTATTTTTACTTTTTCACTTGGGTATACATTTGGGAATCTAGGTGTAGCAATCGCCGTTTCACTATCAATGATTATTAATATTTTTATGTTGGATTATTTTTATAAAAAGAAATTAAATATTCCATTATTTCAAATGACTTTTGGGAAATTATTATCATAATAATAAGAGAAAATTAATGGTAAAATATTTTCCGAAATTACGATTAGCTATGAATCATTTTATTATGGACATTTTAATTGCCAGAGAAATGACATACCCTTTATCAGCAAAAAATAAGTTAAATCCATTTTTTATTATTGGAGCTGGCCGTAGTGGAACAACATTATTAAGGACTATGTTAATGGGGCATCCAGAAATAATCATTCCTCCTGAATCATTTGCATTTCGGCCTGCATTTAAAAAGTTTCATATTTTACAAAATTCATCTTGGGGAAAAATAACTAATGCCATTATTAAATGTTATTCGTCTTCAAAACAATTTTCAATGTGGGATATTGAATTGACAAATGTTGAGCTTAAGGGCACTCAACTAGACAATAAAGATAAGTCACTGGCAAACTTAATTGATTTAATATATCGTGAATATGGACGCATAAACAAACCAAAAGCCTTACGATGGGGCGATAAGACTCCTTTAAATACTTTCTACCTTAAATGGGTTAATAAAACATTCCCAAATGCAAAATTTATTAATTTAATTCGTGATGGTCGTGATGTTGTCAGTTCTTTAAAAGTAGCTGGATTATCATCTATTACTAATTCATGTCTTAGATGGAATCAAGCTATTGAAATGGTGCGTGAATTTGAAAAAACAATTGAACAGGAACGAATAATTACAGTTCGTTACGAAGATTTGGTCTCAAATACACAATTTGAAATCCAAAATATTTGTCAATTCTTGGAAATGGATTTTTCTGATGGGATGATTAATCATGAATCTGTGTCATTAAACATGATGGATGTTCAACAGTATGAACATTTTAAAAATTTATTAAATCCTATTAACAAAAAGTCTATTGGTAAATGGAAAGATAATCTTTCAAATATTGAAAAAAAATTAATGATACCAAAAATCATAAAAAACTTAAAACAATTAGAATATGTTATTGAATAAATGCTTACCGCAAATATAAATAGCACCACTAATTCTGTTTCTGAAAATCACTTCAGCCTGAAAGTTTTAATCCTATATTATTTTAATACGTTTTTACTGATTGACCTATTAAATGGTTTTGTGCTGAAATATCTTGGAATTGAACCTGCTATATCACCTGGCCAAATCGTGCGAGGGGTGATTACTTTATTCTTAGCATTGGAAATATTATTGAGGAAAACAGCCAACCAACAAAATAAACATATTTATTTATTTGGATTTTTTGCACCTATATCTATTTTGTTTTACTATTTAAGAGACCATGCTATATCTGCCATTCCTCTTGAAATAATTGCTATCATAAAACCACTATTTTTTTTACTCTTATTTCATCAGGTTTCAATGAATTATTCTTTTTATAAATCTAAAGTTGATCAAATTTTATTTTCAAATATGATTGTATTTACAACTTTTATTATTGGAAGTTTTGTAACGGGTGTTGGTGTAAATGCTTATTCTGGATATTATGAATCAAGTAAAAGTTTTTTCTATGGCGCAAACCCTACTGCAATTTTAGGATTTGTATTATCGATTTATTACACATACCAAATAAAAGAAAAATCAATCAATTTAATATATTTGTTAGCTATTTTGATTTCTCTTTATTTAAGCGGAACTCAAATTATACTAGTCTACCCATTCTTTTTATTATACTTTTTACTATTCAAAGTTTTCTCATCAAGGTTATATAAAAGTCTAACTATAATTAGCTTTTTGCTAATTTCACTCCTATTTACGAGTGGATTTTTAAATAAGTTGATTTTTTCGGATAATGCTTTAATCTCGCGCTATGGTGAAAGAGCCTTACATAGTGTTAATTATTTTAATGAACATTCTCAAATTAAAATCATACCATTACGTTGGTATTCATGGGTTTCAGGTACGCGGGCATATCGTGCAGATTTAGGCTTAAGGCAAATGCAATCAAAACCATCCAGCTATTTAATTGGATATGGAAATGCCATGAAATCTAAAATGGTTGGTGAATCTTATGCCGGGCGTACCGGAAGTGAGATGGATTTAATTGATCTATTTCTAGATTATGGTATTATAGGTTTAATATTTATTTATTTACCCATTTTTAAAACAATAATTCCGATAATTGCAAACCGAGACACAAATAGGAATGCAATGTTAATTTACTTTTTAATTTTATATAGTTCTTTTGCAGGGCATGTTATAACAGCTCCGATGGGTAGCACATTATTTGCGTTATTTTTAGGAATTGAGTATTGCCACTATAATCAGATAAAAGAAAATTCCCATCCCGATTCTATCAGTCATTTAGGGTTAATTAACTAGTTGGGAAGAATAATGAAAGTTTTATATGCTACAAATATGTACCCTTCTGATTATAAACCATTCTCTGGTATCTTCATTAAAGAACAAATTGAAATGCTTCATAAAACTTTTGGGTTAAAATATTCAATTGTAACAGGTGGTGGAAGTAATAATAATCCAATTATTATTATTAAAAAATATCTTGTATTCTTTTTTAAAATATTTTGGAATTGCACATTTAATAAATTTGATATTATTCATGCGCACTTTTCTTACCCAACTGGATTTATTACACTTCTTTCAAAAATTTTCAATTCTTCTAAATTTATTTTAACTGTTCATGGTAGTGACATATTAGACACTAGAATCCATTTCACATCCTTGAAGTATTGGGCTAATAAATTGACCCTCTCATTCACTCATGCAATTATCGCTGTCAGTGAAAATTTGAAAAATGAAATAATTCAATCCTACAATATTCCATCAGAGAAAATTCATGTTATTGATATGGGCGTAAATAATGATATATTTTTTAATCAAACATTAGAGCCAACTAAATCAGGAAAAGAGTTTCATTTTTTATTTATTGGAAGATTCGTAAAAGTAAAAGGATTTCAACATATTATTGAAGCATTTAGACATATTATTATTAATGATCCAGATTTATTTTTTAAGTGTACCGTTATCGGAACTGGTGCTGATGAAGAAAATTATAAAGCAACAATCACACATTACAATCTTGAAAAATATTTTGATTTCATTGGGCCTAAAAAACAATCGGATATAGCTCTTTGGATGAATAAAGTCGATACAGTAATTATTCCTTCTCAAGCTGAAGGATTTGGGCTAGTGGCAATAGAATCTTTAGCATGTGGTACACCTGTTATTGGATCGGCTGTTGGCATAATGCCGTCAATAATTAAAAATGATTTAAATGGATTTCTATTTCAGCCAGAAAACAATTATGATTTAGCTACTAAAATAAAGTTTGCCATGACTAATAAAACAAATATCTCCATAAATAATTGTATAAAGTCAGTAATTCCCTATTCCCAAAACTTTAAAGTAAAACAAACTTTCAATTTATATGAAAGAGCAGTCTTATAAAATGACAGCATCAACAATTTCTCCTATTTTTATTGGTGGTACGGGGAGGTCTGGCACGACTATACTTTCTAAAATACTTTCAAAACATTCCGAAGTATACTCATTTGACCAAGAGCTCAGATTTTTAACAGACCCAGATGGATTAATTTCATTAAAACATTCACTTGTTGATCATTGGTCCTTTTTCCATGGAGATATGGCAATCGAAAGATTTAAGTCCTTAATGTCCAATCTTAAATTGCGATATGTTGGTAAATACCCTAACCATGGTTTATCCGAGCATACATCCAACACATTTTATGACCAATGGATAGATTCTTATATTTCATCATTAATTGAATATCAGTCAAATCATGCATGGGCTGGAAAAGTTAATTTAATTCAGAAAGGATTTCTTAAATTAATAAATCCAAGTGAAAAACCTTTCTTAATCAATAAATCATATTATTGTTCTCCACATACAGAAGAACTATTTATTCAAAAGACTCAAAGTTTTATGAATGATTTATATAATCAAATCTCAAAAACAAATAAGAAAAAAGTTATTGTTGAGCATACTCCTTCAAATTTAGTTCATCTTGATTTTTTGATTAAAATTCTTCCATCACTAAAACTAATTCATATTCATCGAGATCCTAGAGATATAATTGCATCATATAAAACGAAAGATTGGGGTAGTAATGATGTATTACAAAATGCGAAATGGATTCAGGATGTTCTTTATCGATGGGAAAGTATTAAAAAGGATATTCCCAACACTTTTTATTTAGAAATAGCTTTTGAACAATTGATTCGTGATCCTGAAAAAGAGATAAGACGTATATGTAAATACATCAATATTCCATTTGAAAAATCTTTACTAAATATTGATTTATCTAAACATAATATTGGTAGATGGGAAAATTGCTTCAGTGAGTCAGAAAAAAATAAATTAAATGCTCAATTTGCAAAACTTATAACTAAGAATGGTATAAATGAAATCTACTAAAACCATTGGAATGATCGCATACACAGAATATTCTAGAGATCCGCGAGTGAGACGATATGCTGAAGCATTAGCTTCTTCTGGTTTTGTTGTTGATTGTTTTGTCTTAAAAGAAAAAAACCAAACCAGCCAGAAAGATAATGGAATCAATTTACAATATTTAAATATTGAGCAATATAGAGGTAGTTCTAATATGGCCTATATTTTATCATATTTATCCTTTTTTTTACGAACATTTTTTCATGTTTCGATAAAAAACTTATTTCGATATAAAATAATTCATGTCCATAATATGCCTGACTTTTTAGTCTTTACAACAATATTTAATAAAATATTTGGTGCTAAAGTTATTTTAGATATCCATGACACAATGCCTGAAATATATAAGGCTAAATTCCAGCCACCATTATCCTATATTTTTTATTATATCCTTTTATTTCAAGAAAAATTGTCATGTTGGTATGCAAACTTAGTCATAAATGTGCACCAACCTCACCTAGAACACAACGTTAAATATCATGGCTTAAATGTAAAAAAAGCTCATATTATTTCAAATTATGCAGATACAAATTTATTTAATTTACATCAGTATCAACATATTGACTCAAATAAAGACCAAAATCATTACACACTTATTTATCATGGGACAATTGCTGAACGTTTCGGATTGAATGTAATATTAGAAGGATTGGGGAAAGCCCTTCGTACCTATAGTAAAATATCCATGAATATTTATGGGAAAGGTGATGGTGTTAATGACTTAAAACAAACAATTGATCAATATAATTTATCTGATCATGTAAAATATCACGGGCAAATACCATTAAGTGATATTCCAGAAAAATTATATAATTCAGATATAGGCATTGTCTCGTATCATATATCTGAAGCAACTAATTTAATGCTTCCACTAAAGCTGATGGAAAATATTGCTATGGGACTTCCCACAATGACGGTAAGAAACAAAGCTATTGATTACTATTTTGAAGATGATGAACTTATTTATTATATAGCTGGAGATGCTGACTCTTTTTGCGACCAATTATTAGATCTAGTCCAATCACCAAATTCATTGAAAACATTTGCCATTAAAGCATCACAAATTAATAATCGATTAAATTGGGAAGATGAAAAAGTAAAGTATCTAAATATTATTGAATCAATAATAAAGGATAGACCCATGAATAATTACAAAACAATTACGAATATGAAAAAATCATGAATACTCAAGTTACAAATATCCCTTTTGTGGATTTAAAAGCACAATACCAATCAATAAAAGACGAAATTGATTTAGCTATTGAAAATGTTATTTCGGAAACAGCCTTTATTAAAGGAAAATACGTTCAACAATTTGAAAATGATTATAAAGATATTTATAATGTAAATCATGTTATTAGTTGTGCAAATGGTACGGATGCCATCTATATTGCTTTAAAAGCATTGGAGATAGGATTTGGAGATGAAGTAATAACCGTTTCTAACACATGGATATCTACTGCAGAAACAATTAGCCAAACTGGGGCAAAACCCATATTTGTGGATATACATCCTGATTATTATACTATTGATGTTGATCAGATCGAAGAAAATATCACTCCAAAAACACGTGCTATTATACCTGTACATCTGTTCGGTCAATCCGTAAATATGGATGTTATAAAAGAGCTATGTAACAAACATAATTTATTTTTAATTGAAGACTGCGCTCAAGCTCATTTTGCTGAATGGAAAGGGGGGAAAGTTGGCACTTTAGGAGATGTAGGAACATTTAGTTTTTTCCCAGGAAAAAATCTCGGTGCCTATGGTGATGCTGGAGGTATCATAACAAATAATGATCAATTAGCAGATAAAATGAGAATGTTTGCAAATCATGGTGCGTTAAAAAAACACTTCCATGAAATAGAAGGAATAAATAGTCGAATGGATGGGATACAAGCTGCTATTTTAACAGTAAAATTGAATTACATAAAAGAATGGTCTGACACCAGACTATCTGTTGCAATAAAATACAATGATTTATTACAAGATATTCAAGGCATTGTAACGCCTAAAATTCATGATGATGGAAAACATGTATTTCATTTATATGTAATTCGTGCCCAAAATCGAAGTGATTTGCAATCTTATTTAAAAGAAAACGGAATTAACACAGGAATACATTATCCTACACCACTTCCATTTTTGAAAGCATATGATTATTTAAATCACTCCGAAAGTGATTTTCCTATTTCAGCTAAATACCAACATGAAATCCTTTCACTACCTATCTTTCCTGAAATAACTGATGAACAATTAATACATGTGGTAGATACAATTAAATCATTTTATCAACAGAATAAATAAACATAACAGCATTTTGGAGTAAATCTTGTTAAAAGAGCAAGCCAAACTTTTTGCATTTCTAAATAGGTTAACAGACCATATTATCCTTGTAGTTTCGATTGGATCAGGAATTCTAATTGAACAAATATACCATTCACGGAATTTATTGAGTGTTATAGATGAACAATCATTCCACCCATTTATGGCTCCCCTTTTGCTCGTCCTTTATCATATTTTATTTCAGGTTTATGATAATTCTCTTCTGTATAGGCGGACGAGTTATACATCTTTTTTCAACTCAATATTAATTATATCTCTATTAGGATTGTCAATTCTAATTACAGTTTCATTCCTTATTAAAAATGAGTTGTTCTATAGAACTACTATAATTGCAATTGTATCTATCAGTTTTTGGTTACTATTACTCAAAAGATGGTTTGTTAAATATTATCTCGAAAATATGAGAACATTAGGGCGGAATACAAGATATATTGTCATTATTGGAAGTAAAAAAAGAGCAAAAAGGCTTATAGCAGAATTTGCTAATCATGAAGAATATGGATATATCGTATCACATATTTTAGATCCAGATTTAGACAGGGTTGGATTAAATATAAATGACAATATTGTTAAATCATTTTCAAATTTTAATAACATATTAATGGAAAATCCTGTGGATGAAATATTTTTTGCAATGCCTCCAGGGCAAGTACCAGACTTTAATGAGAAAGTAGATTTTTTAAACAGTTTAGGTATCAATTTCCATATTATTATTAATCTTGATGTATTTACAGAAAGCATAAATAAATTAGATGTGGAACCATTTGTTGATGACTGGTACAATATTCCAACTATTTCATTCCACCCAACAGATAAGAAATTATTTAAGCTCATTATTAAAACTTATATCGAATTTATTTTAGCACTTGGTATCATTACATTATTTTCACCCATTTTAGTTATTGTCCCAATTATTATTAAGGTTACTTCTAAAGGTCCTGTATTTTTTTCACAGAAAAGAGTGGGATATCATGGTAGAAAATTTCATTTACTTAAATTTCGAACAATGGTGGCTGATGCAGAAAATAAACTTGATGATTTAATGGATCAAAATGAACAATCAGGACCTGTTTTTAAAATAAGTGATGATCCTAGAATTACTTCAGTTGGGAAATTTCTTAGAAAATATTCATTAGACGAATTACCACAATTGATAAATGTATTAAAAGGTGATATGAATTTGGTCGGTCCACGTCCCCCATTACCATCAGAAGTAATTCAATATAAACCTGAATGGAGAAACCGATTGAATATGAAACCTGGGATTACAGGTCTTTGGCAAGTAAGTGGCAGAAATGATATTGTTAACTTTGAAGATTGGGTGAAACTTGATTTAGAATATATTAATACATGGTCTTTAAAACTTGATTTTATCATTATATTTAAGACTATACCCCATATGATTAAAGGATCCGGGAAATAAAGTAATGTGGAAATATATAATAAATATTCTTCTACTTTTATTAACACAATTCAATATTCTGGAAAGTAATACTCCAGGCTTTACATTAACCCCATATATGTATTATGATTCATTTTCAAATGGATCGGTATTTCACACAAATAAAAAAGGAAGTGCAACCATTACGACAGTTGGTTTGTCCGCTAAAAAGGAAACCTCCAATTTATCTATTCACGGTTCGTTTAATTTTACATCGACTCGTAATGTAGATCTTTTGCTTTCCCATTTCGATCAATCATTATTCTTTGAAAAAAAAAGAGGCTATTATAATTCAGATAATAATTGGTTTGAATCTTCCTTATTAAGTATAGAATATAAAAAGACTAAGAATTTGAGTTTTTTTGGTGGGAAAAAAACTATACACTGGGGACAAGGAAATTCTAGTCTAATCCTATCTAAGGATATTCCAAGTTTTCCACTACTTGGTTTTAATTGGAAATTATCTAATTCATTATCATTAGAATATTTTCACGGAACACTTTCAAGCCAAATTGTAGATACCACAAATACTTTATACGAAAATATAGTCAGGCGAAATGTTTATTATTCAAGATCATTAGCAGGACATAAACTTTCTTGGGAAATAACCCAACATTTAACCTTTAATGCAATGGAAATGGTCGTATTTGGCCATAGAACAACCGATATTCACTATTTACTACCATTAATACCTTTTTGGTCAATGCAGCATTATATTGGAGATATTGATAATGTTCAAATGTGTGGCGAATTAGTATATAAGCCAAATTCGAATTCAAACTTGTATTTTTCACTTTTTGTAGATGAGTGGCGGCCAGAATGGACTTTCAAATCCACTAATAGAAATTGGTTTGGGTATCAATTTGGCCTAAATAAAAATAATATTTTTCATGAGAAAGATTTTTTTATTGTTGAATACACATGGACGGATCATCGAGTTTATAATCATAAATATGAAATAAATAACTCTTATACATACGATTACCCTATTGGGTTCTGGGCTGGTCCTCACGCTGAAGAATTATATATAATCTATTCGGGAAAGATTAGAGACCTTAATATTAATATTAAATCTTCTCTTGTAAAACGGGGAGAATTAACAAATGAAATACTTGAAGGACAATATAAAGACATTATTTATGAAAGATATTCCAATTTTTTTGAAACACGAAGCGTAACAAGTTTAAAAGTAGAGAAATCCATTATTAATAATTCTATTTTTATTAGTTGTATGTTAGAAAATATTAGATGGGGAAATCCGGGATTTGATCCAAAATCTCCTTCATTAAATCAATTGGATAGGGTAAATAAAACGTCTTTAAATATAGGGTTAAGTGCTTATACTGATATTATTTTTAAATAATTCCTAATCGTTCCTGGCGATATTTTTTCTCTTGAATATTCTTCCACCAAGTTTGATTTCCTATGTACCATTGTATTGTTTTCTTTATGCCTGATTCAAAATTTTCTTTTGGTGCCCAACCGCACTTTTTTTTGATCTTTGTAGCATCAATGGCGTACCTAAAATCATGTCCTGGTCTGTCAGGAACAAATGTAATTAACTCCTTATAAGATTGCCCAGAATCAGATGGTATTTCTTGATCTAGAATGTTACAAATAGTTTCAACAATTTCAATATTTGTTATTTCATTATTACCACCAATATTATATGTATCCCCTAACTGACCATTTTCAATGACAGATTGAATTGCTTCACAGTGGTCGCGGACGTACAACCAATCTCTTACATTTAATCCATCTCCATAAACTGGAAGTGGTTTCCCAGCCAAGGCATTTATAATCATAAGTGGAATTAATTTTTCAGGGAATTGATATGGCCCATAATTATTTGAACAATTTGTTATTAATACTGGGAATCCAAATGTTCTAAACCAGGCTCTAGCCAAATGATCAGAGCCAGCTTTTGATGCCGAATATGGTGAACTTGGGTCATATGGTGTCGATTCAAGAAATTTCCCTGTATCACCTAAACTACCATAAACTTCATCTGTAGATACATGTATAAATCTGAAACTATTTTCTTCAATTTTGGCCACACTATTTGCCCACGTATAAGATTCATAAAGCATATTTAATGTACCTACTACATTAGTTTCAATAAATTCAGTAGGGCCATCAATAGACCTATCCACATGGCTTTCTGCTGCAAAGTGAACAACAACGTCAGGTTTATATTTTTGTAGAATTGAAATAATAGTTTCTTTATGACATATGTCTCCTTTCACAAAATGATACCTTGAATCAGTTTCATATTTATTTAAGTTTTCTAAATTGCCAGCATATGTCATTTTATCTAAATTAACTATTGTATCTGCAATATTATTTTCTAATAGATGATGAATATAATTTGAACCTATAAATCCACATCCGCCCGTTACAAAATATACTTTCATTTATAAACCTTTCTTTGGGTACATTGAATTTTCCATACCTTTTAAATAAGGTAAATTACTATCCTTCCCTGAAATGATTGGATTGGTAATTTCCCATTCAATTCCCAATTCGGGGTCATTCCATTTTATCCCATATTCATCTTCTGGATGGTAATATTCTGTACACTTATATTGAATTATTGCATCATCAGATAAAACAGAATATCCATGAGCAAATCCTTCTGGAACATACATCATTTCCTTTCTATCAGATGTTAATCTATTACTCACATATTGACCAAAAGTATCAGAATTTTCTCTAATATCAACACCAACATCCAAAATGATACCTCGAATACATCGTATTAATTTCCCTTGTGGATACTTTAATTGATAATGTAAACCTCTCACTACGTTTTTTTCTGAAAATGCTTCATTATCCTGGACAAATGTAGCATTGAATCCCTCATCTGAATATTTTAGCAAATGAAAAGACTCTAAAAAATATCCCCTATTATCTTGATGAATATCAGGAGTAATAAGTAAAACATCAGGTATTTTTTGTGGCTCAATGAGCATCTTTCTTAATCCCTTTTCTGCCTACGTTATCAAACTTAAATCCGAGTCTAGTTAAGTCTTTAATCGGCAATATATTCCTTGTATCTAAAATGACAGGTTTATTCATTAATTCTTTTACTTTATTCAAATCTATCGCACGAAATTCTCGCCATTCAGTCAATATAACTGTTGCATCAGCGCCTTTAACCGCATTCTCCCAATTAGTGCAATAAGTTACGTCTGGATACAATTGCGCCATATTACTATTGGCGATGGGATCATAAGCCTTAATAACTGATTTTGATTTCAATAATGATTGAATCATATCTAGAGCAGCAGAATCTCTAATATCATCCGTTTCCTGTTTAAAAGCCAGCCCAAGTATTGCAATTGTTTTTCCAGATATGTCTCCATTAAATAATCGATTTAATTTGAAGACCATTCTTTCTTTTTGATATTGATTTGCTCTTATAGCTCCTTCAACCGTTTTAAGTGTTAATCCTTTTTGTTTCGCCAATGAAGCAAGTGCATTTGTATCTTTCGGGAAACAAGATCCACCATAACCTGGACCTGGATGTAAAAATTTAGGACTAATGCGCCCATCACTCCCCATTGCTTTTGTAACTTCATGAATATCTGCATCTACTTCATCACATAAATTTGCAATTTCATTAATGTAGCTTATTTTTAATGCTAAAAAAGCATTACTCGCATATTTAATCATTTCGGCAGTTTGGATTGAAGTTTTTACAATGGGCGTTTCATTAATAAATAATGGACGATATACATCCATCATAAAATCAAAAGCTTTTTTAGATGATGACCCTAGTACAACTCGATCTGGCCATAAAAAATCTTTAACAGCTGACCCTTCTCTCAAGAATTCTGGATTAGAAACATAATCAAATTGACTATTTTTATTTTTATTTTGATTAATTATTTTTATGATTTGCTCCCCAGTTCCTATTGGAACTGTACTTTTTGTGCAAATCACCTTATAGCCATTTAAATTTTCACCAATTGTTTCTGCAACTTCATAAACAGCAGAAAGATCAGCATCCCCATTTTCACCTTGTGGCGTACCAACGGCAATAAATATAACATCAGCTTTTTGAATGGCTCTGTCTACTTCTGTAGTAAAGGATAATCTACCTGCCTTAACATTTCGATCAACTAAATTTCCAAGCCCAGGTTCATAGATTGGAATTTCACCCTTATTTAATTGCTCAATTTTATCAGATGCAATATCTGCGCAAATAACATTATGACCAAAATCGCTAACACCCGCACCAGAAACAAGTCCTACATAACCAGTCCCAATAAAAGTAATTTTTTTCATTTAAAATTTTTCTCCACTTTTGGGTTCAATAATTCTGGGAAATTTTCCATTATAAAAAGCCTAGTTTTCTTCTTAAAACCCATTCGATAGTTAATAATATAAGTATTAAACATAGTAAAAATATATTTTCATTTAATATATAATTATTAACTTTCTTCATCTCCACATTCTTGGAATTAACAAAATCATAAATTTGATTTTTTTCTTCCCAATTTAAATATTTTCCATTAGTATTATTGGTTAAAGTTTGTAACAATGACTGGTTTAAAAAGACCCTATTCAACTCTATTTTACTTTCCTGAACTGTATAGGATCCATTGCCGACCAATTGTTGGCTAGCACCATTATCTAAAATTATGTCATATTGATAATCTCCAGAAGATGTTGTCCAATATTTCCCATGAAACTCATTAGACTTTAAATCATATTTTAATGGTTTATCTTCCATCCATTCACCATCTTTATAAATTCTTATTGTACCATTATGTAAACTATATTTTTTTTGTCCTCCAACTCCGGTAACAACAATTTGTTCCCCTTGTTGATATGATTTTTTATCTAATCTAAAAAAATATTGGTGATCCCCACCCGTTTTCATTAGCCACGAAAAAATACCATCCCACATTTTAGAAAAGGTATTAGCCCGCTGTGTTCCAATTAATTTATAATGCAATGAATATAAGTCTGGAGTCGTCCAAACGCCGTGTCTAAAACCACTATTTTCTCCTAACAGAAGGACTGGAATAGATAAATCTTGTAATTGGAATTGAGCTAGAACTATTTGACCTTCGCTATCAATTTCTATCCCAGATGTGAGTGGCGGTAAATCCACATCTTTCATATCTATAAATGAATTATAATCGTATGGAAAGATAGATTGAATCGTGTCTGTAAATGACCAATTATTTATTCTACCATTCTCTAAAAAATGAGTATAAGGTTTAGAGCTAAATAAAGGTAATAAATATTTAAATGATTCTTTAGATGATTCAGGACCAGCTATAAATAAAAGAGATGATTTTTGTGCTATTATTTTTTTTGCTAAAATTTTGGATAAATCTTTCCATTCTAAAGCATTTTCTTTAATTGGATGATTATCAAGTATAATTAAATCGTATGGTTTTTTCCAAAATGATTTCAAAGTTGGACTAAAACCTTTCTTAACATTGATATAGTGGTCTAATTCAAATCTTGAATTTTTATTTAATACGCTCTTTAAAACACCAGTATTATAATTTGGAGCACCCGTTAATAAACCTATTCTGTATTTTGACTTTAATACTTTTAGACTCATTGATTGTCGGTTATTTAAAATATTCACTTCTTCTTCAAGAACAGATACTTTTGCCTGATAACTTAAATTTCCTAGTTGAGATGGTTTAACTCTAAAAATGACTTCATGTGTGTTCCCCACTCCATCAACAGACAAAACTTTTGAACCAACTAATTTACCATCTTGGAAAAGGGTTACGTCAATCCGTTGTCCAATATGGCCAAAACTGCTTACTCCTATTTTCATTTCAACTTCTTCATTAATAATGGCAATTGGCGGAAAATCAATAGATTCGATTGATAAGTCCACCA
This sequence comes from Fidelibacterota bacterium, assembly GCA_018658715.1. Taxonomy (GTDB): domain Bacteria; phylum Fidelibacterota; class Marinisomatia; order Marinisomatales; family UBA1611; genus JABHGY01. Next base: position 85,390 of record JABHUQ010000075.1, read on the forward strand.
TTGGAGATAAATCTCCCACACCAATACAATAAATAGGCGTCTCTAATTCGTAAGTTAACTGACTGGGGTGCATCCCTTGTGTGGGTTGACCATCCGTAATAATTATGGCGCCCGCTAACCCTTTCGGTTCATTCTCTTTAATATGCTTAACAACAAGTCCTAAATCTGTAGAACTTCGATTACCCTTATTATTTTTTTGAATAGAGTTTGAGAAATAATGGATTTGAACATGTGATGCTTTATCAGATAAATTTCTTTTTAAATCTTTAATGGCTATTTCAAGCGATGATTTCGTTGGACTCCCGTGGTAATCCATCGAAAGAGAATTATCAATATATACATTCCAAGTTAATGGCCGAGTTTCAGTATATATATGTTTTACTTTTGGATTTAGGATTAGGATTACTAAAAGGGAGAATACTACAAATCTAATCCAAAAGAGAGCCCTTACTTCTTGATGAACTGATGTTAATCTATATACCCAACCTAGGGTTAAAGTGACTAATATGATTATTCCCCAAAAAATAATATTGGGGGTTAAAAGGGAAAATGACATCTAACCTAATTTTAAATTTGGGTAGATTGCAAAGGATAAATCATTTTTAAAATTATTTTTAAATTTTATTTCACCAAGAAATGCAATCATGGCTGCATTATCTGTGCAGAAACGTAAATCAGGAAATAATATTTTTTTATCTATTAATGTTTCTTTTAATCGTTTTCTTAATGATTGATTCGCTGCAACACCACCAGCAATAACACACGTATTTACTTCTGATTGGATAACAGCTCTTTTTACCTTCTCTACTAATGTAGAAACAATTGCATATTCATAGCTTGCTGCAACATCTGACTTTGATAATTGTTCATCTTCTTGAAATGAATCCATATAATAAAGGAGAGACGTCTTTAATCCACTAAAACTAAATTCAAGTGACTTTTTTCCCATCAAAGCTTTTGGGAATACAACTTTTTCAATATTTCCGCCCTTTGCTAATTTTTCAATTTCTGGCCCCCCAGGATATCCGAGTCCAAGAATTCGTGCTCCCTTATCAAATGCTTCACCTGCTGCATCATCCCTAGTTTCACCCATTAAAGCGTACTGACCTAATTCTTTAATGAGCCATATTTGGGTATGTCCACCCGAAACAAGAAGACAAACAAACGGATATTTTAACGTTGGATCTGCCATAAAGTTCGCATAAATATGTGCCTCAAGGTGATTAATTGGAATAATAGGTATATCTAAACCCAACCCAAATCCTTTAGCGAAACTAACACCTGTCAATAAGGCACCAGATAAACCTGGTCCATGAGTGACAGCAATTCCATCAATCTGGTTTTTTTCTATTTTGGCTTTTACTAATGCTTTAGAAACAATCCCATTTAATAAGCGTTCATGCTCTCTAGATGCCATTTCTGGCACCACACCGCCATATAAATTATGAATAGATTGGGAGCTTAGAACACTTGCTTTTATAATTCCATCTTCGCAAATAGCTGCCGCTGTTTCGTCACAAGAAGTTTCAATTCCTAATATAATCAATTTGCTTCCCTTGCGACACCTAGTTCTAAGCTTCGTGGAGATAGGTCTCTCCATTCTAATACATTTTCAGGTAAAGCAACTGTTGGTTCATAAAACTGTTTTCTTATAGACCAATTTTTAAAATCAATCGTTATTATTATATCTTCATTTGTTAAATCTGCAATGCGTTGAACTCCTCCTATGATTGTTAGTGCAACAGTTTGGGGAGACGGAAAGACTCGAATTTTCTCAGGCTTATTTAAGACGGTTACAGGAATATCAACAATTATTCTTTCACTGATTTGTTGAATGTCTACAACATATGATATATTGTCTTGGGAATATTCTACTAAAGATCCAATTTTTTCTAGTCGTATGGATCCATTCTGTGATAAACTCGCTCCTAGGATAGAATCAGAAATTGTATTAATAATATGGACATTTTCTAATACTTCCTTCGGTCCAGCTATCTGTAGTTCCTTTGGCAAGATAGATATATTCCCAACCTGAATAAAACCTGGAGACGGATTGATAAATATTTGGGATTGGACAGGAACAGTTTTTACATTATAATCATCCAAACTAATTTGGATTCGGTTAGGATATACGACTTCTATAAATAATAAATTATATGAATCTGGAATTACAACTTTTTGCGGATACTTATCAAAGTAATCACTAAGCACAAATTCATATTCGTTAGAGATACCCTCTAAATCTATTACGAGTTTAAATTGTGTAAATCGTTTTAGAATGGATGCCTTAAATAGATCAAGACCACGACCTTTTAATCTAACAGTTGCTGTTCGAGGAACTTCTTCTCTGTGGGCTTTTTGCTTACTCAGGTTTCGTGCTTCTATCGGCATCTCGAAAGACATGACATACACATTACCACTGACAACAAAAAACCACAGTAAAATAGCTAAGCCCGTAGAGCCTAGCCCAAGAACGAGTTTTTGACTTGGGATAGTTCCTGTAGGGTTTTTCAGCTTCATTGGCGCATCCTACTGAACCATTTTTAAGCCTCTTCTGGCGTCTCTTCCTCTTTTTCGGCTGACTTTGCCTGCTCGATTAATTCTAGAGGAAGTTCAAGTTTTTCGCCTTCGGCATCATCTTGGTTTTTTAGAAATTCTTTAACGGCACTATTCGCAGATTGCCTATTACCACCTGCAAGTTCTTCTTTAAATAGAATTACTTTTCTATCTTCAGGTGATACCTGCATTACAATTCCTGATAAGTTAGCTCCTACCTCAAATTGGCTCGCTAAAGCACGACGATCACGTTTAGACATTTTTCCAAATGGAATAATTCCTTCCACATCCATATCTAAAGAAATAATAATTCCTTTATCCAAAACACGGATGATTTCGCCACTCACTTCTTTTCCACTCTCGTAGAATTCAATGATTTTTGGCCATGGATCATCTAATAATTGCTTATAGCCTAATGAAATACGTCTATTTTCGCGTGAAACTTCCAACACACGAACTTCAACTTCTTGACCTTTTTCTAAAACTTCCTTAGGATGTTTTATTACTTTAGTCCAAGACATATCAGAAATATGTATTAATCCATCAATGCCATCTTCCAATTCAGCAAAAGCACCAAATTGAGTCAGGTTCTGAACAGTACTTTTTTGCACTGAACCAACGATGAATTTTTCTTCAATTTTATCCCATGGATCTGGGGAAAGTTGCTTAACACCTAAACTGATTTTCCGGTCTTCTGTATCAATTGAAAGAACTTGTGCTTCAATTTCATCTCCCATTGAATAAATTTCGGATGGATTCTTAACGTGTCTTGTCCATGAAATTTCAGAAACGTGAATGAGACCTTCTACCCCAGGTTCTAGTTCAATAAAACACCCATAATTGGTTAAACTAACAGCTTTACCTTTTACGATTGTTCCTATAGCATATTTACTTTCAACACCATCCCATGGATGTGGTGATAATTGTTTTAAGCCAAGGGAAACACGTTTTCGCTCTTCATCATATTCAATAACTTTTACGGTTAATGTTTCGTTAAGTTCAACAACTTCTGTGGGGTGATTAACACGCCCCCAAGATAAATCAGTAATATGGAGTAAACCATCAATACCACCTAAATCAACAAAGACTCCAAAGTCAGTTATATTTTTAACACGACCTTCTAAAATGCTTCCTACTTCCAATTCTTGGAAAAGTGCATCACGTTGTTCAGCCAAGCTTGCTTCCAAGATTGCTTTGTGAGACACAACAACATTTTTACGTGCTTCATTTAGTTTGACAATTTTCAATTCAAGTTCTTTATTCAAATAATAATCAAAATCTTGAATTGGTCTAACATCAATTTGGGAACCGGGAAGGAATGCTTGAACTTTCCCAAGGTCAACAATCATTCCACCTTTAATCCGGCGAATAAGGGTACCTTTAATAATTTCTTCATTATCAAACGATTCTTTCAAATCTCTCCAGCGACGCATAAAGTCTGCTTTATCTTTTGATAATATTGTATTTCCACCTGCATCTTCTATATGTTCAACGTAGACTTCAACTTGTTCGCCAATGGCAGGAAGTTCTTCATTTGAAAATTCTGATCTGTCAATAATACCTTCTGACTTGAAACCAATATCAATCATGATTTCTTTTTCATTGGCACCGACAACACGACCCATAAGTAACTTATCTTCTACAATATCAATAAGAGCACCTTCATAAAGGGCTTCATTCGCATTAGGTTCTGAAACTTCTACCTCGGGGGATAATATTTCATCCTGCGTAACAACTTTTACTTCTTTAAATAGGTCATCTGATAGATAATTTTTTATCTCTTTTTCAATAACAGGTTCTGTAGTAGACGCTGTCTTTTCAACGCTGACTTCAACTTCAGGTGTTTCCACTATTGTATCCGCCTCTTCAACTACCGGTTCTGGATTTAGTTCTTCAAACATTCTTTTATATTTCCTTTTTTATTCTTTGTTAGTTATGTGTTTTACTATTTTTTCTATTTGTTCACTTATTGATAATAGACTCGTATCAATTTCTATTGCATCTTTAGCTTGTCTTAAGGGAGAATGTTCTCGTGATGAATCTAACAAATCTCTCTTTTCAATTTCAAACATCAAGTCATCAAGAGATTTTGTTTCACCAAGTTTTTCCAAGTCAACTAATCTTCTTTCAGCTCTAACTTTTACATCAGCAACCAGAAAAAACTTATAGTCAGCGTTTGGAAAAACAACTGTTCCTATATCTCGCCCTTCAATCACACATCCATTTTCTTTACCAATTGCTCTTTGCAATTCTACCATGGATTTCCGTATCTCGGGAATAGCGCTAACAGCACTTACGAACAATGTTACCTCAGTTGAACGAATTAATGATGATACATTTTCATTATTAATAAAAATGCAATTTTCCCCATTAACAATTTCAAAACGTATTTGAATATCGCTCAGTAATATTTTTAATTCTACTGGCTGAGTAATATCAATATTTTTTGTTATAACAATATGAGTTATCGCTCGATACATTGACCCCGTATCCAAATAAGGAATCCTTAAAATTCGGGATACACCTTTTGCCGTTGTACTTTTACCGGAAGCAGCTGGACCGTCAATAGCTATGATCATGATTCTAAACTCTCAATAAGCCGGCGAAATTACCCATCAAAGTTGTATATCTCAAATGATTTGAATAAAATACAATTTCCAATTTTATATCATCTTTTCTTTATCAATGCATCTAAATCTTTTAATTCTTGTTCTGTTAACCCTCGGAATTCTCCAATTTTAAGATTTGACATTGTGATGGGACCAAATTTGATTCTTTTTAGATGGTGAAGATTTATTCCTAAATGATAGCACATTCGACGAATTTCTCTTTTTTTACCTTGATGAAGTCTTAATAATACTTTAGATCGCCCTTTTACTTTTCGTTGACTCACAATTTCTGCGCGACCATACTCACCATCACCTATGTAGAGCCCCTTTTTTAATTTTGTAATTTGGGGTGGTGTGATGATTCCATCAATTTCTACAATATATTCTCGAGGAATTCGATTTTTAGGATGTGTAAGAAATTGAAGTAATTTCCCATCATTCGTCAACATTATTAAGCCGGTCGTATCTTTATCTAACCGCCCAACAGGAGCTAACCGAACGCCCGATGGTACATATTCCATGACCGTACGGCGCCCATGAGTATCCTTGACAGTTGTTATAACATTTTTGGGTTTATTCAGTATGTAAATAACACGTTGTTTGACTGGCTTTACTATTTGTCCATCATACTTGATTTCGTCTGAATCAGAAACAGACATTGCTGGGTCAAGGACCATTGTTCCATTGACCAATGTGGTTCCCCGCTGGATTAAATCATCTGCACCCCGTCTCGAAGCGACACCACATTGAGCCAAATATTTATTTAATCTCATTGTATTATGATTGTGCAGTTTCTGAAGATGAGTCAACTTCTTCAAATACAGCCATTTGTTCGCCGAGGGAAGGGTCTGCTTCAACAAGTTCTGAAATTTCTTTTAACTTTGGTAAATCAGAAAGCCGATTCAACCCAAAATGTTCTAGAAATTTATCCGTTGTTTGGTAAAGTAACGGACGGCCAGGGCCAGAATCTCTTCCTTTAATTCTAACAAGGTTTCGATTGAGTAATGTTTTAATCACGCCAGATGAATCTACACCACGGACAGCTTCAATTTCATATCGCCCAACGGGTTGCTTATAAGCAATGATGGCCAACGTGTCGAGAGCTGCGGGTGATAAAATTAATTTTCCTGATTTTGCTATCAAACGACGTATCCATGTTTCATATTCTTTTTTTGATATAAGTTGGAACCCACCTGCGACAGTTTCAATCTCGAATGCCCGTCCAATTGACGCATAGTCATTATTTAACTCTTCTACAATTTGTTTTAGATTTGGTGGGTCAGAATCAAAAACGAGATTTATACGTTTTTGAGATAACGGCTCAGGGCTAGCAAAAAGCAGTGCTTCGATTATTTGTATTTGTTCTTTTTTTTGCATTACGCCATAGCTCCAATATGAACTAACTCTATATCACTAAAGTTACTTTCTTGGATCACTTTTATATCCCCCAATCTCACCAAATCTAGTATAGCTAAAAAGGTTACAACAATTTCTATTCGTGTAGATAATTGTTGTAATAAAGTAGAAAATTTTAATTTGCCATCACCATCAAAATACCTAAAAATGAGTTCTTTTTGAGCTTCTAATTTTACCGGTTCGCGATGTAATTCAAAGACAGACATTACGGGGCGATTTTCCATTGCCTTTTTAAAAACAAGAGCCAAATCATATAAAGTCACATCTTTTAACATTGATCCTAAATCAAACGAATCATCTTCAGCAGGAACGGACATTTGAAAACCTTTAGAAAAATGATGAGATCGATTTTCAGCTAATGATTCTAATGAATCTGAAACATCTTTAAATCGTTTATATTCAATTAATTGTTCAATTAATTCTCGTCGCGGATCAATGACTTCGCCATCTTCATCAATTTCCTGTCTTGGAATTAACATTTTTGCTTTCACTCGCATGAGCGTTGATGCCATAACAATAAAATCACCTGCAATGCGCATATTCAATCTTTTCCACATTTCGATGGTTTTAATAAATTCTTTTGTGATGGATCCAATAGGTATATCATAAATATCAAGTTCATCCCTTCGAATGAAATAGAGTAATAGGTCCATGGGACCTTGAAAATTATCTAAATGGACTTGATATGTGTTATGAATCAATTTTTAGTCCAATTGCTTCTTTTATTGTAGCCATTGTTTTATCAGCAACAGTGCTCGCTTTTTCCGCACCTATTTTAAGGATATCTTTTACGTGATCTGGGTGAGAAATATAATATTCCCTCTTTTCCCTAAATGGAGAGAAATGCTCCATAATAGATTCAAATAATTCTACTTTAATATCACCATATCTTAATCCAGGATTATCATAGCGACTCGTTAAATCTTCGATACCATCTTCGTTTAGGAATAAAGAATAAAGTTGAAATAAGGGCGTATCTTTATCTTTTGGTTCTTCGATTGGAGTTGTATCTGTCTTAATCCGCATAATTGTTTTTCGAATTTTCTTTTCAGTATCAAAAATCGGAATAATATTACCGTAAGATTTACTCATTTTTTGACCATCAGTTCCTGGAACAAGCATCGTTGTTTTTTCAATATCAGGTTCGGGCACAACTAATACATCGCCAAATAAATTATTGATTCGAACAGCAATGTCTCGTGTCATTTCTAAATGTTGTTTTTGGTCTTTCCCTACTGGTACAAGTTCACTATTAAATAATAATATATCGGCTGCCATTAAAACAGGATATGAAAACAAGCCTAAATTTGCTGAAATACCACGTGCAATTTTATCTTTATAAGATGTTGCACGATCCAAGAGACCCATCGGTGTTACATTTGAAAGTAACCAAGTTAATTCTGTAACTTGAGGGACGTCAGATTGAATCCAAAAGGTTGATTTTTCTGGATCAAGACCTAATGCTAAAAAGTCACATACAGCTTCAAATGTATTTTTAGATAAATTATCCTTTTCTGGTATTGTAGTAAGGGCATGATAATTAGCAATAAAACAAAATAAATCATTGTTTCCCTGATATTGTATCATTCGGGACATCATACCAAAATAATTTCCTAAATGCAGTTGTCCTGATGGCTGTATGCCACTTAATACTCTTTGTTTTTTCATTAATTAAATGATTCCATAAATAGATAAGGTTTCCAATCAGATTGAAGTGTATTTACATATTGCTGATAGTAATGGATTCTAGATGGTTTTTTCGGTTGTTTCAATAAATGCATCCCTATTTCATCAGGTGTGCGATCTCCTTTTTTTTGATTACACGGTTGGCAAGCTGTAATCAGATTATCCCAAGTATCTTTTCCGCCTCTCACTTTAGGCATAATATGATCCACCGTAATGGGACCTTTTTTAGTACCACAATATTGACAAATATGATTATCTCTGAGTATAATATTTTTCCGACTGATTTCAACATTTAAACTATTGTAATGAATGAATTCTTTGACTTTAACTATGCTAGGTAATGGTAAAGACACCGATGGAGAATGAACTTTAGAATCATAGTTCACTAAAATATCTACTTTATCTAAAACTGATAAGCAAATTGCACGTTTTGCTGTGCAAACGGCTAAAGGGATATAATTCGCATTTAGAACAAGTACCGCACGATTTAATATGCTCCCATTAATTGCTTTAGGATTTGGTGAATTCATGGCCGAAAATTACGTCTAATCGAATAGGATGAAAGATATTTATCCATCAATGAATGATTGAAATTGGAGTCATTTTTATTAAAAGATTCTTCTTTAACCCACCCCTGAGCATGGAGTATTTTTTCTCCACCTAATGAAAAACCAACATGGGATACTTTATCATTCTCACCAAAGAAATGTATGTCACCCGGTAAAGCTTTCGATGGGTCAATTTGATATTTAGATAATACTTCTTGTTGCTGCCATGCATCCCTAGGCAATTGAATCCCACAGGATAGGCACACAGTTTGAATCAAACCAGAGCAATCAAAACCAAAAGATGTTTTCCCTCCCCAGCGATAAGGAATGCCCAATAATGTTTTTGCTAATGGAATAAGTTTATCGATTGTATGTTTTGTCTTCAATGAAACTATAGAGTCCCCCCAAGAATGGCTATTAAACATTGGACTATTAAGATCTATTCGTGCACCGAATGGAATAAATTGCTTTTGGTTGGCCCAATCAAGACTAAAAGTTTGACCTGTGTACATATGAGCTGTTGGGATATATTCATCAGATATATATCCATAAAAAGAATTGACCCATCCTTTATATCCATCATCTTGAATGATTTGAAGCCAATTTTTTTCTATGCCTATAATTTCACATGATTCGCCAATAATCACTTCCGTAATTTTTCCACTGGAGAATTCTGGCCTGTTATACACAGGAACCACAGATGTATTTGGATTGAAATATTTATTGATCATAGAAACGGCGTGAATTTATTTTAAGTCTTTCGTAGATACCATTAATTCTCTATAGGAAACGTTTATTATTTTACATTAAACTTATCTGTTATTTCACATGTTTTTGCAACAGGGAAGTTCGTGAAAGTCGGACACAGTCCCCGCTACTGTAATTGCCAAGTGACTTTTTCATACCATTAGTATCATCATTACTGAGAAGGGAAAAAGTTTTAAAGCATAAGTCAGGAGACCTGAGTAAGAAGATGTCATTCAAATTTACTTTCGGGAGAAAAGTTATGGATAGTCGTATAGGCTTAGACTACATGCACATAAATGATCCCTCTCATATAGATGGATCATTTGCACTATAAATACTTCATAAAAGTTTGTCTAGTCCTTCATTGTGGACTCTTTGGGAGAGAAATCCGTGTCTTAACCGAAATGGGTACACCTATTTCTTATACATTTATAACTCACAATAATTCTGGACAATGGTGCCAAACAGATGAAAATGGATATGCATATATTCACTTTTCAATATCATCGGGCGACTCATTACAGTTCTATCGTTTTGGCTATCATAAAGAATTACGCCAATGGCCACTATATACTCGCCAAATAATTTTAATCTCAAATCCCTTGCAAATGAAAACTATTTTTTCATTAGGTGGGAAAGCACAATCAAAAAACTTATCATTCAATCAACAATCCATTAAATCTGTCCCCCTATCCGGTGTAGTTAATCATGGGAAATTACTTGAAACGTTGCCAGGGCTTTCTATTAGGACATTTGGAGGACCAGGCAGTATTAGTTCTATTAGTATCAATAGTGGACCCACTTCTCAAACTAGAGTTAAAGTTGGAGAATTTGATTTAACAAATATTCAAACAGGAATGACAGATTTATCTCAGCTTCCGTTGCCATTTATAGAATCAGCAACATTAATGTCCTCGGGAGAAAAGTTAGATGGTTCTGGAAGTCAAAATGGATCCATCTCCTTGACACCTTGGACTCAGAATAATTCTATAGTTATTTCATCTGGTTCTTTTGGGCATTCTTCCTTTCATACAACACTTTCACTTTCCAGAGGAAAGCATCAAACATCTATCTTATTTGGAAACCGTCATGAATTAGGAAATTTCTTAGTTCAATGGAAAGATGAATCATTCCTTAGAGTGAACAATCATTTCAATCAATCGTTTGGGTCATTCCAAACTAAAGGAATGATTCATAAACACATGTATTTTCAAGCTATTGGGCTTTTTTCATCTCAAGACCGTGGTGTCCCAGGATTAGTATGGTCACCCTCTTTAGCCGCTCATCAAGACGAATTAAAATTATTTGGTGTAACCATGGGCTGGATGAATCCATTTGGCGATGGAAATATTCGAACAATGGTTCGTCATTCGAATGAAACTTATTCAGATCCAACTTATAATATTCGGACGAATCATGAAGTGTTCTCCCAATTATTTTCAATCGATCAAAAGCTACAATTGACGCAACAATTAACATCTATATTGGGAAGTGAATTTAATAACCAGTCATTATCATCTTCGGTTTATTCACACAGTAGAAAAAGTTTCGTTGGGAAAATTGAATTCGATTGGAACCCGACTCAATCGCTACATATAAAGCCATCCTATCGAAATGATTATTCCGAAAACCTTTACAATGAATCAACTCAGGGAATCTCTGTTCATTATTCACCAAATATTTATCTTTTAAACTTTATTCGCATTCTAAACTCGACCCATTTTCGTTACCCAACCTTTAATGATTTATACTGGGAGCCTGGTGGAAACCTTGATCTACTACCTGAAAATGGGAAACAACAATCTATAGATTTTCATTTTTCTCAATCAAAATTTGGACAACTTCAATTTCATTATTTTACGTCTGAAACACATGATCTGATTCAATGGGTTCCTATGTTAACGTATTGGCAACCAAAAAATATAGCTCATGCAAACCGTGATGGTTGGACAACTAGATGGATTTGGAAATACCAAAAAATTAAAACACATTTATCCTATAGTTTTATTAATTCAAAAAACAAAGAAAATGGGAAACCATTACGATATTCTCCATCTCGACTTTGGACCTTTTCTCTAGATTGGGCTCCTTCATCGTGGCTTATACACGGACAAATTCATGGGAGCAGTTCCATAATTTCTGCCTATAGTTGGCCGGATGATATTATTATTCCATCCTATCAACTTTATTCAGGATCAATTGGGAAATCATTTAATACTCAATGGTTTGAATACTTAACCACCTTTTCTGTAGATAATGCAACAAACATTCAATATGAATCATCAAAAGGATATCCTGAAGCTGGAAGATCTTTTCGATTCACCCTAACATTCAAACAAAAAAAGAAAGAAATTCAATAATGAAATATTTTTCTATAACCTTTATTTATATTTCAACAATGCTCTTTGCGACTACTCGCATTTTCACATTATGTGAAGGAAATTTTGGTACTCCTAATGCAAATTTGTGGTCTATTAATGAATCGGATTGGCAATCTGAAGGACCTATTTATTGGGATGAAAATTCAAACCCTTTGGGAGATGTGGGGCAATCAATGACCATAGTAAATGATGAAAAACTTTACATAATCATGAATAATTCTCATTCTATCGAAATTTTGAATTTAATGGGCTCAGATCAAACATTTTCAGGCTCCATTCATCTACCATCAGCAGGTCCAAGGTATATGGTTGCAAACGAAAGCGGTTCAACAGGTTATATATCTTGCTGGAATTTAAGTGGAATTATTGTTATCGATTTATTATCGGATACTATTACTGATACAATTTCTGTTGGTGGTATGCCTGAAATGATGGTAATGCATGATGGAAAGATTTATACATCTATTGCCATGAACAGTGATTGGAGCACATCTGACCGTGTTATTAGCGTGGATGTATCTACAAAAGCTGTTATTGATTCATTTATAGTTGTCCCTGGACCTGCTGCTCTTCTCTTAAAAGATGAATCTCTCTTTATAGCAAGCACGTATTATGATGCTAATTGGAATACTTATGCTGGGAATACTAAAATCGATTTATCTTCTGGTGATATTATCACCTATGATGCAGGAATCACATCTGATTTTGGTCCGGATTTGCTTGAAATAAATAATCAAGTCTATCGTATATATAATGGTGGTATTGCACCTCTTGATGATGACTTATCTTTAAACCCGTCTGAACAAATTGGGTCCTTTCCTGGGATATATTCAGCTATTTCTAATGGTAATAATCTTTACTTTGGCCTAACGGACTATGTAGCGCCAGATGATTTAATAGTAACCGATTTAAGTGGGCTCCAGCTTGCACAATTTAATGTGGGTGCTCTTCCGGGATCTTTTGGGTTTTATTCATATAATGTTGAAAGTGTAAGCCACAAACCAACATTGGATTCATTTAGATTAATGCCAAATTATCCGAATCCATTTAACCCAACAACACACATCCAATTTTCAGTAGGGATTCAATCAATTGTATCTTTACAGATTTTTAACATTAATGGGGTTTTAATTGAAACACTTTTTGATCATGCTACTTATAGTAATGGAACTCATTCTATCCAGTGGAATGCAAGTCATCGACCATCGGGAGTATATTTTACAGTATTAAATATAAATGGACACACTCAGATTCAAAAAATGGGTTTAGTAAAATAATTGCTTCATAAACATGATGATACAGTTATTTTAATAAAATAGCTGTACTTATTTGTCTTCGCAAAACAAATTAAAACTCTAGAATAAATCCACCAATTGGCATTGTTGTATATTGCCAATTCATTTCTTTTGATCCATCTTCTAGATAGACATATTCATGTTGATTTTTTCGATTTGCCACATTCTTAATATTCCAAAATGCTACAAGATTTACCTTTTCATAATTAAATCTCTGTTGAATCATTAAATCAAATCGACTGTAATTACCATATCGTTCTGTATTCCATTCATCTGTTGAATTTGAATACCACTCTCGGATCGTAGGATCATAATGTTTCGGTGTATATGGCCTTCCTCCCATATATCGATATTTTAAACTAATTTCAAACTCATCGCTTGGCATGAAAGGGAGCCAAGAAAATGCTTTTGCAACCCACGACTTTTTATAAGACTCATACCAGGGATATTGTGAATATCTAATTTTATATCCACCCACAACATTCACTACATTTCTATAATCATAATCCCATGGATAATATTTCTGTGTTCTAGGATCTACTCCTTCAGAAAAAGAATGAGACCATGAAAAAGACCCATACCAATCATCAGAGTATTTTTTCTGAATAAATAGTTCAAGACCCTTTGACTGGCCTTTTCCACTATTGACTAATTTTGCCCGGTTAAGACTATCTTTCCCATCGGAGCCTTCAAGCATTTCAAACGTAACCAAATCATCATATTTTTTCTCATAATATTCTAATGTAATACGTGTATCAGATTTAAGGAAATATTCTAACCCGCATACAGCTTGGTCTGCAAAGTAACTTCTCAGATTATCAGGTGTTCCTCTATTTGAATTCAGCTGATTATTGAATGGATTTTGGAAATACCGACCAGCCGAAAAGTTCAATTTAAATAAAGAGTTTAAATGGTATTTAAATCCAACCCTTGGTGAAAAATTAGTTGCTCCTGTAAAATTCAAATAATCCAACCGACTACCAAATGTTGCTTCTATTTTTTCAATAGGCGCCCAATTAAAATGGACAAAACCACCAAACTTTTCATACGCTAGTATAGATTCTGTCTTAAACAAATCTGTTGACCCAATACTGGTTAATTCAGTTACAATCGTGTTAGGGTTTCCGTAATAGGTGGAATAATAGGTGTCTTCATCAATCATACGGGGAATATCTGTTGAATCTAAAGAATATCCATATATATTTTTTGGGCGATCTTCATACCAATTATCATAATCCAAATTGACCATTTTAGCTGTTATACCACTACTCACATCCAATCCTTTTTTCACATGATATACAACTTCACTTCTGAATGATAAATCTTTTTCTAAATCAAATTGGTGATAATAAATGTCTCTCTCCAAATTTTGATCCAATTTGTATACATCTGTATTCAAATTAACCCATGAATTTCCTAGGGATGTAATAAAATATCCTTTTTTTGAAAATAAATTCTTATATGTGATACCAAAGGTTGATTGCCACGAAGAATAAACAACATTTTCTGCACCTCGAAGCTGCGGATTATCTTCTCCTTCAATATTAATTTCATCAATCCCTCCAATAAAATTAAAATATAATTTTTGAGTCGGAGAAATATGATAAGTAATCTTCCCTTGGCTAGTCCAATATTTTGGAACCGCTTGCATGCCCGATGATGAAATAACAAAATCTAAAAAAGATCTCTTAAGAGAATAAATATAGGATGACTTATTATTAATTGGACCTTCGGCTGTTAGCCCAAAACCAGCCATATTCATATCAATTTGTTGATGATGCTTTTTCCGAGAGCCTTCCCTGAGTGATATGTCCATGACAGAAGAAAGTTTTTCACCATATCGTGATGGAAATGCTCCCGCGAAAAAATCAATTCTTTCAATGAATTCTGTATCCACCATTGTAATAGGGCCACCTCCTTTGCCCTGTTCTGGATAATGATTTGGATAGGGAATCACTAGGAAATCCATGACAAATAAATTTTCACCATGTGATCCACCTCGAACAATGATTTCATTTGTTTGATCAGAGCCAGAGACCACAGAAGGTAATGCTTGCATCATAGCCATAATATCATATGCGCCTACTGGATCTGATCGAATTTCTTCAATATCCACAGACCGGCTGCTTGTAATCGCATCTTTGGCTTTTTCAAAATAGGTGGCTGTTACTTCAACACTTTCCCCTTCCAACACTTCGGATTGTAACGAAAAATTAACATGTGTGTTTCTTTTAGTTACAATATGTACATTCGCTCTATTGAAAGATTGATACCCTATCATAGAAACGTTAATGGTATAACTTCCAACTGGAATATTTTCTACTGAAAAATGACCATCATTATCTGTTGCAGCACCCAAGTTTGTCCCACGAATAATGACATTTACTCCAATCAACGACTGATGGGTAGTAGCATCCTGTATATGACCAGATAGAGTTCCTTTGGCTCCAAATAAATATCCAACACCTATCATGAAAAATAATATTTTTTTCATTTTTTATATATTATAAGGATGTAAGGATGTAAGGATTAGAAATAAATAAAACTTATTGTTTTAATCGGTAAGTACATCCTTCCATAGTTTTTATGAATTTATCTACCTGACTTTGTGTGTGAAACATTTCATCCATAGGCTCAAAAATATCGGATGGATAATCAATTTCATTATAATCGCGCAAAAAATTTGATTCTAGTTTTATAACCATATCTCTTAAAACCATTGGTGGTATTTCTTTACTTCTCATAAAGTTGATTTGAAGGTTTAATTGACCGTTAGACGTCATATGAAATAGAGGGACTGACCCAATATCTGATCCACAACGATACGTAAGAGTTCCATGATCGTTTCCTCTTCCCCATGAAAGTTCATCACCATTTTTTTCTGCAAAATCGATGATAGAAACTCCGATTTTAGCAATTTCACGAGAACAGTTTTTTCTCATATCTTCTATAAATGTATCTTTGTTCCAATTTGGCATATGGAGTTATTCCCCTGTAAATATAATTTTTTAACGAAAAGGCGAGATTGAATTTACAAAAAATGATGTACTGGAAAAAGAATCACTTATATTTTTTATTGCCAATCCAGACTGAGTAGTAATTTTGTTGTGAATCAGTCAAATCTTTCAAAATTCGCAAACGATGTTTATATTTTCTTTCTTTTAATTCTAAAGCATAAGGAAGCTCAATTATTTTATCATCTCGTTTTATAGTGATTTTGACATCTGTTCCTTCTTGCATTGGAAACCCATTATTATCATAAAATATTTTACGAATTTTATCTGTGTCTATCTTGTCGCCTACTTTGAAACCAATCGGATCATTTTTTCCCACTTTTTTCACTTTTTTATACTTTCCAATTGAGATACGATGTTCTTTTGAACCATAATCCTTCAGAATTCTCTTGGGCACTTGGTGTTTCCCTTTTTTAGAATATTCAATGCCAATTTGCGATAGACCACCTTCAATGTCCAACGGAATGGTTCCTTCAACATAGTCTGCAAACCACTGACGAAGTTCAGGGTGGACTAATGAAGTAAACTCATCGAAAAAGGTTTCTTCATCAAATGATTGGTTTGGTCCGTATTTTGAAGCCAGCTCCAGCACAATATCTTTCAATGTTTTTTTACCATTTGTAAGACGAATAATCTCAATATCTAACAAAAGTCCTATCAATGCACCACGTTGGTAGACTTGATAATAATGACGACCATATTTTTTTTCAAAAACTCTTTCGCTCATTTCAGTAAAAGGAACTTTTGTTTCTGGATATCTAGATGCACGTCGAATCTTCCCACCCATTTGTTCTGCAAAAAAATCCAAAGGTGTTATTAAACCAGATTGAACTTGGATCAGATAAGCAAAGTATTCTGTAATACCTTCATACAGCCAAAGGTGTTTTGACATTTTAGGATTTACATAATCAAATTCTCCTATATATTCGCTATGAAGGTTCAATGGTGTGAAAATGTGCATGAATTCATGGAGAGCCACTCGTTTGATGATAGATGTATAAGAAGAATCTCCAAAATCTGTTAAGACGTAAAAGGATGAATTTCCATGTTCCAGTGCACCCATGCCAAACAGGGTAATATTTTTTATGGCAGTTTTAGCTTTCGTAATAATGCCAACTTCTTTCGATTGTAGTGTTTTCATGAATTCCCGGCCATCCCGGATGTACATGATAAAATGGTATTCATCCACAGGAAGAGAATCGATAAAGGTTGCCACCGCTTCCATAGAAGGCTGAATCTCTTTTTTGATCAAATCTGCATATCCGTATTCTTCACCATTGAAATAGGTTTCTA
>JABHUQ010000076.1 GCA_018658715.1 Fidelibacterota bacterium
AAAGGTATTCTTATATGATTAAAGCCCCATTCCGCAATCTGGTCTATGTCTACTTGTGCTACATAATTATCTCTATAAAGAGCCCAGAATTCTGCTGCTAGCTCAGGACCAATAAGTGACTCTACATGTTCTTCAATCTCTCTTGGTGATTCAAAACCATCTATCCAGGTCTGATTATGCAACATATATCCTTCTGGAACTAGCCACCCTCCCAAACCAAAACCTCTAAGCAATATAGGCTCACCGTCTCCCTCCACGATTTGCCCATCTTCTACGTGCAGAAAACCTTGTGAAAATCCAATATTAAATAATAAAACCCCCAATATTATTCTTCGCATTTTACACATTCTCCAAAACAGACTGCCTGTAAAGTCGTATCTGAGATACCAACCGAGAGAAATCTATCACTGTGTTGCCCAGTACCACAGTCGCTAGATAAAGATTCCCATCCCCCAGACCAAGACTGTGAAAAATATCCATTCCTGAACTTATAGGTGAAGGTGGAATTGGGAGGCAGTGTTAATGTTGTTTCCCAGATCCCACTATTTTCTGTTGGTTGCATTTGAAGACCGCCGGGACTTCCAGAACTAATATTTCCCCCAGAAAGCCAAACGCCCGTACCGCTTACGTTCATATTTTCCATGTCCACCCGGAAAGTGACTCGCACATCATTAATATTATCGGGTCGCTCAAAAGCTCGCACATAATCAACCAACATTTTCATGGGGAAAGCATTTGGGTCTATTCCATGGATACCGCCCCAATCACCCCCAATCGCCAGATTTAAAATAAGATATTGAGGTTCATCAAAAGGCCACTTTCCTACGTCGCCATTACTATCATTGTATACGAAAAAATAAGATTCATCGTCAATTAAATATCGTAAATAAGTTGGAGACCACTCTAAAGAATATATATGAAAGGAATCTGTAGCTGTTTCTATAAATGTAGTTCCAGATTTTTGAGTATTATATGTATGATTATAATCTTCCGTATGAATTGATCCGTGAATCTGCCCATCATCAAAACCCACATGTTCCACAATATCAATCTCTCCACAATTTGGCCAGCCAACTGAAGAAATATTTTCACCCAGCATCCAAATGGCGGGCCAAGATCCGTTTCCTCTTGGTAGCTTTGCTCGAATATCAAACCGCCCGTATGTCCAAGAAACTTTATTATCGGTATTTATTCTTCCCGACGTGTAATCTGTATTGTAGGCCGTTCCTGTATAATCAGTTCCATAATATCCCGGCTCGATCAAGCCCCGAATAACAAGGTTCCCACCATCAAGATATAAATTTGTGTCACGATCTGTATAGGCCTGCTGTTCATTGTTGACCCAACCTGGCCGCCACCGAAGTTTATTCCATTTGGACTCATCTATTTCTTCACCATCAAACTCATCTGCCCAAATCTGTTCCCACTGTGATACTTCATTCTCTTCTTCGCCAATGACACCATCATTTTTTTCTACAGCTTCCACGCAACCCAGCATTATGGCCAACAGCATTAAGATCAAATGTGTACTAATTATTTTCATTATTTCAGATAAAGAATTTTTTTAGTTATTGATGCATCCTTGTTGCTGACTCTTAAAAAGTAAGTACCCGCAGAAACCGATTTCCCATCTTGGTCAGTACCATTCCAATGAATATTCTTTTTACCTCTATCTAAAAATCTATTTACACTCGAATTGATCAGGTGTCCCCGAATATCATAGATTGAAAAATGAATTTCCCCCGGTTTCTGTAGCGAGACAGGTAAAACAACATTACTGTTAAAAGGATTTGGATACGCATCTCCCAAGCTGAAAGATAATGGAATATTTTTTGTCTCTATCGATAGAGGATCACCACTATAACCCGTATTACTTGGAGTTGTAAGACACAGAATCATATAACCCGATTGAAACACAACATTGGCATAAATAAAATCAGCATTGTTCCCATCCCAGGTGTGAGTTGCCTTTTCCCAACGATTTGTATCCCAGCTATCAAAATTATCTTCCCACAATAGAATAAAATCATTGTTTGTGCCAGCATTTCCGGTTCCCGGAACCCAAATGTAGTATTTAACCCAATCATAAAATGCATACGTAGGCAATGTACTACTTGCAGAAAATGGGCCCGCCCATCCCGCACTGGTTGACTGCCAAATATTCATCATTATCTTTTGTTCGCGATTCATTGTATCAACATAAACAGGGTTGTCCACTGTTTTGATTAATTGATCATCAACAAAAAAAGAAATAATATCGCTTGTCCACTCAAAGGCATAGGTATGAAACTCTTCATTGGGGTTAAACGTTAAGTCCAGCAGTTCTGGTAAATCCCACTGATCGTGAACAATTAAATTTGTGTGTATTTTATCATTATAACGCCCCAGCCATTCTAAATCAATTTCATTCCAATAAGCTGAGCTGGTATGACCATCAGCCCAATAATCATGAAAGGTGAAAAAGGAACTGATGACACCACTACCTGGCGCTGACTTCATGCGAACTTCGAATCGCCCATATTTATAACTTTCGATAGTTCGTAGCTCCCCACCGCGATAGGGCTTGGCGAACAACAGAGAAATAAACACTAAAATACTAAAATAAAGTTTAACGATATTTACCAACTTGTTTCTTTTGAACACGTTATTAACCCTCCTTAATTTTCATTTGATCCGCCGGTCAATAAAAACTCTTTATACCAGTAATAGCTATCTTTTGGAATACGCTCTAAGGTTTTAAAATCTACCCAAATCAGACCAAAGCGCTGGCTGAATCCCTGGGCCCATTCAAAATTATCCATCAAAGACCAGGCAAAATAACCATTGCATGGGACACCGTCTTCAATTGCCCTCTTAAGTTCCGTAAGGTGTGAATGATAATATTCGATTCGTCGTTTATCATTTATTTTACCTTCCGAATTAGGGCCATCGCCATAGGAACATCCATTTTCGGTGATATAAATATTTTGTACTTCGTATTCATTTTTTAATTTCATAAGTAAATCATAAAGCCCAGGCGGGTAAATTTCCCAACCGAAATCTGTTTCCGGACCCATATCCACATTGCGGGGAAGGTTATTCTTTTCGTCAATATCTTCATTTCGAATAACTGCTCTGCTATAATAATTCACCCCTAAAAAATCTGTTTTAGTTGATATGATGTTTAAATCACCCTGTTTTATAAAATTAAGATCCAATTCAGAGATTAAGCCCTTGGTTTTAAGGTATTCAAACACATCGTCTGGATATTCATTTTTATAGAGTGGATTAAGATATAAGCGATTAAACTGACCATCGTAGAATCTGCAGGCATCCTCGTCGTACGTGCTTCCAGATGCAGGTATTGCCGTATTTAAATTAAGAGTTATGCCTACATCAGATTGTTTTGAATTATTCCTTATTTCTGGAATTGCCATTCCATGGGAAAGTAATAAATGGTGTGCAGCAGCAAGACTTTTTACCCAGTTATTTTTTAGTCCAGGAGGCTTATGCCCTCCAATATATCCTATATAGCTGACACACCATGGTTCATTATGCGTAATCCAATGTTTTACTCTGTCGCCTAAATGGCGGCTAACATGATAACTGTATTTTACAAACTCATGTACAATATCCCTTTCAGGCCAGCCTCCACTATCTTCTAATCCTTGGGGTATATCCCAGTGGTTTAAGGTTATAAAGGGAGTTATTTGATTTTCAAGAAGAGCATCAACTAATCTGCTATAAAAGTCGAGCCCCATTTGATTCGGCTCATTTTCTTTACCCGTGGGAAAAATTCTTGGCCAACTAATTGAAAAACGATAAGCATTAACACCTAAGTTTTTTAGTAATTCTATATCATCACGCCATAAATGATAGTGGTCGCAGGCCCTATCTCCTGTGTCACCGTTTTTGATTTTTCCTTCAATATGGCTGAATGTATCCCAAACGGATGGACCCTTGCCACCAGCAGTTGGAGCGCCCTCAATCTGGTAACTTGATGTGGCTGTTCCCCACTTAAAACCTTTAGGGAATGGTTTATTCTCAGGCATTATCTAATCCTTTTTGTTGATCGAAAGACAAACTTTCAAACCAGCCAGGTGAAGCTGCTTTTACTAATTGTTTTGTATATGTTTTTTGTGGTGATTGGATCAGGTCTTCAGCGAGGCCTTGTTCAATAATTGAACCATGTTGAAGGACGATAATTCTGTCTGCTAAATATCGTGCGGATGCCAAATCATGCGTTATAAAAATGATTGACAAGTTCTTTTTGACTCGCATCTTGGCTAGGACTTCCAGGATCTCCATACGTATAGATACATCCAGCATAGAAGTAGGCTCATCGGCCACGATCAAATCAGGTTCTAAGCTCAGTGCCCTGGCTAATGCTACCCGCTGACGCTCACCACCTGACATTTCATGAGGGAATTTTTCTGCAAACATTTCCCCTGGAGAAAGGCCCACATTTTCCAACATTTCGATAATATAATTAAATAATTCATCTTTTGGTATTAACTGATGTCGCAAAAGAGGCCTGGCCAAGTGATGAAAAACAGTGTGTACTGCATTGAGGGATCCAAAGGGATCTTGAAATACCATCTGAACCTGCTTTCTATATTCTAAAGGTACTCTTCGTGCCTCAGAAACTTTTTTATTGGAGCCGTTTAAAAAGATATCTCCCGATGTTGGTCGAATTAAGCGCGTTATTAGTTTAGCGATGGTACTTTTTCCACTACCCGACTCTCCAACTAGTGCTACGATTTCGCCAGGAAAAACCTGGAAAGAAATTTCTTTAACAGCTTCGATCAGTTTTGGTCGAAAAAATCCAGAAACAGGGAAATCTTTGCTAAGGTTCTTGACTTCTAATAGAGGTGTGCTGCCGAAATCTCGATTCTTTGGTTTAGAGAGTAATCCCTTTTTTCGGGGTCCTGATGCAGATGGAAGTGCCCCAATTAATTTTTGAGTATAGGAATGCTCACCACCCGTACGAATTTTTTGTGTTTGACCCAATTCAATAACTTTTCCATTTTTCATGATTACCAGACGGTCCGCAAACTCTAATAATAGATTGAGGTCATGGGTAATAAAAAGGATTGTAAAACCAAGTTCTTTCCGTAGCTCAATAATTTTCGCAAGAATTTCACGTTCTACAATAACATCAAGTGCAGTGGTAGGTTCATCCATAATAATAAGTGGCGGCATTAGAGCCAGGGCGATCGCGATGACGGCTCTTTGTCTCATCCCACCTGAGAGCTCATGCGGATAACTATCCAGACGGCTCACGTCAATGTCAATCAAAGATAATAATTCGTGTATACGATTATCTACGGCTTTCCCAGTTAGATCGCCATGGATTTCCAAAACATCTTTAATCTGTTCTCGTATTGTCAGCACAGGATTTAGCGCATTCAAAGCGCTCTGCATTACGATTGATATCTGTTTCCAGCGATATTGTAACACGTCAGTATTTGAGATAGAAAGAATATCTTTATTATTGATTATAACTTTACCACCTGTAATAACGGCAGGAGGGGGAAGAGTACGTAAAACTGCCTGTACCACGGTACTTTTTCCGCTTCCAGACTCTCCTACTAAGCCAAAAATCTCTCCTTGCTGTATTTCAAAAGAAACGTCATTCACTGCTTTTACCGGATTACCGGGTGTGATATAGTTCACACAAAGATTTTGAATGGAGAGAACAGAATTATTCATGGTCTTTCACAACAGGAGTTATTCCGTTGATAGCCTTATTCGTCGGAATGTTTTCACGCCATACCCGTTCTGAAATCAACCGAGGATTAGTTACTTCATCAATGCCAAAATTGATCAACGTTAGAGCAAAGCTTACAATGGCAATACTTAGCCCAGTTGGGACAAAGGTCCACCAGGAACCTGTGAGCAGAGCCATATCATTACTGGCCCAGTACAGGTTGGTTCCCCAGGTGATTGTGCTTACATCGCCCAATCCTAAAAATTCCAACCCCACTTGGGCGCCAATAGCATAAATAGACGCACCAATGAAAGAAGAAGCAAGAAGAGAAAGCATACGTGGCATA
>JABHUQ010000077.1 GCA_018658715.1 Fidelibacterota bacterium
GGTTATTTCGTATTTGCCGTTTCCAACAGTTGTGTAGTAAGTCCATCTCCCATCTTTCAATCCATTTCTATATTTACCTTCTTCTTTTTTTGTCCCAAGGGAATCCAAAGAAAAAACACTTCCTGTATAAGGTTTATCAGAATTTGGTGCATATGTTACCCCTCCATATTCTCTCATAAACTCCATATTCCATTTCTGTTGAGACAACCCAACAGAAAGGAATAGTAGTGATATAATAAATAATCTTTTCATAAATAACTCCTTACCCAAATCTACAACCCAACCCAAAGATTCTACAATGGGGAGATCTACGTATTTATGGGTGTTTCCATTAAGTATTTTTGCCTTTTTTAATTAAGTAGTGCTTCCCACAAACAAAAAACCTCATGAATGTGGGGCTTGATATTGAATATTATCATTTAAGGACAATCATTCGTGTCTTGGTCGCCTAATATAACTTCTCCCTATATGAATTATTTGAACCATATATACTATACCTGAAAAAATCAGTATCTTCATTCATAGTCCACTTAATTCAGTTATCTATAATAGAAAGGATGACTGGTGTAGGAAAATTTTCTTCTTTAGAGTCATCACAACCAACAAAAAGAAAGAAGAGATGTATTATCAGTAATAATATTTTCTTCATCTCTTCAATTTACCCCATCCCCACTTTTTTACAAAGATGTGGAATCCATCCAAATGGGAAGCAGATGAGTTATTGTTTGCCTGATGTTGACCAGCCAATATCACTGTAAATGGGGTTTTAGTTAGCCTGTTAACTTTGAAGCGCAATTGCTACAGAATTTTGCATCCTCACTGAGCCCTTCTTTACCACATACAACACAGCGCTGTTCTCTAGTGCTTTTGCCAGCAAAAGTGATCTCTGATGTCACTATCCCTGTCGGGACAGCGATAATACTGTAACCAAGAACCATGATAAAAGAAGCAATAGCCTGACCCAAACTCGTTTGCGGTACAACATCTCCATATCCAACAGTAGTTAAAGTAACTACCGCCCAGTAGATACTACTTGGAATACTATCAAATCCAGTGTTTTTTCCTTCAACCAAATACATAATTGAACCCAGGATTATAACGATATTCATCACTAAAAAAAGCCAAATGAAAACTTTTCTGCGACTGGCAATCATAGCGGTCATCAATAGATCGGCTTCACCCATAAATTGGACAAGTTTCAATACTCGAAAAATTCGCAGGACACGCAAAACACGAATAATGGCAAAAACCTCAGTTCCCGGCATAAACAAACTTAGATAGGTAGGTAGAATTGCTAAGAAGTCAATTATACCAAAAAAACTAAAAATATAACTAATAGGTCTCCTGATAGAGAAAATTCTAAGTGAATATTCTACAGTAAACATGATTGTGAAGGTCCATTCAGCAATCCTGAAGATGTGGCCGTATTGCTGAGTATACTCTACTACACTATCAAGCATAACAGTGATAATGCTGAGTACTATTGATATGATTAGAATAATATCAAAAAGCTTTCCCGCTTTGGTGTCCGTTCCAAAGATTATTATCTTTATCTTTTCTCTAAACGTGCTCATATCAGTTCAATTTACCCCATCCCCATAGATGAATTATTAGAGCCATATAAACTATACCTGAAGAAATCCGTATTTTCATTCATATCCCATCTCAATACGTCTAATGTGTCAATATAAAGAGTGACTGGTGTCGGAGGACTCCCTTTTGTTGCTTCTTCACAACTCCAAAAAACCAACCCAATAAACAGTATCAGTGATATATACCTAATCATATCCAAATCTACACATCATCCCACAAACAAAAAACCCCACGAATGTGGGGCTTGATGGTTAAAAATATTTAACAATGATTATTGTGTTAAAGTTAGACTTGTACAGGAACTGTCATCTGAAACAGTAATGTTTAAAATATTATTGGTTATCGACCAGGTTCCTAATGAAACTTCAGCTGAGTCTGTACCTGCATTCTCAGTAATTGTGATGGCGTCTCCATCCGTTGTATAGTCATCTATATTAGATTCTGTCACAGAACAAATACCATCAGATAACACACCGCCAAAATCAAAACACATGGAATCTATTGGCATATTCATTGTATTGCCAAACCATTCCACACTGCACGAATCACCACTTAATGCGCCACCCCACATTGAGCACAAATTTTCATCTGATAAAGATAGGGTCATGGTGTTTGTTACAGTCTCTTCAGTAAACTCAAATATCCAGGTAATATTATTGCCAAAATCTGCTGTCACTGAATCTAAATTCGATACAGGAGTTCCTGTACAATTTGGTTCTTCGTACTCTTCAAACTCTGATAGGGTCCAAGTTCCTACAAGAGTGACCTCGTCTTCTTCAGCTTCGCATCCAAAAAAGAACAAAGGAAGCACCAATAGTATTAATCTTGATTTCATATGTTTCTCCTCATTATTATTTTGTTTAGATAATACATAAAATAATAGACATATATTTTCACATATACTATTTAATAAATGATTGTCTCATAATAAGACCCCACGAATATTATAAAATTAGTTTATCCCTTTCAAAGATTCTCGATTTTTTAAATGCTCAATGAGCATTGGATCTATCTCAATGGTGACCATCTCTTTTACTAGATGATAGATCAATTCGGTAAGTGCTCCCTCACCGGGGCCAATTTCAAGAATAGAGTTTGAATATTTGTTGAATCAATTTGACGGTCATTATCCCAGATGTGCATAATCTTATCAGACTCTTGAGCTGTCTTCATTCCAACTATTTATTTGAAGTGCGATTAATATTCCGATAACCAGGACCACAATTTCTACTAGTCCATACATCAAATAATTACTTAATTCCATAATTCTACCTTTCACTTTTTTCGTTTATCTTTTTTATATCTTCACCCTTCGACAGGCACAGGACTCGAAAAATATTTTCATGAGATTCTCTAGCATCTTCCATATTAGTGGCCACGTAAATGAAACGGTTTACACCCAAATCATGGGCACGATCCAGAACGTTGGGCAGATCATTTTTTGAGATCATCATAAAATAGGTGGCAATGAGTATCGATTAGCATTTATCTATTTCTTCATGTAAAATGATGGGTAAAAGTAAATTGATTTTACCAATATCACGATCATGAAATTTCAAAAAATGACTATGCTCCTATTTCTTCTTTCTATAGGATTCTCCAAATCCTTAGATGATGGAGATACACTGGTGGTCCATCCCATCACTTGGGAAACACCAAGTCCGGTAGGTTGGGGCGCCCAATATAAACAGATAGTCCAGTTTCCTAAAGGGAATAAGCCCTGGGCAAAGATTATCATGATACAAACGTTAAAATGTGATTCTGCCACGAAAGGAGATAAATATCCTTGCGGAGAATGGGACTACATTTGGAATACATTTGTTGATGTTCCCAAGGGAGATTCAACAGAAACTTTTTCAATTGGCAGTTTTGTTACGCCTTATGGCAAGCGTCTTGTTATGGGCGGAGAGAATGGTTGGGAATGGACTTACGATATGACAGATTATGCTCCAATTTTGAAAGGAGAACGTTCCATCATTGTGGGGAACAATCAGGAATTGTTGGATTTGAAATTTCTTTTTATTCGGGGAAAACCGGCACGAGATATCTTGAAAGTTGAAAATATCTACCCCTATGGTCATCATAAGTATTATGCATTATCTGACAACGAGATTTTAAAGGAAACAAAAATTCAACTTTTACCTGAAGCCAAGGGCTATAAAATGAAAGCGGTAATTTCAGGTCATGGACATTCTGGACCAAGAAACTGTTGCGAATGGGACAGTAAAACTCACACCTATTATATGAATGGGTATGAACTTTTCCGATGGAATGTTTGGAAAGATTGCGGGAATAATCCAATTTATCCCCAAGGTGGAACCTGGCCATTTGATCGAGCAGGTTGGTGCCCTGGAACCAAAGTGGATGAATACGAATTTGAACTTACACCCTTTGTAATAGTTGGAGATTCTATCGCTATTGATTATGGGATTGAGCCTTATTCTGACAATGGTGAAAAAGATGGTGAATTTCGCATGGCGCATCAATTATTTTCCTATGGTAAACCAAATTTTAAAAATGATGCGGAAATCCTTGATATTATCGCGCCAAGTTCTAAAGGGCAATATTCCCGAATGAACCCAACATTGGGTAATCCAAGAATTCTTATTAAAAATACAGGTGAATTTGATCTCCATTCACTGGAAATCCATTATGGGTTGAAAAAACGGAAAAAATCCATTTATAAATGGAAAGGAAATTTATCATTCCTTGAAAGTGAGGAAGTTTATCTCCCCATTCCCAATTGGCATGGACTTCGAAAAAATCCTACTTTTGAAATTATGCTTTCCAATCCTAATGGTGAAACTGATGAAAACCCATTAAATGATCAACTCACATCGGTAATCCTTTTGCCTGATATATTCCCGAATGAATTTACTTTACAAATCAAAACAAATAGTTTGGATCGTGCTCAAGAAATTTCATTTACGGTTTCTGATATTGATGGAGCAGTTTTGTATTCAGAAGATAATTTTTTAGATTCAACTGAATACAACATTCCGATGATGGTCAATAACGGTGAGTATCAATTTCTTTTAAAAGATTCTATGGAAGATGGTATCTCTGTTCATTGGTGGAACCGAAACAGTGCCCCGGAAGAGATTGGGATTAATGGCGAAGTCCGATTATTATCTTTGGATGGTGATACGCTGCACCAATTTAATCCGGACTTTGGGCAAGAATTATTATTTAATTTCCATGTAGGACGAATACCCTAAAGGGGGTCAATATGAAAAATATGAACAAAGAAGAGTATGGGCTTGTGGCAGTTTTTTTAGATATTGATGGGAGCTAGGTGCCGCTTCATTCCTTATAACTCCTAATCAAACTATAATGTCCCCAAATCTACAACCCACCCCAAAGTTTCTACAATGGGGAGATTTAAGTATTTTTGTCTGTTTCAATTAAGTAGTGGTGTTTTAACCCTATTTTTAAAACATAACTGGTATATTAATATTTTCATACATGGTCATTCTTATTATGTCCATAGTGAGGTAGGATGATACTTTTAACAATGTTTCATTATACATAATTATTGGATTCTTTTTATAATATTTTGTTCTATATTATTATTGATTATTGATATAATAACTTGAGGAAATCAATGATGTATATAGCCAGTTTTTAGGATTGCGTAAACTTTTAGCTTAAAATAAAAAGGAGATTAGTAATGGATAAAGTTGATTCATTTAGGGAGTATATTAGAAATAGGATTCCTGAACTAAAAATCCCAAATGGGAAAAAAATTGGTAGATACAGATTAGGAAAAGGTATGATGGTTA
>JABHUQ010000078.1 GCA_018658715.1 Fidelibacterota bacterium
ATCCAAAGCACAATACAAACTTTCTGTTATATATCTAAATTGGAAGAATGATTTAAGTGCAGGATTAAATGCTCTACAGCAAACGATAGAAAAATATCCAAATTCTAAACATGCAGTTCAGGCGACAAAGGAAATAGAAAATTTCCCTGCTTGGGTTTTCAATAAAGCAGAATCACTTAGAAAAAGAAAAGATATTAAAGAATCCATTTCTAATTGTTCATATTTGGTTGAAAATTATTCAGATCATCCACTATCAGCCAAAGCACAATATCTTATTGGAGATATTTATATGAATGATTTAAGAGATTTTGATACTGCAATTAATGAATATCGGAAAGTGTTAAGTCAATTCTCTGGTTCAGGTCAAGAAGCTCATGCGCAGTTCATGATTGGATATATTTATGCCAATATTTTGAAGGATTCGGCAAAAGCAAAAAATGAATACCAAACATTTTTAACTCGATTCCCCAAACATGATTTATCTCCTTCAGTGCGGTTTGAACTTGATTTCTTGGGCAAAGACATTAACGAAATACCCGCATTAAAACATATTACATCTTAGTATAGCTTTATGAGTGACTTTAGCCTTACTGAAATCAATGAAAAGATTTCTAACTCATCTCAATTCGTAGATGATATAACCAAACAACTGAATCGTGTCATTCTTGGGCAAGAAGAATTACTTGAAAAAATTCTTATTAGTTTATTATCAAATGGACATATTTTACTAGAAGGTGTACCAGGACTTGCAAAAACATTAACAGTTAAAACGTTAGCGAGTTTGATAGATACTCAATTTCAGCGTATTCAATTCACGCCCGATATGCTTCCAGCAGATTTATTGGGTACCTTAATTTATAATCAAAAAACGGGTGAATTTGATACACGAAAAGGACCTTTATTCTCAAATATCATTTTAGCAGATGAAATAAATCGGTCCCCAGCCAAGGTACAAAGCGCATTATTAGAAGCAATGCAAGAACGACAAGTAACAATTGGCGAAAATACGTTTGAATTAGATAAACCATTTTTGGTTATGGCCACACAAAACCCGATTGAACAGGAAGGAACATATCCTTTACCAGAAGCACAAATTGACCGATTTATGTTTAAACTACTGGTTGAATACCCTTCTAAAGATGCGGAAAAACACATCCTAAGGTCACAAACACTTCCGGGTGCAAGTTCTCAAATTATGAATCCTGTCGTTGATTCAGATGCAATTTTAAACGCACAATATATCATTAATGATATTTACGTAGATGAAAAAGTGGAAGAATATGTTCTAAATCTTGTTTTTGCCACTCGCTATCCAAAAGATTCTGGTTTAAGCGACTTAGATGGATTAATTGATTTTGGAGCATCACCTCGTGCAACTATTAATTTAGTTCGAGCTGCAAAAGCAAGAGCCTTCATGCAACATCGCGGATATATTACTCCTGAAGATGTTCGATTTATTGGTGCAGATGTATTGCGTCATCGTGTTATTTTAACTTATGAAGCTGAAGCTGAAGAAATAACATCCGAAGATATCATTAAACGGTTATTCGAGGCTGTTGAAGTTCCTTGATCCCGTTTCTATGATCCCCAGAGAAATCCTTAAAAAAGTTAAACAAATTGAAATTCGTACGCGCGGATTGGTCAATGATTTGTTTGGAGGTGAATATCACTCAGTATTCAAAGGACGTGGTATGACTTTTTCAGAAGTACGTGAATATCAACCTGGAGATGATATACGCCTTATTGATTGGAATGTAACTGCTCGAACGGGGTCTCCATTTATAAAAGTATTTGAAGAGGAAAGAGAATTAACAGTTTATTTATTGGTCGATGTTAGCGCATCGGGATTATATAGCTCATCTCATTCTTTAAAAAAAGATATTAATGCAGAAATAGCAGCAGTGCTCGGTTTTTCCGCTATTAAAAATAATGATAAAGTGGGGCTTATTCTTTTTAGTGACGATGTAGAAAAATATATTGTTCCTAAAAAGGGTAAATCACACGTGTTACGTGTTGTTAGGGAATTATTATACTTTAAACCAAAAAACAGAAATACATCTTTAAAGAATGCTCTCGATTTTTTATTAAAGGTTGCTAAAAGAAAAAGTGTTGTTTTTATTTTATCTGATTTTATGGATGAAGGATATTGGTCATCTCTTAGAGTTGCGAATAGAAAACATGATATTATTGGATTGCGTATTCATGATGGAGTGGAATCTGAGTTCCCGGATGTGGGGTTAATGAAAATTTCGGATTCAGAAACAGGTGATAGTATTTGGGTTGATTCATCATCAGAATATGATCGATTAATTTATACTAAAATAGCTCATGAAGAAACAGATGTGCTTCATAAACGGGCTCGAAAAATTGGATTCGATTTGGTATCAATTCAAACAAATGAAGATTATGTAGAACCACTCATGTCATTTTTCAAGGTTAGGGAAAAACGATATTAATGTTTAATAAAGCAATTCTAATTATAGGCTTTGTGTTGTTTAGTATTGCTTGTGATTCAGAAAAAGATAACCCTCAATCATCGCTTACGATTATTGCTTCAGTAGATACAACCCAAGCTCGAATTGGTGAAAAGATCCGCTATAAAGTAATAACTGATGGGAATAAGGGTAAAATTATTCAATACCCTGTACTTGAGCAATTATCTGATTCAGTTCAATATCAGTCATTCGCATTCATTCAAAACAAGTCTGATACTGTAGGCATTACATGTGAAATATCTTACTGGGATACGGGTACATTTTGGACTCCGGCATATCAAATCCAAATATTAAATAATGATAGCACCCCAAATTACACTCTACGTGCAGATCCAATTCAAATTAATATTTTATCTACTATTACACCTAGACAACAGCCATCAATTAAGCCCATTAAAGGTCCCGTACCAGTCTCTGAACCTTTCCCTATCAAGATAATATCCAGGATTGGTTTACTTTTGATTTTAATGGGAACAATGGTTTGGGTTTGGAGAAAAAGAATTCAAACAACACCCGGTTTAAAATTAAATGATAAAATAAAAATAGACCCTTTCGAACAGGCGAATGAGCGTTTATTACTTTTAAAAACTGAAACTAATATTAAATTATTCTATGTGGAATTATCTCACTTATTGCGTGAATTAGTTGAGCGAGTTTTTTTTATACGGACTTTAGAAATGACTACGCAAGAAATTTTGGAAAATGAAACTTTATTTCAGATGGAAAAACGACTCTTTACTAGTTGGATTTCACAATTAGAAAAATCTGATTTAGTCAAATATGCAAAATATGTCCCAAGCTTAGAATCTTGTGATCAAGATCGGCGTTTGGCATCAGATTTTATACAAAAAATAAAGATGTTATCTGAAATTTGAAGTCATTTATGTATGATGTAACTTTTGTGTTCATTTAAGGAAGGATTTCATGGCTACTACTGCAGATATTAAGAATGGCGCAGTCATTCTACATAAAAACAAACGAATGAAAGTTGTTGAGTTTCAGCATGTAAAACCTGGAAAAGGTGGCGCATTTGTGCGAACAAAACTCAAGGACATTATTTCAGGGAAAATAATTGATCATACATTTAATGCAGGTGCACGGATTGAATATATACGCGTAGAAGCAAAGAAGATGCAATATTTATATCATGATGATTTATCATTTATATTTATGGATGAAGATACTTTTGAGCAACTAAACGTATCTTTTGAAATTGTTGGGGAACAAAAGAATTTTCTAATTGGTGGAATGAATGCAGATCTTCTATTTGATGGTGATGAAATTTTGGATGTTCGTATTCCACCGCATGTGATTCTAGAAGTAGAAGATACAGAACCCGGTTTTAAAGGGAATACGGCTCAAGGCGCGACAAAACCTGCTACGGTTGAAACAGGATATGAATTGAATGTTCCGTTGTTTATCAATATTGGCGATAAGCTTAGAATTGATACGCGAACGGGGGATTATGTTGAAAGATCTAAGGAATAATTAACATGAAGAAGTGGCAAGATAAATTAAAAGAGATTATTTACATTTTAGAACAAAGTGATGTAAATGAAATTGAAGTCAAATTTTGGGGGCGAGCTTTCCGCGTTTCAAAATCTACGGGAATAGTATCATCCGTTGCATCAGCAACTCCTGTGTCTGCGCCTTCTGTTCCAAGTCCACCTGTTGCTACGGAACCTTCTTCGTTAGAAGAAACAATTTCGGAAGGTGATTCTGTATTATCACCCATGCCCGGGACATTTTATCTTGCACCGTCTCCAGATGATCCACCTTTTGTAAAAGTTGGTGATCCAGTGAAAAAAGGACAAACCCTTTGTATTATTGAAGCTATGAAAATAATGAATGAAATTGAGTCTGAGCTAGATGGTGTAATTACTCAAATTCTAGTCGATGATTCTGGAGCTGTAGAATTTAATCAACCATTATTTATCATTAACCCTTCCTAGGTAATATGTTTAAAAAAGTTCTCATTGCTAATCGGGGTGAAATTGCCCTTCGAATCATACGAGCATGTCATGAATTAGGAGTTAAAACAGTTGCCGTTTATTCAACGGCCGACGAATATTCTCTCCACGTTAAATTTGCAGATGAAGCTGTCTGTATTGGACCTCCAGCAGGTAAAGATAGTTACTTAAATATCCCAAGATTAATTGCTGCAGGTGAAATTACGAATGCGGATGCAGTACACCCTGGATACGGATTTTTGGCAGAATCTTCCCAATTTTCACGAATTTGCGCTGAAAATGATTTTACATTTATTGGACCAACACCATACATAATTGATGCAATGGGAAATAAGAGCCAAGCAAAAAAAACCATGAAAAAAGCTGGTGTTCCCGTCGTCCCTGGTGGTGAGGGAATATTATCTGGTCCAGAAGAAGCTCAGGAATTAGCAGATGAAATGGGGTATCCTGTTATGTTGAAAGCTTCTGCTGGAGGCGGTGGACGTGGTATGCGTTTTGTTGATTCTCCTGATGGTGTTGAACGGGCCTATAATACTGCTTTCCAAGAAGCTCTATCTGGTTTTGGAAATGGGGATATGTATATTGAAAAATTTATTGAAAATCCTAGGCATATTGAAGTTCAGATCCTGGGCGACTCGCATGGGAATATTGTCCATTTAGGTGAAAGAGAATGTTCTATTCAACGTCGCCATCAAAAATTGATTGAAGAATCTCCATCTCCTGTTGTAGATGAAACGTTGCGACAAAAATTAGGTGCAGCAGCTATTGCGGGCGGAAAATCTGTTAATTATATTGGGGTCGGAACTATAGAATTTTTGTTAGATAAAAATAATGATTTTTATTTCATGGAAATGAATACGCGTATTCAAGTGGAACATCCTATTACAGAAATGGTAACTGGCGCAGACCTTATTAAACAACAAATTCTAATGCATGCGGGCGAAAAAATTCCTGAAAATTTATATAATATTAAATTACAAGGACATTCAATAGAATGTAGAATTAATGCAGAAGATCCAAATAAAGGATTTATTCCTAGCCCGTTGAAAATTGAGAGTTATCATATGCCGGGTGGTAAAGGTGTTAGAATAGATAGCCATGCTTATGCAGGATATCAAATTCCAACTTATTATGATTCTTTGCTTGGAAAACTTATTGTACATGCAAAAAACCGTAATAGGGCTATCAATCGGATGCAAAGAGCATTAGAAGAAACTATTATTGAAGGGCCAAAAACAACTATTCCTTATCATCAGGCAATCATGGCAAATGATCAATTTAAATCGGGGAATTTTGACACAAGTTTTTTAGAATCCTTTGAATTCAATCCTAATGAAGGAGAAGATGAATGATAATTCTAGATCTGTTATACTATTCAGAAGATCACGAATGGGTTCAATTTTCAGAGAATACGGCTAAGATAGGAATTACAGATTTTGCTCAAGGTCAGCTTGGTGATATCGTATTTGTTGAATTTCCAGAGATAGGGCAAGAGTTAACACTAGGAGACCCATTTGGAGAAGTGGAGGCTGTTAAAACTGTATCAGATTTAATAGCTCCGATTAATGGAATTGTTGTTTCAATTAATGAATCATTAGAAGATGCACCTGAGCAAATAAATGAAGATCCTTATAGTAAAGGTTGGCTCATTGAAGTTAAAATCAATGATTCATCAGGAAAAGAATCGTTATTATCAGCAGAAGCATATGAAAAAATGATCGCTTAGATTTAGACATGAAATCAGACATTTATCAATCATTATTAAATATTCGGGACCAAAAAGGCGCAGGGTATATTGTTCTTATTGATCCAGACCAAAAAAATGACTCAACCATAGAAGCGCATGTAACTGCAGCGAATGAAGCGGGTGTTGATGCTCTTTTTGTTGGGGGTAGTCTAATGATGGATAGTAAATGTCACGAAAGAGTTGCGCGAATAAAAGCAGCATCAACTATTCCCGTTATTTCATTTCCGGGAGGACTAAATCAATTAAATAATTATTATGATGCCATGTTATTTATGTCTGTTATATCTGGTAGAAATCCACATTATCTTATTGGGGAACAAGTATTAGCTGCACCTGTAATTAAAGACTTAGATATCGAACCAATTCCGACAGGGTATATGTTGTTTGATGGAGGAGCAAATTCAACTGTTGAATTTATGAGCCATACAAAACCAATTCCCATGAATCGTTCAGATATTGCAGTAGCTCATGGGCTTGCTGGCCAATATTTAGGCTTAAAAATGTTATACTTAGAAGCGGGAAGTGGAGCAAAAACTGCTGTTCCTGTACAAATTATTTCTGCTATGGCGAAAGCCGTGGAATGTCCGCTCATTGTTGGTGGTGGTATTCGTTCGCCGGAAGCGGCACAAGAACGTGTGGAAGCTGGCGCATCATTTATTGTGACGGGAACTATTATTGAAAATAATGGGTCGGCTATTATGAAAGAATTTTCCGACGCAATTCACCAATAATGCCATGTCTGACCTTTCTTTTATACAGGCAAAACTATTAGATAGCGCCTCCGTTAAAACATCTATGTTGGATGTTTGTTTATCAGATATAGAAAAGGCTTCAACGTTAATGAAATCCGTATTCCAATCTGGGAATAAATTTCTATGGTGTGGGAATGGAGGAAGTGCAGCGGATGCACAATATTTATCAAAAGAATTATTAGGTGGATTAGTGGATCATGATCGTCAGGCAGTTCCCTCGATTGCTTTGACTACAGATTCATCTTTTTTAACTGCATGGGCCAATGATACCGATTTTAATTCCATCTTTTCTCGACAAATTGAAGCTCTAGGATTGTCAGGAGATATATTGATTGAGAATGCAGTCGTAGGAAAATAGATTCATGGAAACGTACCTTCATGAATATTTAACAATGCTTCGGGTGGAGAAAAATTTGGCAGCCAATACTATTGAAGCATACAAAAGAGATCTAAATATTTATTTATCTTTTATAATTGAAAATGGACGATTCACATCATTAGAGGACATTTCACAGGATAAGATTCGCCATTTTATTCGATCATTAGCTCAAACAAATTTAGCGCCCGCAAGCATAGCACGAATATTTTCATCTATTCGATCTTATCATGTATTCATATCAGATGAAGGATATTGTAATGAAAATCCATCTCTCCAGTTAATGGCACCTAAAATGCCTAAAAAACTTCCAGATGTTTTATCGGTTGATGAAATGAATCTAATTATTCAATCTGTTGAGACAAAAACATTCATTGGGAAACGAGACCAAGCCATTTTAGAAATGTTATATTCATGTGGGCTCCGAGTGTCAGAATGTTGCGATCTATCTGTCAGTGAACTTTTCTTTGATGAAGATCTAATTCGCGTAACAGGTAAAGGCAATAAACAAAGAATTGTTCCTTTGGGGAAAAATATTAAAGATATTTTAAACCAATATCTGATACATGCTCGTCCTGCACTTGCAAAAAATAAATCGGTAGGAAATGTTTTTTTAAGTCAAAATGGAAAATCATTAACTCGAATGTCAATTTATAATATTGTAAAAAAATGGGTGAATATTGCTGAAATCCATAAACCTGTAAGCCCCCATACATTTAGGCATTCTTTTGCAACCCACATGCTTGAAGGTGGAGCAGATCTACGATTTGTTCAAATCATGCTGGGGCATAGTGATATTACAACAACTCAAATTTACACTCATTTAGATAAAACAACGCTGTCGGAAATTCACCGTCAGTATCATCCTCGGAGCTAATATGTTATTTCGAATGCCCTTGGAAGCACTTGTCCTTTTAATTCCCGCTCTCTTATTTGCTTTAAGTTTCCATGAATTTGCACATGCATGGATGGCAAACAGATTGGGGGATTCGACGGCAGCTCGGATGGGAAGGCTTTCATTAAATCCATTTGATCATTTAGATCCCATGGGTACAATCATGATATTATTTGTTGGATTTGGCTGGGCAAAACCTGTACCAGTTAATGCAAGTAACTTACGCCATCCCAGACCAGATATGATGAAAATTGCATTTGCAGGACCAGCATCAAATTTACTTCTTTCATTTCTAGCAGGATTGGCTATTCGCTTTTTAAATGGAAGCTCAATATTCTCAGATACAATTTTCATATTTCTACTTTATTTTGCACATATTAATACTGCATTGGCTGTTTTTAACATGTTGCCCATACCACCCTTGGATGGATCGCAAATATTTTCTGGTATTATGATTCGCCGCAATCCAGAATTAGTGATGAAAATGCAACAATATGGTCCACAAGTTTTATTTGGTCTTATTTTAATTGGCGTATTGACAAATGTTTCAATTCTTTGGATGATTATGGGACCTTTTGTAAACTTTTTCATGTCAATCTTTGCTGGAATTGCATTATGAGTAAACATGAGAATTATTTCCGCAGAATTATTGAAAGGCGTACATCAAAACAACGTCCATTTTTGTGGACAGTTGGAATGATTCTATTGGTCCTTTGGCTAATTCAATATTTAAAAAACGTAGCTTTATCAGGTTAAAATTATGAACCGTTTAATCGAATGTGTCCCAAATTTTTCTGAAGGACGAGATTCTGAAAAGATTGATAAAATAGTTGCCCAAATGGCCAAAGTCCCTGGTGTAACCATTTTGGATGTTGATCCCGGTTCAGATACAAACCGAACTGTTGTAACTATTGTAGGCGATCCAGAATCAATTGAAGAAGCCGCATTTAAAGGTATTAAATGTGCATCAGAAATTCTTGATATGCGTCAGCATACTGGGACACATCCAAGAATGGGTGCCACAGATGTATGTCCTTTTATTCCAATAAGCGGCGTTACGGTTGAAGAATGTATAAATATTTCAAAACGAGTAGGCGCTCGAGTTGGGAAGGAGCTCAATATTCCCATCTATTTATACGAAAAATCTGCACAAAAACCTGAGCGCAAAAAATTACCAAATATTCGTAAAGGGGAATATGAAGGATTAGCAGATAAATTATTAAATGATGAGTGGTCTCCAGATTATGGTCCAAAAACGGTGCATGAAAAAGCAGGTGCAACTGTCATAGGGTGTCGAGAATTTCTTATTGCTTTAAATATTAATCTAAATACGAAAGATCATCGATTAGCCACGGATATTGCTTTCGAATTACGAGAAGCGGGTAGAAGCAAACGCATACCTAATCCAAATTCAAAAAATTTATTGGATGGAGAAATTATCAGACATGATGATGG
Organism: Fidelibacterota bacterium; assembly: GCA_018658715.1. Taxonomy (GTDB): domain Bacteria; phylum Fidelibacterota; class Marinisomatia; order Marinisomatales; family UBA1611; genus JABHGY01. The sequence goes on from JABHUQ010000078.1 coordinate 9,691, forward strand.
TAGCCCAGTTAATATTCCTGGAATGTTCAAGGATGTGAAAGGCATTGGTTGGTATGTGGACACATTTAATAGAGCTCAAATTTCTATCAATTTTAATAATTACAAAGTTTCCACTATTCATGATGTTTTTGATGCTGCATGCCAATTAGCTAAAGAGCGTGGTGTTCGGGTGACAGGAAGTGAATTGGTTGGACTTATTCCATTAAAAGCTATGTTAATGGCAGGAAAACATTACCTAAAAAAACAAAACCGTTCAATGGGAGTGCCGACTAATGATATTATTGAATGTGCTGTACAATCATTAGGGCTCAATGATGTGACGCCTTTTGTTCCGAATGAAAAAATAATTGATTTTGCTGTAAAACGATCGAAACGGCCCCTCATAAGTTTAGCCAATGAAGACTTTTTAAATGAATGTTCTACAAATAGTCCTGCTCCAGGTGGTGGAAGTGTTGCAGCAATGGCGGGGTCATTGGGAGCATCATTAGCATCAATGGTGGCAGCACTCACTCACGAAAAGAAAGATATGCTCGACAGTAAACCAGAGATGGATATCATTGGTATTGAAGCACAATTATTGAAGGATCAATTGGCTTTTCTTGTTGATGAGGATACAGAAGCGTTTAATCAAGTTATGTCGGCAAATAGGCTCCCTTCATCGAATGAAAATGAAAAAATAAAAAAGAGCCAATCCGTTGAATTGGCCAACCAATATGCAATTGATGTACCTATGGAAACAGCAGAACTTTGTTTCAAAGTGTTAAAACTTGCAAACCAGCTTGTTGATAATGGGAATCCTAATTCTGTTTCTGATGCGGGTGTAGCTGGAGAATTAGCTTTGGCAGGTGTTCGAGGTGCTTGTATGAATGTTTTAATTAATTTGCCAAGTGTAGATGATTTAAAGTATAAAAATGAGAAAAAAGAAGCTGTGGAAAAATTAAAAAAGGATGCAGAACAATTACACGCAATCATCCATCAACAGACCAATGAAAAAATCGAAGAGTAAAACTGAAAATGTCTAACCTTAATCCAATCATTAATTATAATTATTTTGAAATATATTTCTTTATCCTAATAAAATGATAATTCAACCTTTATCGGAAGATTTAAGAAATAAAATTTCTGCAGGTGAAGTGGTAGAAAGACCCGCATCTGTTGTAAAAGAATGTGTGGAAAATAGCCTAGATGCCGGTGCGACTGACATTTCAATCATTATTAAAAAAGGTGGACATCATTTGATTCATGTAAGTGATAATGGGTCTGGAATGTCATCTGAAGATTTAACGGCATCTGTTTTACGATATCATACAAGTAAAATCGAATCAATTGATGATCTTTTTTCCATTGATACTTTAGGTTTTCGTGGAGAAGCATTAGCTAGTATTGCTTCTGTGGCTGAAATGAAAATAGTATCCAGTCATGGACAGAAAGTAGGCCATGAAATAACAGTTGAAAATGGTGTCTCGAATTCAGTTGCCCCTGCCCCTGCAATTGGTGGCACAGAAATCACAATCCAGAATTTATTTTTTAATACACCAGCACGAAAAAAATTCTTAAAAGCTCCAAGAACAGAAATGAGAAAAGTAGTCGATATAGTACGACGTTATGGATTAGCTTATCCTGAAGTTGCTTTTAAAATAATATCTGATGAAAAAGAAATATTATCAGTATTGCCTGAATCTTTAGAAGAGCGGATTGACGCCCTATTTGACCCCACCTATGGTGAAAATTTGCGCCCTGTTAATTTTTCTAAAGGAGATTTTGTTTTTACTGGGTTTGTAGGGAATTTGAATTTGATTCGTTCTCGTCCAAGTGAACAATATTTATTTTTAAATCGACGATTTATTAAAGATCGTCTGTTGAATTCTGCTGTGTATTCCGCCTATGAAGCATTGGTGAAAAGGGGTGAATATCCATTTTTTGTAATAAACCTTATGATTCCATCAGATCAAGTGGATGTGAATGTTCATCCTATGAAAACAGAAGTCAGATTCCAAGATGAATGGCGTGTATATCATGTTCTAAAATCTGGTGTAAAGGAAGCCCTTAAAGAATTATTAGATACATTACCATCATTTGACAAGCCATTCGATTCATTTTTTCAGAAATCGAATAATTATGAAGGTGATTCAAATCAAGGATCGATTCAATTTTCTAATACGCCATTAAGTCAAAATGAAAAAGAATATCAAACATTACAAAGAGCAAAATCATACGCTTCTCAATTAGCAGAAAGTAGAGAAGATTCTTCTACATCTTTTGCGACTGAAAATATTTGGCAAATACATAATAAATATATTTTATCTGAAATAAGTAGTGGATTGGTTATGATTGACCAGCACGTAGCTCATGAACGCGTATTGTATGAAGAAGCACTCATAGCATTTGAATCAACATCTATGGCATCGCAAACATTATTATTTCCAGAGAAACTCGATTTTTCAGCTGATGAATTTGATGCACTCTTAGATGTATTACCTTATCTTGAAAAAATAGGTTTTAAGGTGAAGAAAGAAGGTGACTCATCTATTCGCGTAGAAGCGATACCATCCGAGATGGGTTGGGGTATGGAAAAATCTGTGATTCGAGATATTATAGATCATTTTTTAAATCATCGTAAAGAATATAGCTCATTTCAGGAAGGATTAGCCGCATCGTTCGCTTGTAAAGCAGCAATTAAAGCGGGTGATCCAATGACAAAAGAAGAAATGCAAGAATTAGTCAACCGCTTATTTGCAACGAACCATCCTTATTATTGTCCGCACGGTCGTCCTATTATTGTTCAAATGAGTTTGGATGAATTAGATCGACGGTTCGAAAGACATTAAAGAGCATTTCGAAAATAGAGTTAAACATTCCTTCTGACACACAATAATAATATTTATTCTTTTCATTAAATCATCATCAAATAGTTGATGATTCTAATTACGCAATAGCGTAGGTGTATCAGTTTTTGTATCATATATATTTAACCTGAAATGTATCCCAAAAAACGTAATCCAACTATATCGTTTCCAATTTTATTAATAATAAACAGCTAAAATGTTGGCTTAGGTTAGAAAAGGGTGTAAGTAGGCGTCTCTTAGATCGCTAAATTCGTAGAAAGGAGATTTCTGAAAAATAAAAATACGGGAATCGCCATTTCACAACAAAAAATTAAAGCTTAATTTTCCTTCAATGATTCAACAAAAAATTCTAACAATTATGGGCCCAACTGCTAGTGGTAAAACTTCCTTATGTGTGGAAATAGCTCAACGAATAGACGGGGAAGTCATTGGTCTAGATTCGAGACAAATATATAAAGGGTTGCACATTGGCACAGCCCAACCTACCAGTTATGAAATGAAGGGTATTCCGCACCATTTATTTGGGTTTCAAGATCCTTCTAAACCGATTTCAGCAGGCCAATATGCAGATCATGTAAAAGAAAAATGTCAACAAATCCTTTCCAAAGGAAAAACGCCCATTTTATGTGGTGGTGCTGGCCTTTATTTTCGGGCTTTAACAAAAGGTATTTTTGTAGGGAGTGTTTCTGATCTTCCATTACGCGGTAGGCTAGAGCAAGCATACGAAGATGATCCCGTTTTATTGTATGAACGTCTACAATTAATTGATCCCGATTATAGTGAAATAGTCCATATGAATAATAAGAAACGATTAGTCCGAGCATTAGAAATATTTGAGGCGACAGGTATACCGCCAAGCGTCCATTTCAGTCGTCAGGGAATCCAAGAATCAGACACTCTTCCTGTCTTTTCATTTTTATTAACCTTAGATAGACAAACTCTCATTTCTCGTATTGAAAAGCGAACACAAGAAATGTTTGCTCAAGGATGGATTGATGAAGTCAAATTATTACTCAAACAACAGGATGATTTGGATGAAGTATTTCCTGCTCTGAATTCTATTGGTTATCAACAGATACAATCCTATTTGTCGGGGGATATTTCGTATAATGATATGGTAGAAGATATTGTTATTAGGACTCGACAATATGCTAGGCGACAAATGCAATGGTTTCGGAAAGAACCAATGGATGTTTCAATTGTCCTAGATCATCTAGATAGAACCATTCTACCTGAAATAATACATGATTTATATAATCATTGTCAGTAATTTCGGTCGCTAAATAACCCTTTAACTCGATCCTGTGAGATTGAAAAGGGCAGACGCCTAACCTTCGTGCAAGTTTTAGATGCTGCCCGGAGGTTTTTTTCATTAAGGAGAAAATAGATGAATCAAAAACAACTATTAGATGGAAAGCGTCTCGCACAAACAATTACGCGAATTAGTCATGAGATAATAGAAAAAAATACGACTCCAAAAGATGTTGTATTAATTGGGATTCATCGTCGTGGCGTTCCTATTGCTATACGTATCCAAAATCAAATTAATTCTATTACTCAAATTGAAATTCCTATTGGAACGGTAGATATTACATTCCATCGAGATGATTTTAGAGAGAGATTGGTAATTCCACAAATACGAGGAACCGAAATACCGTTTACATTAGATGGCAAAATTGTCGTTTTAGTTGATGATGTTTTATTTACGGGGCGAACCATCCGTGCAGCAATGGATGTATTAAATGCATTCGGAAGAGCATCCGCAATTCAGTTGGCAGTCTTGGTGGATCGCGGTCATAGAGAGGTACCAATTCGAGCAGATTTTGTAGGAAAAAATATTCCCACACATGAAGGAGAACATGTATCAGTTCTCATTCAAGAAGTAGATGATAAAGATGCTGTCATTTTAATATGGGGAGATGAATAATATGTTGACTCAAAAACATTTATTGGGATTAGAAAATTATCCTGCAGAAGATATTAAAACAATTATTAATACAGCATTTCAATTCAGAGAAGTATTGGATCGTCCCATAAAAAAGGTGCCTTCCCTTCAGGGAGTAACTATTGTAAATCTCTTTTTTGAAAATTCTACTCGTACACGAATCAGTTTCGAACTTGCTCAGAAACGGTTAAGTGCAGATACTGTTAATTTCTCTGCTTCATCTAGTAGTCTAAAAAAAGGGGAAAGCTTTAAAGATACAGCGCAAAATATTGAAGCGATGAAAATAGATGCTGTTGTGATGCGTCATCCTGCTCCTGGAGCTCCGCTCCATCTAACAGAATTTATTGATGCTGTTGTGATCAATGCTGGGGATGGGACACATGAACACCCAACACAAGCACTATTAGATATGATGTCTCTTCAGGAAAAATTTGGGAAAATAGCTGGATTAAAAATTGCAATTGTAGGTGATATTTTACACAGTCGAGTGGCATTAAGTAATATTCATGGTCTCCAATCAATGGGAGCAGAAGTAATTTTATGTGGGCCAACCAACTTGATTCCTCCCAATATTGATGAATTAGGCGTTTCAGTTAATTCTAATTTGGATGAAGTAATGGAATGGGCAGATGCTTTAAATGTGTTGCGAATTCAGAGAGAAAGGATGGGGTCAGCATTATTGCCGTCCGTAAGAGAGTATCGATCTTTGTTTGGGATAACAGAAGAACGATTAACCCGTCATAAAAAAGAAATTGTTATCATGCACCCCGGACCGATGAATCGTGGCGTTGAAATTGATAGTCAAGTTGCGGATGGAGATCAAGCAATCATTCTTGATCAAGTGTTAAATGGTGTTGCTTCCCGAATGGCTGTCTTATATCTCCTTTGCGGGGGGAAACCAGAGGAGAATCAAGCATAATGAAAGTGAATTCATTACCCCAAAAAGTACTTTTAAAAGGTGGCACAATTTATAATCCTGTCACAGATACAATGAATAATGAAAATTTATTCATTGTAGATGGAAAAATAGCAACAGGAAATAAAGAACAGATTACTGATGCACATATTATTGATTGCAAAGGCAAAATCATTACACATGGATTTTGTGATATTCATGTTCATTTTAGAGAGCCCGGTAGAGAGGATAAAGAAACCTTAGTCACGGGAGCTCAAGCTGCACTTGCAGGAGGTTTTACACGTGTTTGTGTTATGCCTAATACTAATCCGCCCCTTGATACACCTGAATCAATTAGGTTTATTTTAGAAAAAGCTGAATCAGTACCTGTTCATATTCATCCCATTGGTGCCATTACGCGTCAGCAGGAAGGGACAGATATAACTGAAATGGGTTTAATGAAAGAAGAAGGTGCTGTTGCATTCAGTGATGATGGATTACCTGTCCAGGATGGGTCAGTGATGCGACGGGCTTTAGAATATGGATCGATGTTCAATGTTCCAATTATAAATCATGCAGAAGATACATGTTTAAGAGAAGGTGGAGTTATGAATGAAGGAACCATGTCTACACGATTAGGTTTGGTGGGGAATCCTTCTTTAGCTGAATCATCTATGGTTCATCGCGATTTAGAGTTAGGTGCACTGACAGGTGGTCGTGTCCACGTACCTCATGTGAGTACAGCACGGGCAGCAGATCATATTAAAAGAATGAAGAAAAAAAATGATAATGTAACGGCTGAAGTGGCACCTCATCATTTGTATTTTAATGATACAGCCATCGAACATTTTGATACTCACCTAAAAGTTGCACCGCCTATTCGAAGTGAATTTGATCGTAAAGCTTTAATTCAAGCTGTAAAGGATGGCGTTTTTGATTGTATTGCCACAGATCATGCGCCACATACAATAGAAGAAAAAGAAGCTTCATTTGATTTAGCCGCATTCGGTATGATTGGTTTAGAAAGTTGTTTTGGCGCTATAAATAAAGTATTGGTGAAAGAAAATAATATACCTTTATCTTCACTCATACAAATGTTAACAGTGAACCCAAGGCTCATTATGGGGTTCGAAAGTGACTTATTCCAGGATGGAGTACAAGCAGAAGTTGTGGTTTTAAATCCGGATGAAGAGTGGATTTTTTCAAAAAATGATATTTATTCTAGATCGAAGAATTCACCGTTTACTCAAGAATCATTGATAGGTCGCCCTATCATAACAATATCTAAAAATAGGATAGCAAAGATCGCCTAAAATCTTATTTTAAAATGTTGCGAATTATCGTTGACATTGTTTAATAGTAACTTCTAATTTCTCGGGCTTTATTCTGAATGAAAATGAAAACAAAAACATTAAAACTAAACGAAATTAATAAAGACTGGTGGATCGCGGATGCCGAAGGGCAGACTTTAGGTCGATTTGCTAGTAAGATTGCGCAAGTATTACGTGGGAAGCATAAACCCGAATTTTCTCCCCACCTAGACATGGGCGATTGTGTCATTGTTATTAACGCTGATAAGATCAAAGTATCTGGTAAAAAAGAGACGAATAAAACTTATTTTCGTCATAGTGGATATCCTGGTGGTGAGAGAGAAACTAGCTTACAGGAGCTCCGGAATAAATTTCCAGAACGGATCATAGAAAATGCAGTGAAGGGTATGCTCCCTCATAATCGATTAGGACGTTCCATATATGGTCATCTAAAAGTTTATGTCGGTGAAAAACATCCTCACGATGCTCAGCAGCCGAAAGTATTGGAAGTATAGATGTCAAAAGCTATTTATTATGGAACAGGGCGTAGAAAAAGTTCAATCGCTCGTGTATATGTTTCACCAGGGAAAGGTAACATTACCATTAATGGTAAACCGTATCTTGACCATATTTGTCGCGATTCTCTTGGAATTGTGATTAGACAGCCACTAGTTGCGGTTGATGGTGAATCTGCCTATGATGTAAATGTTACTGTACGCGGTGGCGGCTTAACGGGACAAGCTGGTGCTATTCGCTTAGGTATTTCAAGGGCATTGCTTCTTGTAAATGATGATTTTCGTAGTACGTTAAAGGGAAAGGGATATTTGACTCGTGATGCTCGTAAAGTGGAACGGAAAAAACCCGGTCAACCTGGCGCACGTAAAAAATTCCAATTCTCTAAAAGATAGAAAAATATGGCTGAATTAAAATTTGAAGATTTATTAGGTACTGGTGCTCATTTTGGGCACGTAACCCGCAAGTGGAATCCTAAATTTGCACCTTACATTTTAATGGAAAAAAATGGTGTTCATATTATCGACCTTGAGCAAACGCTAAAGGCCATTGATACCGCCAGCAAATTCCTAAATAAAGTTGTTAACAAAAATGGAGAAGTCCTATTTGTTGGTACTAAAAAACAAGCTCGTGATATTGTTCAACAAGAAGCTGATCGTTGCGGTATGTTTTATATTGTTGAACGATGGTTGGGGGGAACGTTAACCAATTTTTCAACTATTAAGAAAAGTATTAAACGATTAAAGATGCTAGAAAAAGAAGGCTCTAATCTTTATGATAATTTGACTAAAAAAGAAACCCAAATGTTGAATCGTGAACGGGTAAAACTTTCTGATCAACATCGTGGTATTAAAGATATGAGACGTTTACCAGAAGCTGTTATTCTTGTAGATGCGCAATATGAAGAAATTGCAATTCAAGAAGCAACTCGCTTAGAAATTCCAGTTATTGCAATTGTTGATTCGAATACAGATCCAACGAAAGTCGCTTACCCTATTCCAGCAAATGATGATTCCATCCGTTCAATCCAACTTATCCTTAGTTCAATGGCAGATGCCATAATTGATGCTAAAGGAGGTGTTCCAGAAGAAAAACTATCCGATGCAGAATCTAAAGTAGAAGAAACAGTAGAAGAAACAGTAGAAGTAGCACCTGTCGAAGAAGTAAAAGCTGAAAAAACTGAAGAAAAGGTTGAAGAACCCAAGGAAGAAGTTGTAGAAGAAGCTGTAGTAGAAACACCTGAAGTAACAGAAGAAGTTTCTGATAATGTAGATGAAGAAGTAGAAGCATCCGAAGAGGAAGAATAATTTAATGAGTATTGATGCAAAACAGGTAAAAACACTAAGAGATAAAACTGGTGCTGGCATGATGGATTGCAAAAAAGCATTAGTTGAAACAAATGGTGATGTTGAAAAAGCAGTTGATTATCTCCGGAAGTCTGGTGTTGCAAAAGCTGAAAAGAAAGGCACACGAGCAACGAAAGAAGGAATGGTTTATTCATACATTCATGCTGGTGGTCGCTTAGGTGTTTTAGTAGAATTAAATTGTGAAACAGATTTTGTTGCAAAAACAGAAGGATTTAATGAGTTAGCTCATAATGTAGCAATGCAAATTGCTGCAACGAATCCAATCTCACTCTCTAAAGATAATGTTCCAGAAGACATTGTAGAACGAGAAAGAAATATTTATTCAGATCAAGCAAAAGCATCTGGTAAACCAGAAAATATTATTGAAAAAATGGTAGATGGTCGTATGAAGAAATATTTTTCCGAAAATTGTCTTCTAGAGCAAGTATATATTAAAGATCCTGATAAGCATGTAAGCGACTTATTGACTGAAACTGTTGCTACACTCGGAGAAAATATCTCCATCAATCGTTTCATCCGATTTGCCATTGGTGAATCAGACGGATCTAATGGTCAAGCTTAGACTTACTATATAATGTCCATCCCCATTTATCGCCGCGTGCTTCTCAAGTTAAGCGGTGAAGTTCTTGCTGGCGAACAGGGATTCGGTATTGATCCAGCTCGAGCAGATTACCTTGCAGAAGAAATCAAATCCATTTACGACCTAGGAATCGGTATAGGTATTATTATTGGTGCCGGTAATATTTTTCGAGGATTACAAGCTGCAAGTAAAGGAATGGACCGTGTTACAGGAGATTATTTAGGTATGATGGCTACAATCATGAATGCATTATCAGTTCAAGATGCCCTTGAAAAAAAAGGATGTGATACACGGACACTTTCTGCTATTCGAATTGATCAAATTGCTGAGCCCTATATCCGCAGAAGAGCAATTCGCCATTTAGAAAAAGGTCGTGCTGTTATCGTCGCTGGTGGGACTGGAAATCCTTATTTTACTACAGATACAGCCGCAGCTCTTCGTGCTACTGAATTAGGTGCTGAAATTGTACTAAAAGGGACAAAAGTTGACGGAGTATATGATAAAGACCCTATGAAATATCCGGATGCTACTCGATATGATTCTGTCACGTATGATACTGTATTAAAAGACGATTTGCGTGTGATGGATTTGACAGCGATAACTTTATGCAAAGAAAATCAATTGCCGATTAAAGTATTCAGTATTAACAATCAAGGAGACTTGAAAAAAGTAATCCTTGGCAGTAAAATTGGTACCTTGGTAATGGAGTAAGATTATGTTAGATGAAATAAAACAAGACGCAACACATAGAATGGATCAGGCTGTATCGCATACGCAAGGTGAACTAAATAAAGTTCGAACTGGTCGTGCGAACCCTGAAATGTTTAATTCACTTCAGGTAGATTATTACGGAGTTATGTCTCCTTTAAATCAGGTGGCAACGATTGCAGTTCCAGAACCAAGACTAATTACATTACAACCTTTTGAAAAATCGCTCATACCTGAAATAGAAAAAGCAATTACAAATGCTAATATGGGTTTTACACCGGGTAATAATGGTAATGTTGTAATGATTCCAATTCCAGCTTTATCAGAAGAGCGTCGCAAAGATTTAGTTAAGTATGTTCATCAATTAGTTGAAGAAGGGCGAATTGCTATACGAAATGTTCGGAGAGATGCTTTACATCATATGCATGATTATGGAAAAGAAGAGCATATTTCAGAAGATGAAATTCATTGTAGAGATGATGAAATGCAAAAATTGACAGATGAACACATTAATAAATTAGGGGAGATGCAAGAGTCGAAAGAAAGTGAAATACTAGAAGTATAAAACGGTTTCTACCCTTGAATTAAGATATAAAAAAAGCCCTTCTATAAAAGGGCTTTTTTGTTAAATAAAATTATTGAATTATTCACATTTGGACCAACCGCAATTACGGCAAGTTCTGCATCCACCTTCCTCGACAACACTTGGAGAATGACATTCGCCACACATGGTAATGCCATCAGCTAATCCTTCAATCTCGTTAGTATTTTCTACATCTTCACTTTGTGCTAAGGTAAAACGAACAGCTTCTTTTCCATCCATATCAGATACAGATGTATCATTTTGTTCTATAAGATAATCATCTAGCGATTTCCCGATAGCATCAGGTGTTGAAAGTATAAGACGTCCATCTTCCCATGTTGGGTTTGGACCACTGATTCCTTTTAACTGACGAACAATTGCATTTGGGTCAATTCCAGATCTTAAAGCAAGAGAAATAAGGCGACTAATAGCTTCAGATTGTGCAGCGGCATGACCGCCAGCTTTACCAATAGTAGTAAACACTTCACACAGCCCATTTTCATCTTCGTTAATTGTTATGTAAAGTGTTCCTTCGCCTGTACGGATACGACGAGTAACCCCTTGAGTTTGGGCAGGTCTTAAACGAGGAGCCTTTTCAATATGTGCTTCAGAACTAGCTTCACTTTCTGCGACAGTTTCTTTATCATCTTTAGGTTTATCAGAAATAAGGATCCCTTCTCGGCTTCCTTCTCTGTAGACTGTAATTCCTTTTAAACCAGATTTGTAGGCTTCCATATAAATCTCACCAACAGCATCTTTCGAAATATCTTCTGGAAGATTTACTGTGGATGAAATGGATGAATCAATAAACTCTTGAATGGCACCTTGCATTTTTACACGGAAGGAAGCATCAACGGTGTGAGCTGTTTTAACATAGTCTGGTAAATTGGTATCATCACCGAATAATTTTTCAATGATTGGATGATATACGGTGTATTCATCAAAGGCATTTCCATACCCATCATTTTTCTTAACACGACGTTTGTAGGATGTAGCAAAAATGGGTTCAATACCAGAAGTAACCCTAGCAACAATGGCTCCACTTCCAGTAGGTGCAACTGTTGTTATAGTCGCATTACGAATACCATGTTCTTTAATTTTATTTTGGAGAGATTTGGGCAAGTTTTTTACAAATTTACTTTTACTATATCCTTTCCAATCAAAA
>JABHUQ010000079.1 GCA_018658715.1 Fidelibacterota bacterium
CATTAGCACCTATCATGCTGTTTATTGGATACATTATTGTTATCCCAGCAGCATTGATTTACAGAAGGAATAAGCCTGAATCAGAAAATTTGGGATCGTAGTTCAGTTGGTTAGAACGCCGGCCTGTCAAGCCGGAGGTCGCGAGTTCGAGTCTCGTCGGTCCCGCTAAGAGAAATACCAAACATCTCTCTATAAAAGCCCTGTCTTCGGATGGGGCTTTTTGTTTCATACCTTATCATAACTAATCAAATATACCTAAATAATGGACACGATTTTGATGGACACACTTTGGTGGAAAACACTTCTTCCCTTTTACACTAAATTAAAAATCGCTATATTCCATCAACATCAGGAACGTTCCAATAAAGAATTGGGACTACCAACCGAGTTTCGATAAATCGAAATCACGGTGGTTTGATCCATAAACGGTAGATGCGTCCACAAAATCGTGGAAAACTAATGAACCGCCTGATGTCTTGGCGGTTTTTTCGTTTATAGACCTTCCTGATGTGTTAACCAAAACAAAAAGGAAAACACATCATGAGCAAGTTTGTACCATCAGATACAGAATTAATACCAACACCCATTTATTATAAATCATTATATACTGGCTTACCGGATAATCACAAAGATACTCCACAGGTATATTATGATAATATCGACCTTGCGGAAGAGAATTATTATGAACTTGCAACATGGGGATTATTTTTAAACAATCACTTAGGTCGGGGTATTCAGTCTTATCTTCGTCAACCTGACGGTAAAATTACCTACCCACCCCGTTTTCTACAGGGGACATTTCTAATGGTATTAAGCAAAGAAATAATAAAGGAAATATCAACCTACGATCTAAAGAAATCATCTATGGTAGGCATACTGGATCAAGAAACAGATTCATTCCATGTATTTGATGTAGTGTTACCGGATGAGATTGATATAGAAGTATTAAGATTTCGTGGATCAGAGTTTACCGATGAATACTCAATTGAAAAGGATGATGCTGAATTATTTAGAGCGAGCAATATCAATTTCTTAAAAAGTAGAATGGCTTTTAAAGATTTTGACTGTCGAAAATCACTTTTTCATTTAGAAAATGTTTTAAAGGAAAACCCAAACTATAGTCGAGCCTACTCTGCTCGTGGGACTAATTATCATGAGTACCAAGATCTAATCTATGCTTTAGGGAATTACTTTGATGGTTTAGAGATAAATCCAAAGAATTGGCGATCGCTTTATAACATTGGTATTATCATGTCAGAAGTTGGATTATTTGATTTGGCACGGAAATATTATGAAGCATGTTTGGAGATTAATTCTGATTTTAAAAAAGCAATAAATAATCTAAGTCAAATAGATATAGAAAAGGAGAGTTATCATGAGTAAAGAACAGAAAACACACGCAGATCCTACACTTCCACATCCCGATATCCAAAAGACCTTATTGGATATGAAAGCTAAAGGAATGTTAAAGCCTGAAATTTTAAAGAAGGTATCTGCTACATTCAAAACCGAATTTGCAATTCAAAAACTATTAAATGAAGATCCATTACTTTGTCGAGAAGACGCAATCGAAATTCTTGAAGAAAGAAAGTTAGGTAGGCCAGAATTATTAATACGAGCTATAACTGAATCAGTAAGAAATCATTCATTATTAACTCGCAAAGGCGGATGGGAGTTTTTGGATGAAATGGGGTATTAGGTAATGATATGAAATCGAAGCAGGAAAATATGTCAAATCAAGAGATAGATCACAACAATCCGTCAGGGAGCGCTCAGACACTGGAAGAAACACCGGACTGGAATCCAACACCGAAACAAAAGAAAAAAATGGACGAATTGATGATCAAGATCGCCAAAAACACCAAACGAGACCCAAGAGTGGAAGAAGCAGTCTCCGAATCAATGAAACGTCATCCGGAACTAACCAGAGAAGAAGCACTGGAGATGTTAGACTTAATGGTCTAATTGGAATTGTAAACTATGGGCCCTACTTATTGTGGGGCCTATTTCTTCATTGTTATACCAATAATAACTAAAAGCACAGCGATATTGGTTGCTATTATAATTGGTGCAATTGATGATTTTCCGAGCCAACTAATTTCATATATCAATATTATTACTGATATGATGACTGCTAAGGTATAAAAGAGTTTTGGTGTAGCGGATGTGGATTTTAAATGGCTCTGCGTATCTGCAGCTTTTCCAAATGTCTTTGTGACATTGGGGCTATTAGCAATTGCACGTTCAAATTCTTCTTGAGACATCTGATTATGCACGGGGTTGAATTCAGGTATCTTCCCTTCAGATTCCACTAACAACTTGAAATACCTTTGAATAGAGAAAAATGAATCCATGGCTTGTTGAATATCATTATCTGAATACTCAAGTTTGGAAAGATCTTTTTTGAAATCAGATTTACCATATTCTCTATTATCCCCTTTTAAAGAATAGAATAGACGGGAATACTTTATATTCAGTTTATCATAATGTATCTGTGAATATGAAAGGCGCATAATAATCTCCTACTGGATCGTGTTATCTACAAGTAAAACAAACGATATATAAATCCTTACATACCATATTATCGCTAAACCAAAAAAAGTCACTATTATACTTCTACGTTCTGGTAATCCGGAGATAAAGTTTGCAAATGATATTTCAGGCTTAGATATTTTATCAATTACCTTATTTATAAAGTCAATCAACCATTCCATAATAATATCCAAGACCCAAAGTGATATCAAATAGTAAAAAGCCACTTTAATTGAATTTGTAAATATCAAAATTCCAAAAATACCAAATGATAATAGACGGTAAGTAAAAGCCTGAATGGAAATAAAAGCTAACATATAAAATACCCCTTACATTGTCTCGAGCAGTTATCGCCAAACAACCACACAGCAAGACCCAGAAGGGAACCAACATAAGGGGCATACTTGCCCGCTCGTGGTTC
>JABHUQ010000011.1 GCA_018658715.1 Fidelibacterota bacterium
ACTTTTTGAAATGGCGGGAACGCCTGGGAATCGAACCCAGCTCCCGATTCATCACCGGGACAGCGGCTTTGAAGGCCGAGGTGGGCACCAGCCTCACACTCATTCCCAAATTCTAGGGGCGATATAATACTCGGTAATTCATACCAAGTTTTCTTTTAATTTCTTCTCCCACTTTTATTGCCTGTTTTTTACTGGCATATCGAATGATGCGGACAGCATTTAATTTTTTACCATTCGATTCTACCGTATGAATTTCAACATTATAACCAATTTGACTTGCTTGTAATTTTAATCGTTCTGCATTATTTATATTTCCAAAAGCCCCAATTTGAACCGTGTATGGTCTTTTAACTACTTCCTTTTTATGAAGCTTTTTTGGTGTTGGTTTCTTTCTTTGATTTAAATCATGTTCATATTTATTAAGTGATAAGTTTGGATGAATACTTTTTATATATGAAATCCAATAACGAGCCGAATCACTCTCACCCGTTGCATCAAAACTATTTAAAAGTAAATCTACTGCTCGTTGAACATTGTGAGATTTATGATATTTTAATGGTATAATTTTAAGATGTCTAGCTGATTGAGAATATAGCCCACGAGAAAAGTAATATTCTCCAACTTTCATTGCAGCTTCATGTGCAAATTTTGATTCAGGAAATTTTTCCAATAATAGTTGGTATTGTTCGAGCGCTTCATCTCCATTTGTTGTAATTAAAGCTTTTAAATACCAAACATCTGGATCATTGGGGTATTTAGACATAAGTTCAGGCACCTGCTCCTTTACAGCTACAATTTGCCCTTCATGAATCAAAGAGAGATACATATCAATATTCTGCGCTTTTATGAAAGTCACAACAATGGCTATCCATATGACTCTTTTATTCATACGAATTATTGATCCGTTACTTGCTCAATAATATGATCTATTTGATATGCAAGTTCCACAGGGGTTGCTCCATGTAAAGATAATTTTAGTTTCATCAATAAGCCATGAATACTCGGATTTGAAGCGTCTAAAGATTGATCAATCAATGAAATAGCAGACTGATGTTCGCCTTTTTCTTCTAAAACATTAGCTAATTTTGCAACTGCCTCAATATTATCTGGATTTTCATCTAAAATACGTCGATAAAATTTTTCCACTTCACTATATCGTCCTAAGTCGAATAATGCAGATTCAATTTTAGAAAAAACTTTCACACTATCATCAGGATTTAAATGGGCAAACTTTTCCCAACTTTCAATTGCTTTAACTAAATCACGTGTATCTGAAAAGACATTCCCTAAATAATAGTGAGGTAAACCAAATTTTGGAGCATCTTTTATCGCTTTTAAAAAAAGAGATTTTGCTCCTTGAGTATCTCCAGATTCAATCTTTTCTAACCCTTCATATACCTTATATTGTGCAACCTTTAATGGGTTTTTCTCTTGTGATTGTTTTTGAATAACTTTCGTCCATTGAGTAGCCGTTTTCCAATCACGATCTTTTTCAGCCATTTCAAGAAGAAATTGTGAAGCCCATTTATTTTTCTTATCCAATTGTAGAATTTGTTCACCTTCTTTTTTAGCTCGCGCAAAAAATCCTAACTCATTATAATCCATGGCAAGTGCTTGATGTATTTCAATCCTTAAGGGTTTATCCAGATTGGGGCGAACGGTTAAAGATTGGTGAATTTTTATAGCTTGTTCGGGGTGTTCATCTCGTAAAATATTCCCCATTTGTAAATAGGCTGTAATATGATCAGAATCTTGCTTAACTACATCACGTAATAATTTTAATGCATGATTTCGATCTGACCGGACCATTGCATTTAATGCTTCCGTATATAAATACTCTATTTTGGGTGTAGGATCAGACTTAAACCTTAAATAAATAAAAAGAATTCCAAGAGCCACTAACCCAAGAATAATTAAAGTAATCCATGTATTCAAAATGATTAATCCCCATCCTCGATATCATAGATGCCTTCATCAATCGCCACATTGCGTAAATCATTTAATTCTTCAGTTAATATTCGATTTTTATTTTGGAGGGCACGAATATCATTTTTGGCACTTAATATGGATACAACTGCAGCTAAAAAGCCAATCAAAACACCAACAGTCAAAGCTCCAAGCATAATCATTGATACAGGAGCACTTTCATATTCTTGGAATATGAGATTCACATATACTTGAGATTGCTCTCCAGCATTTTGTGTAAGAAAATATACAAGTATAAGAACAGTGAGTATTCCACCAAATATTTTTACAAGTTTCATTAAGCAGCCTCCGCTTTATTAATAAGTTTACCATGAAGGGATACACCCTTAGCCTCAATTATCTCTACAGAAACAATGTCCTTTATTTGGGCAATTCCCTTATCAAATATAACCCATTTATTCGCATCAATGCGCCCTACCCATTGATCTTTTGAACGTTTACTTTCTTTTTCTACGAGTACAGATTCGACTCGTCCAATAAAAGATTTATTTCGCTCTAATGTATGTGTTTTTTGAAGTTCAATCACTTTAATTAACCGAGCTTGTTTCTCATCTTCAGGAACTCGATCATCATATTCGGCAGCTTTTGTTCCACGTCTTGGTGAATATTTAAAATTAAAAGCTGAATCAAATTTCACATGATTCATTACATCAATTGTTTCCGCAAAATCACTAGTTTTTTCCCCGGGGAACCCAACGATAATATCCGTACTAATTCCAACATTGGGAAGTTTTTGTCTTATTCTATCAGCCAATCGTATAAATTGCTCTTTTGTATATGTACGGTTCATTCTTTTCAAAATAGAATCCGCTCCTGCTTGAAGAGGCAAATGGATATAATTACAAATATTGGGGTAGGTAGCCATAACATCTAATAATGGATCTGTAATATCTTGAGGATGAGGTGACGTATAGCGGATTCTTTTTACACCATCAATCTGAGCTACAGATTCCAATAAGTCATGAAACTCTTTTCCTTCATGCTTATAAGAATTTACATTCTGACCCAGCAATGTAATTTCTACAAATCCTTCAGATACAGCTTGTTTTACTTCAGAAACAATACCGTGAATACTTCTACTTCTTTCCCGCCCACGTGTGAATGGCACAATACAAAATGTGCAAAATTTATCACACCCACGCATAATAGAAATCCAAGCATTTATTCCTTCTTTACGACTAGGAAATAAATCATCATATACTTCAAATTTGGATAAAGTTGTATCTACTTGGCTTTTTGCAATTGTTTGCTTTCGGGCAAGCAATTCTGGTAATCGTCTGTATGAGTCTGGACCTAATACAATATCCACATATGGCCTATTCTCAAGAATATCATGCTTTAGACTTTGAGCCATACAGCCTAAAACACCAATTAAAACATCGGGTCTCTTTTGTTTTATTAAATCATATCTACCTAATTGAGAATGTACTTTTTCTTCTGCATGTTCCCGGACAGAACATGTGTTTACAAAAATAACATCAGCAGCTTCTAATGATTTTGATTGAGTATAACCTTGTTTTTGCAGTAATCCTTCAACAAGTTCGGAGTCGGCCACATTCATCTGGCAACCGTAAGTTTCAATGAAATACGATGGATTCATAATAGGGATATGTCCCTAATTTTATCTAGATGCGTCTGAAAAGAAATAGTCCAACGGATTTTGAGGAGATCCGTAATAATGGACTTCGTAATGTAAATGCGGTGCGGTTGATCGGCCC
>JABHUQ010000080.1 GCA_018658715.1 Fidelibacterota bacterium
CACGAGGCCCTATATTGGGAACGGGTATATCATTGCGCAGCACTAACTTATCCAAATCGCCGTGACCTGTTAGTTGGATGCCTGACATGATGTTTGGTATGATTTTCATTAACGACTCCATTTTTGTTTGAGCATAACGCCTAAATCAGCGGCGCGTCTTTTTGCGTCCGCTGGATTTTTTTGTTATGTGCTTTTAAATACATTGCACACCACATTGTATAAAATATTCATAAACAGGATTGTAGAATTCAGGCTTTCTTGTTCTATCCGACTCGTCACCATCTGGAATAAATATAATCATTCCTTGTCTGGCTCTAGTTAATAATACCCGATAGGCGTTTAATAAATAGCGTCGTCTAATAACATCATTGATGTTTTGCCATTCAGTGCCTCGAAAATTTTTAAACTCCCAACCGTTATCAATTTTTCTTAAATTTGCATCCCAAGCAATACAAGTCCAATCTAACTCAAGTCCTTGAATATCAAATTCTGTTGCAACGTCTTCAAGAAATCCGGCAGAACGTACATCACTTCTACTATTCAAAAACCATGTCTTGGGTTCAATAGCCGATTTTATATGAATACCATATGGTTTCAACCTGTATGCGCCAGATGACGCTGTTAAACCAAGCCCTTCTCCACCTCTTGCTTTCGAGTTCAGCCAGTGTTTCGCGGTGTCAATATCCCGAGTAACCGCGATAGGATAGTCATTTTTTAACTGCTGATATATTGAATGAGCTTCATCAGGTTTTATATCCAGAAATGCTTTCACAAATGATGCAAGTTTCTCTGAACGATATGATCTAACAGATACTGATAAGTGCAGCTCATTTTTTACAGTTAATTGCTTATCAGTCAATGATGAATAGATATTTTCTCCATTCGTGTATTCTTGATCAGTTAATTTATTTGAAACATAAACATCCCAATGAGGAAAATTTTTCTGGATTGCAGAAAACCATTCCGGTAATCCAGCTTCTCCAGTATTTATTTCCTGGCCACCACCTATTAAACAAATAACAATAGCCCAGTCTTGATGCCTATCCAGAACACTGATGAGAAATTCTGGTTCAGACTTATCGAATCCTTGAATACCTTTTTTTCTAGCCATAAACGACCTTGTTTGTTCTAACGTCCAAGCACGCTGTGCTTCATCAAATACTGCAACACGCTCAATAGGAGGTTTTTCATTTTGGAGAGCATCATCACGAAAATGGTGAATATTTTGAATAAATGCTTTTGTTTTTGTTAATGCCTGAATTTTCGTGATTTTTTTATCTGTACCTTTCTTTTCAAGGACTTCATTTCTAGCGAGTGCTTCTTGTAGCACTTCAACCAGTGGGCCATTCCCGGACAAAAATACAGCATGTTCACCCTCGTCTACATTATGTCTTTCATTTGCTATATTAAGACCAGCAAGAGTTTTTCCTGCGCCAGGAACACCTGTTATGAAACAGATTGATTTTTTATGCTCTAGTTTCGACAGGTTGATAATTTCTGAAATTGTGTCAGAAGTAGCACCAAGATTAATAGTTCCTGAATCTGATCTAGATATTTCTTTAACGCTATGCCCCTTATAAAGGGCTTGAGCTGCTTCAATTATTGTAGGCGTAGGTTTGTATATGGATTCTAGCCATTCAAGTGGAACCAGAACATTGCTTTCATTTATTTCGTTTGCAACTGCTTTAATGTGCGAAACAAAATTATTTTCATTTGATCTTATTGGGAAGTATACACAGTCAGGGTATTTTTTTATTAGTGGTTCACAGCTGGGCGCTTCAGTGGCAATAATGATTGGAACTATTGCTCTATAATGACTTTGCTCATGAAAGTTCTTTAAATCGACTGAATAATCTAAACCCTGCTCAAGTGCTGAATTTGGGTATGACTTTCCACCTACCTTAAATTCAAGCACAAACACCACGCCTAAATAAAGAATAATGACATCTACCCGTTTCCCCATTCTTGGAATAGCATACTCAAATGCTAGGTAAGATCCTGGAAGATTAGTCAATTCATTTTTTAGAATTTTTATCTGTGATATCCAGGCATTTCTTTGTAAATCTTCGAGTGCAAACTGATGCTGTCGAGTTAATTCACCAAGGATAGAATCGCTACTGTCATTTAAATATTTTTCAAGAGAGGCTGAATAATAAGCTCGACTCATCGTGTTCCTTTAGTTGATTGTACATAACTTATTATTATCAGGCATAATGCCCGTTAAACCCGCTATTATCCGGTTTATCAGGCATGTTTCTAGACATAAAGCTTAATCAGGCAAATTTCCATGACAAGTTGATAATTACCGTATAATCGAGACTACTGCACAGGA
>JABHUQ010000081.1 GCA_018658715.1 Fidelibacterota bacterium
AATGTGTCTCTATTTTAACCTTACCATCTTCAGTTTGGTAGATGATAAGTTGATTTTTATTAGTCACTTTTTCAACGCCTTGCGGTCTTTTGCATTTAATATTCTATATGCACATATAGTAGGGTTAGAATCGGGTCTTGAAGGGAAAAACTGTTTAGCCATTATCAATGTCCATAGGTCGAATCAACGATTCTATAAAATCAATATCTTCTTGATTGAAATTGTATTTTTTGTAGAGTTTTTGATCATCCCATGGTTCTGCAAAATCTTGCATTGGAACTAAGGAGTATACTCCTCTAGCCGCATTCTGAGTATTTTTGATTAAGAGGACCATAAATCTAAAAAATCTAGTAGATACGTAAGAAATTACATTCCTAGATGCATCTATTGAATCTGAAATATATAAAATTAAATATGTTTCTGTTGAAATGGAAAATGGTTCAGATATAATTGGGACGCCTAAAATTTGATGAGGAAAAGAATCGCTTCCGCTACCTGCTTTTGAAATTACTACCTTATATTTAGTAATTAATTCTTTATTTTTATTAATTTGAGATTTTTTAATATAACCATCATCCCCATAACGATATAACTTTATATTTTCAGATTCATTTTTTACAACAGAAAAATCTTTAAAATTTGAATTTATACCATAAGGATTTCTTGCACTCACATTTGCTCCGAATGATTCTTCTTTAAATTTTTGTACTTTTCTTAAAATACTAATTGCTTCATTAAACCGAATGAATACTTTCACATCAGTTTCAAGCAATGGCCTACTAACTGTATTTCCTAATTTATTTCCCCTATGAGTAGTTACGGAACAATTACCACTATAATCTCTATCCCATAAAAAATAACTAACACCACCTTTAATTTGTACACCTGGGAAACAATCTGATGCCTCTATGAAATCATGTATTTCAGAAATTCTATTATCATTTAGCATGTCTTCTCTAAATTTATCTAAACCTTTGCCTCCGCTAAACCATCTACTAGGTGTAATCATAATTAAATACTTTGGATTGAGTTTTTTAGCTTGCTGAACAAACTTAGGATAAATGGGGACGGCACTTGTCCCTGCACCACCACCATCGTTCAACTGATAAGGTGGGTTTCCAATGATAACATCAAATTTCATAGTAAAAATCTCCTCTGGTTTTTCTGTGTGAATGAAGTGGTATGCATGCGTCTCAAACATATCATCTCTGCCATATACTTCTTGACTTGCACCACAATATTCACATTTTCCACTCTTCCAATTATGTTGAATTTTATCAAATAAAATATTTCCACTTTCAATATCAAAATCATTGCATATAGAATACTTACCATTCGCTGTTTTTGAACAATATAATGAACGACGAGAGAGCAAAGAAGTAAGCTCTGTTATCGCTATCCCATATAATTGGTTTTTTAATATATGATTCACCCTTGTTTGCATATCGGGTATTTCATCTTCCAAACCAACTATAAGTCTTTTTGCTATCTCTCGAAGAAAAACACCTGATTTACTCACAGGGTCAAGAAAGGTGGTTTCTTTATTTGACCATAATCCCTTTGGAAGCATATCCAATATTTCATTTGCCAATGAAGGGGGTGTAAATACTTCATCATTGCTCAAATTTGCCAAGCAACTCAATACATCAGGGTTATAATCGACTTTAAGCATTATCAGCCAACTCTAAATAATGAACCAAGGGAAACTCTTCAATTGTTCTAGGTAGAATTACATCATCACCTAAATCAGAAAACAAGGGCGTTTCTTTAATGGCCTCATTTTTTAACAAATCATCAAATGCAAAGCATCTTCTTTTTAACATGTTTTGGGTAAAAGACCATTCTGAAAAAACGATGGGTTCTTCACTTTCACCAATGGCTTTTAATGTAAGTGCATCACCATGAATTATATTTTTGCTCAATACAAACTGAACACAGTTAAATAATTTCTCATTTATTTGTCCACGCGAAATTGAGTTATACCAGTCTAAATATATTTTAAATAATCTTTCCTTACATCTTTCAACATTATCTTCTAATAATTCAACCCCGTATATACTTGTAATAGCAACGAGAGAATATTTATCTAACTCATTTTGGCTTTTTCTGTAGCGACCTTCAACAATTTTGAGCTTTCTATTTAATATTTCACTTAAAAAGTTTCCATCACCACACGCTGGTTCTAAAAATCGAGAATCAATACGTTCAGTTTCTTGTTTAACAAGGTCGAGCATGGCATTCACTTCTCGCTCAGAAGTAAAAACTTCCCCATGGTCAGTAACTCTTTTCTTTGATGTGATTGTGCTCTTTATCATTTTTTTCTTAAACAAAATTTTCTTATCTGAAATTTAACATAAATTATTGGTTTCATCTTTCTTTTATACACCTTCCACATCTATTTATAACAATGTTTGTATAACATGCACATAAACACATTCAAATAATAAAATATATTTATTTATAATTTACATAAAATTTTGTGACTAAATGATATGTTTCAATTACACAAGGGGGACCACCTTATTTTATTTATAATTCAATTATTTTCTACAGAGACAATTGTGAAAAGTAGCTGTAGAATGTGCGTGGGGGATATATACTTACCCTACCCCCATTGATTTTGGGTGTATGGGGCTATCTTTCGTTGAGTTCTCATTTCAATTGAAAGGGTTGAGCATGCAAGTGATAGCCTGACATCTTTGTGGAATGTCTGGCACACTTGCAACCCAGTATTATCCCAATAACATTTGAATAGAAGTGTGTCCACCATAAACGTGTCCACTTTTTGGTAAATAGGTTGTTAAGATATGATAAGATATAGCAGTTTATTAGAATTGAATAATGATTAAATGTAAGTAATAGAAAGAGAAAACCCCGTCGTGAAACGGGGCTTTATTGTCAGAGACAAATGGTATGTTCTCAATGCGGGACCGAAGGGACTCGAACCCTCGACCTCCGGCTTGACAGAACAGCCAATTGCTCGTCGACAAAATAAAATAATATTCGGTAAATGAACGGTAGTTGAGACAGTTGAATTATATAGGGTGTAAAATATGAAGAATTTATTTGACTCTTTTATTGCTTATTAATTACACCTGAATGTTTGCGGAATTGCTGATCATCTTCATCTAGTTAATGATTGTTAGTTATATTTAATCTTACTAAATTATAATAGCTAATATATTAGAAGTAAAAACATAATACTATGATAAAAGATAAAGAATTAGACACAATATCGTTTCAAATTGGTGATTTTGATCCAAAGGCAATTGCTGAAAAAATATCTAGAAGAATGCAGCTTAAACGGATTTCTTTAAATCTGACTCAAAAAGCATTATCTAGTAAATCGGGTGTTAGTTTGGGGAGCGTGAAACGCTTTGAAAATCAGCACGAAATTTCTCTTAAACATTTATTAAATATTGCTTTGGTATTAGATAGTTTAGACGAGTTTCATCAACTATTCCCGATCAATGTTTATCAAAGTGTTGATGATATTGTTAAATCCAACAAGGTAAAAGAAAGAAAACGAGCTAGAAGTGCTTAAGGATGTAAAATTACTAAATATATTTGACGATGAGCAGTTTATGGGCAGAATGGTCATAAATGCTGAGGCGATGTGTGTATTTGAGTATGAAGCAGACTATTTGGTCAATGGTCGGCAACTTTCGCCCTTTCACCTTCCTTTAAAACAAGGTGCAATTACAGCTCGACGAGATCCTTTTAATGGTTGTTTTGGCTTATTCAGTGATAGTCTTCCTGATGGTTGGGGGAATCTTCTTATTGATAGGTTTTTACTGAGTATGAAGATAAAACCAAATTCTTTATCCGTTTTAGATAGATTAAGTATTGTGGGGAAAATGGGTATGGGTGTTTTAAGATATGAGCCAGATTATCCATTAGAATCCACCAGCCAAATAAGGGATCTTAATCTTTTGGCTTCTGAAGTCTCAAAAATATTAAGCGAGAATCAATATAAAAGCGGCATCTTGTCTGAACTAGTGGAAATGGGTGGTTCATCTGGTGGCGCAAGACCCAAAGCGATGCTTCAAATTGATGATGAACCTTGGATTGTTAAGTTTAAGTCATCTTTTGATCCAGAAAATATGGGAGAAATAGAGTATCAATATTCACTCATAGCGAAAAAGTGTTTAATAGATATGCCAGAAACACGTTTACTAGAAGGGAGATATTTTGGTGTTAAACGATTTGATAGAGATGGAAAGCATAAAATCCATATCCATTCTGCTTCTGGCTTGCTTTATGCAGATCATCGTTTTCCATC
>JABHUQ010000082.1 GCA_018658715.1 Fidelibacterota bacterium
AGATAATGTTGAATTAGAAATTGAATTGATTACTCCGATTGCGATGGACAAAGAGCTTCGTTTTGCTATTCGTGAAGGTGGTCATACAGTTGGTGCCGGTGTCGTCACTGACATTGTTGAATAAGGAATAGTCTTATGGCTGGTAATAGTAAACGTGTCATTGTTCATATCGAAAGTACAGCTGGTACAGGGTATCGCTACACGATCATGAAAAGTAAAAAAACACATCCTGAGCGTGTCGAATACAAAAAATATGATCCTAAAATCAAAAAACATGTTATGTTTAAGGAGACTAAATAACTCAATTAGGTGAGTAGCTCAATTGGTAGAGCACCGGTCTCCAACACCGGGGGTTGCGGGTTCAAGTCCTGCCTCACCTGCTACGAATTAGAGATTCACATAACGAGCAGATATTAAAGGCAAATTTATATGATAAATAAGTCAAAACAATTTATAGATGAAGTTCAGGTTGAGATGAAGAAAGTTTCTTGGCCGTCGTGGGAAGAGCTCAAGGGCTCCACGTATGTTGTTTTGTCTTTATCTCTGGTATTGGCAGTCTTTTTATTCTTTGTCGATTTTCTTTTGGGGAAGGTATTAAGCTTTATCCTTTAGGGAAGAATAATGAATTGGTATACAGTTAGAGTAATTTCAGGCAGAGAGAAGAAAATTCGTGAGGCAATTCTTTTTGATATAGAAGATGCCGATATGAGTGAATTGATTAAAAAGGTTCTCGTTCCAACTGAAAATGTTATTGAGATGAAAGATGGAAAGAAAAAAATAAGAGAAAAAGTATTCTTCCCTGGATACCTTCTTGTCCAATTGGATTTAAATAAAGAGTCAAGGTATTTGGTAGAGAATGTGAATGGAGTAATAAATTTTGTTGGATCCAGTGGTAACCCGCAACCACTATCTCAAGATGAGGTCCAACGTTTCTTAGGTGACTTAGAAGGCGGTGAAGGACCTGTTCGAACTGTAGATGCTGCTCCTTATAAAAAAGGTGATGCAGTTAAGGTTGTTGATGGACCATTTATGGATTTTTCAGGATTTGTTACAGAAGTCAACCATGACAAACAAAAGATAAAAGTTTCAGTGAGTATTTTTGGTCGACCAACTCCTGTTGAATTAGATTATTTACAAGTAATAAAAGAAAATTAATTAAGGTAGAATTAAAATGGCAAAGAAAGTCATCGGCTTTATAAAGCTCCAAATTCCAGCTGGTCAAGCAAATCCAGCACCACCAGTAGGGCCTGCATTGGGGCAAAACGGTGTTAATATTATGGATTTCTGTAAATCGTTCAATGCTGCGACACAAGACAAGATGGGAGATATTATTCCTGTTGAAATCACCGTTTATGCTGATCGAAGTTTTACATTCATCACTAAGACACCACCTGCAGCGAGACTAATTTTAAAGGCAGCTAAAATCAATAAAGGATCTGGTGAGCCAAATCGCGATAAAGTTGGTGTTGTATCTGAAGATGATTTGAAATCTATCGCAGAAATAAAAATGGTGGATCTAAATGCAAATACTGTTGAAAAAGCAGTTGAAATGATTCGGGGTACCTGTAAAAGTATGGGTATTGAAGTAAAATAAAAGGTTTAAAGAATATGGGCTCTACAAAAAATCAAAAAACATTCGCAGATAAATTTGATCGCGATAATGCTTACTCAATAGAAGAAAGTGTTGCGATTATGAAAGATCTGAAATTTACAAAATTTGACGAATCAGTCGACTTGGCTTTCAATTTGAATGTAGACCCACGTCATGCTGAAGAAAATATTCGTATAACAACATCACTGCCACATGGTACTGGTAAATCAGTTTCTATCCTTGTTTTGGCGTCTGGGCCCAAAGAAAAAGAAGCTGAAGAAGCTGGTGCTGATTTTGTTGGGAATAAAGAATATCTCAATAAGATAAAAGGCGGCTGGTCTGATGTGGATAAAATTGTCGCAACCCCAGATATGATGGGTGAGTTGGGTAAATTGGGAAAAATATTAGGTCCAAAAGGTTTAATGCCTAACCCTAAAAGTGGTACCGTTACTATGGATGTTGCTAAGGCTGTCAAAGAATTAAAAGCTGGACAGGTTGAACTGCGAGTTGAGAAACAGGGGATTATTCATGTTGCTTGCGGTAAATCTTCTTTTGGAAACGACGCTCTGTTAGAAAACATCAAAACTATTTATGATAAATTAATAAAAGCTCGTCCTGCTTCAGTAAAGGGGCAGTATGTTAAAAAGATGACTCTGTCTTTGACAATGGGTCCTGGAATTAAAATTGACCATTCAAGCATAAGGTAAACATATGCCAAACATTAAAAATATAGAAAAATTCGAAGAATTGACTGACAAGTTAGGTCGAGCTACTGCAATTTACTTTACTGAGTATCATGGCTTAAATGTGAGTGAAATTACTGAGTTAAGAGGCGAATTTTATAAAGCTGATATTGAATATCAAGTTGCTAAAAATTCAATTATTAAATTAGCTGCTGAAAAACACAATTTGCCAATTACTGATGGTCTATTGACTGGGTCTACTGCAATAGCTTTATCTTATGATGAGCCCGTTGCTCCAGCAAAGGTTATTAAAGATTTTACAAAAGATAGGGACCTTCCCACTGTAAAGGGAATAATTATGGATGGAGAATTCCTTCCTGGCGCTGATTGTAAAAAACTGGCAGATATGCCAAATAAAGATGAATTATTATCCATCTTTATGCGAACTATACAGAGTCCGCTTCAAAAATTTGTATCTACATTGAATGGTCCAATGACCAGCATGGTAGGTGTATTAAATAATCTCAAAGAAAACAAATCTTAACACTTAGTTAATCGTAAGGAGCAAAAACAATGGCAATAACACGCGCTGATGTACTAACTTATTTGGAAGAAGCCAATATGATCGAAGTATCCGAACTCATTTCGGATATTGAAGAGAAATTTGGCGTAACTGCTGCTGCACCCGTAGCAATGGCTGCTGCACCTGCAGCAGGTGGTGGTGAAGCTGCTGAAAAAACCGAATTTGACGTCGTATTAAAATCTGCTGGACAAGCTAAAATTAATGTAATTAAAGTTGTTCGCAGTATTACAGATCTTGGATTGAAAGAAGCTAAAGAATTAGTGGACTCAGCTCCAAAAGCTGTGAAAGAAGCTGTTTCTGAAGCTGAAGCAAATGATGTAAAAGCTCAGTTAGAAGAAGCTGGTGCTGAAGTGGAAATAAGCTAGTCCATTTTAGGCATTTTAATATTCTTTCAACAAATACAACCATAGGAGGCTTAATTGGGAGCCACATTAAAGTCATCGACTGAACGAGAATCCTTTTCACGGATATCTTCGTTCGTGAATATGCCAGATTTATTGGCGATTCAAACGGAGGCATATCAAACGTTTTTACAGGAGAATGAAGCACCTGAAGCCAGAAGTCCAATCGGACTCGAAGGAGTATTCCAGAATGTTTTTCCTCTAGAAGATAATCATCGGAATTATGTACTGGACTATAACTCCTATTATTTAGGCAATCCTAAATATTCACCAGATGAATGTATCGAACGTGGTGTGACTTATTCTTCACCTTTACGTGTAAAACTTTCACTGAATATTATGGATGAAAATGATCGAAATAAAGTTGCTCATAAAATTGAGCAAGATGTTTATTTTGGTAATATTCCTTATATGACGAAAAAAGGAACTTTCATTATAAATGGTGCGGAACGAGTAATCGTTTCTCAATTACAGAGATCTCCAGGTGTATTTTTTGATGAATCTATCCATCCTAACGGAACAAAATTATTTCAAGCTAGAATCATACCAGCTAGAGGTTCTTGGGTTGATTTCACGACTGATATAAATGACTGTTTATTCGTTATTATCGACCGTCGCAGGAAATTTCCAGTAACAATGTTATTGCGTGCACTTGGTTATTCCACAAATGCTGATATTTTTAAAGCTTTTGGATCAATTGAAACAGTAAAACTGAAAAATCTTGATTTAGAAGTCTATACTGGTGCAACGGTCGTTGAAGATATTGTAGATGTTGCTACAGGTGAAATCTTCTTTGAGGGTGGTAAGGAAATATCGCAGGAGGTTGTCGATCTCTTAGTTGAGAACAAAGTTAAAGAAGTCACTGTTGTAAATGGTAATCGCGATTTCGCTTCAATGTTATTATTAAATACAGTTGGTAAAGATCCTGCTAAAAATACAGAAGAAGCATTGGGTATTGTATACCAATTGTTACGATCAAGTGAGCCGCCAAATCTAGAAACAGCTCAAAAATTTATTGAGCGCATATTTTTTAGTCCTAAAAAATATGATTTAGGAGAAGTAGGACGTTATAGATTAAATCAACAGTTTAATTTAGATGTTCCTGTAGAAGATACAGTTCTTACTATGGATGATATTATCCAGGTTATCCGTTTTCTTATAGATATGAGAAAAGGTGATCGTGGTATTGATGATATTGATCATTTAGGTAATCGTCGTGTAAAAACGGTGGGTGAACAATTAACTAATCAGTTTAGTGTTGCCCTTAGTCGAATGATTCGAACTGTTCATGAAAGAATGAATTTAAGAGAATCAGAAAGTATTACACCGCAGGACTTGATTAATTCGCGTGTTGTGACTACGGTGATTAATACATTTTTTGGTACATCGCAATTATCGCAATTTGGTGATCAAACTAACCCGCTTGCAGAAATAACGCATAAACGTAGAATTTCTGCTCTTGGGCCTGGTGGGCTGACGCGTGAGCGTGCTGGATTTGAAGTTCGAGATGTTCACTATACGCATTATGGTCGATTGTGTCCAATTGAAACGCCTGAAGGACCAAATATTGGTTTAATTAGTTCTTTGGCTATTTATGCTGTCATTAATAATCATGGCTTTATCGAGTCTCCATACAGAAAATTGAATAAAAAAGATGCCAATTCTTATGTTACATCTGAAGTGAATTATCTTTCAGCTGACGATGAAGATCGTGTGCAAGTTGCTCAAGCAAACTGCGAGGTTGATAGTAAAGGTAAATTAACAGATGAAACAGTTCGAACACGCATAAAAGGTGATTTCCCAATTGTGACTCCGAAAGATGTTGATTATGTTGAAGTTTCACCAAATCAAATTCTTAGTGTTGCGGCGGGGTTAATTCCTTTTCTAGAACATGATGATGCGAACCGTGCTTTGATGGGCTCTAATATGCAACGTCAATCTGTACCATTAATGAGACCTCAGTCTCCAATTGTGGGTACTGGTCTTGAGGCGAAAGTTGCTGTAGATTCACGATCATGCGCAGTTTCTCCCGTTGATGGTGTAATTGATTATGTTGATTCCAGTAAAATTATAATTAGGCGAACAACAGTAAAAGATTCACTTAAATTATTTGATGGAGAGGATTCTGTTGAAATTGGTTTGAAGAATTATCAACGCACAAACCAGAATACAGTTCACAATCAAAGACCTTTAGTTAAAGAAGGTCAAAAAGTTGTAGAAGGTGATGTTATTGCTGATGGAGCATCAACTGAAAAAGGTGAACTAGCGCTTGGTTCAAATATTAAAGTAGCATTTATGCCTTGGCGTGGATACAACTTTGAAGATGCAATTGTGTTAAGTGAGCGATTGGTGAAGGAAGATGTATTCAGTTCTGTTCATTGTAATGAAATTGAACTTGAAGTAAGAGATACTAAGCGAGGGCAAGAAGAGTTAACGCCAGAAATTCCTAATGTAAGCGAAGATGCTACAAAAGAATTGGATGAGAATGGTATTATTCGTGTTGGTGCTAGAGTTAAAGAAGGTGACATCCTTATTGGGAAGGTGACACCAAAAGGTGAAACAGATCCATCTCCTGAAGAAAAATTGCTTCGGGCTATATTCGGTGAGAAAGCTGGAGAAGTTAAGGATGCATCTAAGCGAGCTGAGCCGGGTGTAAAAGGTGTCGTTATAAAAACGAAACTATTTGAAAAGCAGGCAAAGCGTACTCGAACAGAAGAAAGACAAATAATAAACGGTTATCAGAAATCAGCGCTTGAGAATAAAAAACAATTAAAAGTAAGTCGTGATGAAAAATTACTCGATCTATTAAAAGACCAAATTTCTAATGGTATAAGAGATTTATCATCTGGACGCACTCTAATTAAAAAATCAACCAAGTTGACAATGAAACGATTAAAGACGTTCGATTTAGAGCAATTTGCGCAAGATGCTGCATGGGTTGAAAGTAAACCAGTTTGGAAAAAAATCAAAACCATCTGGAGGTCATTTCGATCAGAATGGGCAGCTATTGAGACTGATTTAGAAAGAAAAATCTTCAAAATTCGTGTTGGTGATGAACTTCAGCCAGGAATCCTAAAATTGGCAAAGGTTTTTGTAGCCAATAAGCGAAAAGTATCTGTAGGAGATAAGATGGCAGGTCGTCATGGGAATAAAGGGATTGTAGCTACAATCGTTCCTGAAGAAGATATGCCGTTTATGGCAGACGGATCTCCTGTTGATATTGTATTGAATCCTCTAGGTGTCCCTTCTCGTATGAATCTTGGTCAGCTATATGAAACAATGCTCGGTTGGGTCGGTGAAGTAATAGGGAAAAAATTTGCAACACCAGTATTTGATGGTGCTACGCCAGAAGATGTTGCTAATGAAATGGAAAAAGCTGGTATTCCAGCAACTGGTAAAGCAATGCTTATTGATGGAATAACAGGTGAATATTTTGATAATCCGGTTACGGTTGGAAATATTTATATGATGAAGTTAAGTCATATGGTTGATGACAAAATGCATGCTAGGTCTACTGGACCATACTCATTAATCACACAGCAACCATTGGGTGGTAAGGCCCAATTTGGTGGACAAAGGTTGGGTGAAATGGAAGTGTGGGCATTGCAAGCTTATGGAGCTGCACATACATTACACGAAATGCTTACCGTTAAATCTGATGATGTTGAAGGCCGATCTAGAGTGTATAACTCACTCGTCCGCGGCGAGCCTATGCCAGAATTTGGCACTCCCGAATCATTCAATGTGATGATTAAGGAGCTTATGGGCTTGGGTATCGATATCGAATTAAACTAAACAAAGAGAGTATAGTTTTGACATACATTCAATCTTCTAACATAGATACATCAAAAAAGTACGATTCAATTACGATTGGACTCGCATCACCAGAAGCAATTTTAGCGAGTTCTTTTGGTGAAATTCTTAAACCAGAAACGATTAATTATCGCTCATATAAACCTGAAAAAGATGGTTTATTCTGTGAAAAAATCTTTGGTCCCGTCAAGGATTATGAATGCCATTGTGGTAAATATAAAGGAATTCGTTACCGAGGTATTATTTGTGACCGTTGTGGTGTAGAGGTCACACGCAAAAAAGTTCGTCGAGAACGCATGGGGCACATTACATTAGCAACACCTGTAGTTCATATATGGTATCTTCGTTCCATTCCTAGTAAAATCAGTTATTTAGCTGGGAAGAGTACGAAAGAGCTTGAAAGAGTCATATATTATGAAATGTATATGGTTATTGAGCCAGGGAAAAGTGGCCTCGAGCCATTTGAGTTAGTTGATGAGGATGATTATCTTCAAATTGAGCGTGAATTTGGCTATATGGCTGCAACAGAAGAAGAGCGCGAAAATGACGATTACTTTTATGCGGCTATGGGTGGAGAAGCTATGAAGGAAATGCTTCAACGTCTCAACATTATTGATTTGAAACGTGAACTCGAAGATGTGCTTACAACATCCAAATCGAAGCAAAAGCGAGCAGATGCATTAAAAAGATTAAAAGTAGTCAAATCATTTATTCCTGATCCGACTAAAAAAAGACTTAATAAGCCAGAATGGATGATTGTATCTATTCTTCCGGTAATTCCGCCTGAGCTTAGACCATTGGTCCCTCTCGAAGGTGGACGTTTTGCTGCGAGTGACTTAAACGATTTATATAGACGTATTATTATTCGTAATAACCGATTAAAGCAATTGATGGAAATTAAAGCTCCTGACGTCATTCTGAGAAATGAGAAACGGATGCTTCAAGAAGCGGTTGATGCTTTATTTGATAATAATAGACGAAAAACTGCCATTAGAAGTGGTTCTAGAAGACCTCTTAAATCCCTTTCCGATATGTTGAGAGGGAAAACGGGGCGATTTCGTCAAAATTTATTAGGTAAACGTGTAGATTATTCAGCTCGTTCGGTTATTGTTGTTGGGCCAGATTTGAATTTATCAGAATGTGGTATGCCGAAAAATATGGCGCTTGAATTATTCAAACCACATATGTTGCGAGAATTGATTGCTCGGGGATATGCTCAGACGCCAAGAAGCGCAAAAATGATAGTTGAAAACCGAGAACCGGTTGTTTATAAGGTGCTTGAATATGTGGTAAAGGATCACCCAGTATTACTAAATCGTGCCCCTACTCTTCACCGTTTAGGAATTCAGGCGTTTCAACCTGTATTGGTTGATGGTAAAGCCATCCAATTACACCCATTAGTTTGTTCTGCCTTTAATGCTGATTTTGATGGTGACCAAATGGCAGTTCATTTGCCTTTATCAATGGAAGCGCAAATGGAAGCAAGAATGTTAATGCTGTCTAGCCATAATATTCTTCATCCAGCAAATGGTCAGCCAATTGCAGTTCCATCACAGGATATGGTTTTAGGTTATTACTATTTAACGCGTCCTAAAAGCAATGCAAAAGGTCATGGAAAATCTTTCAGTTCATTAGACGAAGTTAGAATTGCTTATGAAAATAGTGCTGTGGATCTTCATGCAATTATTAATGTGCGCCATAACGGTCAATGGTATAAAAATACTACGGTAGGCCGTACGATTTTCAATGGAATTCTCCCTGAAGAAATGGAATATATTGACTCTCTAATTGATAAGAAAGTTTTAACGAGTATAGTAAATAATACCTACTTAATTGCTGGCAATTACAAGACTGTTGTTTTCTTAGACAATCTAAAAAAACTTGGTTTTGATATGGCTACTAGGAGTGGTAGCTCAATTGCTATAAGTGATGTTATTATACCAGATGCAAAGGATGGTATCCTAGATAAAGCTTCAAATGAAGTTAATGATATTAAGCGTAAATTTGATCGTCATGTACTCACGGAAGGAGAACGGTATAATAAGGTTATTGATATTTGGACTCATGCGACAAATAATGTTGCCGCAAGTATGATGAATGGCCTTGAAAATGACCGCGAAGGATTTAATCCCGTATTTATGATGGCGGATTCTGGTGCTCGTGGTAGTCAAGACCAAATCAAGCAGCTTGCTGGTATGCGTGGATTGATGGCTAAACCGCAAAAATCTATGAAAGGTGGCGTTGGTGAAATTATCGAGTCACCCATTATGTCAAACTTCAAAGAAGGTTTATCAGTATTTGAATATTTTATATCTACTCACGGTGCTCGTAAGGGTTTGGCTGACACTGCGCTTAAAACAGCTGATGCTGGTTATTTAACACGTAGATTAGTAGACGTTGCGCAAGATGTGGTTGTTTATGAAACAGATTGTGGTACCATAAATGGAATTGTGATCTCAGACCTGAAAGAAGGGGAAGAAATTATTGAGCCATTATCTGATAGGATTCTCGGCCGAACAATCCTTGATGACTTTATTGTGAAAGGTGAGTCTGTTGTTAAAGCAGGTCAATTAATCACTGAAAATGAAGCAGAAATTATCAGTGATAGTGGAGTTGAAAACGTAAGAATTCGATCTGTTCTATCATGTGATTCAAAGCGTGGTACATGCGCGAAATGTTACGGTTGGGATTTGTCAACTCACAAATTAGTTGATATTGGAACAGCTGTTGGTATTAGAGCTGCTCAAAGTATTGGTGAGCCTGGCACTCAGCTTACACTGCGTACTTTCCATGTTGGCGGAACAGCAACTCGTATTATTGAACAATCAGAGATGGTCTCCAAGCGTAACGGTAAAGTTTCTTTCACTGATGATTATGACTATGCTGATACTGTAGATGAAGATGGAACAACTGTTCGTCGTTGTATGGTTCGACACGCAAAAATGTTTATCGTGAATAAAGATGGTGAAGAAATATCTAAATTTAATGTTCCTTATGGTTCAACTATTTTTGTTACTGAAGGTGATGTTGTAGAGCCTGGTGATACGTTAATACAATGGGATCCATATACAGATATAATTCTAGCGCGTGAGACGGGATTTGTAAGTACAAAAGATTTTGTTGAGGGTGAAACATTCTCTGTGGAAGCCGTTGAAGGTGGAAAGAAGCAGATGGTTATCATTGAAGCTAGAGATCGTAAATTAAGTCCTCATATTGAAATTGTGGATAAAACCGGCAAAATTTTAGCTGGTGGTACCATTCTTCCGGTAAAAGCATCTTTGGTTGTGACAGATGGTCAAAAAGTGCAACGAGGTCAATCACTTGTTAAAATACCAAAAGAAGTAGGAAAAACACGGGATATTACTGGCGGTTTGCCGCGTGTAGCTGAGCTTTTCGAATCCAGAAAACCTTCAAATCCAGCTGTTATGACAGAAATCAATGGAATTGTAAAATTTGGTGAAACAAAAAGAGGGATTAGGACAATTCTTGTCGAAAATTCTGATGGCGAAGTAAGAAAGTATAAAATTCCATACGGTAAACATGTTATTGTTCATGAAGGTGACTTTATTAATGCTGGTACACATTTATGTGAAGGTGCGATTTCACCTGATGACATTTTACATGTGATGGGTCCTGCAGCAGTTCGTGAATATTTGGTAAATGAAATTCAAGAGGTCTACAGGCTTCAGGGCGTGAAGATTAATGATAAGCACATTGAAATAATTGTAAATCAAATGATGCTTAAAGTCAGTGTTTCAGATACAGGTGATACTCGATTCTTAATACAGGACCGCGTAAGTAAAAAAGATCTATTTTTAGAAAATGATCGAATTGCAAATAATGTTGTTGTGACTGACCCGGGTGAATCCGATTTAGAAGAAGGATTCATGCTTGAAAAAACAGAATTTAATGATATTGTTAAAGAGTTAAAGTCTGATGGTAAGGTAGCTCCTAAGTACAGGAAAACAAAACCAGCTACATTTGAACCTATTTTGATGGGTATTACTCGAGCATCTTTAAATACCGATAGTTTCATTTCTGCTGCATCATTTCAAGAAACAACACGCGTTCTTACAAATGCAGCTACAGCCGGTCAAACTGATTATTTATTAGGACTAAAAGAAAACGTTGCAGTCGGGCGCTTAATTCCCGCTGGAACAGGGACACCAGGGATAAAAGGAATCATGGTAAATGTAGCAGATTCTGATAGTGAAAGCCCTGAAAATGAAGTAGAAGATGCAGATGCATAATAATGAAAAAAAATGCGATCTGTTGTTGACTAAATTTCGTAATTATTCGTAACTTGATAGGCTTTGGATAAAGTGATATGCCGACAATAAACCAATTAATAAGAAAAGGCCGGAAGAAAGTTCGTAAAAAAACTTCGACTCCTGCATTAATGAGTAATCCTCAAAAACGCGGTGTGTGCACGCGAGTGTATACAACTACACCTAAGAAGCCTAATTCAGCGCTCAGAAAAGTAGCGCGTGTAAGGTTGACTAATGGAATGGAGGTTACGGCTTACATTCCTGGAGAAGGGCACAATCTTCAAGAACACTCTATTGTGTTGTTGGAAGGTGGGCGTGTGAAAGATTTACCGGGTGTTCGTTATCATGTCGTCCGGGGGGCGTTTGACACAGCAGGTGTTTCCGATAGGAGAACTAGTCGTTCTCGCTATGGTGCGAAAAAGCCAAAGAATTAATAGGATTAAATAATGAGACGAAGAAGACCAGAGCGTAGGGAAATTTTACCGGATCCAATTTATAATGATTTGTCCGTGGCTAAGTTTATGAATTATATCATGACTCGTGGCAAGAAAGGTATTGCTGAAAATATCTTCTATGGGGCAATGGATATTATCAAGAAGAAAACAAAAACTGAAGGTTTGAAAATATTTCAAAAAGCAATCGAAAATGTTTCTCCTTCTGTTGAGGTAAAGTCTAGAAGAATTGGTGGCGCCACATATCAAGTACCTATCGAAGTTCCTAGGAATAGAAAATTTTATTTAGCGTCGCAATGGATAATCAAATCGGCACGTAGCAAATCTGGTCGTCCAATGCCCGATAGTTTAGCTGGAGAATTAATTTCAGCAGCTAACAGCGAAGGTGGGGCGATTAAGAAAAAAGAAGATACGCATAGAATGGCCGAAGCAAACAAAGCTTTTGCGCACTTTAGATAGATTGGAAAGAAGAATTGAAGAAATCTAAATTAGATCATTTTCGTAATATTGGCATCATGGCTCATATTGATGCCGGTAAAACGACATTAACCGAACGCGTATTGTATTATACGGGTAAGACGCATCGCATTGGTGAGGTTCACGATGGTGCTGCTACTATGGATTGGATGGAGCAGGAGCAGGAACGTGGTATTACTATAACATCTGCTGCAACAACATGCGAGTGGGACGACCATCGAATTAATATTATTGATACACCGGGTCACGTTGACTTCACGGTAGAAGTTGAACGCTCTTTGAGAGTGCTAGATGGTTCCGTGGCCGTTTTTTGTGCGGTGGGTGGCGTCGAGCCTCAGAGTGAAACTGTTTGGAGGCAAGCTGATAAGTATGGTGTGCCTCGAATCGGCTTTGTTAATAAGATGGATCGTGTCGGTGCAGATTTTTTAAATGTTTTGGAGATGATTAAAGATCGGTTGGGGGCAAATCCGCTTCCGTTAGTATTGCCGATTGGTGCTGGTGAAATGTTCACTGGAATAATAGATTTGCTTTCCATGAAGGCTATTTTGTACAATGAAACTTCGTTAGGGGCTCATTTCGAGATTGGTGATATACCTGCAGATATGGTTGAAGAAGCTGAAAAATGGCGTCATCACTTAATTGAAGAAACTGCTACATATGATGAGCATTTAATGGAGAAATATTTAGAAGAAGAAGAAATTACGGTCGATGAAATTAAAAACGCAATCCGTAAGGGGTGCATCGATAATACCTTTGTACCAACTCTTTGCGGGTCAGCTTTTAAAAATAAGGGCGTCCAGCGACTTTTAGATGCTATAATTGACTTTTTACCATCTCCAATTGATGTTGGGTCTATTTCAGGTTTTGAACCTGGTGATACTGATATTCAATTGTCTAGAAATCCTGATAACTCTGAGCCATTTTCTGCCTTAGCGTTCAAGGTCATGACAGATCCTTATGTTGGTCGACTAACATATATGCGCGTTTATTCAGGTTCAATTGATGCTGGAACTTATGTTTTCAATCCAAATACCGGGAAAAGAGAAAGAATTAGTAGAATTCTTCTTATGCATTCAAATAAGAGAGAAGAAAGAGATTATGTTTCGGCGGGGGAAATTGTTGCAGTAATTGGATTGAAAAATGCTCAGACAGGCCATACGCTATGTGATGAGAAAAAAACTATTGTTCTTGAATCAATGGACTTCCCGGAGCCTGTAGTATCTGTTTCGGTTGAGCCGGTAAGTAAAGGCGATGAAGATTCTTTGTCAAAAGGATTGGCGAAGTTGGGTGAAGAAGATCCAACTTTTAAATTATCAATTGATGAAGAAACGGGACAAACAATTATTGCTGGAATGGGTGAATTGCACTTAGAGATTCTCGTGGATCGATTATTGCGTGAATTTAAAGTTGATGCAAATGTTGGGCGACCTCAAGTCTCTTATCGAGAAGCTATTACAAAATCAGTAAGTGGCGTTGATGTTAAGTTTGTTCGCCAGTCTGGTGGTAAGGGTCAATATGGTCATGTTGTGATTAATGTTGAACCTAATGAAGCGGGTAAAGGATATCATTTTGAAAATAAAATTGTAGGTGGTGTTATCCCGAGAGAATACATCCCATCAGTTGACAAAGGTATGAAGGAAGCTATTGCTAATGGAATTATTGCTGGTTATCCTCTAGAAGATGTTAGGGTTGAGCTAGTTTTTGGTTCATATCACGATGTTGATTCATCAGAGATGGCTTTTAAAATTGCTGGTTCAATGGCTATTCAGAAGGCTTGTAAAGAAGCAAATCCAAAATTGATGGAGCCTATAATGAAGGTTGAAGTTATTGTCCCTGAAGAATATTTAGGGGATGTGATGGGAGACATTAATTCTCGTCGCGGTAAAGTCGAAGGTATGAATCAGAGAAAAGATGCGCATGTTATTAATGCAAATGTTCCTTTAAGCAGTATGTTTGGATATGTGACTGATTTGCGATCAATTACTCAGGGTCGTGCAGTCTTCCATATGGAGTTTTCGCACTACAATCAAGTCCCTGCAAGTATAGAAAAAGAAATTTTAGAAAAAGTACATGGGAAAGTTTCCTAAACAAATATTAAAGTAGGAGTTTAAAATGGCAAAAGAGAAATTTGAGAGAACCAAACCGCACGTGAACATCGGAACGATTGGTCACGTGGATCATGGTAAAACAACCTTGACAGCAGCGATTACGTTGACGCAGTCTTCTAAGGGGATGAGTGAAGTTCGTTCTTTTGATAGTATTGATAATGCGCCTGAAGAGCGTGAGCGTGGTATTACGATTCAAACAGCTCACGTAGAATATGAGACAGCAAATCGTCATTATGCGCACGTAGATTGCCCAGGTCACGCAGACTATATTAAAAATATGATTACAGGTGCTGCCCAAATGGATGGTGCTATATTAGTGGTAAGTGCAGCGGATGGTCCTATGCCCCAGACACGTGAACATGTATTATTAGCGCGTCAGGTGAATGTGCCAAGTATGGTTGTATTTATGAATAAAACAGATCAAGTTGATGATCCGGAGTTAATTGAGCTTGTAGAGATGGAGTTGCGTGATTTGTTAAGTGAATATGATTTCCCTGGTGATGATACTCCAATTGTTAAAGGAAGTGCATTGACAGCATTGAATGCACCAGATGATGAAGTAGCTACGCAATGTATTGCAGAATTAATGGAAGCATGTGACACATGGATTCCTGAACCTGAAAGAGATGTGGATCGTCCTTTCTTGATGCCTGTTGAAGATGTATTTTCTATTACAGGTCGTGGTACTGTTGGTACGGGTCGTATTGAGCGCGGTATTGTTCATGTGGGTGATGAAATTGAAGTCATTGGAATGGGCGAAACACGTAAGACAACCGTTACGGGTGTAGAAATGTTCCGTAAACTGCTTGATGAAGGTCGTGCGGGTGATAATGCTGGATTGTTACTTCGTGGTGTAGATAAGGAAGATTTGGGTCGTGGGATGGTATTAGCGGTTCCAGGTAGTATTACACCTCACACAAAGTTTAAGGCAAGTGTTTATGTATTGAAGAAAGATGAAGGAGGTCGTCATACGCCATTTTTTAATGGGTATCGTCCTCAGTTTTACTTCCGTACAACAGACGTGACAGGTGTGGCGACATTACCTACAGGAACAGAAATGGTTATGCCTGGAGATAATGTTGAATTAGAAATTGAATTGATTACTCCGATTGCGATGGACAAAGAGCTTCGTTTTGCTATTCGTGAAGGTGGTCATACAGTTGGTGCCGGTGTCGTCACTGACATTGTTGAATAAGGAATAGTCTTATGGCT
>JABHUQ010000083.1 GCA_018658715.1 Fidelibacterota bacterium
GCCTGGTTATTTTACAAACCAATGACCCTGATAAGACTGATAATTCATTTTAATCGAATTAAACCTACAATAGTAAATCTTCATTTCCCGGATCATCAAATAATAGAATGTTATTTGCTCCTGCTAATTTTTCGGTTTAAACTCATCATTTCTCTGCATGGCAATGAAGTTGAAAGAATGGGTATTCTCAAAAAGAAAACTCTGAGATACTATTTCTATGAAAAATTATTCTATTCAGCAGAATATATTACTGGATGCTCTCAATATTTACTCAATGAATTTCAAGAGATCTTCCCCCAAAATAAATCCGAGAAATGTTTCACGGTACATAATGGAGTAGGTGAACTCTATTTGACTCAAAATATAAAAGAAAACAAATATAATCATATTTTTACTGCTACGCGTTTTGTACCTAAGAAAGGTCTTAAGTTACTTTTTAAAGCATTCCAGCAAGATACTGACTCTGCTTTACTAATTGCTGGAGGGAATGAAAATGAATTAGAGAGGTTGGAACTTGAAATAAAAAATGGTATTTCACTACTTGGTGAATTAACTCCCGCGGGCGTGGCAAAGCAATTAGCGGCAAGTAAAATTACTATTATTCCATCAATAATTGAGCCCTATGGAATTATAGTGGCAGAAGCTATATGTTGTGGAAGCCCTATTGTGGCAACAAATGTAGGTGGGATTCCAGAAGTAATTGCATTAGCGAAAAAAAATC
This sequence comes from Fidelibacterota bacterium, assembly GCA_018658715.1. GTDB lineage: Bacteria > Fidelibacterota > Marinisomatia > Marinisomatales > UBA1611 > JABHGY01. The sequence continues at coordinate 722 of JABHUQ010000083.1, forward strand.
TGAATTCAATAGAGCAAGGAGTATTTGATGACTGGGTTATGCTTGTAGAGCCAAATGTTGAATCGATTAGGAATGGTATTGATGCTGTATTAAATAATAATGGTTCTATCAAAGATTATATGAGCCTTGTCCCTAAATTCCGTGAACAGTTTTTCTGGGAAAAAAGGTTGGAAAAATATCGCAGCATGCTTAATTCATATTGATTTACTTAATGCTGGGTTTTATTACAAGATGTATGACAAGATTTCCTTAATAAATGTATTAACATTATCTATAAGATTATAAGTGCCTGAAATATTAACGGTCAACGTTGATTATGATTACACACCAGCGTGGAGAAAGAATGCTGTTCATATTGCCAAAATTGATAAAAAATGGCATAAAAGATCAACTTCTAGTAAAGCATGGGTTCTAGCGTCTCTTGTTCATAGTTACAAGAAAATAATTTTTACTTATGATGTTAAATTGGTCTCACTTTACTATGTTTTTTCTTTTTTCCTCCCTTACATAGGAAAAAAGGAAATAATATTTATTACCTTGCTTGTTGATGTGGCACAATTTACCAGTCTAAAACAAACTGGTTTTAGAAATATTATCAAATATTGGTTTTATTACTTTTTTGTTAGAATTCCGGAAAAAATAGTTGTGCATACTATAGAAGAAATCAGGTTATATACTGAAACATTTAAATTGTACCCAAAAAAGAAATTTTACTATGTTCCGCATTGTTTCGCTTATCATATGCCAGATGAAAATGATTTTGATTATCACCCCATTTATGAGGGGAGTGACTATATCGTTTGTCCGGGGAATCATAGAGATATTGATACATTTGTTCATGCAATTCAAATGTTGCCCGATATGAAGGGAATAGTCATCGGTAGTGATGGCGATCGGCCCATATGGGATCACGAAAAAATTGAGAATGTTGAATTTAAATTTAATATACCATACGCGGAGTATAGACAATTTATCGCAAACGCAAAATTACTTGTTTTTCCTGTAACTAAAGCTGGACCTTTAAGGTCTCTTGGACAGATTACTGTATTACATGCAGTTGTATTTGGCGTACCAGTTCTTTCCGCCGATACGTTCCATTTAAAAGATTATTTTTCAATTAATGAAATCTGGTATTATAAGTCTGGAAATACTAAAAGTTTAGCTGATACTATCAAACTGGTATTGACCAATAAAAAATTAACCAAATTAAAAGTTCAAAGAGCAATGGAATATTATAAGAAAAATCTTACACCTGAAAAATACCTAGATAACTTGACAAGTGTATGTACAAAATAGTTAATAAAACATTAGTCTAATGAGAGTCTTTATTATAGCCATGGCGCATATTCTCAAACTTATATATGGTTATGAAGCTATCAATATTTTATTCCGAATTTCACCTTCTCGTTATACGATTTCCATCCTGCGTCATTTTGGAGCAAACATCGGGAAGGGTGTACGCATACAGGCACCCTTCATGATACACAACGCAGATCAGGCTGTACCTATCTATTCCAACTTAAAAATTGGTAATGACTGTTACATAGGCCGAGATTGTATTTTTGATTTAATGGGTAATATCAATATAGGGAATAAAGTTACCATATCTCACCGTGCTTTATTAAATACGCATACTGATGCTGGTAATAGTCCGGTTTCCAAAACCATTCTAAAACCATCTAAAGGTGAAATTGTTATTGATGATGGTGTTTATCTTGGCACAAACGTAACCATTCTGGAAAATGTCAATATTGGTAGTCAATCAATTATTGGAGCAAAATCACTTGTGAATAGAGATATACAGAATCACGTTATTGCATTTGGTGTTCCCTGTAAAGTTCAAGGTCCCTTAAATACATGATTAACTTATTAGTTATTCTATTTACTCTTGCAGGTATTCATTCCATCCTATTTACAAATAATGGTCTTGAAAAATCATTGCAATGGATCATACTCGGTTTGATCATAGGATACCGTACAATTGAACCGGTTGCAGGGTTAAAAATTCATCCAATTGAGATTTTTATTTATTTAAGTATTTTTCGAGCATTATTATTTAAACCTATTAAATATACAAAAATTCCCAAAGTAATTTCAATTCTTGGTGTATTATTTTTAACCA
>JABHUQ010000084.1 GCA_018658715.1 Fidelibacterota bacterium
AATGTATATCTATATGATCCAGGCTGGAGAATTCAGGCAGACTAAGAAGATGGTACTACTTAAGTAAGAAATATAAAATCTTATAAGAAAGCCTCGATTAGTCGGGGCTTTTTTGTTTCTGATTGAAGTCCCCCTATAGGTGTATGTCTTTTATGAAGTTTTGTTTGACTGTCTCTCCCCACAAAGAAATCGGTTACCCCAAAACCTTAGTCACCCAAGCTTAGCTGCATCCTAAATGCCGGGCAAGATTAGTTCTAGTAAAGTTATGTTTGTTAACCAAATGAAGGAATCGTAGCTTTCTCTCTTCTCCGGTTTCCATTTCTTGCTTCTTTTTCAATCTTAAAATGGCAAAATATTCATCATCTAATATTAGGTTTCTTCCGTGTTTATAGGCATTTACGGGGAATGTAAAATAGTTCGTGTTACCAAACGTTCTGTGGAGCCATGTGATAAACGGACATGTAAAAACCATATCCGTTTTTTGTTTCTATTTGCTAAACCCACAGGTTAACATCAAATAAATAATAATTTTGACTACAAATTATCTGTTTTTAGTAATTGACTGCGAAATGCAAGGTATGTAATAAAAAAGGGCATAAATAACATGCCCTTTTTATATTTTAACTTTTATTCCTTCGAGGTTTCCCTTTATTAGAATCGCTTCGACGCTTTTTCCGAGACCTTTTCCATCCATCTCGACTTCCTCTGTTTTTTTTCTTATAGGATTTATTTTTTGATGATGATTTAAATGCAGGTTTCTCTTTAGAAACTTCTACTAAAATAGGCACCCCATCAAACTTTAAATTTTTCATTCCCTTGATAAGATTAGCGGTCTCTCTGCCATCCAGTTCAAAAAAAGAAAACTTTTTCATTATTTCAATTTGACCAATTTCAACGGAACTAGATTTTAAAGCTTGATTGATAAGACCAATTAATTTAACTGGCTCAAGGCTATTTTTACTACCAAGGTTTATAAAGAAATTAGTATAAGAAATTCTGCGGCCTTTATTTTTCTTTTTTCTATCTGATTTTCTATCAGACACATTAATATCTCGTGCATTTTTATAATAAGCTAAAAAACGATTGAATTCAGCTGATACAAAATGTTTGATTAATTCTTCTCGATCTAGCCAAGCAAGTTTTTCATAAATAGCAGGTAAAAATGGTTCAATTTGCCCCTCATCCACATTGACTTTTTCAATTTTATCAATCAACGCATACAATTGTTTTTGACAAATATCTTTTCCACTTGGAACAAGTTCCTTTGAAAAGGAAATACTTGATATACGTTCAATCTCTTTTATTTTCCTCATATCGCGAGTATGAATAATGGCAATCGAAATACCGCTTTTTCCTGCACGACCTGTTCGGCCACTTCGGTGAACATATATTTCTGAATCATCTGGTAAATTATAATTAATAACATGGGTCAAATCATCAACATCCAAACCACGAGCGGCTACATCTGTAGCAACCAGCATATGAAGCTGACCTTTACGAAACCGTCCCATAACTTCATCTCTTTGTGCTTGAGATAAATCTCCATGAATTGCATCAGCATTATATCCATCATGCATTAATTTATTTGCAACTTCTTTTGTTTCTCTCCGGGTGCGACAAAATGTGATACCATATATATTTGGATTCATATCTGCAATGCGTTTTAAGACAGCATAACGATCCTTTGCATGAACCATATAATAAATATGCTTAACATTGTCTGCTCCCATATTAACACGTGCAGCTGCAATTTGAACAGGATCATGCATATACTGTTTCGTGATTGAAATAATTCGCTTAGACATGGTAGCTGAAAAAAGTAATGTTTTTCTTTCGGTGGGAGTGTTAGACAAAATAGCATCTAAATCATCTTTGAATCCCATGGAAAGCATTTCATCAGCCTCATCAAGAATTATCCTACGAACACTACCGATTTTTAATACTTTTCTCTTAATCAGATCTTTGGTACGACCTGGTGTTCCAACAACAATATGAGCCCCTTTTTTTATGGCTCTTATTTGAGTCTCAATACTTGCGCCCCCATAAACGGCTACAGTATTTAACCCTTTAATATATTTTGCATATTTAGTTAAATCTTTTGTGATTTGGACACATAATTCACGAGTTGGACATAAAACTAAACTTTGAGTTTCTTTTTGGTCCAATCGTGTTAATTGTATCGAAGGTAAACCAAATGCAGCTGTTTTCCCAGTTCCAGTTTGCGCCGTAGCAATTAAATCCCCTTTCTCTGATAAAAGATGGGGGATAGTTTGTGCCTGAATAGGAGTTGGGGTTTCAAAACCCAATTCTGTTATGGCTCTAAGTATGGGATCTGATAAAGTTGCTTCTTTGAATGAATTCATTTCTTTTCGTATTAATTAAGGGCGAGAAGGTAGTATTGATAAAAGTAAGGAAAGAGTGGAATAAAAATTATTTTTATAGTAATAAAATAACTACAGAACTAAGATTTCGAAAATAATTAAAATTAAATATTTTTAATTTATTGTTTCAGGATTTAACATGGTTGGAAAATCCAATGAAATATCATCACTACCAATACCATCAAAAGGATCTTCCAGGTCATCTTGAATATTATCGAGTGAGGTTAATACAAGGCCATACATTATGGATAGTCCAAAACCGAATATTGCAGAGTTTGAGTCTGCAATAAATGCAAAAAAAGGTGCAAAGACAATTGGAAAAACATTCAAAAAAACTTTCGAATATGCGCGTAGTGAATTGGGCGTTCGATAGTTTTTTATATTAATTATATTTTCAACTTGAACAATCATGATGCGTAAATATTGATTTAGCCTTGATGTCTCATTTACAGATAATCCAATTTCTCTTAAGTCTTCGTGCCTTAATGATATTTCTTTAAACACATCAATAATATCATTATATGATTTTTCATTTGGTTTATCAGCCATTAAATATGAAGAAATCAAATCGAAAAATGATGTGTATAATGAATCTAATTTATTTATTAAGGGCGAAGTATCTTTTTCAACCCAGTGCAAATGGGCTATTCTAATAGCTAGAGCACTTCCTTTGATTTCAGAAAAGTGAGTTAAGGCTTTTTCCCTACGCGCATAAGCAGCATTGATTGAAAAAACAATTGGAAAAACAATTGCAATACCGATTAAATCGGTAGGCATATCAAATATAAATCCCATTTCTAAACATATATAAGTGAATAAACAGGATAGGGCGATTACAAGGATGGATTTAAAATCAATAACATCAAAAAAATGTTTTAATTTAATCATTAGGTTATTCTCCGGCTAAATAATTGGCAGAAATATTTCTGAATCAATTTGAAATTCCAAGAGAAATAAATAATTAAAATATTTTTCTAAATTCGTGAAGAGCAAGACGGGCACACATATCTGCTGTTTGTGCTAAATCGAGTCCGCTATACCAATAATGATGAGACCAAACAAGTTTCCCGGTGTATGGTTCGTGCAATTTTAACATTAGGCCAACACGTGCTCGAATATATTCTAAACGACTACCTTTTTGAACATTTCCACCGTGAGTGGTGGATGTGGATACTTGTGATTGAGATGATTCTTCAGAGTTTTCACTTGATTGAGATACAGTTGTTTCAGTAAATCCCCTATCTTCTGAGTAATATGGAATTACCATAATTTCCTTATCCGTATAATCTGAAATTATACAAGTGAAATGTAATGCGCTTAAACCTTCTCCCACCACAATTTCTGTTTCATCATTTTTATTTTCTATTACATCATAACCTAATTTCATAAAAGAATGCGTCATACTATTCTTAATAATTTCTCCAGAACCTGAGAAATGTTTATAATCATGGATGGGTTGTAAATGAATAGAGCCAACATTTACAAATCGGTAAGATTCATCTAATGCAGGTGCTTGCCAGCATCCCAAAAATAATGGGATTAAGAGAAGAAGTTTCTTCATTTTAATTGTTTAAGCAACTGAATATGATTATTTGCTTCTAAAATTAGGGAATTATTATTTGATAATCGTTTGCATTCTTTCCAAGCTTGAAGTGCATTATTTTCGTCATTTAAAGATTCATATAACATACCTTTTAACTGAAAAAGTTCTGGGTTTTTCGAGTCATTATTTATCACAATCTCTAGATAGGAAAGTGCATTTTTGAAGTCACCTTTATTCATGGATGCAAAAGTCTTATCTAAAGAAGAATCTTGAGCAGAAATCCATGTAGATAGTATGCCCAATAGAAGCAATTTTTTCATGAGATATTCTTAAACTTGTTTGAGTTGTTGATTGATGGCTCTTAATATATCTCTACGACTAATTTGGCCAACAAGTTTTCCATCTTGAATAACAGGGTAACGTCTAAATCGTGTTTCCATGAACTTCTTTGCTACATCTGCTAAACTCATATCACAATCAACAGTTATGAGCTCAGTCGTCATATAATCAGATACATGTCCACTCGGGTTGTTATAATAAGTAGATTCGAATAAAGTGCTTAAACAATCTTTTTCAGATAACATCCCTACAAGGGCTCCCGAATTATCTACAACAGGTGCACCTGAAATTTTATTCTCAAGTAGATTAGAAATTGCGAATTCCATTTGAGTGTCTGGTTGGAATGAAATCAATTCCTTTGACATAAAATCTTTTACCGTAAATTTTGTTTCCATGTTATACTCTCCGACCTTTTGTTAAACTTACTAATTAATATTACGGGTGGTTAGCTATTTTGTTTCATTCCAGAGATTATTCAAATAAAATATTTTCTTGTTCTAATAATGACTTAGCTCTGGATTGGTAATATATATTTTCAGGAATTATCTCTGGAAGGATTGAAGTATCAAATTGAATCACTTTTTGAAGCACATCATGAAATTGTTCACGATTTCCTGATTTTTGATGATAAAACTCAGCTAAATAAACTTGAGACCCAAGGTAATTGGGAAAGGCAGAAATAGCCTGATCAAAATAGGATTTAGATTGAGATAACTCAATACCAGGAATCCGTGTATAGAATGCACCAAAAAATCGATAAGGTCCGCCATAGAAATAACTTGGTTCCAAAGAAATGATCCGATGCATAATAACTTCGAGCAACTCCCGTTTATTTAAGCGTTCCATAATGGGTTTGTTATTTAAATATTTAGCTTCATTTACGGCCCACCAAAACATACCTGGGACCCATTCAATGGGTGCTTCAGATAATAAAGACAGCCATTTAATGGCACTATCTCCTGGAGATTCATTAAAGTGAGTTTGGAAATTGGGTTGGTTTTTTATGGCAGTAATGGCTACATGATAGCCCTGATAAAATAAACTATCTTTTACAGAAGGGTCTTCTTCAATGAACATAGCTTGGAAATATAATGCTTGGCTTACACGGGCTGATAAAGCGGGATCAGATGGGTTTGCATTCCAGGCTAGTGTAAGAAAATAGCAAGCTTTTTCTGCATTAAAAGGAATATGCCTCTTCTCCCAAAATTCATTTCCTTTTTGAACTAGAAATTCGACATTTTGTATTTTTGCTTCTTCTCTTATGGATTGCGATGAAAAACATCCATTTAGGATAAAAAGAAGAAATCCTGCTGAAAAAATGAATATAAGTAGAATAAATTTTTGTTTGCGCACGTGAATCATGAATGGTATTGTGTAAATTAAGTGGCTGGAAATTACCGCGTAACTATACTATGGAAAAAGTAATTGATCTAAAAACAATCGACCTTACATCTTTATTAGGTGTTGGGGATGCTCATTTAAAATTGGTCGAAAAAGCAACACCAGCAACTATAATATCCCGTGGGGATGAATTAAAAATACTAGGTGATGGCAAAGATGTGGAATTGGCTCACGAAGTTATTCATGAAATGATCCAAACATTAACGGGTCAAGGCAGTTTAACCATAAAAAATGTTAAACAACTTATTACGTTAGTTAAAGCAGAAAATGGTCATGAGAAATCTCATAAGGAAGATGTAGTCTTTTATGGCAAAAAAGGTGTTGTTTCTGCACGCACTGACGGGCAAGGTATTTATAAGGAATTAGTAGAAAAAAATGATATTGTTTTTTCTATAGGCCCTGCAGGAACAGGTAAAACATTTATGGCCGTTGCATTTGCGGTTGCAGCATTAGAGAACAATGAAGTGGATAGAATTGTACTATCACGCCCTGCAGTAGAAGCTGGGGAAAGTTTGGGATTCCTTCCTGGTGATTTGAAAGAAAAAGTAGACCCATATTTAACACCGCTTTATGATGCGCTCGGATTTATGTTTTCACGATCAAAACTTAGACCATTGCTAGAAAAAAAGGTGATTGAAATTGTTCCTTTAGCTTACATGCGCGGTCGAACACTAGATAATGCTTATATGATTTTGGATGAAGCACAAAATGCAACTGCAATGCAGATGAAAATGTTCCTTACACGAATTGGGATTAATTCGCGTGCAATTGTGACAGGAGATGTAACTCAAGTTGATTTACCAAAACAATCCACATCAGGATTAATTCAGGTTGCTGAAATATTGAAAGATGTTGAAGGAATCGGTTTTGTACAGCTAAATGATTCAGATGTTGTTCGTCATCCCCTTGTTCGTAAAATTATTAAAGCTTATGATAAGAAAAAGTATTAATCACTTTTATAAGCCATGATTTCTAAACCCTTTTGGTTATCCGAAGATTCTCTTGGTTTCGACCAATTACAACAATATCCAACATTAGCATCAAAAGAAACAGCAGACGTTTGTATTGTGGGTGGTGGTATTGTTGGTACTTTTATTGCTTACTGGCTTTCAGAACATAATATTTCTGTTATTTTATTGGAGAAAGATGTAATTGCTGGAGCCGCTTCTGGTAGAAATACTGGATTTATTCTTCCGGGAACTGTTGAACATTTTAATAGAGCTGTGTTCTTGTATGGAAAAGATAAGGCACTCTCAATATGGAGATTTACAGAGAAAAATTATAAGCAAATATTAGATATTTCTCAGGAAGAAAAGATTGATTACGATATTCAAGAAAATGGGAGTCTAATACTTGCGGGAAGTGAACAAGAGCATAAAGAATTAAAAGAATCTATTGCGTTATTATCTCAAGCACAGGTACAAGCAGAATGGATGCCAAAATCATTTGTAGAAGAGCAAATGGGGACACCGCAATTATTTGGAGCGATAAAAACCAAAATTGGAGCAGGGATTCAGCCAGTTAAACTTGTTAATGCACTTTCGAGTGTAAACCAAAAACGGGGTATTTCCATTTTTGAAAAATCTTCAGTCATTGATATAAAAGAATATGAATCCAATTCGATACAAATAATAACAGAGCAAGGGTCTGTAGATTGCTCTATGGCAATTGTGTCTGCAAATGCATATACAAGTCAAATATTAAATTCTTTTTCAGAATTAATTTTCCCTTTCCAAGGGCAAGCATTTGTTACTGATCCCATTCCAACTCGATTATTTAATGAAGTTATTTATGCAAATTTTGGTTTTGAATATTGGCGACAATTAAAAGATGGCAGATTAATGGTTGGAGGATTTCGTGAAAAAGATCCTAAAAAGGGAGAGGGTTTTTCTACCGAAATAAATATTGAATTGATTCATGGGTTATACGATTATTTCAACCAGCTTTTTCCTCAAGCAGGGCAGCCATCTATTTCTCATTATTGGGCGGGAACAATGGGCTTTAGTCAAGATGGACTTCCTATTGTGGGCAATACACATATGCCTCATTGTTTTGTTTGTGGAGGCTTTACAGGGCATGGATTAGGATTTGCTTCCGCCATTGGTGAATTGACTGCAAATTTGATTGTAAATGGAAAAGCTGACGATTCTAATTTATTTCATATATCCCGTTTCAATTAAACATTATGGACGTATTAAAAAATCGCAAAAATATTTAGTGATAAGAAGTAATTTCAAGTCCTATATATAAGGATAATTCATTGTGATTAATGCTGTAATTGTAAATGCCAAAAGAACTCCCGTAGGCTCATTTCAAGGCGAACTTTCATCTCTAAGTGCGCCAGAATTGGGTGCTAGAGTTATTCAAAATATTCTTTCAACAACATCCATTTCCCACGACATAATAGATGAAGTGATTTTGGGAAATGTATTATCATCCGGAATTGGTCAAGCCCCAGCCCGTCAAGCTGCTATTAATGGTGGACTTTTAAATACGGTTGAATGTTTAACTATCAATAAAATGTGCGGATCAGGGTTAAAAGCAGTTATGCTTGGTGAACAAGCCATAAAAACAGGTGATGCCCATGTGGTTCTTGCTGGTGGAATGGAAAGTATGACAAATGCTCCTTATTTGCTTCCAAAGGCTAGAGCTGGTTTTCGATTAGGTCATGCAAAAATGATTGATAGTATTATTCATGATGGACTTTGGGACGCTTATAACAATATGCATATGGGTAATTGTGCAGAATTATGTGCAAGAGATAGGAACTATTCTCGGGAAGGACAAGATGCATTTGCTATTGAATCTTATGAACGAGCTCAAAAGGCTACAGAGAATGGTTGGTTTAATGATGAAATAGTTCCAATAAATATTTCGATGCGAAGAGGGGATGATTTAACCATATCCAGAGATGAAGAACCAACCAGAGCGAAATTCGAAAAAATTCCAAATCTTAGACCTGCTTTTGAGAAAGAAGGTACTATCACAGCAGCAAATGCATCTAAAATAAATGATGGTGCTGCGACTGTACTTATGATGTCAGAAACAAGAGCGCATGAACTCGGATTAAAACCGCTGGTTACAATTATTGGTCACGCTTCTGCCGCCCATGAGCCGGAATGGTTTACAACAGCCCCAGGAAAAGCAATTAATAAAGTATTAGATAAAACAGGCTTAAGTGCTAATGATATAGATTTATGGGAAATAAATGAAGCATTTGCCCCTGTGACCATGGCGGCAATGGATGATTTTAATTTGCCTAAAGATAAAGTGAATATTCATGGTGGCGCCATAGCTATCGGGCATCCGATTGGTGCATCTGGCGCGCGTATATTAACAACATTGATTCACGCTATGCGGCGCATTGACGCACGAAAAGGATTAGCCACTTTATGTATCGGTGGTGGAGAGGCATCTGCAATTATTGTGGAGGCATTATGGTAAATTTTAGTTTAAATGAAGAACAAGCGTTAGTACAAAAAACAGCGCGAGGATTTGCAATAGAACATTTAGCTCCAGGTGTTATAAAACGAGATGAAACAGAAACATTTCCAGGCGAACAAATCAAAATGATGGGCGAACTTGGATTTATGGGAATGATGATACCTGAAGAGTGGGGTGGCTCGGGTATGGATACAATTTCATATGTTTTAGCCTTGGAAGAAATCGCAGCTGTAGATGCTTCAGCAGCTGTGGTTATGTCTGTAAACAATTCACTTGTTTGTCAACTTATGCTTGATTGTGCAACGGATGCTCAAAAAGAAAAATTCTTAAAACCTTTAGCAACTGGAAAATTATTAGGCGCCTATAGTTTAAGTGAACCACAGTCAGGCTCTGATGCTAGTAATATGTGTACAACTGCCCAAAAAGATGGCAACCATTATATCTTAAATGGGACAAAAAACTGGGTAACAAATGGTATAAGTAGTGACGTAGTTCTCGTTTTTTGTATTACAGAAAAGGGTGTTGGATATAAAGGAATTTCCGCATTTATTGTTGAAAAGGGAACACTAGGATTTTCGACAGGGAAAAAGGAAGATAAACTTGGTATTCGTGGCTCAGATACATGTGAGCTTTATTTTGAAAATTGCCGAATTCCAGCTGAAAACCTTCTGGGTGAAGAAGGTGTTGGGTTCAAAATTGCATTAAATACATTAGGTGGCGGTAGAATCGGGATTGCATCTCAAGCGTTGGGAATTGCACGTGCATCTCTGGAAAAGTCCATTGAATATGCCAAAGAAAGAGAACAATTTGGTAAGCCGATTGGTACATTTGGCGCTATTCAGCAAAAATTGGCTAATATGGCAACAGAAGTAGATGCAGCTCGATTATTAATCTGGCGTGCAGCAAAATTAAAAGATAAAAATAGGCCTTACGTTAAAGAAGCATCAATGGCGAAATTGTATGCATCTGGCGTTGCTATGAAAAATAGTACTGAAGCAGTACAAATTTATGGAGGCGTAGGCTACATGCAAGAATATGGAATTGAACGACTTATGCGGGATGCAAAAATTACTCAAATCTATGAGGGGACTTCTGAGATTCAGCAATTAGTCATTGCGAGAGATTTATTAAAGAAATAAAGGAGAATTCTATGTCAGTTTTCACATCAATGGAATCTAAAGATCACGAACAATTAGCCTTTTTTCAGGATTCTGATACAGGTCTGAAAGCTATTGTGGCTATTCACGATACAACTATTGGGCCTGCTTTAGGTGGGTGTCGGATGTGGCCATACGAATCTGAAGGTGATGCATTGAAAGATGTATTAAGATTGTCGAGAGGTATGAGCTATAAAGCAGCCATTGCCAATTTGAATTTGGGTGGAGGAAAATCTGTCATAATTGGAAATTCTAAAACAGATAAAAGTGAAACTCTATTTCGGTCATTTGGTAGATTTGTTGAAGGGCTCAATGGACGATACATTACTGCAGAAGATGTGGGTACAAGTGTAAAAGATATGGAATGGGTTCGAATGGAAACACAATATGTTACTGGTATTTCTCGTGCATTAGGAGGATCTGGTGACCCATCACCTGTGACAGCTCAAGGTGTTTTTGTTGGCATTAAAGCATCTGTAAAAAAACAACTTGGGAAAAATAGCATTGCTGGATTAAAAGTGGGTGTACAAGGTCTAGGTCATGTGGGCTATTATTTATGTAAATATCTCCATGATGCTGGTGCTAAACTTGTAGTTGCCGATTTATATGAACCATCAATCAAACGAGTTGTAGATGAATTTAATGCAGATGTTGTAGGTGTGGATGATATTTACGATGCAGATGTGGATATTTATGCTCCGTGTGCATTAGGAGCTACGCTCAATGATGAAACAATCCCTCGGTTAAAGGCTTCTATTGTAGCTGGAGCTGCAAATAACCAATTAGAGAATGAATTAGTCCATGATAAAATGGTTTGTGAAAAAGGCATTTTATATGCACCAGATTATGCTATTAATGCAGGTGGATTAATAAATGTTGCCAATGAAATAGATGGATACAATCGTGAACGCGCCTTCTCTCAAGCAGAAGGGATTTATGATACATTATTAACTATTTTTAATTTAGCAGAAAAAGAAAATATTGGTAATCAAGCAGCAGCTGCTAAAGTAGCAGAACAGCGGATGACTGAAGTGGCTAAATTGAAAAATATTTACCTCACACGTAAAAACGTGATGGGGAAAAGGGATCAAACTTAGGTGCACCCAAATAGACTCGCACGTGAATGCGTGCTAAAAGCATTATATGCCTGTGAAATTTCAAAGGATTCACCCGAACATGTTTTAATGTCCACATTAAAATCATTTTCAGATCAAAAGGATTTGAATATTGATTTTATAAAAGAGTTATTTACACGTGTATATGAGAATAAAAATTGGGCAGATAAACATATTGAAAAATACCTTCAAAACTGGGAATTTGACCGGGTCGCAATGGTGGATAGACTTCTATTACGTATGGGAGTTTGTGAAATTGTATTTTTAGAAGAAGTTCCGCCAAAAGTATCCATAAGTGAAGCGGTAGAAATTGCAAAAGTATATAGTACTGGGGATAGCTCTGGCTTTGTGAATGGAATTTTAGACGCTGTTTATAAAGAATATCTTAAGAACGAAGATAAAAAAAAGAAAGACGACGAATAAATGCTCAAGAAGTTTTTTGGGACAAAATCTGATCGAGAAATAAAAAAATTATATCCTTTGGTTGATGACATCAATCAAATATTCTCTACATTAGAAAATAAATCCGACGAAGACCTTATTGTGAGGGTCGCTGAATTACGTGAAAGCGTCATTCAAAAGAGACAATCAAAAAAAGACGAACTTCCTGAATCCATGGATAAGGAAGAACGGGCTAAAGCCATTTTAGCTGCTGAACAAGTCCAGCTAAATGCAATTATGCCTGAAGCATTTGCAATTGTAAAAGAAACATGCCGTAGAATGGTTGGCCATTCCTGGCGAATGTTGGGAAATGAAGTCATATGGGATATGGTCCCATATGATGTGCAATTGGTGGGCGCCATTATTTTACATAATGGAAAAGTAGCCGAAATGAAAACAGGTGAAGGAAAAACACTTGTTGCTACGATGCCTATTTTCCTAAATGCACTAACTGGACGTGGTGTTCATGTTGTTACTGTAAACGATTATTTAGCCCAGCGTGATTCTGAATGGATGGGCGAAGTATATAAACGATTAGGTTTATCTGTTGGTGCAATTCTTAATACCATGAATAACGAAAAGCGTCGAGAAATGTACCAATGTGATATCACATATGGCACAAATAATGAATTTGGATTTGATTATCTAAGAGACAATATGGCTCATTCTCCAGAGAATCAAGTGCAGCGTGGCCATGCATTTGCTGTTGTGGATGAAGTTGATAGTGTATTAATTGACGAAGCACGGACACCTCTTATTATTTCTGGACAAATTGATGCACCTGTAGATACAACTTTTAAGGAACTACGACCCGATGTGCAAAAATTAGTCAAAAGGCAATCTGTATTGGTTACGGACTTGGTAAGAGAAGCGCAAAAATTATTAGGTGAAGACAATGAAGATGATGCGGGGTTAAAATTATTACAAGCACAACGTGGTATGCCAAAACACCCCAAAGTCATGAAAATATTCCAAGAGTCTGGAATGATAAAATTAGCTCATGATATTGAATCTAATTTTATACGTGATAAAAAAATGCATGAGGTTGATGAAGATTTATATTTCTCGATTGATGAAAAATCTCACATTATTGATTTAACCGATAAAGGTAGAATTTTCCTTGCTCCAGATAATCCAGAAACATTCATTATTCCAGATTTAGGGGGAATGTTAACCGACATCGAGCAAAATGATACATTGTCCCATATGGAAGTTGAACAAAAAAAGGAAGAAGCACACCAACTACATGCAAGTCGAAGTGGTACCATTCATAATTTTAATCAACTTTTACGTGCATATACTATGTATGAAAAAGATGTTGAATATGTAGTTGATCATGGAAAGGTACTTATTGTCGATGAATTTACAGGACGTGTTTTGCCTGGTCGTCGGTATAGTGATGGATTACACCAAGCCCTTGAATCTAAAGAAAATGTTTCGATCGAAAGAGAAACTCAAACATTAGCAACAATTACAATTCAGAATTATTTCCGGTTATACGATAAACTTTCAGGTATGACCGGAACGGCTGAAACGGAATCAGAAGAATTTGGCTCCATTTATAAATTAGATGTTACAGTCATTCCAACTCATCGACCAATAGCTAGGGATGATAGAGATGATTTGGTCTACAAAACACGTCGAGAAAAATACAATGCTGTCATTGATGAATTATCAGAGTGTTACCAAAGTGGACAGCCTGTATTGGTTGGAACAATTACTGTTGAAGTATCAGAATTATTGTCGAGAATGCTTAAACGGAAAAAAATCCCACATAATGTTTTAAATGCAAAACAACATCAACATGAAGCAGATATTGTTTCTCGTGCAGGCCAACCGGGAGCGATAACGATTGCTACAAATATGGCAGGTCGTGGGACAGATATTAAACTAGGTGAAGGTGTTAAAGAATCGGGTGGATTACATATTATTGGTACTGAACGACATGAATCAAGACGAATTGATTTACAGTTACGGGGGCGTGCCGGTCGTCAAGGTGATCCTGGATCATCCCGATTTTATTTATCGCTAGAAGATGATTTAATGCGGTTATTTGGCTCTGATCGTGTTGCTGCCATTATGGATCGAATGGGTGTAGAAGAAGGTGAAGTTATATCAGCAAAAATGGTAACTCGTGCCATATCCAATGCACAGAAAAAAGTCGAAACTCGAAATTATGGCGTACGTAAACATTTGTTGGAATATGATGATGTAATGAACCAGCAGCGTCAAGTTGTGTATGACATTAGAAATATGGCTCTCGGTGGCGAAGATATGAGAGAAACTGTTCGGCAAAATATAGAAGAATATGTGTTGGACGAATTAGAGTCACAACCAGGAACAACGGACACATGGGATTGGGACCGTATTAAGCAAAATTTTGCTTCACATTTAATGATAAATGCAGCTCCTGAAATTATTAAAGAAAATACTGGAAAAGATTTTCTAACGATTGATGATGTAACAGATTATATTTTGAGTGAGGCAGATGGCGTTTATACAGCTCGAGAATCTTTGCTCCCAGAAGATGTAATCCGCGGTTTTGAACGTTGGGTTATATTGAGAACTATTGATGAAAAATGGAAAGATCACCTATATGCTATGGATCAACTTAGAGAAGGGATTAACTTGAGGGCTTATGGCCAAAAAGACCCATTATTAGAATATAAATCTGAAGGGTTTAAACTTTTCCAAGAAATTATGGCTGACTTAAATAGTGAAACAGTTATGCGTTTATTCCGGACTCAAATTCAAGGAATGGAGCAACCCCAAATGGCTCCACAACAGCAAGTAAGAAATATGCAGACGCAACACAAAGATACAACGGGTATGGGCTTTATAGGGCAACCTGAATCTGCGAGACAACAACCAAATGTGCCTCAGCAATCTAAAAATGCCCCTATTGTAGCAGATAATAAAATTGGACGAAATGAAAAAATAAAAATGAAAGGTCCAAATGGGGATATTGTGGAAATAAAACATAAAAAATTATCTCAATATATGAACCGTGGATATACACAAGTCTCCTAAATTTGTGGAAAAAAAATTAAAACAAGAATTTGAAACGCGTGCAATTCACGTTGGGAATCATTCCAATGAACGGACTGGATCTGTTTCTCCTGCTATTCATTTAACGTCTACATATGAACAAGATAGTTTAGGCCAAGACCGAGGATTTGATTATTCTCGAGCTATTAATCCAACTCGACAGCGCCTAGAAACTAATATTGCTACTTTAGAAGAAGGGGAGTATGCTATATCTTTTTCGAGTGGAATGGCTGCAACAACTGCATTATTTCAAACATTGAAGCAAGGGAACCATGTTATTGTTTCAAGAAATGTCTATGGCGGAACCTATAGAGTAATAGACCAAGTTCTATCGAATCACGGGTTAATATTTGACTTTGTAGATACACGAGATTTGAAAGAGATAGAATCTCATATTCGTCCCGAAACAAAATTATTATTTCTAGAAACGCCCACAAATCCTTTACTTGAAATATCTGATATTTCCGCGATTTCTCACTTATGTAAAATACATAAAATCATAATAGCTGTAGATAATACATTTATGAGTCCTTTTGGACAAAGACCGTTATCACTTGGAGCCGATGTGGTTATGCATAGTGGAACAAAACATATAGGTGGCCACAGTGATATTATTAGCGGTTTATTAATTACGTCAAATAAAATTTTAGCTGATCAGCTTTATTTTATTCAAAAAGCAGTTGGAGCAATTCCAGCACCTTTTGATTGTTGGCTATTGTTAAGATCAACAAAAACACTAAGTCTTCGTGTCCAGCAATCAGCACTGAATGCTATAGAAATCGCAAAATGGTTATCAAAACAATCTATGATAACAGAGGTTATTTATCCTGGTTTAGCTTCTCATCCTCAACATGAATTAGCCAAGGCTCAACAAGTGATGCCTAATGGGGACTCTATATTTGGGAGTATAATTTCAATTCGGTTAAAAGACGAAAAATCCCGTGACCAATTTATTGAAAAATTAAAAATATTTACTTTTGCAGAAAGTTTAGGTGGTGTAGAAAGTCTCTCTTGTGTCCCATATGATATGACACATGGGGCTGTGCCAGTAGATATGAAGTTAAAAATGGGAATTACCCCCACTCTTATTCGATTATCTATTGGAATTGAAAATGTGAATGATTTAATACAAGATTTAAAGTTTGCACTTACATAATTAATTGTGAGTGATTAATCGGTATAAAATCGTTATTTTTAGTAGAAACCAAAATAATAATTACACTGATCTTAAATAGTATTTGGTTTATGAACATGTTTAGTGAAAAAATTAACTGTTGTACTCTGGATTTTGGAGGAATTATGAGTTTAATGAAAATATTCAAAAATTTTATTTATTTACCCATTTTATTTATGCCATTAATGGCACAAGATGTAACGTTAGATTTGGGTGAAGTTGATGTCGCCGGCTATACTGCAGATATTGTTGTGCCTGTTTCTATGCAGAATGCAAATCATGCTATTGGGGGCATCCAATTTGATTTGAATGTTTCGCCATCTATGATAAGTATTTCAGGAGCATCACCCGCTGATGGGTTGGATGGTTTTGCTGCAGATTATACTAATTTCACCGATGGGTCCAGTCGCGTAGTTATGTATAATCAATCAGCTCCAGATGGTATCCCAGCTGGAGGGGCAGGTACTATATTAAACCTTCATTTTGATGGGACAGATGTATTATCAGCTGTTATAGATTTGGGAATAAACAGTATTATTGTAAGTGGCGTTGGGGGGGAAGTGCTTTCATCATCAGGAATCAGTGGTTCTATTACAATTGGAGATGTAGTTTATTTAAGTATGTCTGAAGCCACGGGTGATGTGGGAGAAATGGTTGAATTATCATTTAATTTAACAAATAGTGGGAATGTGGGTGGAGTCCAATTTGATTTATTTGATTCTCCTAATTATGTAGATGGAATTAATTTTAGTTCTACTGATAGAACTGAAGGATTTAATATTGCTTTTTCTGAAATTGAATCAGGCATTCGCGTACTAGTCTTTAGCGAATCCAATGAAGAAATATTACCAGGTGATGGTGCAATTTTAACAGGGCAATTTCAAATTCATGATGATGCATATGCTGACGAAGTTGGCCTTCATTATTCAAATGTTATAGTAACGGATGGTATTGGTGGGAACTATTGGGTTGCCACTGCCGATTCTGGTTCCATTACAGTTTATCCAGGATATATTGAAGAGCCTCACAATCTAGTGGCACAATCTGGAATGGATCAACAAGTTGAATTGACTTGGGATCCGCCAATTGGCCCGATATTTTCACGTCCAGTTTCTATTGTAATTCTTACGGATACTTGGGCAGAAGAAACAACTTGGCAAATCACAGATAACGAAACAGGTGATATTATTGAAGCCTATACAGATGCTTTATTGGAAGATTTAACAGAATACACGTGGGATTTAGAGTTACTCTATGGATCATATACATTTACAATTTTTGATTCTTATGGTGATGGTATCTATTCACCTGGTGGATATGCGATCTTTATTGATGAAGAAGAAGTATATTCAAACATTGGTACCGGATGGAGTGGTTCTGAGGAGTCTGTATTATTTGATGTGACGGCAGGACGCTTCAGCGTCACAAATCGTTCTTTTGAACAACCATTACCTAATAAATCAATGGTCAATGGGGAAACGATGAGCGCCATGAATATGACATTGGGAGAACCAACTTTTGTTACTTCTGGCTTCTTTAGTCCTTGGGAAATTGATGAAGGAGAGAATCATCTATCAACAACTAATATGGAAAGGACTCCAGAGATTGATCAATATCGTGTGTTCAGATCAACTGGGGATGACCAGAACTTTTCTATGCTAGATATGGTTGATGGAGATATTACGACCTACACAGATAATGATGTTAATAATGGAGTAACATATTATTACTACATTACTGCTATTTACCCATCTGGTTCAGAATCATTACCAACAAATACTGTTTTCGCTACTCCAGTTGAGTGGGTGGAACTAGCTATTAGTAGTGGATCTGCATTATCAGGGCAAACAGATACATTGGATATATTTGTTAATAATGAATCAGATATTAGTTTATTATATTTCGAGATTCAGGATTCCCCAGATGTCATTAATTCGTATACCATATTACCAACTGACAGAACAAATGGTTGGAGTTTAGATATTGTTGATTTGCCGAGTGGTGCTATGGCGATTACAGGTATTAGTTTAGGCGAACCATTGTCAGCAGGAAGTGAATCTGTATGTCAAGTAGTGGTTTACCCTGTTGCTGATGAAGAATTAACTTCAAATCTAACATTCGTAAATGCAAGTATTCAGGATGTGAATTTTGTTGAAATGAATTGGACATCTGAGCCTGGCACATTCGATGTGACCATTGAAACCCAATATTTAACTATTACAAATGGACAAGGATTGCCAGGTGGCAATACAGAAATTTCTGTCATCATGGGAAATACACAAGATGTATATGGTATCCAATTTGACTTAATCAATACACCTCCATTTTTAACAGGTGTATCATTTGAAAGTTCAAATACATTTGATTTTAGTTCATGGTCAATTAGTGGCGATCAAATTGGGAATTATTTCAGGGTTCTTATGTATGATAATACACTACAGAATCCGATTGAAGCAGGGATTTATCATTTAGGTGAAGTGGCTTATAGCATTGATAGTGCTACACCACTCGATCAAGTACTCGATATATCTGTGAATAATATTACTATTTCTGATGTGAATAATATTCCAATGCATACAGAATCAAATACATCGAATATTTATGTAGGTCAGCCACCTGCACTATATAGTATTGAAAATGTATCGGGTGAATTGGCACCTGGAGGAACTGGGACATTTGAAATTCATTTGATGAATCTTGAACCTGTTTATGTGACGGAATTCACCTTAATGGATATTCCAGATTATTTGAATATTACTAATATCACTCCAATAGAGCGTTTTGATAATGGTGTTGCTGATGGTAGTTCAGGTGAAACTGAAAATGGGGATTACTATTTCTTAGGATATGAGTTTGGAAGTGGAATTGTTGCTGGTCTAGGACCAATTTTATCATTTGATGTGACATTTCCACAAAATATACATACAAATTCATTAATGTTTATGATTGAAAATGCTTTTTCTGCAGATGCTGAACTAAATGGTATTGTGTCTCATGCTACTGGATTTGGGCAGTTTAGTGGAAATAATCTATCAAATGATGAGGTAACTTCTACACCAGGTATTTTTGCGCTTCACGCTAATTATCCAAACCCATTTAATCCAACTACAATGATAGCCTATGATTTAGCCGAACAAACAAATGTTAGTTTAGTTATTTTTGATCTTATGGGACGCGAAGTAAGAACACTTGTCCAAATGAATCAATCAAGTGGTAAACAAATTGTCATGTGGGATGCTCAAGATAATATGGGATATCCTGTAAGTGCTGGTTTATATATATATCAATTAAGAGCAGGGAATCATTTATTTACTCGTAAAATGGTATTGATAAAATAGTTTAGATAAATAATACACAATGAAAAAGGGCAGGGAAACCTGTCCTTTTTTTGTAATTTCTAATATGATATTTATGCCGCGGTGGTGGAATTGGTAGACACGCCAGATTTAGGATCTGGTGCACATTGTGCGTGAAGGTTCGAGCCCTTTCCGCGGTACAAATAAAGGCTATAATTATAGCCTTTATTATTTTATCCAAAATGCTATTTTTATGAAATACGAATCAAACCATGTACATCATTGACAAGACGTATAATATCTTTTTGGTTTGAAGCAGTATAATACCCTCTAATTTGTCCATTATTATCAACGAGTATAAATCGATTAGGCTCTTTTATTGAATCCAAAGAGATATGGAAGCCATTTTGAATTAAATTGGAGACATCTTGGTGAGATCCTGATATAATATTCCATCTTTTTTCAGAAATTTTATTTTGTTTAGTGAAAGAGAGAAGATCTTTATTGTTAGATTGATTAGCAATGGTAAGAAAGTTAATATCTTGTTTGTATCCCCAATCTTGGACAAACTTATGAATTTGGTTTGCCATTAAAGATGATTCAGTTGATTGAATCTTATTCACATAATTTATAACCCATGTTTCACCTCTGAGATCCAACAGCGTAAAGGACGAATCATCTGGTTGTTCTAGATTAAAACCTGGTACCGCCCCATAGTAAATAGAGCCTACATTTGTACCATTATCACGAGTTACAATATGAATCCCCAATAAAAAAAGAAGAAATGTAATTAAAATAGTCCACATACCTTCTCGTCGAAATGTTACTTTATTCATTTTCTGATTGTTCTTCCATTTTATTCTGTTTTCTTACAATTGTTACAAAAATCCCTACTACTAAAAATGGAGATCCGAGTAAAAGTCCAACTGGAATTAAGATATCGGAAAATTGATTATCCTGTCCAGCGCAAAAGGGACAAGCACCTACATAGCTAAAAGCTATCATGAACAAAATGATGCTTAGTCTATTATACCTTCTCCAATTGCTTAACATATTGTTATTACCCTACCCAGCGAAATGGTATATCATACATGACACCAAATGCAAAATAGAGAGCTAAAGGAATGGGGATTAATAGTGCTCTTCGTAAAAATTTAGTTTCATATCTTAAATGCATGTATACAAGAGCGACGAGCATAATTTTTGTAATTGCAAATGCAAATAATAATATTACTTGTCCAGATTTTGGAATTGGTAACTCAACAACACCTACTTCTATGACGGTTAATACTGCCAACCAAATGGCATTTATTATATATGTTTTTTTATGATTATTTTCCATTGTGTGCTCCTTTTAAATCAAGTAAATAACGGTGAAAACAAAAATCCAGATTAAATCAATAAAATGCCAGAATAATCCAAGAATTTCAACTTTATCTGATTGTGCAGATGTGTAATTCCATTTATTTGCAGCATAAAGAATACAAGCAATATAGATAACACCTGATAATACATGAAGTCCATGAAAGGCGGTAGTTGCATAAAAAACAGCAGCATATGTTCCTGTACTTGGAACGAAATTTGAAGCCCCTACAAACCCGGCTTCAGCTAAATGTTGTGTTAAAGTTTCATTCCCTAAGAAAAAATGAGAATATTCATATACTTGGATTCCAAGAAAGGCAATTCCACCTGCCATTGTGAATGCCAAGTAGTTTTTTAATCCTTTTTGATCTCCCTTTTGGATAGCGTTTAATGCCATAACCATCGTAAAACTTGTACAAATCAATAGAAATGTATTGAATGCAGTTAATGGTATATTTAGCACTAATCCGGGTTCAGGCCAATTAGACATTGATAATCTTAAGGCTGCGCCTCCAATCAATAATCCCCCAAACGATAATCCATCCATGATGATAAATAGCCACATAGCAAGTTTGCCTGTTGTTGCCTTTCCCCAAGGATCTCTTATTGCAATTACTTCACTCATAATGTTAACTCCTTTACTAAATTATAAAAATGGCTACAAACAAGCAGACCCAAAGCACATCTAAAAAATGCCATAACATGCCTACCTGTTTAAATAAATTTGATCGTTCACCATCTGAATAAGATTTATTTAATTTAAGGTATACCAATGCTAAAGCTCCTACACCTGCAACAATATGAAGACCATGCATTCCTGTGAGAAGATAGAAAACAGAGCCAATAATATTCGATTTTGGTGTAAAACCTGCATTTACCAGAACATCCCAAAGAATCAATTGAGCCAATAGAAAAACGATGCCTAAACCAAGAGTTACTCCCAGCCATTTTTTGGCTAAATCAATATGTGTCTTTGAATAAATTGCAGATTTATGATATGTATAGCTACTTGCCAATAGGACAATGGTATTTCCAATTGCAATTGTAATTGGAATCAATCCTGTCCCAGGTCTACTCCACATTCCAAATTGAATTCGGAGTATAGAATAACTCACAAAAAATGTCACAAATAGCATGGTAATACATCCCAATGCGACAATTGTGCCTAATGTAGAAGTGAACTCATCTACCTTAATTTTTTTTGATAATATTTGCGTCGTCATAAAATTCCTATGATGATATGGGTTCGGATTGAGAAATCCAGTCACGATCTTTGACTTTTGGGTTACTATATTCGTGTGGCCCATTATAAATAGTTGGAACTGTTTCAAAATTACCATGAGGTATGGGTGCTTCTAATGTCCATTCTAATGTTGCAGCACCCCAAGGATTTGCTTCAGCCTTTTCACCTTTGAGCATAGAGTGAATAAAGTTATACACAAAGATAAGTTGAGCCAAACCAAGAGCAATAGCGAACCATGTAATATATTCATTCAACCACATCATGGGTTTTAAGAAATCATAATTACTTGGATCATAAATCCGTCTGTGGTGCCCACCATATCCCAAAACCATCATATTAAAAAACACATAGTTTAATGGAATAAAGGATACCCAAAAATGGAGTTTTCCAAGGAATGGATTCATTTTCCGGTCAAACATTTTTGGGAACCAAAAGTAAATTGCCGCAAAACTACCAAAAAGAACAGATGCTGCCATTGTGTAATGGAAATGGCCCACAACAAACATAGTATCATGCAAATAAATATCTGCTGTAATGGTTGCATTATAGAGACCTGTTAATCCCCCAATTCCAAATACCCACATCACAGACATAGCAAATAACATTGGTGGATCAAATTTGATAGATCCTTTCCATAATGTTCCTAGCCAATTGAAGAAAAACATAGCGGATGGGATACTAATGAGTAATGTTAAAAACATAAAAGATTTTCCTAAGAGCGGACTCATACCTGTCGTATACATATGGTGTCCCCAAACAAGCATACTTAAAGAAGCGACGGTGGTCATTGCTATGGCTGTTACTTTATAACCAAAAGCAGGTTTCCGGGAAAATACAGATAATAAATCTGAAACAATTCCCCAAGCAGGAAGAATTAAGATATATACTTCAGGATGGCCGAAAATCCAAAAGACATGTTGATAAAGAAGTGGATCACCGCCATCAACAGTTGCCAGGCCGCCAGAAATGAAAAATTGTGTTCCAATGGTTCTGTCCATGAGAAGTAAGATTAATCCAGCTGCAATAACAGGAACAAAAATTGCGTTTAAAATGGATGTAAGCCAAAGGCCCCAGACAGTTAGTGGCATTTTAAAATATGTCATTCCTGGCGCACGTAACCGAACAACGGTAATAATATAATTAATGGCGCCCATCATGGACGAGGTTCCTGCCAATGTGAGTGCTAATGTCCATAAAGTTTGACCTTCTCCTGCAATACCGCCCACAGGTGAGCTCAATGGAGGATAAGACGTCCAGCCACCTGCTGCAGTTCCTTCAGGTAAAAAGTACGATCCCAGTAAAACAATTGATGCTAGAACCATTGTCCAAAAAGAAATCATATTTAATTTTGGGAAAGCCATATCAGGAGCACCAATTTGTAATGGGATTACAAAATTACCAAATGCACCAATGAGGAGGGGTGTAATCGCCCAAAAGATCATAATGGTGCCATGCATTGTAAAGAGCGCATTATACTTGTCTGGGTCAATGATTCCACCGGTATCGGAGAATAGTATATCTCCAAGTAGCCACCAAGGTACAGGTTGTTCAGGATATGCTAATTGCCAACGAATAAGTAATGCTTGGAATCCTCCGAATAATACAAAAAAGAGACCCAACCATAGAAATTGCTTCCCGATAACTTTATGGTCTAATGAAAAAATATATTTAGACCAAAAAGATTGTTCGTGATGTTCTGACATTATTTTATCTCCTTCCAGGCCCAACCCCAATTAGAAGGTGGACCATCAGATGCTGCGGTTTCTTCATCGTCTCCCCAATCATCCCATTCATCTTCTTCGTCATCTTCGGGAGCTAAGGAGAGCAACCAGTTTTCATAATCTTCTTGTGAATCAACAGTCAAATAGCCCTTCATTTTATAATGGCTATTTCCACATAATTCTGCACAAGCTATTTCAAATTCACCTGTCTCAGTGGCTTGGAACCACATTGCATTTATCATACCAGGTGTTGCGTCTTGTTTGACCCGAAAATTGGGTATATAAAAGGAATGAATGACGTCCCAAGGTGCAATCTGAATTACAACTGGCTTACCAACAGGAATATGCATTTGATTTTGAGTAGGGACAAGGTCATCATCCGTATTGAATTTTCCATCCGGACCAGCATACCGAAAATTCCAGGCGAATTGTTGAGGCATTACTTCAATCCGAACAACATCATCTCCTTTTGGAAAATTCCAAAAGGCTTCTTTTAAATCTCTGAAAGACATGGTTTCAATTACTGTATCAACTGAAAAGAACACAAGGAGCCCAACACCAAGAGTAGCCATAACATGTTTTTTTGAATTACCATGATCATAATCAGCCTTATGTCCTGGTCTTGACCTATATTTAACAATAAAATAAAGCAATGTTAAAATAACGATACTAAAATATATTGTTATTACAAGATCTGTATATTGTATGACTTTATCAATACGATATCCATCAAGGGAGACATCTTTTGGTGGGTCAATAAACCATAATCCCCAAGATGCATTCTTGAAATTATCCTTTTGTATTTTTAGCCATTGTATGAGTTGGTTCATCATCGTATCATATCCTCCGATATTTTTAGTTTAATACCAATTTATTTTGTGAGAATTCAAGATAATTTTTAGTGGATTCATTTGCTAAGTCATGAATCGATTTCTCTTTCAGAATAGATGTCATTTGATCTTGGGCTTGTTGCCAAACCTTTCTTACAGCACAATAGGGTGTTTGAGTACAGTGTTTATCATCAATCAAACATTGGTTAAGGTTTATTTGCCCTTCAATTCCTTGGATAACATCTAATAAGGAAATAGTATCCCCTGGTTTAGCAAGCATCACTCCGCCACCTTTTCCTCGTGATGACCAAACAAATCCAAGTTTAACCAGTTGCCCCATGATTTTACGAAGTAATGTTTCGGGAATATCTTGCTCTTTTGAAATGTCAGAAATATGTGTCACTTTTCTAGGTTGAACTGTTGATAAATATATCAAAGCCCTTACAGCATATTCACTTGTCATTGAGAATTTCATAGTAGGGTTTTCCTCGTGCTGCAATCAAATGAGAGTAATTGTGTCATATTAAGGTGTAAAAGTGATAAATAAATGGAAATCCCCCAATGATATACCCCAATTAATAAATTGATTTTTATCAATTATTATATGCTTTATAGATCTAGTAATATTTTAAATTATATACATGGTTTTTCCAAAAACATCTGTATCATGCAAATTATGTCCATCTAGACATATTAGTATTTTTCAAGAGCTTGAGCCCAATAGTGTAGAAAAATTAGACCGATCTAAAACGGTTCATTTTTATAAAAAAGGGCAAATCATTTTTCTCGAAGGTCATCCTGCATATGGATTATACTGTATCAGTCAAGGGAAAGTAAAAATATATTGTA
Organism: Fidelibacterota bacterium; assembly: GCA_018658715.1. Taxonomy (GTDB): domain Bacteria; phylum Fidelibacterota; class Marinisomatia; order Marinisomatales; family UBA1611; genus JABHGY01. The sequence goes on from JABHUQ010000084.1 coordinate 25,345, forward strand.
CAACGCCAGATGGTAAACGGCATATATTACGAATTGCAGATAAAGGTGATCCTGTGGGGCACCTTGCTGTTTTTTCCGATCAATCTTATGCAGCTACTGCTGAGGCACTTGAAGATACAACCATTTGTTTTATTGATCGAAATTTGATTTTTCCAGCCTTATCGAATGAACGAGATATCAGTTGGGAAATTGTAAGAAAATTATCAAGAGATCTAATATTTGCACATCAAGAAACAACACGTATGGCACATCATTCGGTCACGGAGCGTGTAGCTGGATTATTATTATTACTCAAGGAAAAGTATGGGAAATCCCTAGCAAATGAAATATGGATCGATATTCAATTATCTAGGGATGATTTAGCTGATTTAGCTGGAACTTCTGTAGAAACACTTGTTAGAACTTTAACAAGCTTTCGAGATGATGGATTAATAAAGACTCAAAAACGTCAAACAATAATATTAGATGCCGCTCGTTTGTCTGAAATTGCTGGCCTAACAGACTAGCAACAGAAATTTACCAGTCGTCATCTCCCCATTCATCATCATCTTCTTCTAAAAGAATTTGAGCTTGTTTATCTTGCCATGCAACATACGATTCTTCACTATGGACAGTCATGAACCCTTGCATACGATAATGGCCTAATCCACATAATTGAGCACAGGCTATTTCAAATCCACGGCCTTCACGTTCAGTTCCTTTTATAGATTTTAGATATGAATCAGAAGTCATGGTTGCTTCAAATGAAATTGGAATAGACATACCTGGGATGGCATCTTGTTTTACACGGAATTCAGGCAAGAAAAAGCTATGAATAACATCTTTAGATGAAAGATCAATTCGGATAGGTTTATCTACAGGTATATGTAATTGATTAATTGTAATGATATCGTCGGCAGAATTTGGATCATTTTTATCTAGGCCGACTGGATTAGATTCTTCGTCTACTAAATTCACATCTACATTTCCGAAAAGGCCATCCGCTCCTGGATAATGAATATTCCATGCAAATTGCTGGGCAACTACCCGAATCACTTCAGCACCATCAGCTTGATTGGGAACATCATTAACACGATTAGCCCAAATTGGTAATGCAAATCCAATTAATATTACAAATTCTATAAGCGCTACCGCAACTTCTAGTCCAGATGAAAGGTGAGATTTTACCCCATCATAATCAGCTTTAGGATTTTTAGATGCACTAAAACGATAGAGTGTATACAAAAAAAATAAACCCCAGCCTATGAAAAGAAACAGCATAAGCCAATGAAACATACTTAGAACTTCATCCACAGCACCGCCATGGACAGATGCATTAATGGGTAGTCCTAATTTTTGTAAAATGTCTAACACAGATATTCCTCCTAGATTTCTTTTTGGTTGGATGAAAGGTATTTTGCTCGGTTTTTAAGGCGAACCATTATGGCGCCTATGCCCCCAAGCATTCCTCCCGTCACACCCAATAATGTAATAATGGCCCAATTCATCCCTTCGGTAGCTGGTGCATCAGATGCACCATAACAAGTAGCGCAAGCTTGTGAAACACTTGGCAAAAGATAAATACCGATAGCAATGATATATTGGATCATATTGTTTTGAATTTTTGAATAACTTTTTGTAAATAAATAGCTAAGCTAATTCCCATGACAATTCCAATAGCACCCAACAGATTAGATAAACCAGAGTTTATAGAAGGGTTTTGTAATTGCCATATTCCATATCCACCTGTTACTAGAATGGATAATGAAATAAAGAAAATATGAAATGACTTAAGACTTAACATATTTAGACTCCTGCCTGATCTGTAAAAGCGATATAGGGTAAAAACATAATGGTTAATAAAAAGAAAAATGTTAACCCTAATACAGCTAATATTGTTGTTCTTTCAGTAAAAAGATGCATGAAATATCCAGCAACGAGCGTTCCCTTTACAGATGCAATAATCATTGCGAGGAAAAATGCTTCACCCGAACCTAAGTCCAGATATGAAGCAGCAACTGTTACAACAGTTAATACCGCTAAGGATGCAAATACACCTATATAAACTTTTACGCTTTTTTTAATGTCTTCTACACTGTGTCCACTCATAATAATCTCCTATAAAAGGTAAAGTACTGGAAAAAGAAAAATCCACACTAAATCGACAAAATGCCAATATAATCCAACCGTTTCAATTCTATTGGTAAATCTTTCAGGTTCAGTTTTCATCATTTTTGATCCAGGAACTAAGAAATAGAAAATGACAACCATTCCACCAAGAATATGAATCATGTGAAGTCCTGTTAGAGTAAAATAGATTGAGAAAAAGGTGGATGTATCTGGATAAATTCCATGATGAAATTTGGCTGAGTATTCAAAATATTTTACCACAAGGAATACGCCCGCTAGTAGGAGGGTAGACCCTAAATGCATTTTAAACTTTTTCATATCACCTAATTTTAATGAAACCCAAGACATAATCATGGTAACACTTGATGTTATTAATACAAGTGTATTAAATGTAGCCAATGGGACATTCAATTCTTGCGAACCACTTGCAAATGTTCCTGTAATATCTCCCATTCTCAAAAATACATAGGCAGAAAACAATCCACCAAATAACATGACTTCTGAGGCAAGAAATAACCAAATACCTAACTTGGCATTATACATACCTGTATCCTGTCTCTCTTCTACATTATATGGAATTTCCATAAATATCCTTTCTTACGCTTCTGATTGTGGGATAAAACCTTTGTCGGATCCTGGAACGCTATATTCATAAGGGCCACGATGAACTTCAGGTATAATTTCAAAATTTCGGTGAGGTAATGGCGGGGAAGGAGCATCTGTCCATTCTAATGTTGTGGCCTCCCAGTGATTATCATTTGCCTTTTCACCAGATTTAAGACTCATAATTAAATTAATAATGAATGGTATTTGTGCTAACCCAAGTAACCAAGCAGATGTTGACATCATTTCATTAAGGTAAAAAGTATCTGTGGCGTGAGCATAGGATATTCCGCCATCCCATAATCGTCTAGAAACTCCAGCAAGTCCTTGAATAAACATGGGCATAAAAATGCCATTAATAAATATCATGGATGTCCAAAAGTGAATTTTCCCTAATCGCTCATTTAACACTTTGCCTGTCATTTTTGGAAACCAATAATAAATACCTGCAAATAAAGCAAAAATAGTTCCTGGAGCAACCACATAGTGGAAGTGACCAATAACATAATAAGTATCATGAAGATGAATATCAGATGCAGCTATACCTAAAGGTAAACCTGTTAATCCTCCTATGCCAAACATGGGAAGGAAACCTAGTGCAAATAGCATGGCTGTATTATACCGAATGGATCCACCCCAAAGAGAAATAAACATAGCAGTTAATATCACCACGGATGGAATAGAAATGATCATGGTTGTTGTTTGAAAAAAGGCACTAATGGTTGAGCCCATTCCTGTCATAAACATATGGTGAGCCCAAACAACAAAGGACATAAAACCTAAGAAGGAAGATGCATATACAATTGATTTGTATCCCCATAGTGGTTTTCGAGTATTGTTAGCAAGAATTTCTCCCACAATTCCCATAGCGGGAAGAATCAGAACATACACTTCAGGATGTGCTAAGAACCAAAAAAGATGTTGCCATAATAGCGGGCTCCCGCCACCACTTACATCTAATAGTTCTCCAGATACAACTAACCCTGATGGTAGAAAAAAACTTGTTCCAGCTAAACGATCCATTAATTGAAGGACACCAGCCGCTTCTAAAGGGGGAAAAGCTAATAGAAGTAAAAATCCTGTTATAAACTGTGTCCAAACAAAGAAGGGGAGTCTCATCCATGTAAGACCTTTTGCCCTGAGTTGAACAATGGTTGTAATGGTATTTACTGACCCAAGTAAAGATGATGTAATCAGTAATACCATTCCGAAAAGCCAAACAGTTTGACCTGTAGTGGCAATGTCAGATAAAGGAGGATAAGACGTCCAACCAGAGTTAGCAGCACCACCTGGCACGAAAAAACCAACCATCATCACGATTCCACCTGCTAAATAACACCAATAACTAGACATATTTAATTTTGGAAATGCCATATCAGGTGCACCAATTTGCAGAGGTACAAAATAATTACCAAAAGCACCTACCGCTAGGGGAACCACACCTAAGAAAATCATAATAGTTCCATGCATGGCACCTAATGAATTATAAACCTCAGGTAACATAACACCTTCTTCACCAAATAACCACCCAAACCAAGGCATCGGTTGTTCTGGATAAGCTAATTGCCATCTCATTAACATCATAAGGGTAAAGCCAAATAGTAGGAATACCAATGCTGTTATTCCGTATTGTATACCAATGACCTTATGATCAATTGAGAAAATATATTTTCTCCAAAATGGTTCTTCGTGATAAGTATCAGTATGTCCGCTCATAGATGTCCTTTTTCGTGTAAGGTAATATTCATAATAAGACCATATTAGTCTTATTAAAAGTTTTAAAAATAGGGGCAACCATTACAAAATTAAATTTGTAGTACTTGACCCTAAATAAGTATTATTGTTGTTATTTTTTCTTTGGTTTTGTAAAAGTGAAATCAGCAGAAGTTGACCCATCACCTACTGTGACTGTCATAGATTTTGTTTTTAATTTTTCATGCCATGCTGTAATAGTATATTGTCCTGGTTTCAAGCCTGAAATCGAAAAAGAACCATCATCCCCAGATACGGCAAAGTATGAATGATCAAAAACGCCAACGAAAGCACCCATCCATGGGTGTACATCACACTTAATTTTAAAGGGAGCTTCTGGTTTGTCAAATTGAGTCATCATTTTCTTTTTAAATTTTGGCATTGCTTTATTGAATTCACGATTTATTTTTGGTAAAGCGTGAATATTGTGCAATGTTCCATCGCTATTTAGTATTTCTAAAGATTGTCCAGTTTGAATCCCGAATACGTGCGGTGTATATACACATCCTTTTTGGTCAACTACAACATTTGTAGATGGCGTAGCGGTTGAGGATGCCCCTTCGGAAACATAGACAAGTACATTTTTCAAACCGCCATTTCCATCAACAATAAGCCATTCTTTTTTAGGTGGCATTGTATTATTGGCAACGCAAACTGGATCAGCTGCAATTTTCAGCGGTTTCATTTTTGGCACTTTTCCTTTAAACGTAATTTTACCTGAAACATTGCCACCTAGTAGCATAGATGCGTTCAATAAAAGGACAAGACTAATTAGTAATGATTTTTTCAAAATTTCCTCCAAGATTTGTACAGATTTAGTGACAGAAGTTAATAAATGATTAGGAAAAAGTGAAATAAAAGAGCAAGGTTTTTTAACTTTGCTCTTTTATTTCATACTTGATTAGTGAGGAGCTCCAGCGCTTAACCAGCGACCAATAAGGTCAACAGCTGTCGTCATTTCACCATCAACGGCGTCCCAAACATCTGGACCATCTCTATTTTCTTCACTTAACAGAAAAGGAGAATTGGGAGGCATAGGATTGTCACGAAGACAATGTATCTTCAAATATTCCTTTGTTTCTTAAATTAGACAAAATGAGTCCACATTCGTTAAGATAATATAGAGACTAAAGATTATGGAAAGATTAGAGAATTCTAATTTTTGTAGTAAAATAAAAATTATAAGATATACTTTATTGAAGGAAAAGTACGGAAAATAGTAAATCAGTTAAACAATTTTTATTTGATATAATTCTTCAAATAAATCTGTTTTCATTATCCGTATGGCATCCCAAGTCAATTTTGTGCATACACGAGCGCACACCTGACAACCAATACATTCATCAAATCGAACTTGTACAGGTGGGATTGGTGATCCATATTTTTCTTTAGGTACAGGCTCAATACAATCCACAGGACAAAAAGGGACACACGCCTGACAGCCTGTGCAATTATCTTCATCCACAATCGCCATAACTTTAGGACGTTTTTTCTTTAGATTAGGTAACTCCGGTAATTCCGGAATTCCTTTAAAATGATTATAAACTGCCATAAATATTCTCTTCCAAGAGAGAGAAATTTACACAGCTATATAATTTTTCCATCTACTTTTTTTAAGATGAATGCTAAAAACGATATATTAATCCAAAATGCAAAAAAGATCGTGCAAATTCTGCATTTTTAGATATATCAAAACTCATATATGTATCCCAATTGTTTTCCTATCTTTTTTGAAATGCTGGCCGAAAATGTCTGCTGTGTATAGTCATTCCAATTTTTACCGAAACAAAAAATATAAAGTTCAAGGTCAGCATGAACGTATCCATGACCCATAAAAGGAAGGGATAAACCTAAATTATTTTGTACTCCATTTAATAATTTATTTTAGTAAATAAGTTTCTATAACCCACCCAGAACCAAAAATAATACCACCAGCTAATAGTAATTTGGGGTCCATTAAAGCTGGGAATTTGATTATAAATCCAATACCAATAACAGTTATACCTAAAATTTCCAATGCTTTCGCTAAATAATACATTATAAAGTGTCATCCATTTCATTAATAAGGGAAATTTGATCCTTGAAGGCTGTATTCTTTATTTTTAATGCGTAAAAGTAATACACAATACCTACAAGAAATAATTGTCCATGAAGCCATCCAATGGAAAAACCATTATCAGCTGCTCCACCTAAAATAAAAATGATTCCAAATATTAGGATCGTCAAACTAACATGTTTATAGATTGGCCCTTTAATTTTAGCCATACTGATTTGAAACGATTGAGCATTATCTAAATGAGAAATAAGTGGCCTATATGCTTTAGATGTTGCAATAAAAAAATACATAATCAATGTTTCAGCGAATGATAAAATTATCATAGTTACTGTGGCTATTCGCGGGTGATTAATACCAAAAATGGGCTGGTGCGTGACTCCAGCATATCCTGTCATTAAGAGTAAAATTGTGGTTATACCCATTAAGGCATAACATGAAATTAAAAATATCCACATTTTTTATTTATCCTTTGAATAAGAAGGCGAGAATTTCGAATAAAATGAACTTAAAATGTAATGAAAAGATCATAGGCTCTATTCAAAATGTCGTTTTAATATTCTGCGTGAAAAAGAAGTTGCAATTAAACCGATGGCTAGGATTCCTATTATTAATAAGTATTTTTGGATGTACGGAAAAAACAACCTATTCAGTAGTTGGCACAATAACCGATATTCAAATTAAGGAAAAAACAGTCATTGTTCGACACGATTCCATACCTGGGCTCATGATGGCTATGACTATGCCATTTCAAGTAAAGAACCTCAAAGAAATAGAACACCTTTCTAATGGTGATAGTATTCATTTTGATTTTATTTGGATGGATGGTTCTACCTATATTGAAAAAATTAATGTTGTGGGTAAAGGAAATGGATTTGAAGAAGACAATGAAGATAACTTTTGGGAAGAAGAGTCATTCCAAAAAAGTTTAGGTGATATCATTGATAATGGATCATTTCTTAATGATAGTGGGGGATTGGTACAATTATCTGAATCAGATGGAAAATTTAGAATTATTTCTTTTATATTTTCTCGATGTCCAATGCCAAATTTATGTCCAGCAATTGTATTCAAGAACCAATATCTGGCCAGTGTTTTCAAGGATAATAATCAAGTTGAACTCATTATGATTAGTTTTGATTATGAATATGATTCGCCTAAAATATTGATGGAAAAGTATGGACCTGCCATTTCTCAGTTTCCACAATGGCATATATGGTCAAGTCAGAATCATTCATCAGATATAACATGGTTAGCCAAACAAACAGGATTTGAATTTTGGGGTGTTGAGCAGAATCAAATAGGACATAATCTGCGAACCATAATATTAGACCCTAAACGACGTTGGATTAAAACGTATGTTGGGGATCAATGGCGTGGAAAAGATATTAAAAATGATTTAAATCAAATAATGAGAATCTATAAATAAAAAAGCCCCAGCAGATGCTGAGGCTTTTTTCATCAATTAATTTGTTTAAGATTTACCATTCATCATCATCCCATTCATCCTCCTCATCACTTTCTTCTTCGCCAAAATTATATCCATTTTCGTCGAAATATTGTTTCACAATATTAGATATATCTTTTTGACCTTTCATAGCCCAAATAAAATCACGTATACCTTCTAACATGGCAGTTGTATCCCCATCCAAGGCTATCAAATGTTCTCCATAAATATTGGAAGCATCATCATCCTCAAATAAATCAGTTGTAGGTAGGAAGGGAGCTGGCATTTTTGTTCCAGGCATAATAACCATCGGATCTTTTAACCAGTCTACAATCCAATCAGCACGAAGGCGATCTTTTGCCATGGCTAAATTCGGCGCCCAAGCTTGAGCACCTTGAATTGGGAATGTTGAACCATAGAAATGGCAATTGTCACATGCACCGAAATCTGTACTTGCTAACTTTTCACCGGCTTTTATTTTCCTTCCCCAAGAAATGGAATGATCTGTTTCATAAGCTAATAACTGATCATCGGCGAATTGGAATGAACGTATGATAGAATTCCATTGATCATCTGTCATATTAAAAGAAGGCATCCTTACTTGTAAATTCGGTCTAATGGTTGTTGGACCATTAAAGAATTTGAATAACCAATCAGGTTGTGTTTTACGTCCTTGGGTGTTCAAGCTAGGTGGAGAAAATTCTGCAGAACCTATTACATCAACAATTTGACCACCAAAATTGTCAATAATATGGCATCCTTGACAATTAAACTCTTTAATAAGCTTACGACCTTCATACACTAGTTCATCGCTGACATATTGGTCAGCGTGCATTTTTAGACTGACTTCATCTTCCGAAAGACTTAATATTGCTGTAACCAGTGCTTCAATTTCTAAATCACTAAATCCGAAATTGGGCATTCGCAATTTATCTTCAGCAGGAGATTCTTTCCCATGGTCAAAGATTCGAGGGTTTTCCAGTTTACGTCTAAACCAAGCATGATTCACGTGTTCTATATCATGGATATAGCCAAAATCAAGTTTATCAACTGGTTTGGAACCTTCAAATGTTAATTCTGTTCCAATGGGTTTTGCATCTTCATACCCTGGAATATTGTGACAACCAAAGCAACCATAATACCTGAAACTTTTATCAGCGACAAAATCCATTTTTTCATCATGAGACATATTTGCTAAAGTAGATTTTGCGAATGCTTCTGTATTCATTTTAGATAGCCAACCAAAAGCAATATTTTCTAATTGTTTTTTATCCAATTCAATATCATCCATTGCTTCAAAATCAGGGTTTGTGAAGGATCTTAAGTAGGCAGTGATATCCTTAGCTTCTTGGTCAGATAATCTCAAATCAGGCATGCGGGTTTCGGGCCAATATTCACTCGGATTTTTAATCCAATTATACACCCATTTAGCAGATCCTTTTGATCCAAGTCCAATCAAATTTGGTCCATGGTCCTTAAGGATGGATTCAATTGAAATACCATCTGACATATTTGCTTCATCCGGTTCGACAATATGGCAACCACGACAACCTACAGCATTAAAAAGTTCTTCCCCTTTAACCGCATCACCCATAAATCTATGATCGTTTTCAGTTGATACTTCTTTCCCATTTGGGAATAAATAATTAACCATAGTCATAATTTCAGTATCATTACGTTTTATCATATCTGGGCTAGAATTATTGTCCTGCCCAAAGAAGTGTGGCATCCGAGTATTATGTCTGAATTCTTTTGGAGATTTTATCCACTTTGCTGTCCAGCTTTTATTTAATTTTTCAGAAACTTTTGCTAAATCTGGTCCTGCTTTCCGTCGCTCTTGATATCGTTGAATTAAGTGACATCCATTACATCCACTTTTTTCGATTAGAGAAAGGCCAAGTGTGAGTTGGTCTGCATCATTTATATAAGCTTCTTTTTGATGACATTTAAAACAGCTAGCTTCTGTATAATTAGATGGAAGCATTGGTTGCAACCAATGATGCATTTGTTCCCAATCATACTCTTCTTCCCACCGTGCTTTTTCCTCATCCGAATCGGGCATATGGACTGCCGAGACAAACGATGTTCCGCGTGCTCTCCCAGAGTGACATCCTGTACAACCAAATTCCGTCATTGGATGTGGAGATGCTGAACTTAAGTATGTTTCCAAATTAGGATGAGATCTAAAAGGTTGTTCTGCTTCAGCAAAATCTGGATTTGTAATGCCTAAATGACAACTGGTGCATCTATCCACCGATGGAACTTGTGTGAAATTCACATTATACTTAATGTCTGGTACAACAATTTGTTTAACCTTGTAATATGGATTCATAAAATCAAGAATAGGCAAATCACGAACTAAATCACCTACTTTATTCATGAATGACATATGCTTTCTATCGATTTTCTCTAACTTATTTTGAACAAGTTGTACATCAGCCAAAATACGATTTAATTCTTCTGTAGAAGCTTTAACATCACGATTCATTTCTTTTATAAAAAGTTCAGTATTAGCAATGTCCGTTTCAGTTGCTTCTTTTTTTAATTTGTAATTATGAAGTAAAACATTTGCATCATCAAACGTTTGTCTATTTTCAGCAGAATGATCTTCGCCATGATCTAATCCATGTGTATTATCTTTTTCCACCAAATATTTTAAAGCATCAATTTCTGATTTTTGACCTTGGTAATTCATATTATGTCTATAGAAAATACCTTTTAAAGTCACTAATCGAAACTCTAGAGAATCTGCCAAACTTTTTTTAGAGTTTAAAATATTTTGTGCTTCTTGAGCCTTTTCTTCATAAGAGACACGTTCATTTTTTACCGTTTCAAGCTCTTCGGCTAATTCAACTTCTGCCATTTGAATTTCAAGTTGTCTGAAATTGCGTTGATAAACTTTGTATTCGTCGTCATTATCATCGATAAACATCCAAACAAATGAAATCATAAATAGAATGCTTGAAATGGCGAACCATTTATTAAGTTGATGAATATTCCAATATCTTTCGTCGTTTTTAAACATATGTCACTCTAAATGTTGAAGAACCATTCGGGAATGGCTATGATGTATTTAAGATTAAATAACCAACGCATATACATTTTGATTGGCAAAGATAACATGGATAAACCAAACAACATTAAAAACGTATATCGCACTGGACCGATTTCCTGAAAATAATTTTTTAGCCATGATTTGGCTAATATAATAGGGAGAATTCCCATATATCCAATTAAGACGATGAAACCAATAATTTCTCGAAGAAGAATATTTGTGGGCATTCCTGTACCTAACATTTTTACCCAAATATATTCGGATAAATTCACATTGTTCAATGGAACAACTTTATGAGCATCCCAATATTCGAATGGACCAAAGAAATTCCAGTTAGGCCCACGGAAAAAAGTACCAATTACAATCAAAAACAACCACAATACTACCCATCCATACATAAAAATAAACATTCCAATACGACGTTCTTTGAAAGAATAGTAGCCATCACCTTTTTTGTTAATATCCATATAAGGGATTGCCATCATTCCAATAATGATAAATATGGGGAAAATGATACCAGCAATCCATGGATCGAAATACACAAGCATTTCTTGTAAGCCTAAGAAATACCATGGCGCTTTCGATGGATTTGGTGTTGCTGCAGGGTTAGCAGGTTCTTCTAATGGAGCAGCCACTAAAATGGACCAAACAATCAGAAAAACCATAAATAAAATGAGAGCAATAAATTCAATGTATACCAAATCAGGCCAAACCAATACTTTATCATCTGGATCATTGTATTCCATTGGTTTAAGGCCATTTTCTAATCGATCATCATTTTGATATGCTTGGTACATACTCCACCAAATAGCGATAAACATAGAATATATCATTAAAATAATTGGAAAATTATCTGCTTTGGTAAGGGTAATATTGAAATTAGGATCAAAATACCCGACGACAAAAAAGAATGTAATGGCAATCATTCCACCATAAAATCCAGGTTTAGTCCACAGACGACAAATTCCAAATTTTCGATGTATTTTTTCAAACCAATCTGTGGGTGGAAATACAAATGGAAAGGCAATAGTCAACAATGTAAAGCTAACCGTTGGCGCTGAAAGAATATCAATTATATCTTTAAATGTTTGAAGCACAAGCAACCTCGTAATTTGAGTTTAGAGTGGACCTGAAATGCCGCCATCTTTCCGGATTCTCCAGAAGTGAACAGCCATCAAAATCATCACAATGAATGGAACACCAATACAGTGTAATACATAGAAGCGTAATAAAGATGCTTCCCCAACAAATCGTCCACCTAATAAGGCAAAACGAACATCCGAACCTGCATGGACTAAATTAATATCTCCAATCGCTAATAAAGATGCACCTGGTCCTTCATGCCCAATAAATGGATGAGCACGTGCCATATTTGTTCCAACTGTAATGGCCCAAATAGCTAATTGATCCCAAGGAAGTAAATATCCAGTAAAGGATAAAAACAAGGTTAAAGTCATGAGTAATACACCCACTCCCCAATTGAATTCTCGTGGTGGCTTATAGGATCCAGTCATGAATACACGGAGCATATGCAACCAAACCGTTAGAACCATTGCATGGGCACCCCAACGATGTAATTCACGCATAATACCAAGTGGGACCTGTTCTGTCATATCGATTATATCAGTATATGCATATTCGACTGTTGGCCTATAATAAAACATGAGAAGAATTCCTGTTATGGTGAGAACGATGAATAGGAAGAAGGATAATCCACCCATACACCATGTATACCCAATTTTAACCGCATGTTTTGGTATGCGAGCAGGATGAAGGTGGAGGAAGACACTCCCCAAAATCGCTTGCATGCGTTGACGTCTTGAACGAGGGACACCAGATCGAATAATTGATTTCCAAACCTGAGATTCTCCCATTCTTTCTAAGAATGATTTTTTATTTTTATTTTCCATATTAGTTTAGAATTCCTATTATACTTTTAAGAAGGATTCGGCATTTTCCCATTCGCCTTTTTCCCATTTGAAACTTTTTGTTTTATCTACAAGAATTTGTCCATCTGTTGCAACAGAAATTTTATATCGTTCCAAGGGCCGAGGGGCAGGCCCCTCAAAGTTGATACCAGTCATACGAAATCCACTACCATGGCATGGACATTTAAATTTATTTTCAGTCCCAAGCCAATTAGGTGTGCACCCTAAGTGTGTACAAACGGTTGAAAGGGCAAAAATAGATTCTTCATCTCTTACCATCCATACATTAAATTTCTTTTTGTATCGAGTATCCACAAAATTAGATGCATAATCATTTGGAAATCCTGCTTTGAATGTTTGAGGTGGTTCGAATAATACGTTTGGAAATAGAAATCGAACAATTACGGTAAAAAATCCACCAGTCGCAACAGAAAATGCAATCCAACCCACTGTCATCCATCGGAAAAAACCGCGGCGCCCAAGCGCATTATCATCTTTTTCTGCTGGAGATACAGAAGCAGGCGGTGTTGTTTTTATGTCTTCAGTCATAATTTAAATAACCCTATTGTATGCTGATTTTAATGATTTTATTGCTGCATCACGAATTGTCAAATTAGGCTCGGATGTAGCAACTATTGCTAATTGATCTTCAAATTGGTTGTCGGGGTATTGTGCTGCAATATGAATAGCCACAAGCATAGCTTGGTTTTTTTCACTTTCATCAACTTCAGGAAAAGATTCAAAGTAGGATCTATTCATTAAATTGGTAATAATGTGATTCCCAGAATGGTCACCCATTTTTGCTAGGGCTATTGCAGAATCCCAACGAATATTTGGTTCTTCATCTTCTAATAATATTTTTAATGTAGGAATAGATTCTAAATGTCCAATTTTACCTAATGCAATTGTGGCAGCTAAACGTTCTTCCACAATTTTAGAATTCAGAGATAATTGATTTAATGATTGTGCTGCATCATGATATTGAATCATTCCAATGGCTTGAATAGCCGCCAACCGAGAAAATCGATCTTCATCAGATAGCCCACTTAATAATGTTGGACCAAAAACATTTCTTCCTGTTTGCCCCATTGCTAATGCTAAATATGTTCGAACTTTGGCATTGTCATGAATCGATTTATTATAAGCGGATATCATTTGATTATTGAAATCCATCTCTTCAGGAATTAAATCTGGTTGTGATAAAATTTTAGATAATTCATAAGCAGATTGCCACCGTTTAGATGCAGACCCTGCTCGGACATCATTTAAATAGTCATAAGCATTGTTGGATTCAAATGTAATAAATTTGAATAGAAGAAAAAATACAGCACCAAATATCGCAATCATAAAAGGAACTAGGAAAAAGGAATAAAACAGGACATATACCCGGCTATTTTCTTTTGCGTTTAATTTATCTTTTAGGCTCATTTAATTATTTTTTGATTTTAGTTCAACTTTGTTCCATATAATATTAACACGTTTTTCCAATTTTCTGACTTTTCGTTTCATAGAAAAAATCTCACTAACTAAAAGTAAAGCAAAAATAAATGTTAATACTGTAATTAAGGGAAAAATATTCATTATTCGCCTGTAACTTGATTTGAGTCATTTTTTAATTGTAATCCGAGTAATATTGGGAAAAAGAATAATATAACCAAGCCTACAACAAGGATACCAACTGCCCAATGCAAGTGATTCATTAACCATGAGAGTGTTAACCATTCAAAATTCATTTTACAAAATCCAATATACCATTGTGATATAAATAAGAAGTAATAGAGTTGTAACAACCATAGATATCCATTGCGATCGACTTATTTTAGGTGTTGAACTACTGGGTGTCATATTATGATTTTGCTCTTTTGGCTTTTACAACAGCTGATTTAATTTTGCCACGAAGAACTTTATTCTCAAGCGCATTAATTTCATCCATATTTCCCGCAACACCATCCCCAATTAATCGATTTATTAATTTTTCTTCTGTTTCTTGGGGAACAGCATCCGTAATTGGTTGAGCTTTTTGTATTTCAGGCATGGGAGGCCTTTCTGATTTCCCTCGATTAATTTTCACAACCAATGCTTTTGCCTTACCGCGTGTTGCCTTGTTCTCAATACCATTAATGTATTCTTTATCCCCATCTAATGCTTTATTAACAGCGATGGCAATCAAATCGTCAGAACTTAATTCAACAGGTGAATCAAATAATTGCGTGGCGCCACCTTCCGGTTTTTTCGGTTTTGGAGGAGTCACACCTGTTCTTTTAGCTTTTACAACTCCAGCTTTTGCCATGCCACGAATAGGTTTTTCAAGAATATTATTGATAAAATCCATATTCCCTTCCATACCCATATTGATGGCGTATGCAATATAATCTTCACGAGATTCGAAGCCATCAAATTGAGATGCAGCAGATTGTCCGCTTTCATCTCCTTCATCAGACTGATTATAATCAACTTTGGGCACAATAGACTCTAAAGTTGTAAGTGTGTGTGCCTCTCTGTTATAAAATCTGAAAAGTGATAGAAACGAAAAGAACCCTTTACTCTGTTTCTTGTAATTAACTAAAACACCATTGTCATGAGAATCTAGTGAAATAGTCATTTGTTCTGTGTATAATGGGCTAAACCGCATTTCTAGAACTAATTCTTTTTCTTTTTCAATGGAAACAATTTTACAATTGAAATAATGTGATAAAGAAAAGGGTCTGATTTTAAAAAGTGTTCCTGCATTTAATTCAATACGATCAAATGAATATTGAGTTACATAACGATCTGTTTCAACAACGGGTAATGCGCGTTGGACTCTTGGCATCCATACATTCAGTAATTCAAAAGATGTGATTGTTCTCCACAGAATATTTGGTGTCGTTGAGAAAAATCGTTGTATATGACATTCTGCTATAAAAGGAGTATAGGACGCATTGGCAAAATAGGTTTCAGGAGTTGGGAATTCTGGAGATTGATAATTAGGAGATCTTCGAGTCACACCAGATAATTTAATTTCATGTGATGTATAATGATTCACTCGCCCATCAGCAGTTTCAACTTCATACCGCGTTGGATAGTAAAATATTTTTTTTAATGTCCCGTCTTCCCCTGTTGAAAGAACTTTACAGGTTGTCCCTAAATCGACCTGATGTAAACTCATACTCTCTTCATTTAAATATATTGTTTCTTGATATTAACGTTGATAAATCCAATTTTGGTATCAAATACAGACGCAGAAGGTATTATGATAATACTTTAAATGAAAAAAAATATTTCATTTTTTATGCATATGGTTTTAAGATCAATTAAATGATTAAATTATTTATCTATTTATGAAATATTTTTCAAGATTTACAATCATAACCACTCTATTAACCTACATCTTGATATTTGTTGGCGGCTTAGTTCGTGTTTCAGGTGCAGGAATGGGTTGTCCCGATTGGCCAAAATGTTTTGGTCGATGGATTCCACCAACGCACCTTGACCAACTACCCGCTCATATTGATCCAGCTCAATTTAATATTGTATTAGCATGGATTGAATATTCTAATCGATTAGTGGGTGTTATCATTGGACTCATGGTTACAGCCACATTAATTCTAGCGTATAGATATTATAAAAATGAAAAAAAAGTATTAACCCCCATATTTCTTTCTTTCATTTTAGTGGGCCTTGTTGGATGGCAAGGAAGTCAAGTTGTTGGGACAGTTCTTAATCCTGTGACTGTTTCATTACATATGGTACTCGCTTTATTTGCAATATCCTTTTTAATAATTGGGACACAAAATGCGTATTACTTAACATATCCTACTGATGAAAAAGATAGTTATTATCCATGTAAAATGAAATACGGATTCTGGGCTATGGGAATTGTATTATTTTTAGAAATTATTTTGGGGACAGAATTAAGAGCTGGATTGGAAATGGTTCGGAAAGATAATCCGCTTGTAGAGAGTGTATTATTACTTAAAATGTTAGGACCTTTTAAATATATCCATACAGTCTTGGGTGTAACGCTTGCAGGTGTATCTTGGTGGATTTGGTATTATTTTACGCAGAAAAGTGAAAATGCATCAATTACAACAAAACGAGCAAGTTTAGCCATAATGGGATTAGTAATGATTCAAATTGTCGTGGGCGAATTAATGGTATTTTCTAGCGTAAATCCAATTTACCAATTATTTCATATGTGGAGTGCAACTTGGATATTGGGCCTTCTTATAGTTGAATACGGAGCGTGGAAACGGTCGGGAGATTTAAATTGAAAAAAGAATCTATCCTATTATCTATAATCATGGTGCTTGGTCTAATGGTCATTGGGGCAACGTGGGTTGTTAAACAAGCATCTAAAGCACAATTATCATCTATTCCTGTATTAAATAAAGTGCCATCTTTTGTAGCAACATCTCACTTAGGTAAACCATTTACTGAAAATGACCTTTTAGCAAAAATCACTATAGTTGACTTTATGTTTACACAATGTACAGGTCCGTGTCCCATTATGTCCTCAAATATGAAAAACCTATATGATCAATATTTGAATGTGGACCAAGTTCAATTTGTTTCCATTACAGTAGATCCAACAAATGATAATATTGAAACATTGGCAGCTTATGCTGATGTCCATCAAGTTACGGATCATCGGTGGCAATTTTTACGAGCTGATAGTCCTAAGGTAGAAGAATTAAGTCAAAATGGATTTAAGTTATACGCAAAGGAGCTTCCTGTCGGTCATGCCATCAAATTCGTATTGGTTGATGATAAGGGATATATTCGCCAATATTATGATGGTTTAGAAGAAGCCAGTATTGCTATCTTGCGTACTCATATTAATGAATTAGTGAAAGATTTGAACTCTTAATGGAAAAAGAATACAAACCAGCACCAACGCGATTTAGCGCATATGTGGAATTAACAAAACCTCGTATAACTCTATTAGTTGTTATTACAACTGCATTAGGTTTTTATTTGGGCGGACGTGGATTTAATGCTTTATTTCCACTTATATCTGTTTTATTTGGAACAGGTCTTGTTTCTTCTGGGGCAGGAGCAATAAATCATTATATGGAGCGAGAAACTGATTGTCTTATGATTCGCACTCGTAATCGTCCTATTCCTGCAGGAATCCTACAAGCTGAAAAAGTATTTTGGTTTGGGTTTATATTAATATTTTCTGGTGTATTTGTTCTTCTGTCTTTTGTCAATTTATTAACTTCCTTTATGGCTTTATTAACAGCTTTTCTTTACATATTTGTTTACACACCATTAAAAAAGGTAACTTGGTTGAATACATCAATTGGAGCTATACCAGGTTCGATTCCACCTTTGGGAGGATGGGTCGCCGCCACAGGACAATTAGATCAGGCGGCTTGGGCTTTATTTGCCATTATGTATTTATGGCAACATCCCCATTTTTATGCCATTGCACAATTATGTAAACAAGATTATGCTCGAGCCGGTTTACAAATGTTGCCTGTATTAGAAGATTCCCTAAAAAGAACAAATCGACAAATATTATGGCATTCCGCATTATTGATACCCATTTCGGTTTTGCCATCCTTATTGGGTATCTCAGGGTCTGTCTACTTTTTAGGTGCTGGTATAATGAGTATTGGATATATGATGGCCGGCTTACCTCTATTTCAAAGAGATCAACTAAAGCGGGCTAAATTTTTATTAAAAGCATCTGTCATTTATTTACCCGCACTTTTTGCACTTATCATTATTGATTTAGCTTACTAACACTATACTCAAATGGGAAAAAATGATCAATTCTGGCTAAGGATTATTTATATCCTGTCGGCTATTCTAACCTTTGCAGTTGCTTTTTTAATCTTAGGCCCTAGGCCCGAAGGATTAGAAGGAGATGTTGATGTTTCTGGTTTACCAAAAGTGAATGCCATGTTAAATGGGTTTACAACACTTTTACTCATTGTAGCTTATGTGTTAATTCAGAAACAAAAAATTGAGTGGCATAAAAAAGTCATGTTATTATCCTTTGGAACATCGTCGGCTTTTTTAGTTTCTTACGTGATTTACCATTGGTTTAAAAGTGGCCCTAAATTGTATACAGGAGATTATACAGGGTATTACTACTTTATATTATTTAGTCATATTGTTTTAGCTACAGTTATTATTCCCATGGCATTAATTACATTATATCGTGGATGGAATAATCAATTAAGCAAACATAAAACGATTGCTAGAATAACACTCCCACTATGGTTATATGTTTCAGTAACTGGCGTTATAATTTATCAGATGTTGTACTAACGGCTTCACTTGCAAGCGCATTCGGTGAAGCCAATTTGGCGCGATCGAAATATCGCCATTCTCAGAAACATGCATCAAGTCAGTAAACCCAAACTTTTATTCAAATAGTCGTCTCAGTTATTATTGGATGTATTTAACCAATCCACCATATTCTGGATCAATTTGAAATCCCATTTTATAAAAGAATTTTTCATGGAAAAATCCGACTGTTGCATGAGTAATACCTCGGGCATTTAGGCGATTAAAACATTCGTCCATTAATTTCTTACTTAGGTTATTCCCTTGGAAAGCTTTTTTGAGAACAACCCATTCAATATGTACATGTGTTGATGATAAGTTTTTCCAGAATACGCCTCCAGCTAATTGATTTTTCTTATCAAAAATAAATAAAAATTCATGATTAGCTTGGAAAATTGCATTCAAATCTGCTTCCATTAATACAGAATGATATTTAGCAATTTCCTTAGGTTTAAATGGAGGTCGAACTCGATATAATTGATGATTCGTATCTTCAACTTGTACTACAAGATCCAATTTTTCCGTTTCACCCATTTCTAATGATACTAATTCAATATAATCTCCAGATTTAAGGTTTTTATAGAGCATTTTAGCCAGAAAATATTCTTCATCTTCTGAAAGTTTAATTTCATTTTTAATATATTGAATGCGTTGAGCAATTGACATGGGGTCCATTTTTTTATTACGAAGATTTTGAATGATTTCTTTAAAGGCTTCTATTAATTCTTTAGAAGATTGTTTAAAACAGGTCATCATAAAAAAGCGTACGCGTGTTTCAGGATAATCTTCAATAAGTGTATCTAAATGGTAGTCTTGATATAATTCTTCCAATATAGACGAACGGGCACTTCGAGTTGCGTTTGTATTGAGCTCAAGCCAACGTTCATATCGAAGGGATGCAAACACAACTGGTTTTGTTAAAACACCCATTTCTTTGGTTTCTGTAATAAATTGCTGAATACGATCTGCGGTACAATCTAATTTTTCAAAAGATTTTCGTGTGGATTTATTATCCAAAGCAAGAATCAATTCTTCAAGCATTGGAATTCCGTGATTAACAGAGGCTACTCGTAGAGTACATGTGAAAATAATTTCCCAATCAGCCATTCTCTTTAAACCTGGAAATTGTTTTTCTGTCTCTAAAATAAATTGCTGGAAAAGCGTTAAATAAAGATTGGAAATTGATTGCTCAGGTTCACGATCTGAGATGGAAATTAATCGTCGTCCGCGAGAATAATCATGTTCGGGAATGATTAAATTTCGTGGTGATGGATTTTTAATATTTAGCGTATAATGTGATCGGCTCCAGAATTCTAAATATGTGTAAATACCATTCCACATAAAATGTAGCCAACGCATTTGCCATCGATCTTCAGCACGTTTGTTTTGAATCTCAAGGCAGTTTCTTTCTAAATATTGATAAAGAGTTTCACCCGAAATATATTCTTCAGTATACACATCAAATTCAGGCCAATATCCACCAAAATCTTCCACCAGTTTATCATCTTTGTATGCAGACCCCATAAGAATCAGCCATCGTGTTTCATCTTCTAGAAAGGATCGATCCAATTGCTCATTCACATTGATGACAAAATTATGAATTCCCAATGTGCGAGTTCGCACTAAGATTCTAAAAACACTTTTTCCATGCCTAGATCCTAAATGGGTAACCCAAATGCCTTTTAACGGAATATCATCTAATTGAATTAAACAATGGTTCGAAAAGATAAATAAAGCCTCTCGTAATAGAGTCGTTCCCATAAAGGCATGTAAAATATGTTCTTTATGTTTTTGGCGTACATTATTATCAAAATCTAATACCTGTCCCCATGAATATTCCTGTCCTGATTCTCTATCTACAGATAAAGTAGACACCGGTCCGAGCCACCGTCTAAATCCATTAATTAATGCAAAATGTGATTTTAGTGCTGTGGATCGTATTCTGTTTGGCACATTTGCGATTTGCCACCATGATAATTCTGCACGAGCCCAAGAAAAACCGGTTGGATGTTTACTACCAAAATCTGATACCATGAGTAATAATGTTTGGAGAAAACCAAGTCCAATAGAATCTAAATCATTTAATTGATTCCGATATTCATATAAAGCCCGAATGATACTTTTATAATGGGGTTCATTCATACGTTTAGACTGTATAGAAAATCCTGTAGATACATTATGTATCCGGAAAGCATAAAAAGCATCTTTCAATAATTCGAAAAACATATCACCAGATAATAATGGCAAAAGAATTTCAATCATTTCAATTTTAAAACGAGGATTTGGATGATTAAAATATTGGATACATGTTTCCCGAATTAATTGTTTCCATTGAGTATTTGCATGGTCTATTAACTCCCTTAGTGGTTTGAAACATGTTTTATCTCCACGAATGTAGGCTTGAATCAAATAATGGAATTCTTTTAATTGCGTGAGCCCTTTATCTAATTCTTTTTGCAGAAATTCATCACGTTCAAATAAAGGTTGATTAGCAATAACATGGATGCCATGATAATTATCAAATTCTCTTAATCTAAATAATAAATCGCCACAAAAAGATACGAATGATTCATTCCCTAGCCATAAATGTGGACTTTTGATAAAAGGTTGAAAATCGAAGAAGGAATCTTCAATTTCATATTGAAATTCACCAATTTGAATATTGTTTTCATCCCAAGTAAAAGATAAGTCTCCATGTTTGGATTGAGTCTTTAGATAACCACCATCCCAAGATATCGTGGTCCTTGGAATACCAAGTTCTCTTAATAGCCAAATAGGGATTCTTATTTCATTCTTTCCATGATAAACATTGATATAATTTTTTTGATACATGGGTACAATGACATCATCAAAATTTTCTAACACTTTTTTCCGGTTAAAGGAATTCTTATTTGTTAATTCTCCATAATCTTTACTGAAATCTCTTTGAATGACTGCAAAATTGACGATGCGTTCAAAAGATGATAGAAAACTATTTACAGATAAAATTAAAGAACTGAAATAATGTCGTATATCGTCAGGTGAAGCTTGATCAAATTTAAAAAATGTATTTTTAGTATCTGGGAAAATGAGAACGGTATTGAATTCTTGACCATCACCAACGACAAAAATTGATTTTATTGATTCAAAATCTTGGAATAGATTCTCAATTTTTTGTGGCGCAATTGTCTGTCCACGGCTATTCTTATAAATATCCTTTTTCCTATCGACAATGAAAAAGTGACCATTATTTTCTTCAAAAATATCTCCAGTGTGAAAGTATCCATTCTTTAATAATGGTGTTTCATTTTTTCCGAAATATCCAATTGAAATGTATTCACCACGTAACAGAAGTTCATTGTCTTCTGCTAATGTCATTTCAATGCCAGGTAAAGATTTTCCCACAGAGTCTGGTGCATAATCATTGGGAGGTGTCATAGATATTCCTCCCGAAGCTTCTGTCATACCATACCCACTCATTAAATGAATACCACGATCTTGGAAAAATGTGAAAATATCTGGATCTAAATATCCGGCTCCAGCAAGCCCCCATTTTAGATGCCCACCAGTTATATCTTTCAGTATACCTAAAATTTGGTCGTCATTTAATTGGTTTGCATCCATCTTAGACTCAATCATATCATACAATTGAACCCATCGTTTTGGAATACTTATAAAGACGGAAGGTTTTGCTAGTCGAAATCCCTGAAGAATTGAATTAAAAGCTGGTGATTCAGAAAATGTATATGTGGCGCCCCAATAGATAGATCCCATTAATTCAAAAAATCTCCCAAATGTATGAAATAAAGGGAGATAGCATAAAAATACATCTGTATTACCTACTTCTGGTAGTGCCAAAGCTCGCGCAAATCGTTTTGAAACCATATTCATATTAGAAAATGAAATTCCTTTTGGAAAGTCTGTGGTGCCGGACGTATACAATACTGTTACGGGCTCATCCACATTTATATCATTGAATTGATCAAATGTTCGAATGGGTTCTGATGCATGCACTAAATCAAGAAAAGATTCCCAGTGATATTTAGTGTTTATAAATTGTTCTTTTCCAGATACTGCAATTATTTGAACGGATGGATGATCAGGGTAAATAGCATTCCACTTTTGTGCTGCACTTTCACTGCTAATAAATAAGTGTGTAATGCTAGAATGATTCAATGTATAGGATAAATGCTCTTGAGTAAAGTTTATGGGGATAGGAACAACTGTTATACCAGAAATAATACAAGCTAAATCCACCATAGACGTTTTCACTTGGTTTGGAGAAAAAATGCCAATAATAATGGGATTATATGAAAGTGCATCAATAGAATCACTTATATGGCATATTTGATTCCAAACCTGAGAATAAGAGAAAGAGTAAAGCTCATCTTTTTCAATAAACTGTAGTAAAGGTTTATCACCATATAAAAGCACTCGTTGTAGAAATAATTTTCCAAAGTGGAACTGACTTTTGCGAATCAACTTTACAATGATGTTGAACCATTCATTATAATCATTTTGATCCGAAAAAAGGAGAGCAATGGCTGAATGGTGACATTTGTCTAGGAAAAAATAAATATCTTCAGATCGAACATCTTTATCTAGAAGTTCATGAGCCAATTCAATTATAGATGACTTACTTTCGGTATTCAAATCTCTTGGACCAAATGCATTTGAAATTTGATCTTTCATGAGTATTCCCATCTAATAAAGTTAGATAAAAGTATGTTCCAATCTTAATGAAACATGCGCCATCAAATTAATAAATTATATTTATGATTATACACCGCTATAAAAAATGCGATTGTCCCACCAATGAACTGCACTTAATTTCTCCCTGATACATACCATATGAATCAACAGAATAACATTCATCGATATAAATATGTCTGAGATCAGCCAACTCAAACAACGTATTTCCCAATTACAGGGAAGAATAGCCCATTTAAATGAAATTGGCGTAGCACTTTCATCTGAAAAAAATACAGATAAACTTTTTGAAATGATTTTAGATGCAGGCCAAAAAATTACAAATGCAGATGGTCGTACTTTGTATATGAAGAATCAAGATGGAAATCTAGATTTCAAAATATTATTAAATGAATCTATGAAGACGCACTCAGGAGGCACATCAGGTGTGAAAATACCGTTTTATCCGGTCAAATTATGGTTAGATGAAGGTTCACCCAATCATGCTAATGTTTCAGCATATGTTGCATTAACAGGGAAAACGGTCCATATTGATGACGCTTATGAGGAAGATGGATTTGATTTTTCTGGTACAAAAGGGTTTGATCAAAAAACTGGTTTTAGATCAAAATCCTTTTTAACGGTTCCATTGAAAAACCATGAAGATGACATTATTGGTGTAATGCAACTCATTAATGCACGAGATAAAGATGGTAACGTCATTAACTTTTCGGATGAAATGCAGGCCCAGGTAGAATCCATTGCTTCACAAGGAGCTGTTGCTTTAACCAATAAAAAACTTGTTGAAGAATTAAAAACTTTATTTGAAGCCTTCATAAAACTGATTGCTGTAGCTATTGATAAAAAATCACCTTATACGGGTGGCCATTGTGAAAGAGTACCTATTATTACAATGATGCTTGCGGATGCTGTTGAAAAAACAGACTATGGAAAATATAAAGATTTTTCAATGAATGATGATGAACGTTACGAATTATACATAGCCTCCTGGTTGCACGATTGCGGCAAAGTAGCCACCCCACCCCACATAGTAGATAAAGGTACAAAACTTGAAACAATTTATGATCGAATTGGGCTTATTAACACACGATTTGAAGTATTACGTCGCAATGCAAAAATCAAATACCTGGAACAAAAGGTAGGGTTATACGAAGCATCGGAACAAACAATTCAAAAAATTAAGGATGATTACGATTCACAATTAAAACAGATTGATGATGATCAAGCTTTTATTGAGCATGTGAATCATGGAGGCGAATTCATGGAAAAAAATCTTCAAGACAGAGTTTTAGATATTGCTAAATATCCCTATTCTGAGAATGGAATTGAAAAACCATTTCTAAGTGACGAAGAAGTTAATAATCTGAATATTCCTAAAGGAACCTTAACAGATGAAGAACGTACTATCATAAATGATCATATTGTTATTACTATCGATATGCTTCAAAAACTACCATACCCTAAACAATTAAAAAATGTACCTGAATTTGCGGGTGGACATCATGAAAAAATTGATGGAACAGGCTACCCAAAGGGACTTAAAGGTGACCAAATGTCAGTCCAGGCAAAAATGATGGCAATAGCCGATATTTATGAAGCATTAACAGCGGCGGATAGACCTTATAAAGATGGAAAAAAATTATCTCAAGCTATGCGCATCATGGGGTATATGAAAAATGATTATCATATTGATCCTGATTTATTCGAAATTTTTGTGAAAGAAGGTATCTATAAAAAATATGCAGGAGAATATGTAGATTCCGTTCAAATTGACCGAGTTCAAGAAGACGATTTCATCCTTTCTTAAATGAAAAAACAGTCTATCATTTCAATGACTCGAAATGAGGTAAAGGTGTACATTGAAGAAATCCAAAATGAATTACAAAGCCAACTTTCAAAAGGGAAAAATATAGATGAATTTCTGGATTCAACAGATTTATTGGATGAATTTGAAACAATCCTTCCAGATGGAGAATTCAGTATATTTGTTATTACCATTTTACATAATATTAAAAGAGAAGGAGTGTTGAATTCTATCCTTGATATGATAGAATTATCTCCCAACAAATCATGACTGTTGAAATAGGTATTGTATTATTCTTACTTGTGGGGACGTTTACTTTATTCGTCACAGAAGTGTTCCAAATTGAAGTCACAGCTTTATTGACTTTATCGGTAATTCTTATATTGGGATATATTTCTCCGGCTGAAGCGATTGAAGGATTCTCAAATCCTGCTGTTATTGTTATTGGATGTTTATTCATTTTAAGCCATGCATTACAAAAGTCAGGCGTATTAGAATATTTTGTCGTAAAAATAAATAAGTTGGTTTCCAAATCACTTTCATTGGGGCTGATGGTTTACCTTTTTTCAATTGCATTAGCATCAGCTGTTGTCAATAATACAGCCATTGTTGCTATTTTTATGCCAGTAACAATTCGTATTGCGGGTCGATACAAATTGAGTCCATCCAAAGTATTGATTCCTTTGAGTTATGCAGCCATATTCGGAGGAACACTTACCTTAGTCGGGACATCGACCAATTTATTAGTAAATGCAATATATATGGCTTCTGGAGATTATGAGCCAATGGGTATGTTTGAATTTGCGCGATTTGGATGGATAAATCTCGTGGTTGGTTTAGCTTATTTAGCCTGGATTGCTCCCAAATTACTTCCATCAAGAACGGTTACTTCAAGTTTAACAAAAAATTATCACTTGGGTGGATATTTAACTGAAATGATGGTTATTGATGGATCTCCCATGATTGGAAAATCGTGCTTACAACGTGGAATAAACCAAAATTATGATGTTATGGTTTTAGATATTCAAAGGGATAAGAAACTGATAACAACTAATATTCGAAATACAGAACTTCAATCAGGTGACATTCTATTTGTGCGAGGATCATTGAACGATTTTCTACGTATGAAAGAAGTGGAAAAAATCAATTTATTAACTGATGAAAAGTTGACGCAAAATGAACTCGAACAAGATGATAATATTTTGATCGAATGTATTTTAACAGATAGATCTGACATGGTAGGCAGAAGCTTAATGGAACTGAACTTTCGACGAAAATTTGGAACTTTTGTTCTTGCCATTCGTCGAGAAGGATCATTAATTCGGAAGAAAATAGCTCATCTTGTTCTACGGTCGTTTGATGCATTATTAATATATGGACCTAAAGATAAAATCCAAGAAATGGGGCACACTGGTGACTTTATAGTACTAGAAGAATATGATACATCCTTGAAGAAAAAGAAAAATTGGTGGGTGGCTACTGTAGTTATTTTAATGATTGTTTCTTTAGCTGCGTTTGGGATTGTTCCAATTCTAAAAGGAGCAATTTTAGGAGTCGTTTTATTATTCGCATTTAGAGTCATAACCCCCAACGAAGCTTATCAGGCGATTCATTGGCAAGTAATTGTAATGATAGCTGCTCTCATTCCACTGGGAAAAGTTATTCAATCTACTGGCACAGCAGATTGGATTGGAAAATCAATCATTTCATTTGTCTACAATGCACCGCCTGATTATCAGCCTGTATTGCTACTTGCAATGGTTTACTTAATTACAGTTATTTTAACAGAAGTATCATCTAATGCTGCGACCGCCATCATTATGGCTCCAATTGCAATTGCAATTACTGCGCAGTTAGGGCTGGATGCTAGGCCATATATTTTTGCAGTGTCTTTTGCTGCTTCAGCTTCTTTTATTACACCTGTGGGATATCAGACGAATTTGATGGTATATGGTCCCGGAGGATATAAATTTTCTGATTATATGCGAGTCGGTTTCCCGTTAGCTATAACTTTTTGGCTTTTGGCTACATGGATTATTCCAAAACTCTGGCCACTTGTTGCTCCATAATTAATATGTAACCTTTTTATAATAATAGTATCTAATGAGTAATCAATTGGACGAAAAAATACTGATTAAAAATGCTGTAAATGGCGATCAAAATGCCATGGCCATATTAGTAGAATCTCATTCAGCTCCAATTTATAGTTTAGCAATTAAAATGCTTCAAAACGAAGAAGATGCTGAAGATATTCTTCAAGAAACATTTATTATTATGATAAAAAAATTGAATACATTTTCTGGAAAATCAAGCCTATATACATGGCTATATAGGATTGCAACAAATCTTACTTTAGGCAAATTGCGAAGCAAAACGATTGTTAACCAAGATAGTGATATAAATAATTTGAGTGAATCTAGTTACCTTGGAAAAGATATTCGGAAATGGATTAACCCGATAGAAGAAGAACAAGATCAATCTTTAATGAAGTCGTGTCTAGAACAAGCTATTTCAAAGTTACCTGAATCATATAGGTCAGTATTTATTATGAGAGATGTGGAAAAAAATTCAACGAGACAAACAGCAGAAATATTGGGACTTTCAGAAGCGAATGTGAAAGTAAGATTAATGAGAGCTCGACTTTATATGAGAGATAGATTGGCTGAAAATATGAAATGTGTGGATGTAATACCATCCTAATGAATTCTCATCAACATAATCATAATGATCACATCATTGACCTAGTTCAAAAACACTTAGGCAGAGATTTGGGTGCTAAGGCAAAGGGCGAATTAAAACACCATATTGAGAAATGCCCAGATTGTAAGGTGTATGTTGACAGCGTTGAAGAAACAGTTAAATTATATAAAAGTATTGATAATGAAACAGACATCCCTATGGATGTATCTAAAAGATTATTTAAAGTTCTAAATTTAAAGAAGGATTCATAATGGCAAGACTTATATTAATTTCATCTGAATACACAGATTCTTCCCAAGTAGGAGAAAGCCATTTTGGGCGCGAAAAATGGTACGTTTTAATGAATGAAAGTGGTGATGTAGAATTGGCAATCTCCAGTGACCCATTCACTAGCGAATTTGAAGAAGGTAAAGGAATATCATTATGAAAGAATTGAATTCAATTATTTTAAAAAAGGGGAATTAGTTCATGATTAAATCAATATTTTTACTTGTTACATTGGTGGGAACCGGACTTTGGATATATAGCGCCCAAAATACTAACATTTCTAGTGGATTTAAATACTCTATAGAAAATATACCAAATATTTCTGTCGATGATGTTGTTTCTAAAATCAATAATAAAGAAAATATTCTTATATTAGATGTTCGAACAAAAGGCGAATATACTGGATCTCTTGGGCATATTGAAAATTCAATATTGATACCAGTACAAGAATTAGGGTCTAGAATTTCCGAAATGAAGCCATACAATGAAAAAGAAATAATAGTTGTATGTCGCAGTGGAAACAGAAGCCGTACGGGAACAATGATTCTCATGAATGCGGGATATCGTGCTATTAATATGCTTGGGGGAATGAAAGCGTGGAACAAAAACAAAAATTAAACAATCTAAAACAGCGACTTCCTAAATTACTCTTGGGAGGCTTTGCCGGGGCAATTATAGGTTATATTTATTATTATTATATTGGATGTAATTCAGGGCATTGTGCCATTACAGGAAACCCTATTAATAGTACAGCTTATGGCGCATTTGCAGGTTTTTTATGGATGTACCCTTTAAAGAAGAAAAATGGAGACACTAATTTGTGAAATATGGTTATTCAAAAAAAGTAAATTTGTCTATGGAAGTAACAGAATTGAATATTCGAAAATCATTAATGGATGTTGGATTTGGAGTATTAACAGAAATAGATGTTCAGCAAGCAATGAAGGAAAAGCTGGGGGAATCATTCAGACCATATAAAATTTTGGGAGCATGTAATCCTCCCATTGCATTTAAAGCATTATCGGAAGAAATCGAAATTGGATTATTGTTGCCATGCAATATTGTTTTATGGGAAAATGATGATGAAACAGTGACGGTTTCTGCAATTAATGCAAAATCTATGTTATCAGTAACAGGTAGAAATGATATGGGAGAAATTGCAGATCATATTAACGGCTTATTACAGACAGCCATTGATGCCGTATGACGGATGCATTATCCATCATCCTTATTTTTGGTGCATGGTATTTAGTCAATAAAGTTATTTTGCCAAAGCTTGGGGTTCCTACATGACAAGTGCCATATATTCCGTGTGAAGAAGAAAATTTAAAAAAAATATTACAATAGAAAGAGATAACTCACATGCCGATGTTTGATTATAAATGTGAAAATTGTGATACAGTTTTTGACGAATTAATTCCATCAAGTGATACACCTGACACTGATATCCTTTGTCCGAATTGTAAAGAAAATAAAGCAAAAAAATTATTGTCTGCCCCTGCTATAAATGTGGGTGGCACATCAGTAGTTTCATCGGGTAGAGGATGTAATCCATCATCTGGATTTTCCTGAGCCAGCTAATATCTGCAGTTGCAGATTCCCCAATAGCAATTCATTAACTGAATACAATTATTCCTTAAGGATTAATATGTTTTCGGTTAAATTTATTGCTTGTGAAAGAACTTAAAAAATCTCGTTTAGATTCCTTTCTTATTAATCCTCCGAAAGCGCTTTGGACCTTAGCAATTCCTGTCATGGCTGGAATGGGTATCCAAACACTTTATTCTATTGTTGATATGATTTTTATTGGACGCCTCGGTGGTGATTCCATTGCTGCTGTTGCATTTAATATGCCATTATTTTTCCTAGTGCTTGGCCTAACAATGGGACTTGGTTCTGGAGTAACAGCTTCGGTTGCACGTTATATCGGTGCTAAAGATAAAAAAAATGCAGACAACAGTGCTGAGCATGCCATTTTAATTGGATTAGCCATTAGCGTCGTTTTGACAACTTTTGGATTTTTGTATGGTCAGGAAATGCTCATTCTGTTGGGAGCCACAGAATCTATTGTAGATTTATCTTGGTCCTATTTAAAGATCATTTGTTTTGGATTACCATTTATGGTTTTTTCTGCCTTCTTTAGATCGATATTAGCTGGTGAAGGAGATATGAAATTTCCAATGATGGTTGCAGGGTTAGGCACTGTATTAAATATTATATTTGACCCAATATTTATTTTTACATTAAACCTTGGAGTTGCAGGTGCTGCTGTGGCAACGGTTATTAGTCAACTTATCGTATTCGCAGTTTTTGTTTATATGCTCTTTTTTAAAGATCATGCTTATATCACATTTAATCTAAAAGATTTTACATTTTCAAAATCGTTGTTGGGTGAAATTATCAAAATTGGGTTACCAGCATCTATGTCTATGGTAATTATGGCAACAGGGCAAGCTGTATTTAATAAAATATTGATCTATTATAATGCTGAATCTGTTGCAGCTTACCAAGTGGCAGGGCGATTGGATATGTTAGTCTTTTTACCCATTATGGCCATTGCCCATGGACTAACAACATTAATAGGTATGTTTTTTGGTGCAAAAGAGACTGATAAATTGAAAGAAATTGTAAAATATGGAATAACACGTTCTGTATTAATAACAATTATAACATCAACATTAGTTTATATTTTTGCACCAATATTAATTCGAACTTTTACACCAGAACCGATTATTCAAAGTATAGCTATTCAATACTTAAGGATAATGGCTTTTGCCTATCCATTTGTTGCAGTTGGCATGACAAGTGGACGCATTATGCAGGGATTAGGGAAAGGGTTACCTATGTTAGTTATAACCGTAATTCGTGTATTATTAGTATCATCCCTTTTATCATTATATTTTGCAATTGAACTAAATAAACCTGTTGAATATGTATGGTATGCTATGGTGATTGCAACTTTTATTTCGGCATCTATCAGTCTCACTTGGGTGCGATCTGTATTTATAAAAATAGTAAATCCATTAGAGAATTAATTGTCACTCGCATCCAAACAAGAAATTCAATCAGCATTA
This sequence comes from Fidelibacterota bacterium, assembly GCA_018658715.1. Lineage (GTDB taxonomy): Bacteria > Fidelibacterota > Marinisomatia > Marinisomatales > UBA1611 > JABHGY01. The sequence goes on from JABHUQ010000084.1 coordinate 57,105, forward strand.
ACCATATTAGATGGTTGGGAATATCATGATGGAAAAATATCGAAAGAATTAACGTTTAACTCCTATATGGAGGGGATAGAATTTGTAAATATTCTTGCAGTAAAGGCAGAAGAAGTCAATCATCACCCCGACTTAGAAATTAGTTGGTGTAGAGTAAAAGTAACATACACATCTCACGATCAAGGTGGTGTGACACAACAATGTATTTCAATGGCAAAAATGGTAGAAGACTTTTTATTAATTTGATACAAAGATTTTAAGATGGAAATATTTATTGGACTCATTCAGGAAAGTATTAGCGGGATAGCGCTTGGTTCAATTTATGCACTTATAGCATTAGGATTTACTCTTATATATAAAGCTACGGAAGTAGTCAATTTTGCCCAAGGTGAGTTAATGATGGTTGGCGCCTATATCAATTTTTATTTTGTAACTACTTTTTTGGCACAATCTGGAGAACCAACAATAGGTGTATTTTTTTTAGCATTTGCAGGTAGCATTATTTTTTCATTTGTATTTGGTTGGGTTTTAGACTGGGTCATTAACCGCCCTCTAAAAGATGAACCTATCTTTTCAGTGATTATGGCAACAATTAGTTTATCAATTATTCTCCGGGCTCTCGTTGCAATAATTGCGGGCCCCATGAGCTTAATTCCATATTCACCATTTGGAAATAGAGTTTTATCTTTGAATGGAATTATTATTTCTGCATTGGATTTATCAATCATATTTAGTGCCATCGTTCTTGTTACCATTTTTTATTATTTTTTCAATAAAACGAAGTGGGGCATCGCAATGCAGGCAACATCAGAAGATCCTGTGGCAGCACAACTCATGGGAATACCAGTTAAGCGTGTTTACGGTCTCGTTTGGATTTTTTCTGCACTTGTTGCCACCATAAGTGGAATCTTATTAGCACCTCGCATGTCTCTATTGGACACATCCATGGGGTTTCTAGGTTTAAAAGCATTTCCAGCTGCTGTTTTGGGTGGGTTTGGTTCTATTGCTGGTGCCATTGTTGGTGGTATTATTATGGGAGTCATAGAAACGATAAGTATGGGTACATTATCTTTCCATTTTAAATGGATAAAAGAAATGAATGATATTATTGTATGGATTGTATTGATTGCAGTTTTAATGGTTAAACCGGATGGTTTATTTGGTGAAGAAAAGGTAAAAAAGGTCTAATGAAGGGACGCTACGAAGACGAAAATCTATCCTGGATTCCACTATTAATTATTGGCATTTTTCTCATCCCGTTCATGCTGAAGGAAATTACCTTTAGTTATAAGTATTATTTATTCGTATTAAATATGGCTGGGGTTTATATCATTTTAACAGTCGGACTTGATTTATTAAGTGGCTATACAGGACTTATATCATTGGGCCATTCATCCTTTTTAGCTATTGGAGCTTATACATCTGCAATTCTAGTTGACCAAATAGGGGTCCCTTTTATTTTGTCTCTAGTCATTTCTCCACTCGTCGTAGGTGTTTTTGGTTTTTTAATTGGGTTCCCTGCATTAAGAATTACAGGAATGTATCTTGGGTTAACCACTATGGGTTTTGGATTTATTGTTAAGCGACTTATTATTGCTTTAAGAGTATGGACACAAGGTGCGGGAGGATTAGAAGTATCACCACCAATGATCTTTGGTTATACATTTAATTCAGATTGGGATAATTATTTCCTCATATTCACTTTTGCTATTATTGCTGTAATAGTTGGTAGGCGAATTGGGAAGTCTAAAATTGGTCGTGCTTTTATGGCAATACGCGATTCTGAACAGGCCGCAGAAGCTACAGGTGTTCATTTAGCAAAATATAAAATGTTAGCTTTTTTCATTTCTGGATTATTTGCAGGATTTGCGGGAGCATTATTTGCCCATACAAGCCATTTTATATCTACAGATCATTTTGATATATTGTTATCCATATATTTTATAATTATGATTCTTGTTGGTGGTGTTAGTTCAATCTATGGAGCTGTTTTAGGTACACTCTTTATCGTTTTATTAGATTTTTTATTTGTACCTGAATTAAAAGATTTAATACATAGGGTTTTGAATATAGAAGGGGGTGATATTCAATCCCTCCTATTTGGATTAATTATGTTTTTATTTATCATATTTCAGCCTACTGGATTATATGGAATGTGGATAAAAATTAAAATATATTGGAAGCTGTTTCCTTTCAACCCAAAGAAAAGACTTATTTAATGAATAACCAAGGAGGTATCATGAAAAAAGCAACTGGATTATTTATCCTTATGGGACTTCTGGTCATGGGGTGCGGAAATCGCGCATCAGCACCAGGCGTTTCTGAAGATAAAATATTAATTGGAAATGTCCAGGATTTAAGTGGACCAATGAAAGAGCTAGGTGCGGTATTACCTGCCGGATCGAATCTTTATTTTCGTTATGTAAACGAAAATGGAGGAGTTCATGGTCGTCAAATAGAAATGAAAGTGGAAGATCATCAATACAATCCACAAAAAGCAGTTGCAGCTGCAAAAAAATTGATTGAAAAAGATCAAGTATTTTGTCTGTATCAAGTGATTGGGACTTCACCGTGTGAAGCAATTCGTCCCATTTTAGCTGAATCAGGCACGCCTCTTGTAGCGCCAGCAACTCAATCTGGATCAATGTCTGATATGTCTCGCGAGGCAGCAGATCTGATTTTCCATACGGATACGGGTTACGATATACAGACCCGAATCCTTGTAGACAATATTCTTTCTGATAATGTGAATGCAAAAATCGGCCTTATTTATCAAGATGATGATTATGGTGAAAATGTCTTGAAAGGTGCTGCTGTTGCAGAAGCTAATACAGGCATACCTATACAAAAAGAAGCTTACCAACGTGGAGCTACAGATTTTGCTGGTCAAGTAGCAAACTTAATGAAGGGTGGAGCGACTCATGTAATTATTGCTGGCGTTGTGAAAGAACCAATCATTGTTATGAAGACTGCAGCAGCTATGGGTTTTGGCCCTAAATTTTATGGGACTAGCCCAACAATGGATCACCGTATATCTTTGGCAGCAGGCCCAGCGGGAGAAGGATTTACTTCTGCTAATTTTGCTAGCTTGTGGAATTCAGATGCAGAATCTGCCGTCCTCTACCGTGACCTTTGTACAAAATATGAAGTACCTAAAGCTTATATGGGCATGTACCATTTTTATGGATTTATCACTGCTCAAGTTTTAGTAGAAGGATTAAAACGTGCTGGACAATATCCAACAAGAGAACGTCTTGTTAATGGATTGGAAACATTAAAAGATTGGGATGGTGGCGCATATCCACCTATTACTTATAGCCAAAATGATCATGCTGGGACAAAATCTGTGATTCTTGTCCAGGTAAAAGAAGGTGTGCAAACCGTTATAACAGATTGGGTTGAATAGGGAAATATTATATTGAATGAAGGCCTCGGGTAACTGGGGCCTTCTTAACCTTATGGCTAATCTTCATATTAATAATCTTCAAATGCAATTTTCAGGTGTTGTGGCACTAGATGATGTTTCCTTTAGCGTAAAACACGGGGAAATATTCTCTCTTATAGGATCAAACGGCTCAGGAAAATCTACGCTTTTTAATTGTATCAATGGATTCAATCGTCCTCAAAAAGGGACCATTGAATTTGATAATATTAATTTATTAACAAAGCAACCTCATGAAATTATTCAAAGTGGAATTGCTCGAACGTTTCAGAATATTCAAAATATCCCCTTTATGACAGTATTGGATAATATTTTACTTGGTGCGCATCATCGCATTGATTCTAAAGCAACTGTAAAAAGATGGTTGAGTCGAAACCAAAGAAAAGCTGAAGAAGCAATGGGATTGGAGATTTTAGACTTTTTAGGCATTGTGAATTATGAACAAAAATATATGACGGGTCAGCCTTATGGTATTCAAAAATTAACCGAAATAGCACGAGCGTTGGTAGGCAAACCAAAATTAATACTCATGGATGAACCCGCGGCTGGTATGAATGATCAGGAAACTCATGAAATAGCCAAAATAATTTCTGAAATAAGAGATGAATTGGGCATTACTGTTCTTGTTGTAGAACATGATATGAGTCTCGTCATGAGTATTTCAGATAGAGTTTGCGCCCTCGATTCTGGAAAAATATTAGCCATGGGTAAACCAGAAGATGTGAAAAAACATCCAGATGTAATTAAGGCATTCTTAGGAGATTCTGACGATGCTTAAACTAGTCGGTGTAGAAACATATTATGGAAAAGTAAAAGCTCTTCATGGCGTTTCTTTAGAAGTGAAGGAAGGTCAACTAGTGACTATTTTAGGTGCAAATGGAGCGGGAAAAACAACTATTTTAAAATCTATCAGTGGATTAGTCGAGCCTGAACAAGGTACGATTCATTTTGAAGGAAAACGTATCGATAGGCTTGATCCTGAAAAGATTGTTTCTATGGGGGTTGGACATGTTCCTGAATGGAGACGAATATTTCCAGAATTAACGGTTAAAGAAAATTTATTAATGGGCGGATTCCTCATAGAAGAAAAAGACCTATTACACAATCGTATGAAGGAAGCATTTCATCATTTCCCAATTTTAAAAAAACGAAAAGAACAAAAAGCAGGAACGATGAGTGGGGGAGAGCAACAAATGTTGGCCATTTCCCGTGCCCTCATGATTAAGCCCAAACTATTATTGTTAGATGAACCATCTTTGGGGTTATCTCCATTATTGGTTCAAGATATATTTGCTACCATAAAAGAATTACATAAATCTGGGGTTACCATATTACTTGTGGAACAAAATGTGAATCGTGCATTATCGATTGCAGATTATGGATATGTTTTAACAACAGGAAAAATTTTCTTAAGTGGAACGTATGAAGAATTATTAGATGAAGAAAAAGTACGTGAACAATATTTGGGAGAAGGTAAATATGTGAGACGATCTAAGTTATGGAGTGGCAGTTAATGGTTGATCTTACTACCTATAATACAGTCCCAAAATTATTTTGGTACCACGTAGAAAATAATGGGAAGAAAATATCCATATGGAGAAAAGAGAAAGGGTTGTGGGAATCCAAAACTTGGGCAGAATATGGTGATTATGTAAAAGATATAGCAAATGCACTACTCGATGCAGGAGTTCAACGTGGTGATAAAGTATCCATTATTAGTTTAACTCGATATGAGTGGGTTGTTGTTGATTTAGCTATCATGTCTATTGGTGCAGTTACTGCCCCAGTTTATCCATCAAATACAGAAGAACAAGTACAATACATTGTTGATCACAGCCAATCCAAATTTGTTTTTGGGGAAGACCAAGAACAATTAGATAAAATGACAGACATTTGGTCAAATTTACCAGACGTAGCACAAATGGTTGTTTTTGATAAATATTTACCAATAAATATAGATCGTGTAATGACCTTGGATTCTTTTCGGGAAAAAGGAAAAGCCTACGGAGAAAAAAATCCAAATGAATTGAAAAAAAGAATTCAAAATGGCGATCCGGAAGGCCTCATTAGTTTTATTTATACGTCTGGAACAACCGGTCATCCCAAAGCGGGTATGATTAATAGTCGAAATGTTCTAGCTGTTGTTAAACATTTACCTACGATTTATGGCATTTCAGAGAATGATACATCTATAGCTTATTTACCTTTGTCCCATATTGCAGAACGTGACCTAGGTCATTTTATGAAATTATGCTCTGGAAATATTACAATATTTGCAGAATCAATAGAAGATATGGCAGCCAATTTACGTCAGACAGGTCCCACAATTATGTTTGGAACACCACGCGTATTTGAAAAGTTTTATGCTCGAATTATTTCGGGTGTAAAGGATGCGACATGGTTACAAAAAACTATTTTTAATTGGGCAATAGAAATTGGGAAACAATACACTTATAAAAAAGATGACGGAGAATCACCTTCTCTATATTTAAAAGGGAAATATGCAATTGCCCATTTTCTTATTTTCCAAAAAATACACGATATTTTCGGGGGTAATATCCGATTCATGATTTCTGGCGCCGCACCTATTTCACCGAATATTATTCATTTTTTTCATTGGATTGGACTTGATATCTACGAAGTATATGGTATGACAGAAACAACTGGATTGATTTCAGCCAATCAAATGGGGAAGGCAAAAATTGGATCTGTTGGGCAAATTTATTTAGACACAGAAGTCAAGATTACTGAAGATGGTGAAATCTGTTCTCGGGGTCCACAAAATATATCTGGCTATTATCAAAATGAAGATGCTTCTAATGAATTATTGAAAAAAGATGATGAAGGAAACGAATGGCTTCATACTGGTGATGTGGGTCATATTGATGAAGATGGCTATTTATTCATCACTGATCGGAAAAAAGATTTAATTATAACAGCAGGGGGAAAAAATGTAGCTCCCCAAAATATAGAAAATTTGATGAAAACAAGTTCATATGTTTCTCAAGCAATGGTGTATGGAGATCGGAAGCCATACCTAACAATGCTCCTTACTTTGGATGAAGATGAAATTGTGAAATTTGCTCGAGATCGAAAAATATTATATCAAGATTTATCTGACTTATCCAAGAAACAGGAAGTAATAGAATTGCTTCATCATGAAATTTCTACTTTAAACAAAGAATTAGCTAGTTATGAGTCCATTAAGAAATTCCATATTCTTGAAGAAGAGTTAGATCAGGATAAAGATGAAGTAACACCCACAATGAAAGTAAAAAGAAAAGTTGTTATCGCCAATTATCAATCATGTATTGACCAAATGTATGCTGGTAAAAAAGTAGATTAATCAATTTTACCCTAGAGAAATACCTAATTTATTTTCTAATTCGATAAATGACTGTTTAAAATTATAAATCATACCCATTTTTGCGTCAATAGGTTGTAAACTGGATTGAACACTATTTAAGACGATGTGTTTCAATGTTTTTATATCAAATTGAAATGTGTCTACAATGTTTAAATATTCATCAGTTAGTGTTGTACCAAACATGGGAGGATCATCAGAATTAATAGTTATGCATAACCCTTCTTTTATTAATTGAGGTAAAGGATGTTTCTCAAATGATTTAGCAACTCCAAGTTTTACATTACTCGTTGGGCAAACTTCTAAAGGTATTTGATGATCTCTTAAGTATTGGACCAATTCAGGATCTTCTATACAACGAACACCATGACCAATACGTACGGCATGAAGAGCTTGTAATGATCCCCAAATACTTTTTGGACCTTCAGTTTCTCCTGCATGAGGGACACTGGCTAAATCAAATTTCTTTGCCCTACGAAAAATAGATTCAAATAATTTTGGCGGATATCCAATTTCTGGACCACCTAACCCTAGAGCAATTATTCCATTTTCCATATTACGAATCGCCCAATTGACTAATTCCATTCCATCATCTATAGCTGTTTTCTCACGCGACATATCAGGGATAAGCCTTAATGTTACGCCTAATTCTTTTTCAGCTTCAAATCGGGCTTTATTTATGGCTTTTAATTGATCGTCTAAGGACACTTTATGTCTATGGTCCAATGGGGTAAAGGTTACTTCAGAATATTGAATATTTTGTTGAGCTTGATTTTTTAAAAAATCTCTACTAATTAACTCGAAATCTTCCAGTGTTTGTAAACATTCGCCAATAATTCTATAAATATCAATAAAATGATCAAAATCTGTAAATGAATACCATTTTTCAATATCGTCTATAGTTGATACAGGGATGGGTACATTATTTTTTTCTGCAAGTTTAAGAAGTGTTTTTGGTCGAATAGATCCTTCTAAATGTACATGCAATTCTACCTTAGGCATTTCACGGATAAATGAATGAAGCATATTTATAAGTCTTTTCGGAAAAAGGTTTCACCTATTCTATTTTCATTTATATTGGATAATAAACCAATTTCTTGAAAGCCCATATGTTTATGCCAAGCTTGGGGCTTAGGTTCATTTTCCATGGATGAACTAATATAATAAGAATGGTCGTGCAACTTTAATACATCTTCTAGGAATGATAATAATTCTTTTCCAATTCCTTGTCTCTGGTATCGAGTTTTAACCATGATTAAAGATAAAAAAGGTAAGTGTCCCCACATAAATTCATATCGTATATGACCAACATGTTTCCCATCAACGATTGCTACCATAATGTGTCGAGATTGAATTTGATGCAATAACACTTCATCTTTTAATGGATGTTGCCAATGAAGATATTCATAGTCGGATTCTTCCGCAAATCGAACAGAAATATTCATGAGATTGATTAAACCGATACGAGTTTTATCATCCAGCGAGGAAGAAACCTAAAAATAGGTACAATAATATTCCATTGCCACGGAAGTATATATTTTCGCTTTCTTTTCTCAATAGCATTGGCAATTTTTCCAGCTGCTGTTTCAGAATCCATAAGAAATAACATTTTAAAAGTATGTCTGGCAGTCATTTCTGTAGCAATCCAACCAGGGGAGACGACGGTTGTAGAAATATTGTGGCGAGATAAACTATAATCCCAACTATCTCCTAAAAGACGAACAGCTGCTTTTGACCCAGAATAACCCCCATGACCAATTAAGCCACGTGTTCCTGCTATAGAACTAATAATACATATTTGACCAGATTTTTGTTCTTTCATGGATGGAATAAATGGAATAACTGTATTGGTTACTCCTAGTATATTGATGGATAAAATTTTATTAATGGTTGATGCATTTCCGGATGATAAGTTATCCGATCCACCCACACCTGCATTGGCAATTACCATATCAATGCGTTCTGCTTGTTCTAAAAAAGAACTAGTGGCTTTTTGAACATCTTCTTGATTGGCCACATCCAAAATGTAAGAGATAGGATTCCCACCTAATTCTTTTACTTTTTCTACTACTGCTTTCAGGCGATCTTCTCTGCGGGCCACTAGGCCAATGGTTGCACCTTTTTGTGCATAATAGTAAGCTAAAGATTCACCGATTCCACTACTTGCACCTGTAATAAATATGTTCATTGTGATTTTCCCGAAAATGTTTATATATAAATTTAAACTAGGAGTTCAATCATTCCGAGATTTGAAGTTCTATTATTTAAAAATAATGATCGATTGTAGGTTATGGTTTACTGGAGTTCAATACATTAATGTATATTTATTTAAGCAAATTTCAATCATAACTTGATAAAAATCTTTTTCCGATATAACCAAAATAATACAAGCCACCATCCGATTACATGAGTTATAGCAAAGAGGAGCGATCCATTTAAATCTCCAGCTATGGGTTGAAAAATAGTTTTATATAAATAACCATACCCTGATGTTAATTCCCCGTCTAAATTAAATTTAATTTTTAATATTGTTTTAGCCCAAAGGCCTGATCCTACAAAAATAAATAATGAATTTGTCCCAAATACTTCAAATATCCAGAATAGTTTTTTCCAAGATTTTGCATCAATAATAAATGTTAAGGCCGCTAAAACAAGAAAAGCTAATCCCCCCGTAAATAAAACATAAGTACTAGTCCAAAGAGCTTTATTAATGGGGAAAATGAATCCCCAAATCCAACCAATGGCAACCAAGGCCAATCCAAAAATGGACATTCGTTTCGCACTTTCAGAATACTTTTTTGTCGTTTGCAACATACCACCGGCAAGATAGCCTAACAATACAGTACTAATAGAAGGAAGTGTGCTTAAAATTCCTTCAGGATCAAAAGGGAGCCCTTTTCCATGCCATAAATGATTTTCACCAAAAAACCACATATCAAATGTGCGAATGACATTTGAATCAACACTATATGGATTCCCAGTGCCACCGAACCATAATAATCCCCAGTAAAATAAAAGGATTCCTGAAATGATTTGAATAATATGTTTAAAATTGAAATTGATAACAAGAATTGAGCTTATTCCATACGCTAGTGCAATTCGTTGTAAAACGCCCATAATTCTAAATGTAGACCAATCCCAATTTTGTCTTATAAAAGGGAAAGCATTTATTAATAATCCCGCAATAAATATGGAAACGGTTCGCCAGAACACATGCTTATAAAACTCTTTAGAATCATAATGATGCCAGCGAACAAATGCAAATCGCATAGAAGCACCCACAATGAATAAGAAAAAAGGAAATACAAGATCTGTTAATGTGCAGCCATGCCAACTTGCATGGAGGAGGGGAGAATAAACATGTGCCCAACTCCCAGGATTATTGACCAAAATCATGAGAGCGATGGTCATGCCACGAAAAACATCAATCGAATATATACGCCTTGGTTTAGTCATTCACATAGCCTGGTTAGTTCAATTTGGATAAGCTTCGATTCCATATTAGATAAAAACCAATTCCAGCTGCGCCAAATAGTAATACAGCATAACTATAATTGAGAAAAATTAAATTCCCAATTCCAAATGTAAGACCATAAATCATCATTACACCTGCAATCCATTGGATAAGAAATCCATGTGTCAATGGTTGTAATGTATGCTCAAATCCTTCAGAGATAGGAGACCACCATCCACCAGGTTGTACACGCTTATAAAAAGCATTTAAAGTTTCTTCAGATTCTGGCTCCGTTAACAATGTTGCAGTAACCCACGCAATAATCGCTAAAGGAACAATAATCATTAATTTATGATGGACTTGTAAAGACATACCAAAAAGAATGGGTGATGAACCGAATAATTCATATGTGTTCCCTGCAGCAATTGTTTGGCTCCAAGCTAATACTTCAAAAGATATTGTAATAATCATCGAAGTAGCCAATGCTGTTATTTCACTCCAAGCATTCACTCGCCACCAAAACCATCGCAAAATAAGAACAAGCCCAATTCCTGCACCCATGGCAAAAATGAATTCCCAAGCTTTAGAAATACTTTGCATTTTCATGGCTGTAAAAGCAGCTAAAACCATTAACACGACTGTAAATATTTTACCGACGAGAACGTAATGTTTTTCTGATTCATTCGGTTTGAAAAATCGTTTATAGATATCATTAATCATATAAGATGATCCCCAATTGAGATGGGTATCAATGGTGGACATAAATGCGGCTAGAAAGGAAACGATTAATATGCCCTTCATTCCAGGCCCAAGTAATGAATTCATAACTAGTGGATAACCCGCTTTATCGCCCAATTCCGAATAGGATTCAGGTATAATTGGGAATAAAACAATTGAAACAACTGCAACAATAATCCAAGGCCAGACTCGTAGCGCATAATGAGCTGTATTGAACCAAAGTGTGGCCAATAACGCATGACGTTCATTTTTAGCAGATGACATTCTTTGGATAATATAACCGCCCCCATCTGTACTATGATTACTCCACCACATGACTGTAATGAATATCATGAATTTAGAAAAAGGTGATTCCCAAAATGCGCTTGTTGTTACCCCGACATCAGGGGCAGGCGGAATAAATTTTAATGTATTTTCATGAACGGCATCAGAGCCTAATAAGGATGACAGTTTCGCGAGTAATGGCTCCATACCACCCACAGCACTTACTGCAATGATTGCTAACGCAATGGAACCAAACATGGCAATCATAAATTGAACTAGATCTGTTACAACGACACCCCAAAAACCTGATAAAATTGCATATACTAATGCGATTATTACACATATCCATACTGCTGTCCATTTATCCATATTTAACATAACTGATATAATAGATGCCATAGCATTAATGACCCAACCCATGACAATAAAATTATATAAAATCGCAAAATAGCTTGCTTTAAATGCACGTAAAAATGCTGCAGGTTTTCCACTATACCGAATTTCTAATAATTCATTATCCGTTAATACTTCCGCTCTACGCCATAACCGCGAAAAAAGAAAAATGCTTAAAATAGACCCTAAAACCATATTCCACCAAAACCAATTTTGCCAAATACCTGGCCCTCTTACAAATTCAGTAATAGCTAAAGGTGTGTCAGCAGCAAATGTGGTGGCTACCATGGATGTTCCAACGATCCACCAAGGTAAAGATCTTCCAGAAAGGAAATATTCTTCAGTGCTAGAAGATGCTCGTTTTGAGAAATATATTCCAACACCCAGCGAAAAGGCAATGTAAGAAATGATAATGGTCCAGTCAATCCAATGTAAAGCAATAGTATCAGTCATAGATTTTTTCTAACTCCGTTGATTTAAAATAATGGTTTAATATTTCTTTGGTTGAATAATTGTTTAATGCCATTCCTAATGCTCCGATTTGGCAAAGCCCGGCTCCATGTCCCCATCCTGAACCGTAAAACGAAATTTCATCAATATTTGAATGGGTATCTAAAGATTTTTTCATAAAAAAAGCAGAACTAAACATAAAATGGGGGTGAAGTACACGCCTTATTTCGTATTCAGAATCTAATAATATTATTGACTCAATTCCGTTTAAGTGTCCTTTTATTTCTAGCTGTATAATTCGACCTGATAGTCCACGTTTTAATGGCTTTATGGATTGTATTGAGTCAAAGGGATTATTGGTTTTATTTGAAATGAGTTTTATTAATTCGTTCTGGTTAAAAGTGACATTCCATCGAAAATAGGATCCTGTTTTATCTACATGGCCTAGATATTGATGTAACTTATGTTCTGGCACTGTTTGTGGGCTACAGAAGCAGTCTGAATCTTGTGAATACCATTCTTGAAATTTTTCATTTGTTTGTAAATCAGGAAGAGTTGGGTTGGGATTATCATGTACAGCTCTCAAGTAAGGCTTGCCAGATTCTTTCCAAACATAGTCATTACTTTCTGAAACGCCTCCACAGGATTTTGAGTACCGTGTATCGCAAATGGCATGGTGATGCATAATAATTTCCCCGCGCGTTGCTTGGGATGCTTTTTTGGCTGTTTCGGTTAAATTTCCCATCCCCTGATATCGTTGGCAACAATCATCATTGCATGCATCAAGTCCTAAGTGAGCATGTTTTTGTTCGTCTGCGGCTAGGAGCCAAGATCGTGCAGCGATAGTTTGAGATTCAAGCAATGCAGGTGGACATCCACCACTCATTTCGGATGTAGCAACACACATAAGATATTGTTCTAATGGGATTTGATTTATAACAAAAAGGCTTCCATCCTTAATTGAAATATCTATACTCCCCAACACTTGAATAGTAATATGTTTTTCCCAATGAAAGCCACGCCCTGCTTGAATAGGATGAATTATAAAGTAAGAATCAGCAGTTGATTGATTAAAATGAATTCTTGATAATGGATTCCCATCTAATAATAAAGTATCATGTTGAACTAATATTTTATGGTCTATTTTCGAATCACTCTTTTTAATTGTAACTCTTTTTTGTTGGTCTTCAGGCAAAACTAATCCGATTAATACTTTCGGTTCTTTTGTTGGGATTTGACCTTTTACAAGCATAATTATGATTGTTTATAATGAAGAACTGCGTCTACACCTGCTCCCAAAGCAGGGGCATCGCGTAATTGAGAGATATGTACCATTTTTTCTAATCCATTTTCTAAATAATGGTTTTTTGTTTGAGAATCTAATTTAACATTCGAAGATATAAGCATTTCTAAATGAGATAAAAAGGGGCGCCAAAGATAGATGGATTCTTTAGACTTTTCCATGAGTGCCCCAAGCCGTTGCCCAATAATGAGTATATCAAATACTTTCCCTAAGTAAGGATGGGATGGTTCTAATGGTGCTCGGTTTGGATTAACAAAACTAAATGGAGATTGCCAACCAGCGAATAGAGTTTCAATTCGTTCGTGATAAAGTTTTGCTAAGGTATGACTTACATCTTTTAATGTTTCAATTGCGGTATATTCTCCCGTTATGGCGCGTTCGAGTATTCGATTGGGATAAAGGCCTTCACGATTGAGTTCTTCAACAGAAATACCAGATTTCAAGCTATAAACAAATTGAATGCCACCAGCGGAAGCGTACCTTTCTAAAGATAATTTGTTTTCAGTTTTAAGTTCCCAGGATTTAGCTAACCAAGATTTGGTTTGATCTAATGGAACAAGTTTTCCATCACACTTTAATGCGTCTGCAGCCCCAGTTCCACCACCTAAATAATACCCAAATTGGCTATCATAAAAAGCACCTTCTGATGCATATTCTTCGCCAATTCCACAATAGTCAGCATCACTCCCTAATTGGAATATAGGAGCAGCTAATGGAATATTCATTTGAGATAATTTTTCTTCTAATTGATCACAGAAATGTGGAATTCGTGGTCCATTAGCCATTGCAACAATTCCCCGTTTATCAGCAGATTTTAGGCCAGGCATACCCATACCAAGTAATATAGGTTTATCTGAAAAAATGCGATTTATGACTGTAGCAAATGTTTGAATAATAACAACACCTTGCTTTATCTCATTTCCAGTTAATTGAATATTATTCATGTTCATTTCACTTAATTGTGTTTGGATATTTACTGGAGTAAAGCTAGAATTGAAAAAATTCTGATTTATATATTGCTCTGCATAATGTGCTTGTCCCAACGAAAACGTACTTCCATTATACTCGATTTCCCAAGCGCTTACTTTTGTGGCGCCACCATCTATGCCTATAATTTGGAACGAGTCCATATATTATTGATTCAACTTTTTTCGTCTTTGAATTGCTTCTAAGCGCATATGATCTTTCGCTTCATCATTTCGATCAATCACTACTTGGTCAATGGCATGATCAGTTCCACCAGAGTGGCGAATAACTTCATAGATGGGGTCATAAATTCGCCCAATACGATAATTTTCAGAAATACGCATTACCATATCATAATCTTCACCATAATTACGAGAATATGGTGTTTCATTCATTTCAAAAAATCCTATATCTTTAATAATTTGTATGGGAATGGATCGTGGAGCACCCGCACCATTAATTCTTAATAAATTATTTCGTCCATTATCATCAGTCCATTCATCATGGGTTACGACAGGAATTTTTTCCATTCGATTCAATGTGCCATCATCAGCTTTTTCCCATACTTCATACGAACCAATGACCATTCCAATTGTAGAATCTGAATGATATACATCAATTATTTTTTCCACAGCATCAGGCTTGAGACGATCATCTGAATCAAGCTGAACATAATATTTACCATTCGCATGTTGTGCGCCAAGATTTAAGCAATATCCTATATTATTAATATCTGTAATAAGAAGTCTAACTTCAGGTTTTGTTGAATCAAATTTTGAGCCACCATCTATATAATCTTGTACTACGGGGATAGTCAAGTCATCTGCGCCGCCATTTACTACAATAATAATTTCTATATCTTGAATAGATTGAGCTAATACACTGTCTATGGCTGTTCCAATAAACTCTGGACGTTCATTTACAGGAATGATAATAGATGCAGAAAGAGCAGTGTCTTTAATTGGAACATTATTATAATGGGCATTGAGTGATAAAAAAGAACCAATCCTGTCTAAATGTTTGGAAAGAATTGCTTCTGCTTCTTCTTGTTGATCTTTCCCTGCTAATAAATAATCAAAAACATTTGTTCCACCTGATTGTGCTTCTACTACATAGAGACTTCCTGCATATCGGTTCGCAATGTGGGTTAATTGAGAAATTTCAGATAATTTTAATCTTAAATCATATAAATGATTGAATTGGAGTGATTCATCCATTCCACTAATGGAATCCAGATTATTTTTATCAAATAAAAATACTTTTCCATAATCTTGATTATCCCTGACTCGTCCTTGGTGGTGTTTTAATAAACGAATTTCGGAAATTGATTCATTATCTATTAAGTCATAATCACTATAAAACATACCTGTATCAGGAAATCTTTCCTTACTAATTGATAGAAGAGATATAATAGATGAGGATAAAACGATGGGTGATGTTCGGTTATCAATATAGAGAATCATATCTGCATTGGATTGAAATAATGCATCATTAAATTGCCCCGAAAGGCCTTTTTCAGTTGGATATATAGGAATAGAGTCATCAGGAAGGTCTGTGTTGTTACTTTCAGTAAAAATAAAAACCTGATTTGGGGAATCAGATTGACATGAAATAGAACGAAAGGTTTCGAAAATGTTGTTACCTTTTTGGGGAAAGTGTAAAAAAATGTCTGTTTTCATAATTATATTTTTTAAGTTAATGCTCCTAAGTTAGTTAGTTTTGTTTTCGAATTAATTACATCAATAGAGAATCAAAAGCTAATAACAATAAGATAACTGAGCAAATAGTTAGGTGGGTTTTTGTAAAATAGCATAAATAAAGTAAAAAATCGTAAGAATAAATGATCAATATTAAAATAAATAATAAAAAAATCAATGAATGACAATAATCTCCAAACCGGTAACCATCAATTAGTCAGAAGTATTAACGAGGTGATTGTTCTTAACTTTATTCGAAGTCATAAATTGATTTCAGGTGCAGAATTAGCTAAAAAGACAGGAATGCGCCCGTCTACTATTTCAAGCTTAGTTAAACAACTTAAGGCAAAAGGCTTAATTGCTATTTCAGGAAAAGGTCAATCTACAACGCGTGGTGGAAAAAGACCCACTTTATGGAGATTAAAGTATAATTCAAGATTTGTTATTGGTGTTGATTTAGAGTTAGGTGAGTCAACAGCTGTTTGTATGAACCTTAGAGGAGATATTATTGAAAGGTTATCCATTTCTTTTCCGCGTGATTTAAACATAGAACAATTAAATGAAAAAGTGGGAGATCTCATTGAAAATCTTCTCATTAATAGTAAAATTAAGTCAGAACAAATATTAGGTTTAGGATTCGCCGTTCCAGGTATTATTGATACAACTGAAAATAAAATTATAATGTCATCTTTAGTTTCAGAATGGGGCTATTGTTTTAGTGAGTATTATAAAAACCGATTTTCTTTTCCATGTTTTATTGAGAATAATGCAAATGCAGCCGCAATAAGTTCTAAGTGGGCATTTGGCTCAGAAAACTTAAATCATTTTTTAACTATTTTAATTGAATTAAGCCCAATAGTGGGTGGCCTTGGAGTTGGGATTGTTCTTAATAACGAGGTTTATTATGGTACATCTTTCAGTTCTGGAGAATTGGATATTCATTTGCCAACTATCACAGATGTATTTAGTCAAATGAGATATAAGTTAACCTCAGATAGTTATTTCTCTAATTTTAAAAATGATGTAACTAAAATTCAACTCAATGATATAATTTTTGCCGGAAAAAATAATAATGAAATTGCGTTACATTATTATAATAGGCTGGGGACTATAATAGGTAACTCAATTTCTAATGCAGTGGCTTTTTTTAATCCTGGGCACATTGTAATTGCTGGTGGCATTTCGGAAGCGGGAGAGAATTTTATACAAGCTATTAAATCTAGTATTTCTCCAAATCTTTTGGATGTTACCCAGAGAGTCATATCGTATAAATTACATCCTTTTGGATCAGATGCGGTGGCTCATGGAGCTGGTGCGTGTTTACTAGATGATTTTTTTAGAATGCCTGTAACGATGCAGAAATCGAGACTTGATCAATTAAGTATTTCATAGTTAGTATTAGGTTCGAACAAACTTTCATCTATTACATTTTGTTTAATAACATGAAAAAAATAGGCATCCATTGATAGCCTTATTTATTTATCTGTCCATCAGTGTTATTTATTGTGCATCTTCTGACACAATTATTGTATTTAGTCCTGAAATGCAAAAAGAAATTCCCACATTAATTATTACGCCCGATTTATATGAATCAAATCGATCTTCTTTGAATGCCGTTTTCCTACTCCATGGATATGGTGGTGACTACTTAAATTGGTCAAACCATACGAATCTAGAAGAGCGCGCTGATCGTTTTTCCATGATACTCATTTGCCCTGATGGTAGTCCAAATAGTTGGTATATGGATAGTCCCATAGATTCAACTAGCCAATATGAAACATTTATGATAGAAACTTTAATCCCATGGTTTAAAGATCGTTATCGGATTAATCAAATGGGAATCACCGGTCTAAGTATGGGGGGGCATGGGGCGCTTTATTTAGCCATGAGACATCCTGAAGTATTTTCGGGTGTCTCTAGTATGAGTGGTGGGGTAGATTTAACCTTTTCTACAGTAAAGTGGGAAATCACATCCAAAATTGGTTCATTTGAATTATATCCAGAGAGATGGAAACATCATTCGATTGTACATATGGTTGATTCAATTCAAGATGGATTTATGCCTATTCTGATAGATTGTGGTTATAAAGATTTCTTTATTGATATAAATAGGGCATTACATAATCGATTAATTAAACAAAATATTCCTCATACATACATTGAAAAACCCGGTGGTCATAGTTGGGTCTATTGGGTGAATGCATTAGATGAACATTTGTTGTTTTTTCAAAATCGATTCAGGTAATATTAATGTTATATCTCTAACTTTAATGAATACAAAATGAGAAATATTATATCGATGTATAAACCAATTATTATATCTTTTTTATTATCCTTAGGCCTGATGTTTAATGGATGCGGTGGAATGTTTCCGCAACAATCAAAATCATTAGAATTGTCATGGGCCGAAGAAACATTATCAATGCTATCTTTGCGGGAAAAAATTGCCCAGATGATGATTTATCATATGAATATGCGGTTCAAAGATGTATCAGAATCAAAGTGGAAAGAAATACAATCTCTAATAAAAACAGATGGTATCGGTGGCATTCATCTTTGGTATGGAGATGGAAGTAGTTCTGTAGCAATGATGAATGAAATGCAACAGCAATCCAAAGTACCAATTTTGTTTGATGCAGATATAGAATATGGACTTAATCAACGTTTCCCATCTGGAACAGACTTCCCACCCCTAATGGCTATTGCTGCCACTGGGAATCCTGAAAATGCTTATGCTGTGGGAGCCATTGTTGCAAACGAAGCTCGTTCAGTTGGAATTCATTGGAATTTATCACCTGTAATGGATGTGAATAATAATCCTGATAACCCAATTATTAATGTTAGATCATTTGGAGAAGATCCAGATTTGGTGAGTTCCTTTGGGGTACCATACATGAAAGGGCTACAAGATAATGGTATGTTAGCTACAGCTAAACATTTCCCTGGCCATGGAGATACAGAAACTGATTCTCACTCATCTCTTGCCATGATTCCAAGTGATTCCGCAAGATTATGGTCAGTGGAAATTCCACCTTTTCAAGCGATGGCTGACGAAGGAGTGGATGCTATTATGGTTGCTCATGTACATTCACCAGATTATCAAACAGGTGCGGAAGATCCAGCCACATTATCATCATTCTGGATTCAGGATATTTTACAAAATCGCATAGGATTTAATGGAACAGTAATTACAGATGCAATGGGAATGGGTGGAATTGTAAAAAATTATTCAAAGTCTTATGCATTGATTAAAACAATTCAAGCAGGTAGTGACGTTATTATTCAAAATTATGATTTAAAAGGTGCAGTCGATGTTGTGGAAACAGCTGTTTTGAATGGGAATATTTCTGAAGAAAGAATTAACAAATCCGCTTTAAAAATGCTAAAAATGAAGGAGAAAGTGGGACTTCATAAACAATCAAATGTAAATCTTCAATATGCGAGAAGAATATTAAATGATAAAGAGCATAAATCAATTGCTCGTAGAATTGCATCCGAAGCAATTACGTGTGTAAAATTAGAAAAAGAATTATTACCCTTTTCAGCTGGGCAGACAGATACGTTGTATGTAATAGATTTATATGATTCAGAAAATAATCATGCCCAATCAATAATTACAAAAGCGTTAAAATCAGAAAGAATTGTTCTTCATTCATTTCAAGTTGATGAATCAGATTCCAAACAAACTTTAGATTTAATTGTAAATCAAATTCCTAGAAATGCTCGAGTATTGATTAATGCATTCGCTGTACCAAAGGCATGGAAAAATCGAATTTTTCTCCCTGATAATGAAACAAATTTTGTAAACCTGCTTATAGAAAAATCAAATCGAATCATTCTAGCGAGCATGGGAACACCATACTTAATTCAAGAATTCCCAGAAATTCCTGTAAATGTATGTGGGTACAAAGGGAATAGTATTATGACGTCAGCAATGACCAATGCATTATTAGGAAAAGCCGATATTGGAGGAATACTTCCTGTTTCAATTCCGGGTATTGCAGACATGGGTCATGGAATTAAAGTTGAAAGCAAGCCCATTCTCAAGATTGAAATTGCATTTGGCAAAGGTGAAGAAATTGTACAAATTTTACCAACCGAAATAAATGTAACAAATGAATGGGTTATTTCGCTCATGAATGATGCAGTAGAAGATTCTGCTTGGCCCGGCGGTGTTATTCTGGGTGCAAAAAACGGGAAAATCTTTCTTAAGGAAGGAATTGGATATAATACATATGAAAAAGAAACGCCAACACAATCGAGTGATATTTTTGATTTAGCATCCATAACCAAAGTAATATCTACCACTTCTGCCATTATGAAATTAGTGGATATGAAAAAGGTATCTTTAGATGACTTTATTGTAAAACATTTACCTCAATTTAAAGGAAATCAGCCTGAGTATTTTGACCAAAAATCAAAGATAACGATTAGACATTTATTAACTCATACTGCTGGGCTACCCCCATTTAAACAATATTACAAAATGGATGTAAATGTCGATACACGCCTAGACAGTGTATTCAATACAGAGCCCATTTATTCTTTAGAAGATAGCACCATATATTCCGATGTGGGTTTAATCACTCTTGGGAAATTAGTAGAAGCTGCCAGCGGTCATTCCTTAGATTGTTTTGTGGATTCTCTCATTTTTCAACCACTAGGAATGACATCTACTTTTTATAATCCATCGGACCAAAAATTGCATCGAATTGTGCCCACAGAAATAAATCCAAACAGTAGACTCATCCATGGAATTGTGCATGATGAAAATGCTTATAGCATTGGAGGTGTAGCTGGACATGCAGGGTTATTTTCTACAGCGCGAGATTTAGCACGATTTTCTCAAATGATGCTCAATGATGGCATATATGGTTGGAAACGCATCTTCAGAGAAAAAACTGTAAAAGAGTTTACAAAAAAGGCATATATTGTTGAAGGAAGTTCTCGATGCTTAGGATGGGATAGTCCAGATGGGGAAGCATCTGGTGGTGTGTATTTGAGTGATTCAAGTTATGGGCATACAGGATTTACTGGGACATCGTTGTGGATAGATCCAGAAAATGAAATAATAGTCATATTACTCACGAATGCAGTTCACCCGAATCGAAAGAGTAAAACCCCTAAGTATTATGAGTGGCGTCAACGTATTCATTCAGCCGTCTATGAATCACTTGGATTCACCGAAAAAAATCCTAAACTAAAATGGAAATCCCGATGGGAATAAAATATATCTTTTCTTCTGCTATACTATTAATGATTGCTTGCACTACAGACCAGGAATGGCTTAATTCACTTCCAAAACCTTGGACATTGTCTAATGAAGAAGTGTCAGAAATATTACCAAAAATTCATAAACATTACCCTAATTTTCACCAACGGATAAAAGCCATTAATCTATGGAGAGTCGGTACACCCTATAGTATCTTCAAACTTGGTGAAGAAATTGAACCTGACCCAGACCCCATTATTCGTATCGATACATCCGACTGTACAGTTCATGTTTTAACAACTCTTGCCTTTACCATGAGCCAAAGCTGGGAAGAATCGAAACAAAGTATGATTCATTTACATTATAAAGACCATCAACCATCGTATAAATCTCGATGGCATTATACCTCAGATAGACTGATGAATCACTCACTCACTGTGGATATTACCAAAACATTACTTCTAGAAGATGAAATTGCTTCAGTTCATATTACTCTTAATCAAAAAGAAAATGGGTCAGAATTTCTCAAATTAGATTGGAAAGATGAACGAGATGTATATTATATCCCTAGTGACAAAATAACACCAGAATTATTACAATCTATCCCAGAAGTGGCAGGTGTTGCATTTGTTCGAAAAAAATATTTTAAAATGGGAATTGTTCTTGCCCATGAGGGATATTTAATAGATCATTCACGTGTTATTCATGCGTCTTCTGATGCCGGTGAAACAGTGAATGAAGATTTTATGGAATATTATTTTAGAGAAGATGGACCATTATTTGATGGAATTATGGTTTCTAAATTTGTTGACCCAAATGAATAACTATTTAAAAGGGAAAGAAACAATTAAGACCATGGGATTAATGACTGGTACATCCATGGATGGGCTTGATATTGCAATAGTTGATATCAAACAATCTCAAGGAAAATTAAAACCTAAAAATATCATATTTAATACGATTCTCTTTCCAAAAAAATTAAAAAAACAAATATCTAATGCGGTTTCTGGAGATGAAACTTTATATAAGCCACTAGACGAATCATTAGGTAAATGGATGGCAGATGTGTGCCAAGATTTTACATCACAAAATAACATATCTGATATTGATTTAATCGGGAGTCACGGTCAGACAGTTTTGCATGAAAGTGATGTGAAAAGTGTTCAAGTTGGGAATCCACAATTTTTAGCAGATATGTTTGAAGTACCCGTTATTTATGATTTCCGTACGGCAGATATTAAAGCTGGAGGAACTGGAGCACCTTTAATACCAAAAGCGGATGAATGGATGTTTCAAAAAGAGGATGAAGCTGTCATTATGCTGAATATTGGTGGCGTGGCGAATGTTACATTATTACCACCAAAAGGTAAAGGAGATATCCTTGGCTTTGATACGGGTCCGGGAATGGCTATGCTAGATGAAACATATTGTTCTCATTATATCGAAGGCATTGATATTGGAGGTGAATTGGCGAAAAAAGGGTTCATTGATAAGGAAATGGTCGAACGTTGGATGGACGATCCATATATACAGAAAAAACCTCCAAAATCGACAGGTCGTGACTATTTTGGTCATGCATGGATAAATGCTCATCATGAAGATTTAAACTTACTATCTTTTGAAGACCGATTAGCTAATTTAGCTTTTTTTACAGCAAAAACTATAATTAAAGGATGTAAATCATTTATTAAGAAATGGAATGTAAGTGAAATAGTTGTTTCAGGCGGTGGTAGCCATCATGAACAAATACTATTTCATTTAAATCGATTATTGCGTCCAATTCAGATTAAGAAAACAGACGAATATGGCCTTCCTGTCGATGGTAAAGAAGCTGTTGGATTTGCTTTATTAGCAGCTGCTTTTGTAAAGGATATCCCAGCGAATATTCCGAGCGTTACAGGTGCAAATAAAAATGTTATCTTAGGTGAATTGGCTGCTCCAGCATTATGAAGCATCCTGAATTATTATCTCCGGCTGGAAATCTAAACAAATTAAAGTATGCTTTTGCTTATGGGGCAGATGCAGTTTATGCAGGTGTACCTCGGTTCTCATTGCGTACACGAGAAAATGAATTCAGGGAAGAATCTTTGATAGAAGGAATTAAATATGCTCATGATTTAGGTAAAAAAATCTATCTTACTTTGAATATTTATGCCCATAATACAAAGGTGGACGGATTTATTCGAGAATTAGAAAAGGTGGCTGAATGGGAACCGGATGGTTTAATTATGGCAGACCCGGGATTAATTCACCAAGCCATAAAACGAGTCCCTCAAATTCCAGTTCACTTATCAACACAAGCCAATGCAACCAATTGGACAACTGTAGACTTTTGGAAAGATTTAGGTGTAGAACGGATTATACTATCTCGAGAATTACGGCTAAAAGAGGTGGCAGAAATCCATAAGAAAGTTCCGGATGTTGAATTAGAATCATTTGTACATGGTGCTATTTGTATTGCCTATTCAGGACGATGTCTTATTACAAATTACATGAATCATAGAGATGCAAACCAAGGTACATGTACTAATTCGTGCCGTTGGAATTATGAGTTTGGAGAAGAACCAGATTCTCTACTAGAATTAGAATCTCAGCAACAATCTCTCACTATAGATGAGATTTACCAAAGGCCAGATGGAGATTATTATGTTGAGGAGAAGGAAAGAAAAGGGAAAAAATATCCTATCGAAGAAGATGAAAGTGGTACATATCTATTTAATGCCAAAGATTTATGTGCAGTAGAATTACTTGACCAAATAAGCGATGCAGGTGTGTGCAGTTTTAAAATTGAAGGTCGGACAAAATCAGAATATTATGCTGCAATGTCAGCCCGATCATATAGAAAAGCAATTGATGATATTGTTGCAGGAAATCCATTTGACCCACAAGTAATGAAAGATTTATTGGCATTATCTAATCGAGGATATACAACTGGATTTTATACTCGTAACCCAAGAGAATTTGGTGAAAACATCGAAGAAAATAGGTCTAGAGAGAGATCTAAAAAACCCATAGGTCTAGGGTGTAAATTTGAAAAAAAAACAGGTCTTCTTTGGTTTGACATAAAAAATAGACTTGACCAAGGGAATAAAGTTGAAATATTGACACCCAAAGGAGATCATACAATAGTTGTTTCTGAATTAAGAAATACAAAAGGCCAAAAAGTAGAATCAATCCATGGTGGCGCAGGGCGGGGTGCCTTTCCAATCGATTTTGATCCCGGCCCATTTGCTGTTATACGTCGTACCTTAAATACACACGAACAAGAACAATTATTAAAATAGAAATGATTTATTATAGTTCAGTTGAAAAAGCATTTTCCCGAATATCAGGTGTTGAAAACCAAACGACCAAAACACCTTATATTGTTGTAGATAATTACCCCATGTTAGGTTTTTTAACAGCCTTACGATTCCTAGAATGGGCAGATGAAAACCCTGAAGGAGTCATGAGTTTACCCACAGGGAAAACACCTGAATATTTTATTAAATGGGTTCATTATTTATTAGGTAATTGGGCAGATCCTTCATTAGAAAAGCTGAGAAAGGAACATGGATTATCTCAGTCAAAAAAACCAGATTTATCCCAATTGCAATTTGTGCAAATTGATGAATTCTATCCAATTAATCCAAACCAGCATAATAGTTTTTATAATTATGTTCACCGCTATTATGTAGATGGATTTGGGCTAGGCCCGGAACGCAGTTTATTTATGAGTTGTGATGAAATGCCTAAAAATTCAAACCTATCTTTAAGTGAAATATTTCCAAATGAAAAAGTGGATTTGAGTTTGAGATACCGTGACCCACAATCATCATTGGAAGAGATTCAGCAAAAAACAATATTTTCTGTCGACCAATGGTGCAGTAATTACGAATCTAAAATCCAACAAAAGGGTGGCATTGGTTTTTTCCTAGGCGGGATTGGTCCAGATGGGCATATTGCATTTAATGTGCGTGGTTCAGATCATAATTCAACAACACGCCTCATGGGAACAAATTTTGAAACACAGGCTACAGCTGCATCAGATTTAGGAGGCATTGAATTATCACGAAATCGACTTGTTATTACCATAGGATTACAATCCATTACGGCCAATCCAGACGCGGTGGCTATTATTATAGCAGCTGGAGAAGCAAAGGCAAAAGTAGTTAAAGATTCGTTAGAATCTGAGCCCGATAATCAATTTCCCGCAACGGTACTACAAAAATTAAACGGAGGGAGATTTTATCTTACTCAAGGGGCTGCATCTCAATTAACTGATATTCAAAAACTGAAGTGGGAGACAGGCCCGTTCCACCAGAAGAAAATTGAAAAAGCTGTCATTCAATTATGTAAATCTTCCCATACGTATGGACATAAACTCACAATGGATGATTTAAGAAATGATCAAAATTGTTCCCAAATACCCAACTTAGATGAAGCAACAGTGCCATCCGTTTTAAAATCAATGGAAGCCAAAATTCATAAAGGAATGACTATTCCTGATGGTCAATCTTTTCTACATACGGGCCCACATCATGATGACATTATATTAGGTTATTTACCCCATGTAATTCATTTAGTTCGTTCTCCGAATAATAAACATTGTTTTGCAAATATGACGTCAGGGTTTACATCTGTCACAAATCCGTATGTGATTTCTGTCCTTGAAAAAACTCAGGAATTATTATCCAATGGTAAAATTCAAATGACAATGTATGCGGACTTTTTTGAGTCAGGATATACCTTGAAACAGGATAAAGATATTTATCATTATTTGGACCGGATTGCATCGCAAAATATAGAAGGTCAAAAACGTGGATTGAGCCACCGAATTGTTCGAGCATTGGTTAATATTTATAGACTA
The DNA here is from genome assembly GCA_018658715.1 of Fidelibacterota bacterium. GTDB lineage: Bacteria > Fidelibacterota > Marinisomatia > Marinisomatales > UBA1611 > JABHGY01. The sequence continues at coordinate 83,237 of JABHUQ010000084.1, forward strand.
AAATCCATTCAAGAATTAGAAGATCAAATTCATTCCATTTTGCAAGATTTACGTCAATGTTATGATGGCCAAAAAAATAAGCCAAATATTCAAAAATTAAAGGGAATGATTCGCGAATTTGAAGAAGAACTGGTGTGGGCACACTATGGCGTACAAGTAAAAGATGTACACCACCTAAGATTGGGGTTTTACCAAGGTGATACTTTTACAGAAGCACCAGAACATGAGAGAGATGTAAAACCTATTTTACAATTACTGAGGGATAGAAATCCGGATGTGATTACACTTGCATTAGATCCCGAGGGAAGTGGACCTGACACCCATTATAAGGTATTACAAGCAATAGCGGATGCTCTACGTATGTGGGGAGAAGAAAAAGATTTATCTCAAGTTCATGTTTGGGGATATAGAAATGTTTGGTTTCGTTTTGACCCTTCAGAAGCTGATATGATTGTACCTGTTTCGATCAACTCCATGGCTATGTTGAGAGATACATTTATGAATTGTTATTTGAGTCAAAAAGATGCTTCTTTCCCAAGTTATGAATTAGATGGGCCTTTTTGTGATTTAACGCAAAAAATATGGGTGGATCAACATCAAGAAATGGAATTAGTGATGGGGAGAGATTACTGGTATCAAAATGAACATCCACGATTACGAGCAACCCATGGATTAGTTTATTTAAAAGATATGTCTGCCGATGATTTTATTCAAGAAGCACAAGTATTAGAAAAATCAATGGAAGGCCAAATTAAATAATTTGATATCGATCAAATAAAAGACCAATAATTGACAAAATATAAAAATGGTAGTGAATGGATAGCCCTATATATTAAAAATAAATTTGAGGGATTTGGACCAACCTTAGATAACTCATTTATTTTAAATATACCATTTTGCTAGTTTGAGCATTGTCGCCAATTCTTAACTGAATAAAATATACACCACTTACTTGAGATGAAGCATCCCAGCTCAGTTCATAGTCTCCTGGTGTTAATGGTTGTTTGATTATCGTATCAACATGCATACCAGAAGAATTATAAATAAGGATGGATACTGGAATTTGGTTATTTCTTATTATGGTGAATCGAATAGTTGTAATTGAATTAAATGGATTTGGATAATTTTGTTTTAATTCAAAACTAGTTGGAGAAACTATATAATCAGAATTTGTACCTGAATATTCTAAGCCCAAATAACCCATTGTTCCTCGTACAATGGCATTGGCCGTTGAATCATAAAGTCCCGTATTATCGCAAGCATTCATATCCTCATAAGTGAGTGCCATTACATTCTCACCTTGAGTCATCCACCACCAACTTTCGGGATATTGATCCGGTGTCCCATTCGTCCAACTTACATAATGTGTCCATGGCTCAATCCCATTTAAAAAATAATCTTGAATGCCTGTAATATAATTTTGTTCTAATTGGGCATATAAAGGGGATGTACCGTATGAATCATGATACACAAAGTATCGGTAACAGGCATAGGCTGAATGCATATTTAAGGCAACTTCAATAGGATTGGATGTATCCATTAATTCTATAAAACGGTTCTTTAAAACAGCCACTTCCGGCTCCAGTGGGTTGTCATCCCATCCACTTTCAATATCAATCCCATGAGCATTTTCTCTCGCATACCCTAACTCAACCCCATCCGGATTATACATGGGTATAATATGAAAAATCGTATTATTTCGTATAAAATTTGCATATGGATCATCCGATAGCAAAATATTTATAATTTCATTGGTAACCCAAAAAGATTCTTCTTCGCCTGGGTGAGTTCTTGCATGGATGTAAATCCTCGGAAGGGTAGTAGACTCAAGATGATTTGATATAGTTAATTCCCAGAGAGCCCTATTTTGCACAGATGCTCCTATTGAATCAACAGATACAAATGAAACATTATCCCAATTATTTAAATCATTTAATAAATCACTATATCCATAACCCCAATTAGTGATATTTCGTAAAACTGAATTTTCATTTTCGGGGATAATGCCACATTTAGAATATGTTTGCCCGTAAGAGAGTTGACCAACGAACGAAAGGATAATTAAATATTTAGTCATAATGTTTTGGCATTAAAAAGAATATCAGCAACTTCATTGGCAATGAGTTTAGGGATACCAAAATTGCGATTGGTTAAAATGACAATACTTAAAGATTCTTCTGGATATCGGTGGTAAACATTTCGAAACCCTTGTGTACTTCCTGTATGTCCAACTCGATGTCGATTTCTATATTCATCAATAACCCAACCAAATCCATAACCCGTTTTATTGCCATTAGTCAATGTCCCAGATGTCATTGCTTCTAATATATCATTTTGATGTAATAATATATTCGTGTATAAAACTTGGTCCCATTTGAACATGTCATTAATAGATGAATATATCCCGCCATCACCTAACACTGCACTGGTAATACTTTGGTCTCCAAGTACAAATTCTTCGCCTAAAATATTATAACCATAAGCACGATTATGGATGATTGATATTCCGTCTTCAAATGCAATAGTTTCATCCATTCCTAGTGGTGAAAAAATATATTCATAAATAAAATTCGCATATGATTGACCGGAGACAGCTTCAACAATCATGGCGAGAATTGCATAGCCAGAATTACTATATTGGTATTGGGTTCCAGGTGTGAAATAGGTACCTGTTTGTTCCATCATCAGTTGCAAAACGTCATTGTCATGGACTTGTTCTGATACGTTATCTGGAATGAGAGAAAAATAATCTTTAAGTCCTGATGTATGATGGAGTAAATGTCGGATGGTAATATATTGGCCATAATCTGGGAAATCGGGGAAAAAATTAGTTAAAACTTGGTCGTAATTAAGGTAACCATCTGATTTCAATAACATAATACAAGCAGCAGTAAATTGTTTAGAAATAGATGCGAGTCTAAAATTTGTTTCTGGTACAACTAAAGCAGGATTATCTAATTTAGCTAACCCATATCCTTTTGCATATAATATGGTACCATTTTGGACTATTAATAATGATGCGCCAGGAACAAACCCATCATTATAGGGTGCCATGAGAGAATCAATTTTAGTTGAATCAACGGCTATTTGATTTAATTCAAATGTTCTATTATCGCAGGATGTCAATGACAATCCCAAAAGTATATATACTATGATGGGAGTAAAAAATTTCATTTTAATGGTTGATAATTCATTATTTTATTTTTTTCATATAATAGAATGATCCACTTAAAGTTAATGCAATTCCTATCATGGACGGAATAAAAGCAGTAATTAAAGTAATAATAAAAAATGCAGAATATAAAATGAGAACTACAATCATACTCCAAGGATATAATAACGCCTTATAGGGCCGTTCTTTTGTTGGCCATTTTTTTCTCAAAATATATATTGCATAGAAGGTAAGTAGATTAAAAATAGTGCTTGTTGCAGAAAAGAAATCAATCATGATTTCATAGGCATTTGACCCACTGGACCCAGACTGTAAATAGGTGGCAGTTAAAGAAAAGACGAGTAATACAGTCGCCCAAATTCCTTGTCCAATTAATGCATTATTAGGTGTTTGAAAAACAGGATGTAACTCTTTGAATTTATCAAAAAATAATCCATCTCTTGCCATTGCATGCCATGTGCGGCTTTTACATAAAATTTGTGTGCTAATGTTTCCAAATGCATTAATAGCTACTGCGACAGAAATAAGAATACCACCTGTTGCCCCTAGAACAACTTGCATTGCAGCAGTGGCAACCCATTTATTTTCTGTAATGGCTTGAACATCCAATTGAAATAAATAACCTAAATTTGTACCAATATAAAGAAGCATTACACCGCCGATTCCGATGAAGAGTGATAGGGGAAGAGTCTTTTGTGGCTCCTTCACTTCTTCAGCCATATAGGTTGCGCCTTCCCATCCACTAAATGCAAAAAATGAATATCGCAAGGCTGCGCCAACAGCCAATATTGTTTCCCACCCAAAGGATTCAGGCCATAATGGATTTATAAAATTTTGAATATTTCCTGTTGAAAAGGACGTTAATGTCATTCCTATGATGGCTCCTAATGCACCTACTTTTACCATACTAAAAAAGACCTGAAACTTCCCACTCAAGCTTACACCGAACATATTTATTCCAGTTAATGTCCATATAGTTAAAAGAGAAATAATAAATGTAATTGGTAGATTAAATGGAGTTCCTGCAGTTAATTCCCAAATAGCATTTAGATATTCTGTGAATACCAATGCAACAGCTACAATAGAAGCTGTCTCAGATACAAAAAACATAGCCCAACCACGAATGAAGGCAATATAAGGCCCGTAGGCTTCTTTTAGAAATACATAGGGGCCACCTGATTTAGGTAACATAGCCGAAAGTTCAGCATAAATAACAGCTCCAAAAATAGTGATTATCCCACCGATGACCCAAACAAGTCCAAAGAGTGAAGTACACCCAACTAATGCCATAATTGGAGCGGGCGTTCTAAAAATACCAGACCCAATGATTCGACTAATTACGATGGCCACAGATTCTTTTAAGCCTAAGTCTTTTTTATATTCAGTTGATGTTCCTTGCATATATTTTTACTTTCGCGTGGAATTTTCCATAATTTGAAGTGTTTGTTTATCAGCATCTAACTCTACCATAACACCAATAGGGAATGTAATATTATATTTATAATGGCCAATAGGGAAATTTGCTAAAACAGGAATACCTAGGTTTGAGAAATAGTGTTCAAAAACTTCTATCATGGTAAAACTATTTTCATCATCAGGTGGTTCTGTTGCTCTGCGAGTAAATTTCCCAAGAATTATTCCTGTAACATGATCAAATTTTCCAGCTAATTTAAGTTGAGATAAATATCGATCAATACGGTAAGGTGCCTCGCCTACATCTTCCATAAATAATATTTTCCCATCCGTATCAATTTCGTATGGAGTACCCATGAGTGTATTGATTAGAGATAAATTCCCACCAATGAGTTCACCTTTCCCTTTTCCACCGTGGAAAGTAATCATTGATTCACTCAATTTGAATTTGGATGGATCTATAATATATCCGTTTGGGTTTTCATTTTCAATAGCTTGCCAAAAATATTGATCAGAAATAGGGGGTAGGTTACCTTTACTTCCTAAACCATACATGGGACTCGGTGTATGAAAAGTTACCATATCTGTCATTTTGTTAATCGCTAAATGCAAACCAGTTATATCGCTGAATCCAATCAATATTTTTGGATTATTTTTAATAATATCATAATCCAATTGGTCTAATATTCGTGTAGTACCATATCCACCTGTACCTGGAAAAATAGCTTTAATTTTTGGGTCTTTCCATCCAGCCATAAATTCCTGTACGCGTCTTTCATCTGTCCCGCCTAAATAACCATGTTGACGAAAAATATCATTAGCTTGCAATGTAACATATCCTCGATCTTCTAATCTTTTTTTTGCAAGATCCATACGGTCATGTTTTAAATATCCTGATGGAGCTACAAATAGTATTGTATCACCCGGTATAAGTCGTTGGGGCTTATTATGAGAAAATACTAAAGACGAAACACTAATTAATAATAGGAATATATATTTCATACTTATTCGATAATGGAAAATTTCTGTTTTGTCACTTTATATGGAAATGCATCGAAATGCCACCATTCTGTAGTAATTGGACTAAACCCTGCTTGAGTCATTACAGTTCTTAAAATATGTCTGTTAGATACTTGATCTTGAGTTAAAGCTCCTACAACTAATAATGAATCTTCTAACCGAGGGAAAGCTAACTCTCCAAAATAGTCATAATGTGTTCCCATATCTATGGGTTTCCCATCATGTGTAGCTACTGTTAAATCAACGGCTGCACCAAAATTATGAATTGAACCTGATTTAGGATTAGCCACAAATTGTGACCGCTCCGATTCAGGGACATCGGTTAGCGTATTCCATAATATCCATTGAATGGATCGGGGGCGAAGCCCATCAAATATTAATAATCGAAGTTTTGGATATTTTTCTTTTAAAATATTATGTGCTTTTAAAAGCATTTCAGCTGGTAGCCTTCTCATATAGCATATTTCTAAATTGCCATACACATCCATTTCCATGAAATTGTCATTAGTGGAATATTTAAGATCAACTAAAAGAGTGGGGTCTATTTCTTGAATGTTGACTAAATCATGTTTTACGATAGTTTCTTTAGATATAACTGTTTGGGTAGTGTTACAACCACTTAATAGTATGATAATGAAAACAGAATAAGCACTTTTCATTTGTTTCACTTATTAGCCAAAAAAGAATTGGCAAATGTAAACAGCACTAAGGACACCCACTAAATCAGCAAATAATCCGGCGGCTAATGCATGGCGAGTTTTTCGAACACCGACAGATCCAAAATAAACCGCTAATACATAAAATGTCGTTTCTGTTGAACCAAACATAGTCGCACCAATTTTAGCAATCAAGGAATCGGGCCCATGAACATTAATCAGATCCGTTAATAATCCAAGGGAACCGCTACCGGATAATGGACGCATCAGTGCCAAGGGTAGATTCTCTGGTGGAAATCCAATCATTGATAAAACAGGAGATAAGAAATTGAGTAATAAATCTAAAGCACCTGAAGCACGAAACATGCCAATGGCGACAAGAATAGCAACTAAATATGGAATAATTCTAACGGCAATTGTAAAACCATCTTTGGCTCCTTCAACAAATGATTCATATACTTTAATTTTTTTAAATACTAAACCATAAAATGGGATTCCTACCAATAAAAATGGGATTATATATTTAGAAAATTCATTTACGCCGAGGACAAAGGAATCAATCATGAATTATTCCCTTCAATAAGGGCAAATCGTTTTCTTTTCTCTAAAAATTTAACGGCGATAATTGCCGCAATAGTGGACATACCTGTTGCTACAATAGTTGTAATAAAAATTTGACTGGATAAAGATCCCATCAGAGCGACCACTGTCGCTGGAAGAATTAGTTGAACACTGGATGTATTTAATGCCAAAAACATGGCCATAGCATTTGTAGCCGTTTCTTTGTTTGGGTTTAATTCTTGTAACTCTTCCATTGCTTTAAGCCCAAGAGGTGTCGCGGCATTTCCTAATCCTAAAATATTTGCGGACATATTCAATACAATCGACCCAATTGCAGGATGATCTGGCGGAACGTCAGGAAATAACCGAATAGTCATGGGGCGTAATCCTTTCGCAATGACTCGAATCAGACCTGACTCTTCAGCGATTTTCATAACACCTAACCAAAGTGCCATAATGCCAATAAGTCCAATGGCTAGATTTACAGCCACTTTGGCCATATCAATGGCCGCAGCTGTTACAGCATCAATATTGCCGGTCAATGAGCCGACTATAACACCAATAAACATCATTCCAAACCAAATATAATTCAGCATAAATAATCCTTATGTTACGGGAGATTCTAAAATTGTAAATGCGGGAGAATGGATTGATGCATTTAGCTCAACATGTGCAGAGATTGGCATTGTCGTTTGATACGTTCCATGTCCACAAGGGAAATTTGATATGATAGGAATATCAAAATTGCCACACACATCCATAACAATTTCATCTGTTGTTTTTCCAAATGGCGTATCCTGATCTTTCATGTCAACCAATTGTCCAATAATCAGCCCTTTAATATTTTCAAACATGCCTGCTTCTTTTGCATGAACCAACATGCGATCAAAAGCATAAAAATATTCTCCAATATCTTCTAAAAATAAAATAGCTCCATCCGTTTGAAGTTGATCCTTCGACCCTAAACGATTAACTAATAAACATAAATTTCCACCCAATAATGGACCGGATGCATTCCCGGATTTCAATACTTTCATGGGTAGGTCAGTTGGTGGTTGAATCACAATATTTTTATCACCTGATAATGTTTTTTCCATCAAATTGAAATTATAATCCACCATTCCATTTTTAAATGTGGTGAGCATTGGTCCATGGAATGTAATAAGATCTGTTTTTTGAGTGATAGATATGAGTAATGCAGTAATATCACTATATCCCATAAATATTTTTGGGTTTGCCTTTATTAAATCATAGTCAAGTAACGGTAAAACGCGGTTGGCTCCATAACCACCACGGGCACAAATAATAATATGAATATCGGGATTAGCAAACATACCATTAATATCGTTGGCTCTTTGTTCGGGTGTACCTGCATATGTATTATCCATTAAAAAAATACTTTCACCTAAAACAAGATTATAGCCTTTATTTTCAAAAACTGATACAGCCTTTTTGAGATCAGACTCACTCATCCATGAAGATGGACTCAAAATGCCAATGGTGGCATTCGGTTTTAGAGCAGGTGGTTTAATCATGAATCAATAGCCCTATAATTTGATCTTGGAGTTGGCGATATTCTCTAGATGAACCAATATACCCATTCATCAAAATAGAAAAGGCTACAGGTCCATATTGGGGAGAAAAGGCATATCCTGATAAACAACTTACACCGGACAAATGGCCTGTTTTCGCCTTAACCCGTACCCCATTTAGTGTAAAACGATTTTCGAGTGTTCCATTTGACTCTCCATCTGGCAAAACAGCTAAAAAATCATCTTTGAATTGACTTGTATACATATACGATAATAGTTGTATAAAATGGTCTGCACTGGTCAGATTATATCGAGATACACCGGAACCATCTGCCATACGAATAGTGGTTGTATCAATATTGGCTGAATCAGCTAAAAATGATTTAATAACGTTAATTCCGTCATTCCAATTTCCAATATTATATTCTGAAATCCCCATCGTTTTTACAAACAATTCTGCAATCAAATTATCACTTTCATTCATTAGGTTTTTGGTAGAGTGGTATAAAGAATCTGATATGTGGGAAGCAAGTTTAAGACCTGAACTAGAGCAAATACCAACATCAACACTATTTATATGCACTCCATTTTGTTCTAACATCTCTTTAAAGACTATACCAGCGAATAAGGGTGGGTTTACAATATTTCTTATAAGAGTATCAGGTGATGCGTTGACTAATTTTTCTCCAGTGATGCTAAAATTATTCGTCATCCCAATCCAATTTCGATCTATTTTAAATTTTTGAAAATCAACCGTATCATTAACAGTGATAGATTGATTGTCTATTTGAATATAATTTGTGGAAGGGGATGTATGAATCGATACTGGATCACCTAATTTCCCAGGACGGATATAAAAATCTATACAATTATCATTTAATGAGAGCGCGCTTATTGGAGCTGAATACCACCAGGGGCCTTCATCCCACATCCACCCATTCCCATAATGGATTGTATCCATTAAGCTTTCATCCACAAAAAGTGTATCTACAAATTTAATAGCAATTGAAATGGTTTGAGCAAGGGAATCCAATTGGTCTAAAGAAAAATCTGGGTCACCGCCACCAACAAGATAAAGGTTATTATTTTCCTGGAAAACAGATGTTTCAAATGTATAATCAGATCCTAATTGGGCTAAAGCAGCTGCACTGGTATATAATTTATTATTGCTGGCAGGCATAAGTCTATTATGACTATTTAAGGCATATAATGTTTTCCCTGAATTGAGCGATGACATTTTAATACTCATATTGACATCAAGATTAGATTTTGCAATAAGAGTATTAATTTCTTTTTTTAATACTGGTATGCCAGGATTGTCGAATAATATTGTGGATGGTGCACAGGAAAACCCTATGAATAAAAATAATAGGTTGGAAATAGTTTTCATTTTAGATAGATAACTTTTTGTGTAGCAATCTGCCCCATTTGATTTGCAACATGAAGAAAAAATATACCAGAAGATAATCCTTTCAACTGATGCATGGGAAGTGTCATCTTTTGAATACCATCCATTTTAGAATGGAAAGTTGTCTCAAATACAATTTGACCTAACATATTATATATGTGCACAGAATAGGAGGATGATTGCCCATTTATTTCTATAACACCTTCAGCATTAAATGGATTTGGATAAAAGGAAATAGATAAAGATTTCGGAATTAGGTTAACATCATTTGAGATATTTACTTCATCCCCCAATAGAAAAGAAATAGGGCGTGTATAATAATCACTTTTTGATTCTGGAGAAATAAGCTCCAATGGAATAGTTGTCCATAAATAAAGATTTGTTTGAGATGATACACCAACAGTATTTGCATTTACAGCCAGATTAGGGAAGAAATTATAATCGTCTAGTAACCAATTGAAACTATTTACACTATCCAAATTAATATTATCATTTTGGATTGAATATATTTCATTTGTAAATGGGTTTCCAATACCAACAACAGTTTCTAAAGAATCATCAACCCATCCATAACTAAAACCCAGCGAATCTAAAAACTGTTGGCCAGGAACAGTTTGGTTAAATGCTTCTAAAGATCGAGCTCCAGTAATCCAAAAGGATTGATTGTATAGGGAAGAAATTAATATTGAATCAATAGATTGATACAAATGGCCAGTAAAAACAATTGGAATATCATTGTTGGAAAGGGTCATTGATGTATCTAAAGAAAAAAATGATTGATGGAAGGATTGAATCCCAATATTTAAATTGATTGATAATAGTCCAGCATTTTGCAAGTAAGGATGGGGAGATGGGGTCTCTTGGATATTGTATGCATCAATAAATATTAGACTTTTTTCTTGTTGATCTTTTCTGAATACAAAAATGTCCGAAGGTTCACTTTCATTTGGAAAAGGAGCATTATCGATAGCTGTAAGTCTGAAAAAAGCCAAACTATTTGAAAAAGATGGTGCAATAAATTCAGTCATATTATGTGTCAATAGAGATTCATCATGGTTGTTATTCCAATTCTCCCCATCATAGCTAAAGTATAATCTATAACCTGCTAAATCATTTTCTGAATTTTGTGTCCATTTTAATGTAAATCCATTTCCATTTGATTGAATTGACAATAGCTGTGGTGGTGCAGGTGCTATTTCGTCAGGGCCAACTACTTCAACCCATTGTTCCAATGTATCTGTTTGCATATAATGATCAAAAGTAACGACACGAATGAGATAATTACCTAAGGGCCAATTACTCACATTTAAAGAATTATTGGATGATATATTATTTGAGATGGTGTATCGATATGTACTTGTGCTAGAACCATATGCATACACATTATGGATATAACTATTAGACGGCTTATAGGAAAACCAAAATGGATAAGATGGGCCAAAAACAGTTGTCTCTGTGGAATCAAATACTTCATACCCAATTTTATAAATTCCATTATTATCACCAATGGGGCCATCATCCGTATGGTCTGTTGCTTTACAAACAATATCTACATTTCCATAAATGCGATTATTCTGAAATTCTGTTTGAGTTCCATCAATATAAAAATGAATATCATGAACTGTTGGTGTGAATTCATCAACTAAAGGTGATAATCCGCCAGTTGTTCGAATGGCATTTATTTCTGACCCTGGCCACCCATCCTTAAAATGAATATGATTCCAGGCATTTGTCCAGCCTATAATGGTTTCAAAAGCAACAACTTGATCACCCACATTTAAATTCGGATTTGCATCCACATGTACATAGGCATATCGTCCAATTCGAATCCAAGCATTAATTCCATAATTTGTTTCAGTCCCAATACTTTCAACCGTGCCATCTATAACGGAATAGACTGCCCCCCCTTCAGAAAGATGAATGTCTACAGCGTCATGAAAATGGTCAATATCTCCTGATGACCCTGAACGGCATTCGCAAAAGGTTGCATTAATATTGTGTTGTTGATTGAATGGTTGACATGGCCAATTATATGTTTGACCTAAAAGAATAGAAGAATGTAAAAGTCCCAAGAACCAATTCTTATTTATCATTTGAATCCTTAATAGATATTGTCCTAACATATAGCCCACTTTGTATATAAAAGTCATTTTTATTTTGGCTAGGAACTAGTGCTATAGTATCAAATATTCCCTTTTCAATAGAATGGCGAATAAAATGGCTGCCATCATATTCTAGTAAAACTGAATTAATGTAATTTGGGCCTTTAACTGAAATATCAATGGAATCACACCCAAGAATAAAAATGGATTGATTTATTATAATGGATTGAATGGGCGTAAAAGGATTATCGTAATTTTGGTGTTTAAGTTCCTGATTAATGGTTTGAACACTTGTAATATTCTTTCTATTTATTAATAACAAATTTTCTTGATTCCAAATTATATGTTTCGGGTTTTCTGGAATAATTAGTGTGTTATGTTCACCGAGGTTTTTAAGATCCAATATTGATAATATTAATTTAACAGGGCTGGAACTTGAAGTTTTATTAATGCCAATAATCGCGCAAATACCTTCTTCAGAAATAGAATTATGTATAGGGAGTGATATGGGTAAAGAAAAAAGATCAATGGGGTGATAATTAGAGTTCAATTTATACAACTTAGTATTTGACTCTCGGTTATGGTACTCAGAGCCAACCATACCGATTAAGTATTGAGACTTATTCCATTCAAAATGCATAATCGTTTGTTCATGACTCCAACTTGAGTTATCTGATAAGGATGATTTAATTAGCTTACTACCATTAAAATCGTATACGGAGAAAGTTTGATTCTCCGGTTGCAATAGCATGAATTTTTCGTTCATCATAACAATTTTTGGAACTGACCGATCATAGGGACTAATAAGAGATAGTATTTTATTGTATTGGCCATCTAGACTAAGAAACCCATAATCTATATTGGCATATGTGTTTTTGATGGATGGTTGGATGTTTGAAATAAAAAGAGATTTATCCTGTTTATCAGATAGAGCTACATAAGTCATCTTGCCGTTAAGAGAATCTAAAATTGCATGTTTCCCATGAAAAATATTATAACGGTTGTAGGAAAGGGGTGAATGATTCAATTCACAGATAAAAAAGGTATTCGGTTCTAAAGAAGTTGCTTCAGATATTTGGAGTGTTGTTTCACCAAATACTATCATGGTAAAACTTTTGAAGATGATAGCAACTTTAATAGAAAAGTAATAAAAAGATCGAAATTTCATGATGTAATTTTCTCAATCCTTTTATGTTAATTAAAAGAAAAAAATAAAATAAAACTCATATGTAAGAGAAATCAGTGCTTGCAGAAATAAGTAATTATTAGTTAGTTTCTTTTTCGAACAAACATAAAATTATTTGTTTCTCTTTCAAGATGAAAGAATAGAAAAATAAGAACTATAAAGGAACTTTGAAAAAATATTACAATCAACTTGATTGTTATTAATAATTATGACTATCATTGGTTCCCACCTTTTGGATTAGTCTCTGAATCTTGGGTCCACTTGCCGTTTTAGTTTTTTTCTAACTATCCTAACTAACCAAATAAAGGAGATTATATATGGATAAAATCGCAAAAAGATGCTTTGTTGCTACGTTAAGTGCAGTGCTGGTTCTAGGTATTATGCCAACTACTGTATTTGCTCAAGCTTCGAATGGCTTCACAACATCTTGGTCTTTAGACCCAAATGATCATGCAGACATTTTTCCGTTTGCTGGATTTGGCGCACAAAGTGTTCAGGCTGGAATGGATTTTGATGGCGATGGTCGTCGTGAAATTTTATTTTCCATGGATGAAACATTAGCGCCCGGTGGTCCAGACCCAGGGAAAGTAGGTATTTACCTTTACGAAAATAATGGAAATGATTCCTATGAATATGTTTGGCATTTTGTTACTCCAGAACCTGGTAATTCATTACCTGGCATGAACTACGGAGATATTGATAGTGATGGGTTATTTGAAATTTATTTTGGACAACCGCCTTCAGCTGGTGGCAACGATAATACATGGGGAACCTATATATTTGAACAAAATGCTGATGGAACATTTCCAGCAACACAAACCATGCTATTTCAGTACGGTGTAACTTTTGAAGCTAACTTCCGTCCAGCTGGATATGCAATTGCTGACGTAGATGGTGACGGTGTTAAAGAATTAGTTACTGTTGATCGTGGCGCTCGAACCTTATCTGTTGACCAGCTTGCTACAGAAACTTTTGATGAATTTGCATCTTTTTCAAATGAATTATTTGATGCAGAGAATCTAGGTGGAGGTGGTGTCTATAACGTTGATGTTGTTGACTTTGATGGTGATGGCCAATTAGAAATCTGGGCAAATACATGGGATAACTTTTCCATGGCTATTTTTGAAGCAGATTCTGGTTTTGCAAATTCTTATACACTTCAAGCTGATTTAAATGGCATATTCCCTGACAATGATCCTGGATCATTTCGTCGTGACGGATTTGCTTTCGATGATGCTGATAATGATGGTGCGTTAGAAGCATGGTTTCCTATGACAAATGGTAAACTTTATTTCTTAGAAGATGTAGATGATGTATCATTATTATCTGTTGATGATTTCTCAGAAGTGGGTGCTTTCTCAGGACGTAACCGTGGTTCAAGCATGAACGATATTGATAATGATGGTAATGCTGATATATTTAGTGCAAATGGGTACGAAGAAACAATTACCCGTATTGAATATAATGGAGTCGGTGACCCTGCTGATTCATCTAACTACTCTTGGGATGTGATTTTCTCAAGTGAAGGTGAACCAACAGATCGTTATTATCCATTAAGTGCATCTGACTATGATTTAGATGGTGATGGTTTTAAAGAAGTTGTTTTAACGAATATCAAAGCTTCTGAACCAGGACAGCCAGCAATCATAGTATTAGAGTATAGCCCATCTGACGACAGTAATGATGTTGCTGATGGCTGGGATTATGATGCAGACATTCAAGGTGCAGATTTTGATTCATTGTTTAACTCAAGTGTCCGTACAGCTATTGCTGGTATGGACATGGACCAAGATGGTGCTGAAGAAGTTATTATGACAAATTATTCTGGTCATCGCGCCATTGTTTTCGAATACACTAATGGTGTTTTTGAAGCAGTGTGGGCTTCTCCAGAAGATACTGCAAGTCACTATGGATACAACCCAAGAACAGTTGGTGTTGGCGATATGGATGGCGATGGAAAAGAAGAAATTGCTTTCCCATTAGCATCAACAGGTGCTGAAGGTTGGTGGTTCTTTGAATGGGATGGAGTTGTTGGCAGTGATAATTATGGAACAACCTATTCATCCATTAATTCTGTTGAGATTGATACCTGTTGTGATGGTAGCGGCGCAGACTTCCGTGGCGATCATGAAAGAACAACGATCATGGATGTAGACGGTGACGGTAGCCAAGAATTGGTTACATCAATTCGTCGTGGCGGTACACGTGGTACTCTCATTACATCTGTTAATGGTGATATTGAACATAATGCTGGTGGCGCCGGTTTCGAAACCTGGACATCTGAATTCTTCGTGAATAAAGGTGACTTTGGTGGTGGATCTCCTTACCAATCTCTTCCTGCTGATTTAGATGGTGATGGAACATTAGAAATCGTAAACCATACTTGGAATTACTTCAACTTTTATAACATAGATGTTACAGGAGCTGATAGTTATGCAACAGCCGAAGTAGGCGCAGAGAATAGTTACTTCCAAGCTTCATATCCAAGTGATCATGTTTCACTCTTTGGTGGTACAACAGTTGATATTGACGGTGATGGTAATGATGAATGCTATTTCCCGAATTATTATACAGGAGACCTTTGGGTAGTTGATTATGCCCCAGGCGATGATGTGCTTTCAATCAATGCTGATCATGTGAATATGGTTGCACCTGGTGTTGGTGCATTTTATGCCAGTGCATTTGATGTAGATCAAAATGGCTCCCCAAATATCTTTGTTGGAAGCGGTTTCCCTCGAACAGTCACAAGTACTGAATTTGTAGGGAATGACCCTAATGACGTAGATGGATATGAAACGAGTCTTGTTTATGCTGGTGAAAATGACTTATTAACTAATATTACTGTTGTTGATTCTGGTGGTGTTGTAAATACATCATATAGTCATACAGGTGCTTTTGCTTCTAAAGTTCAAGCAGAATGGCATGGCAATGGAATCGATTTTGATAACGATGGTAATTATGAAGTTTTTGTCAGTTTCCAAGGAAGTGTTGATAGTATTTATACCACAACATATACCCATGATGGATCCGCTTGGGACACAACTGTAACTGCAGTTGCTAATGATCGTAACTGGGGTGGTTTACTTCTTGAATATGCTGATGGACAAGCAAGTTCAGATAATTTGACTTTCATCACACCAGATGATTACAAGTTATTTGCTAACTACCCGAACCCATTTAACCCAACAACAACCATTGAATATCAGCTTCCGCTTGATAAAAATGTGACTGTTAAGGTGTATAATCTTATGGGTCAAGTTGTTCGGACGCTGGTTACAAATGAACTAAAAAATGCGGGAAGACACGCTGTTCAATGGAATGGTATGAATAATGCTGGTCATAAAGTGGCTAGTGGTGTTTATATCTATTCACTTGAATGGGGTAACTTCAAAAAGACTAACCGCATGATGTTGCTTAAATAAAATAATATTTATATTGTAGCAAAATAAGTTACAATGTGTTTTTTAAGCATATAAAATAGACAAAATGCCCCATCCAATCGGGTGGGGCATTTTGCAAAATATTCCTTATTGATATTCCTTCGGAGCTGTTGATGATTCAAAGAAAAACATTTCAAAACATTATTTTCATTATAACTCTATCATCTATGATGCTGGCAGGGACCGGAAAAGTAGCAGGTGTTGTTACGAGTAAAGATACCGGCGAACCGTTACCTGGTGTAAACGTATTTATTAATGAAACTGGCCTAGGAAGTGCCACGGATATGAATGGTGATTTCACCATTTTAAATATTCCTCCCGGTTTATATACATTACAAATTTCTTATATTGGATATGCCACATATAAAATTCAAGGTATTCGTGTTAGTACAGACCAAACTACACGACAAAATTTAGCTCTTACTCAAGAAGTGATCGAAGGGGAAGAAGTGGTTGTATTAGCCGAGCGCTCTATGGTCCAAAAAGATTTAACAGCTTCCCAAACAGTTAGAACAGCAGATGAAATAAAAGATTTACCTGTAGAGTCATTTCTTGGAGTCCTCGCTACACAAGCGGGTGTTAATCAAGGTGCAGGGGGAGAACTTCATATTCGAGGTGGGAGGTCTAATGAAATTGGCTATTATATTGATGGCGTTTCTGTCTCAAATCCATTCTTCACAAATTCACTCGCAATTAATGTATCAAACCAAGCATTAGAAGAAATGAAGGTGGTGAGTGGTGCTTTTAATGCAGAATATGGGAATGCCATGAGTGGGATTGTAAACATTCAAATTAAAGAAGGTGGACAAAAGTACGAAGGAAGTGTCTCTTATTATTCTGGAGATTATATGTCAAATGATACTGATATATATACCAATATTGATGATATAAATATGTCAGCAAATCGAGTTGTGGAAGGAACTTTATCTGGTCCAGTTCCGGGATTAGGGAAAAAGCTTACATTTAACATTAGTGGAAAATCATCTAATAACGAAGGATATTTGTTTGGAGTAAGGGAACATTTACCTGATGATTTTGCTTATTTCCCCGCATCTGGTAACTGGTATGTCGAAATGAGCGGTGATAGTAGTTATGTCCCCATGAATCCAAGATCAAATTTCAATGGGTTAGCAAAATTAACTTTAAAAGTAAGTCCACGTTTTAAAATATCTACACAAGCTCTTATCTCACAAGGTGAGTGGAAGTCGTATGTACATTCATATAAATATAATCCAGATGGAACGTATAATTATATGAATGAAAACTATAATTATTCCATCAAAATTAATCATGCTCTCAATGAAAAAAGTTTTTATGAAGCGAACTTTTTTCAAAGTACCACTGATTTTAAGCAATATACATTTGAAGATCCATCTGATGCTGAATATGTTTCAACTGACTGGATTGATACAGAACCAAGTTCCGCTACATTTGTATTTGGTGGAACTCAAATGGGACATAGTTATAGGGAATCAATATCTCAGGGTGGAAAGATTGATTTTACAAGCCAATTAACGACACACCATGAAATTAAAACTGGTGTAAGTGCTCGTATTGATAATCTAATAGAACGAAATTATACTGTTTTGTTTGATGATAATTATGATGAACCAACCGTTTTAGAAGAAAACAAAACACCATATCATAATTTCTATAACAGCCAAGCTTTAATTGCATCAGGATATATTCAAGATAAAATTGAATATGATAATGTAATTGTAAACGCTGGTGTACGTTATGACCAATTTGATCCAAAAACAGATTATATTGCAAATTTGCTGGACCCGGAAGGTGAAAAGGAAACGGCAGAACAGAAAAAGATGGTTTCCCCAAGATTGGGAATCGCATTTCCTATTACGGATGAAGGTATCCTCCATTTTTCTTATGGGCATTTTTATCAAATGCCAACACTTAGACGTCTTTATAAAACGAGTATATTTGGCGCTGGATTATCTCCCAGTATTGGGTTTGGTAATCTAAAGCCAGAAAAAACTGTTCTATATGAATTTGGTTTACAACAAGAATTAAATAGATTTCTAGCAATTGATATGAGTATTTTTTATAAAGACATCAGAGATTTACTGGCTCTACAATCTATCCATTATGAATCCCCTAAATATGGTCCGGCAGATTATAGTATTTATCAAAACAAAGATTATGGATCTGTGAAAGGAATTACAGCAAGCTTGACTAAACGATATGATCGTGCTACAAAAGTGGCTGCATGGATTGATTATTCTTATCAAGTAGCAGAAGGGAATAGTTTGCAATCTGGATCCTTTTTCTTTAACGCATTGACAGGTGAAGAAGAAGAAAAGAAAATAGTACCATTATCATGGGACCAGCGACATATATTGAACGGTACAGTCATGTTTGGTATCCCTGGAAATTGGACTATGAGTTTTATTGGTAAAATAAGTAGCGGTTGGCCTTATACACCAGATATTGTGAATGCCAATTATGTACCTGACCCAAATAGCGATAAAAAACCATGGTTGAAAAACTTAAATATGCGTTTCCAAAAATCTGTAAAACTTGGTAGCATGAATTATGGATTATTCGTCAAAGTATTTAATCTGTTGGACATGAGAAATGAACGATATGTATTTGATGATACAGGGAGAGCAGGATACACATATGGAGATCGCTCAAGTCAAGAGTCTGAAGAATTAAAAAGACATTATGGGGAAGCTGGTATCCATACATGGTCAGAGTATATGACTCGGCCACAATATTATACATCTCCACGCTCTGTGACAGCTGGATTTACTCTCGAATTTTAATCATATGGACCTATCAAATATGAAATTTCAAAATAAACAAAAAACAAAAAATATTTTAATCCCAATACTTGTCTTGTGGTCAACATTGGCTTACGGGCAATTTTGGAAAAGAAGCCAAGCACCTGTTCCTTGGGAAAATGGAAATCCTCGAGAAGTTTGGTCTAAACATGATTATCAAAATTATTATGATAGTTGGACAAAAACATATTTAGGACGAATGGCTGACGAAACAGATCCGCAAATTTTAAGACGTCAAAAAGCCATTATGAATGGGAATAAAATTACGACTGAAATATGGAATTTTGGTTCTATCTCCAGCCCCGGAAATCATACAACTGACATTACATGGGAAAGTTTAGGTTATGGTTATGAATTTGGCCCATTCATTTCTGCTGAAGTTGAACTCGATTCTGCAAGCCATGCAGATGCCTATTCTAAAGTTGAGGACGGTGATACCACATGGTATGCAAGAGTAATTAGTGATGCACTCACATCTTTAGGCGGTGAAAAATCGCCAGATGGGACCGAATTTTATGGTTGGGATCCATTGGCTTTTAATGATGATTTTACAGTACCATACGCTGATCCTGAAAGTGATAAATTGCCTACGTCAAATGATCTTGATAGAGATGGCGATGGTAAACCAGACAGTTGGCCAGAAGGATGGTATAATAGTAATCTGAAAGATTATGTATGGCCCGGAGCATTACAACAGGGCGCTTCGAATTCTGACTTGGAAGTTTTTTACGTTATGGATGATCGAACCAATAAAGAATTCGAATATTATCCGTTTGTTAATGGAACAGATTATACCAATGATGGTGTTACACCTATGGCCGACGATTCATCCCGTCGCGGTCTTGGTATCGAAATTGAAAGTCGATATTATCAATGGGCGAACCCTTTAGCAGAAGATATTATTTTTTTAATTTATAAAGTGACAAATAAAAGTAAAAAAGATTTAAACAATGTTACATTTGGGATGTGGGGTGATCCTCATATAGGTGGATGGAGTAACTGGCATGACGATTTATCCTTTTTTGATCGTGATATAAATATGGTTTATTGTTGGGATGAAGATGGTTTAAGTGATGTAGCTGGTCGTTCACCTGGTTATTTTGGTTATAAATTTTTAGAAAGCCCTGGTCAGCCACTTGATGGTGAAGATAATGATAATGATGGCATGATTGATGAAAGTCAAGATAATGGCATTGATGATGATGGCGATTGGAATCCAGAAAAAAATGATGTTGGAATTGATGGGTTACCCAATACGGGTGATGAAGGTGAAAATGATGGATTGCCTACGGCTGGAGATCCATTTGATCCTAGATTACCAGGAGAACCAAATTTTGAATGGACTGATCTAGATGAATCAGATATGATTGGTTTAACAGGATTTGCATCACCACCATTTACAAGCCAAAATAGAATAGCAAATGACCATTATATTTGGGAAAACCATTTACAGCCAGGCGTGTTTGATTCTGCAAATGCGACTCAAGCTGGTGACTATATCTTTATTTATAGCGCCGGACCTATGGAACTTCCAGCGGGTGAAGCAAGACGATTCTCAATTGCATTAATTGTTGGACAAGATTATGAAGATTTAACCTTAAATGCAGTTACATCTCAAGATATATATGAAAAAAATTATCAATTCGCTAAACCACCTGATAAGCCAACAGTTACAGCTGTTCCTGGTGATGAAAAAGTAACATTATATTGGGATGATGCCGCTGAGCAATCTGTTGATCCAATTAGTCTTGAAAAAGATTTTGAAGGATATGTGATTTATCGCAGTACGGACCCATCATTTTTAGATCAACAAACCATTACAGACGCTTACGGTTCTAAGTTTTTATTCGAGCCTCATAGAATGGCAACAGGAGCACCGGCTCGATTTGACCTAAATAATGATTATAGCGGTTTAAGTGATATTCCATTTACAGGGCGTGGTGTTTCGTACAATTTGGGTAATAATACGGGCATTGTTCATTCATTTATTGATTCGAATAAAGTTGTAAATGGGCAAACGTATTATTATGCCGTTGTTTCTTATGACCATGGCGATGATAGTTTAATGATTGCTCCTTCTGAATGTCCAAAAACAATCACATTAAATCCTGAAACGAATGAAGTAATTATGGATTTAAATACGTTGATGGTAGTGCCTAGAGCACCAAGTGCCGGATATGAACCGGGTCATGTGTCAGATGCTTGGATTCAGCATACAGCTGGAACTGCGACTGGAGATATTGATATTGAAATACTAGATCCACGTATGATAGAAGATGGAAATGAATTTAGACTCTTTTTTGAGGATTCTCCCACACGGGTTTCTATCGAAGATTTAAATATAATTGTAGATGATCTTATTATTGATAAAGGTCGTTTTATTGGTTTAGCACATGAAAATATTGTGGATTCCACTTTCCAACTATCAAGTTCTGATGGGAATACAACATATCAATTGAATTTAGATTATGAATTAGATGCCATTTCAGGTAGAGTATTAGCTATTGATACAACATTCACTTATGATACAACCTATAATGATGATTCAACAGAATTTACCCTTGATTCAACTGTTTATTTAGGGCAATTATTAGATGAAGGAGTTTACCAAGTATCTTATCATTATTTACCTGTATCAGGTAGTGAATATTTTGCTATGGAAGAAACGAATCCAGTATTTGATGGTATGAAGGTTTATTTGCAAGATGAACCACTAGAATTGGATACAACTCGAATGGGTTGGTCAGCTGGGAGTCCAAATACATTATCGTATGAAGTAAAACCGTTTAACAATATTCAGTCTAAAAAATATGCAGCTGATTATGAAGTTAGGTGGTTTGATGATATCGCTGATTCCAGTGTTAAGTCTGGTGATCAACATATTAAATGCAACTTTCAATTGTGGGAAGTAACTGAAGGAATGGTGCCTGAACAAAGGGCGGTCATTCTATTAGAATTAAGCGCCACAAGGGATAGTTTATGGACGCCAGGTGAACGAATTATTATTCTCCAGGATTCATCAAATCAATCCGCATCTTGGGAATTTAATTTCTACTATCCAACTTCAGGCGATACAATTTTGCCAATAGGCGGTGATATATTTTATATTAGCACGAATCGACCTTTCTCATCAGGAGATGAATATACATTTACGACAGTTGCTTCTGCTATAAATTCAGCAAATGCAACATCATCTTTGGATAATATTGCTGCTGTTCCAAATCCATACGTTGTAACTAATTCATTGGAACAGTTAGATCATCAAAATCCAAGAGATCGTGGACCTAGAAGAATGTATTTTAATCATTTGCCCATGGAATGTATGATACGTGTTTATACGATTACAGGTGAATTAGTAAAAACAATTTCTCATAATTCGTCTATGGATGATGGAAAGGAATATTGGGATTTAACTACAGATGATAATTTCCCTATTGCCTTTGGTGTTTACGTTTACCATGTTGATGCAGGAGAAATTGGTGAAAAAATCGGTCGTTTTGCGGTCATTAAGTAGCGGAAAAATATTATGATAAAACAATCTATTAAATCAATCTTATTTATCAGTTTAATAACTGTCTTTGGATTCAGCCAGTTGGAGAATGAACAAACAATTACTAAGCGTGGTACAACATCAGCCCAATTCTTAAAAATTGGTGTGGATGCACGTGGATCTGCTATGGGAGGCGCCTTTACTGCCATGACAGGAGATATTAGTCAAAGTTTTTGGAATCCGGCTGGATTAGCCCATTTAGAAGGTATACAAACAATGTTTGTAAATAGTCCTTGGTTGGCAGAAACAACTTTTAACTTTATGGCCTTTGCCTTTAACGTTCCTAGGATAGGAGTCATTGGAGCAAGTGTAACAAGTTTAATGGTGCCAGAAGATATTGTTCGTACAGTAGATCAACCTGAAGGGACAGGTGAACTTTTTGAAGCAGGGGATTTAGCTGTCACATTTTCATATGCAAAACAATTATCGGATCGATTCAGTATTGGTGGAAATCTAAAGTTTATTCAGCAAAAAATATGGCATGCAAGTGCTCAAGCGATGGCTGCTGATTTAGGGGCAGTATTTGTTTCTCCTTTCAAAGGAATTCGCATTGGAGCTAGTATTTCCAATTTTGGAAATGATATGACATTGGATGGACGCGATTTAAGGATCAGTGTGGATCCAGATCCTGTGAATGAAGGAAATGTGGAATTTATTAATGCTCTTTATGAAACAGATGGCTTTCCACTGCCCCTTCTTTTCCGAGTCGGATTAGCAGGTGAATTAATTAATAAAGGGAAAACACGTTTGTCCTTTGGGTTAGATGCATTACATCCTAACGATAATACAGAAAGTATAAATGCCGGGCTTGAGTTTGCATTTGCAGAAACATTTTTTGTGCGTAGTGGTTATTCAACATTGTTTCGTGATGGAACAGAAGAAGGATTAACATTAGGTGCAGGTATTTTATATCGACTTGTGGGAACGAATACCAAATTAAAAGTTGATTATTCTTATTCTGATTTCGGAAGATTCGATTTTATTCAACGAGTATCTCTAGGCTTTCGATTTTAATCTGACGATTACAAATTGAATTGAACAACATAATAAGAGCCACTTTTGTTTGGATCATAGTGGCTTCCACAAATGTATTTCCTCAACTAGGAGATATTGGGGATTCATTTGATTCTTTTTCTAGACCAACAGTTAGAGATAGTATAAATTATTATATATATGAAGGTGAATCTCCACTATTTTATATTCCAATGGAGGGTGGAGCATTAGACTTAATTGGACAAAGTGTCGAATCCATTTCCTTCTCTATTTATAATGATGGTAAAAAAATAGCATTAAAAGAAGGAATGATTTTTGAAGGACAGAATGAAAATCAAATCATTTCAACATTTCTTTTCTCTTTAGATGGTGATGAAAAAAAAATTCATTATAAAATTATTTCTTATAATTCAATCGATATAGAAAATATTATATTATTTAAAAAAGATTCTGAGAATATAAATCATTTAGCGCGCCCTATGATTCCACAAAGTGGAACTGTTCCGAAACCTGTGGTGATTTCACGAGAAGATTGGGGTGCTGATCCACCAGATGGACAATATAGTAATCATCCATATTACGATAAATTAACACTGCACCATGCGGCATGCTGTAGTGCAGAAAATATTGAAGAAGGGTTAGAACAAGTAAAGTGGATTCAATATTTTCATCAAAATGGTAGAGGCTGGATGGATATTGGATATCATTTCTTAGTTGATCGTGCTGGTAATATATATCAGGGACGCCCAGAAACAGTGCTAGGTGCTCATGTGGGTGGAGCGAATACTGGGAATATTGGTGTTTGCTTGTTGGGCTGTTACCATCCACCCGAAGATAATTGTTACCAAACAATGACAGATGAAAGTCGAGATGCACTTGTAAAATTATATGGATGGATATCTGACACATATGGACAAGATCCTGGTGCGTTATTAGGGCATCGAGATTATTTTGGAACAACGGCATGTCCAGGAAATAATGTTTGGAATGAAATAATGATAATGCGATTTGAAATAAATGACTATATTGAATCTACATTAGGTCCGTCCATCTCCTTTCAGGGTTCTCCCTATCCAAATCCATTCTCAGATCTTGTTTCGTTACGATTTCATACCACCGAAAATTCCAACATTCAAGTTGATATTTTTGATCTATTGGGAAGAAATATTTCATCCATTTCTGGATATGGATCTGATGAAGTGATTGTTCAATGGAATGGGAAAAACAATAAAGGAAAACTATTAAGCTCGGGTATTTATTTGGCAAAACCCGTTGGAGTTGAAACTAAAAACCCATTAAAACTGATCTATCTTAGGGGTGAATAAGTTCTAAAGGGTTCTGCCCATTTTTGAGTGATTTAAGAAGCAGATCACTTCCCCACAGCCGATTTAAATGTTTTTCTTTATAAGACATATTATCTGGATATAATTGGTTCAATATATTCAGGAGATGAACACCCACCAATACACTCTTATACTTATTTCGATCAATAACTTGTATTTCAATCCCTTGACAAACTTGATTTTCAAATTTGGGTTTCCATGCCATACCTTCAATTGTTTTTGGTGTAAATGAATGGGGAATAAACACAACACCAGGCAGATTTAGATTATTCAACATTTGAGATAAATTATGGCCATTTATCCATGGTGCACCAAACCATTTAAATGGATGTTGTGTTCCACGTCCTTCGCTAACATTTGTTCCTTCCAACAAACACATTCCCGGATAAATGATGGCTGTTTCTAAATCGGGAATATTTGGAGATGGTTTTACCCAAGGTAAATCAGTTTCATCAAACCATAAGGAATTATTGTATCCATCCATTTCTATGATACGAATATCAGGTATATGTGTTATCCATTTTTCTTCAATTATTTTTTCCCCAAGTGATCCAACCGTACCGCCATATTGAATGTGAATAGGATAATATCCAACAAAAGTTTGGAAATCCATATCAAGTATAGGACCTTCTATGCGATCACCACGAATTGGGTTAGGACGATCTAAAATCCATACAGGTATATTTAATTTTCCAGCAGATTCCATGACCAACCCAAGCGTTGTTATGTAAGTATAAAATCGAGCACCAATATCTTGAATATCATAAAGAATTAAATCAACACCTTCAAGCATACTTTCAGTCGGTTTTCGATTTTTCCCATAAAGACTTATAACTGTAGGAAGTTTTATTTCTTTTCCTTCATAGTTTACTTTTTCACCAGCAGCAGCTTCACCAAATAATCCATGTTCGGGAGAGAAAATTACTTTAAGGTCAACATCATCCAATGCCATAATTCGTTTATAATTTGGAACACCCATTTTATCAATACCAGTATGATTTGTAACAAGGGCAATTGATTTACCTGTAAGGGAATCAGTATGTTTTTTTAGCAATACATCTAAACCCGTTTTGACATTTGTGATATGGGTAGGTGGTGTTTGTTTATTTTTATAATAATTGGCCTGTTCCTGATGAATTGAAGGAGATGTGCTTTGACATGATAGTGAAGAAACGAGTAGAATGGATAATGAAATAGACTTCATTTTGAAAAAATAATATTTAATAGTGATTGGGAGCATAATTTATGTTGGGTTACAAATTGTTCAGTTTTTTCTTGGATTGATTTTAATAAGTCTGGTTGATCTAATAGTGGATAAAAGTTTGCTAATTCATTAGCATTATTCACAATGGTACTTAAACCTAATTTCGCCATGGAAACTGCTTCATCCAGATTATGAATATTTGGCCCATAAGCAATCGCACAGCTGTAAACTGCTGGTTCTATGACAGAATGAACACCTCTGCCAAAACCGGCCCCTACATAAGCAAGATCTGCGTGGGCGTATAAGTCCGCAAGCATTCCAACTTTATCTACTATCATACATGAGAATTCCTGATTGCTGCCATAATCAGAGTAACGAATAGATGATATATTGATAGAACTAAATGTATTTTCGAATGCCATTAATGTTTCTTCATTCACTTCATGGGGGACAATAATGAGTTGATGGGTTTTATCTAATAAAGATGAATTCCCGTTTGGGTAGTGGATTTGAATTGAGTCGCTAACAATTTGCAAATCGATATCATCTAAACTACCAAATAGAATTGTATTATTTTCAGAGTCAGAAAGTTTTAAAGAGTCTTTATTTTGATCTTTCCTATCAATTATACTATCAAATCGAGTATCGCCAATCACTAAAATCTTTTCATCTTTCGTAATTGATTTAAGATTTGATAGTAGTCGTTCAGATCCAGTTGTAATATATTCAAAGTGTGAAAATAAATACTGGCTTAAGGATATAACCCAAGGTTTAACCCATAAAGAATTTTCATGAATATTTGCATTTATAAAAAATAGTTTAATATTATTACTTTGAGTCAATCGTATCATATGAGGCCAAAGATCGTGACGGGTAATAACCATATATTGTGGTTTCAATATTTTGTAAAAATGGTTAACAGACCAAGGTAGATCAAATGGGAAATAACAAACAGCGTCTGCTAGGGGGTTGTCTTTTTCTTTCGAATAAATGGTAGGAGAGGTAAAAGATTGAATACAAAAGTATTTTGAATGATCAATTCTCTGTAGCAGTGGTTTAATTTGTTCAAACTCACCAGCGGAAGCACCATGAAACAAGATAATAGACCTTCCATTAGATTCATTTTGGATTTTAATAAGTACATTTTCAACAGATTGCTTTTGGTCGAGTAAGTGTTCAGCAATTTTAGGATTGAACAATTTGGCAATATGTAGGAATAACCAAAAAATGGGAGATAGGAGTGTATAAATAAAGTAAATCAACAAGGTTAAAGTCCCTTATCGATTTTCTAAAAGCCAATCCACAAAATCTCTGAAAGCGCCTTGTCCACCAAATCTTTGTGTCACATAATCTGGTGTGAATTGATTTAGGATCGGGCTGTTCCCAGACAGAGCTGTAACTCCAACGGATTTTAAACATTCAAGATCGTTAATATCATCGCCGATATAGGCAATTTCATCTAAGGAAATATTCTCTTTATCGCAGATTTCATTCAGTCGCGAAATTTTATTTTGTTCATCTTGATAAAGGTAAGGGATATGTAATTTATTTGCACGTTGACGAACCATTGGAGAATTTTCACCCGTTAATATGGCAACCGGAATCCCAAGATCTCTCAGGATTTGGACAGCCATTCCATCATAGGTTGAAAAAACTTTCATCACATCACCCTCTAGGGAATAATACATAGTTCCATCTGTCCAAACACCATCAATGTCTGTGGCAACAAGTTTAATATTATTGATTTTATTTTTTAATTCAGAATCCATGTTAGTATAAATCGGTTTCTTGAATGACGACATCAATAGAAATATTGTTTTTAGCCGTTTTTCCAACTATTTCATCCATTTGGGTTGGAGAAATTCCTGTCCCAGGTCCTTTTGTTGTAAGCATTTCTCTTGATATAATTGTACCAGATGGGATGGATTGTGTAGAAACGATACTTTTTGCTAATTTTTTAAAAACAGGCTCTTCTGATGATTGGATATTTTTTTCAGGGAAACCCATTGCTGATTCAACGTGTCGAATGTCACGAACCATTTTTGCAAATCCTTGAGGTTCTAAAGAAGCAGCATGATCACCTCCTTTCATGGTTCTATCAAGGGTGAAATGGCGTTCAATTATTTTAGCACCTAATGCTACAGCAACAGCAGGAATGGCTATACCCAATTCATGCCCGGAATATCCAATAACAGCATGGGGAAATGCGTCTTGAAAAGTAGATAATACATTTAAATGGATTTCTTCAAAATCCGTTGGATAAGTAGATGTACATTGAAGGACAGCCAATGGTGCTTGATGCTGTTTCACTGTTTCAACGGCTTGGTATACTTGATCCATATTCGCCATACCTGTTGAAAGAAACATGGGTTTACTCAATCGTGCTGTATGATCTAAAAGGGGTATATTTGTTAAATCTGCAGAAGCCATTTTGAAAAAGAATACACCGAGATTATTTAAAAAATCAATACTTTCTTCATCCCAACCAGAAGCACAAAAATCAACACCAGCATTTTGAGCATGAGTAAATAACTCAGCATAATTTTCTTCAGATAATTCTAACGCTTTTTTATGTTCACCATACGTGGCACCGAAACTATTCCGGTTATCGTAAGGCATATCTAATCCTTCTTTTGTTAAAATTCGGCTGATGCTTCTTTTTTGGAATTTAACCGCATCTGCACCAGACTCTTTTGCAGCCTCGATTAATTTTTTTGCAAGAGTTACATCACCTTGGTGGTTTATCCCAATTTCAGCAATAATATAAGTCGGGTGCCCGGGTCCAATAGTGCGTTGATTAAATGTAATGTGTGCCATATTGATTATTTATTTACCTATAAAATTAGAGTCATTCTCTGAGAATATCTTGTTTTATTCCTCACGATTATTAGAAGCTAAAGATTCCAAATGATTGAAATCATCCATGGAATCAATTTGATATCCATACTTTTCTGCAAAAATTATATATCCTATTCTTCCCCCAAGACGATTCCCCGTTTTTTCAAAGTGCTTACGTGTAAAAATATATAAAGATCCATTTTCGTCATAAGGGATATCTGATGGTCGAAAATCTTGCCTTCTAGGTCGATTCTTGAAATCATATTTAGGTAATGCAATATTTCCATCCACTTCCCAGAAGAACTGATGAGTAGGTGTTAAACTCAGTAGTGAATCAAATTCACCTTGAATAAATGTATTGATTGCATCCGCTAACGATCCTGCCGGGCGTAATGGGCTTGTAGCTTGTAATAAAATGATAATATCTGGTTTATCATCAATGACATTGAGAAAATGGTGGATGGCACTTTCGGTTGTAGCTGTATCCGTACTAATATTATTTGGTCTGTTTATTACTTGTGCTCCAGAAGAAGAAGATATTTCAGCAATTTCTTTATCATTTGTTGATACATAAATGCCATCTACTAAATCACACGTTTTTGCATATTCAATAGAATAATTGATAAGGGGAAACCCTAAAAATGGCAGAACATTTTTTCTTGGGATGCCTTTGCTCCCTCCACGGGCTGGTATGAATGTGACTATTTTCATTTTATGATGGCTACAAAGGTAAAAATAAATAACATCTTTTTGTCATATAAATCTTTTTTTCAAAACAAACTTTGGATTTTTATAAATATTGATTAATTCTTGAATATTCAATTGATTATTTAAATTAGATCTGACCCACTCTGAACCTTGAATATTGGGTTTAGTTACACCAAGATATCGATTTAGTTTTTTACTTACATCATTGGAATCCTTAAGGACATGTTCACAATAAGGGAACTTATTAGTCCAAAATACATATCGACCGTAACTCAGTGATTCTAATACCATCTGAGCCATACCATCATGATCAGTCAATCTAATTAAAACTGTAGCTTCTCTATATAAATCTTCCATATTTCTAGATGGATCAAACGGGAGAATTGTTACATTAGGATAATTATACAATTCATTCTTATAGTCGGTAATAATGATAAATTTTACATCTCTATTTGTTTCTATAATACGAAGAATTTCATCCAACCCATAAAATTTAGGGTTTACTTTTGGTATGTAGGATAAAACAGTAAACTCATCTGGTAATGGAATATTTAAGTGAGGAGTCTCCTGATACTGAAGGTGGAAAAAAGTTGATTTTATTAATGGGCGTAATTCTCTTTTGAGCTGAGGTGAACCAGAAAAAATTCTATTAGAAAGGTGAAGAGACAATTTCCAATTCATTCTATCAAAGAATTTTTGTCTTTTAAACTGCAACACATCACTTCCGACAAAATGAACAAAAATATGTTTATTCATTAAATATCTTAAAATAAGAGGAAAGATAAATTTTCGCATGCCTCTTCCACAAATAAAATGTAAAACATCATATTCCTTACTTAGTAGAATTGTGGGAATAATTTTTCTTCCCCAATCTTCGTAGAAGACAACTTCAACATCATGATGTCGTTCTATAAGTTTAGATGCTATTTTTTCACAAAAATATTGGTGCCCAACAAGAAGAATTTTCATTATTTTTTCAATATAAGATATATTTTTTTAATCAATGATAAATCTTTAACCATTTGTTCTCGCAAACGAGTATAAGTTGTAAAGGTAGACCCCATTTCATTCTGAAGATTAAGATCGATCGATTCGGTTAAATAATTAGCCGTTTGTTTTTGTTTACGGCGAAAGCCCTTTGATTTTCGTCTCCAGATATTATCAATATGTTGAATGGCAATTGATGATTGAATCACTTTTGGTTCTACTTCTTCTACGTTAGTACAGTCAACTTTTTCCCAATCTATTTTTTCTGCAAGGGATGAATCAATGGCACGCCACAATCCAGGATTATAGCCATTATATTGATCAAAAATCGATCGTTTCATGATTAAAAATGATCCTGCTTTGAAAAAATCCATATCTCGGTTTTGAGTCCATAATTTTGAATGTCTAAATATGATATCATGGTAAATAAATTGATATTGGCCAAACACATCTCCACCTTGTTTGGAAAGCGCTTTTTCGAAACCAGAAATTTTATATGGAGATTGGAAATCATCACTTCCAATGATTCCATAATAATCTCCAGTTGATTTTCGCACAAGATAATTTAATTTATCCGATAAGGCAATGCGCTCCATTTTTTCATAATGAATCGTGAGTTTCGGATTGGTATTTTCAATATTATGAACAATTGCTTCTGTTTGATCTATCCCATCATCTCCTATAAATAATTCTACTTCAGATTCATGTGGTGCCTGGTGGATGATAGATTGAATCGCTAATTCAATGATAAAATCCCGATTGTAGGTTGGCATAATGAGAGAAATTCGCATAACCTTAGGTTAAATCCTTAATCCAATTAGTTTTATCTCTGGAAGGGTTGTGGCGAACACTTCTGTAGTTTGGGCAATTATATTCTTTTCTAAATGCAATTTTTGCTCTCCGATTTCTAAAAAATGTGGGAATAAAAGGGCGCCAGCGTTTACTTAGGCTATCTACCGTTTGAATTTGACTCGTATAACACGCTTTTAATTCGGTGTTTTTTGAAAAAATGTCATATAGTTTCAAAAATAAATCTGAATCTACACCGCAGGATATATCTTCCGTCCATTCTCCAAATCCACCAATTTTCCCTATAATGGATTTTTTTACACCAATAGTTGTGCCTTGTACACGATGACTCTGATATGGACGAAATCGACCATTCCCATCTTTTATCTGGCCTAGTATTAAACTGTATTCTTCAGATAATTGAATAATATGCTTTATAGTTTCTTCAGAAATAAAATAATTATCATCGTCTAAAAAGAATAACAAATCACTCTTGGCTAAGGAAGTAGCAGCATTTAAGACACGTGCTTTAGACATACATGGTTTATCTTTTGGTAAATAAAGCCAATGTCTGATTTCCGGGAAATTATAATCTTCTTTCTTCAGCCAACTTTTTAATTCATTATCTTTCAAGTGATGAATTGTTCGCCCATTATGATCAATAGTATTAGTAGAAAAAGTTGAAAAATCATCTTCATATTTGGACCCATCATCTGCTATAATTATTTCAACTTCATATTCTTCTTTTTGAGCATGGATGGTATCTAATGTACGCACAAATGATTGACGACATTCACCCTTTGATCCCGGATCGTAATGTGCGATAATAAAAGTTATGTGCATAAAATTATTTAAGCAGGGTCACTTTTTGGGTTGCTATATGGTGTTGATTTCTCACTTGTACAATATATATACCCGTCGGAACGTCTAACCCATTTTGGTCTAAACCATTCCAAATCCATGATTGATGTGTTTCGGGGCTTTCAGAAATTGTAGTATTTAAAAGGAGTTGTCCTTTAATATTTAATATGGAAATAGAAACATTTTCTTCCGGTGATGATGTGGAAAAATCGATGGTAAAAGATGTATTCGTTGGATTGGGATATAATGAATAGATCGTTATGAATTTAGACATTGGAGTTGGGGAATTGTATTCTGTTGACAATTCCAATTCATAATAACTCAAAATATGATCCATAACTTCATTCCGTTTTGAAGCTGGGTAAAGGGTTTCAAACCCTACAGACAATATTATTACGCCACCATCTAACGTACTTGAGCCAAAAGATCCAATATATTGGTTACCCATACCACCTCTAGAATTATAATCTACACCATTAAATTTTGCGCAGACTGAGCCACCATTTACCGGCTTAATCCCATCAGGCCAATCCACATCGTATGTGCCATGTGTTCCATTATCAAATGTAATATTTGTGACTTGATCTAAAGCTGAGCCCGTGATTCCATAACCACTATAGGTTCCCTGCTGGCCACCTGCAGCATCAGAGATATATTCTGTTTTTAAATAGTTTTCTAAAAAAAATTGGTCTGCTGTGCTCCCTTGTGCTGATAAATCATATCCAATCTCTGAACCGGAGACAAATAAGAAACCCCCATTTTCAAGGTATGACTCCACCCGGTCTTGTTCTGACCCAATGAATGCACTAGTGGCTGTTCCTTCTTCTCCCAATATCCAATCGACAAATTGATACTGGGATAAATCTAATTCATCATGCATAATTGCTTCATTTGTAGCAGAATCAAATGCATATCCATTTTCAAAAATGGCACCCCCATGTTGGCGAATAAAATCAAATGTATTTGTCGTACCATTTACTCTATCAAACCCATTTACAATCAAACATTTAACTGGTTGCGATGATGGAACAACACCTAATACTTCCGTTTGGGGGGATTCCCCATGAGTATTTGATGCGCGAATCGAAAATAAGTACAATTCATTCTGGTTTAAGTTATCCATAACAATAGGACGTTGTTGATGTGTGGAAAATAATTCGTCCGTATTTGTAGATGGATTTCGACGATAAATAAAAAATTCATCGGCAGTATCTGCTCCTTGAAATTGGATAATAATAGAGCTGTTAGATGTATTTGTTATGGAAATGCGATGAGGAGATGTTGGGGGAGCCGTAGCACCAAATTTTGCAGAAAATAAATCCCATAATTCGGTGTTATTTCCATCATAACCAAGCGCCCAAACGCCTACACCTTTCAAATTCTGATCAATAGCGAAATCATATTTCAATGATAAGGATAAACTATCATCGTACCACCCTTGAAACCAATTGGGATTTTCATATCGATACCAAGGTGTTTGAGATGATTCGTGCCATATTTTTCCATATGATAAGGCACGTCCTTCCATTTCTGCATAAAATTTCGCATCGCCACTTCCAGTCGTCTGAGATCCAGCTTGATCTGTCTCTGTGGGCCATTCTCTCCCATAATATGGGATACCCAAAATAATTTTATCTGCTTGATTATTTGTTTTATTCAAATAATCATTCACGGTCCATGTAAGATTATAACCAGAACCAGTGAGGGGTGAATTAGGCCCAGATGTGGAACTTCCACTCCAATAATAAGCATATCCCATTATGAAAAGTCCGTCACTAATAGATGCTAAAGCATTATAGTCCCATGCATCATTCCAATCCACAGCTGGCATGGCTAACGTGACCTGAGACCCAGGGATTTCTGTGTGAAATGTTTCAGTAAGATCAGTGATAAAGGTGACCATATTATCCCGTTGAGAAGAAGGGAAAGATTCAAAATCAATATTTACACCATCTGCATTTCCGGCTTGTACTTGAGCTAATAAATTATTAATACAATTTTGTCGATTTGTGGCACTACTCAATAAAGTTGTAATATCACTACTGCTAAAAAGTGTTGCGCATAAGACAACATCTGTGCCATGTGCATGTGCTTCATTAATGAGATCAGTGATGGGCCAGCCATGAATATCTCCTAAGCTTCCATTTGCATTTACTTCCGCAGAAAAGTAGGCAAGGGTTGTGATTAAATCAAAATTATAATTCGTCCACGCTGTTCCCATCCAGTATGGGTGATAACCAAATATTTCTTTTGAAGGAGTTCTGTTTCGGTGGGATTTTGGATATATGGGACCAGGCACTTGTTGCCGAGATGATTCATTATAATGAATCTTATAATATTCAGATTGTTCTTGATGAATGCCGATATTATTTTGGGCAAAGATCATTGATTGCACAGAAAAAATCAAAAGAATAAAATTTCTCTGTATAGATGCTAAAGTCCTTTGTCTTTTGAAAATTGGGTATATCCTACTCCTAATGGGCAAGTTCAATCCAAATTGGTGATTTTTTTTTAACTTACTTTGGGTTAAAAAGATTGAAGAAAAGTGGACTTTAGCCTCTAAAATCCATTTTTTAATTATAATAATACTATACATCACAACTCCTAAGAATATCTTTAATGGTTTCTCTTCGTCGAATTAATGTTGGCTTTTCTCCAGCCAAGAAAATTTCAGCTACTTTGGGACGCGTACAAAATTGGTTTGACATTGTAAAACCATATGCACCGGCATCCATGACAGCCAATAAATCACCTTCATTTACTTCTGGGAATAATCGATCTTTGGCCAATCGATCTGTATTTTCACAAATGCGTCCTGTAATATCCACTTTTGTTGATGGCAGCGCATCTGGGTCGCCCACTTTATAAATTCGATGATATGCCCCATATAAGGCAGGACGCATCAACGTTTCCATGCCTGCATCAACACCAATGTATGATTTATAACTATCCTTTTTCCCTGTGACGCGAGTCAATAAAATTCCTGTATCGCCCACGACAGATTTACCCGGTTCAATCCAGAGTGCAGGTTTTGCTTCATGTCGTGATTCAAAGAAAACGTTAAAATTCTGAGCTACATTATTAAATACATTATCAAAATTCAAAGGGGAATCTTCATCAGTATATGGAATGCCATAACCGCCACCTAAACTGATATAGTCCATATGAATATTTAATTCATCTTTGAGTTTCTTAACGGTCTTTAATATTTTAGATATAAGATTTGGATAATAGTTAGGATCTAAAACTCCGGAACCTGTCATACATTGAATTCCAAACGATGTAATACCTGATTCTTTTGCGAGTCGATACGCATTTACAATATCATAGTGGGGGACACCAAATTTAGAATTTTCACCGCCAGTCACAACTTGAGAAAAGGCCCCACGACCGAATCCTGGGTTTAATCTAAAGGATATATCTTTGGGTAATCCGATTCTTTTCAATCGATGAAAAGATGAAATATCATCTAAATTAATATGAGCCCCAGTTTCGAGGGCATAGGATAAATCATTGGGTGATTCATAATTCCCTGTATAAATACATTCATTTCCCACAATGCCACACTTTCCTGAAATAGCTATTTCTCCAGGGCTGGCACAATCAGCTCCTAGCGCAGGAATGGTTGATTTTAAAGCTTGAATCAAATGGGGGTTACTATTGGCTTTAATGGTATAACAGATATGATGAGACTCAAAATGATCCCCAAGCGCTTGGTCTAGTGTTTGAATATTATGAATCAAGCGATCTTTGGAATAGACATAAAGGGGTGTCCCATATTTTTCCACTAGGGAATGAAATAAGGGTTCATTTTTAATCAAATCGAATAATGGATGTTTTGGCATGTTCTTTCTAAAAATTGTGTTGGGAATTTTAAGGATTATTCACCATCAATAGTACTGGATTCCTCGGGAATATTATGATATATGAATTGGATTTCCATTAGAAAGATTTCGTAGATTTCAACCATGCTGAAAATCATTTCTGTGTCTCTCTTATTGATTGGTGCTCTTCAAGCCCAATACATGTATAAGGAATTATTATTTATTCCATGGGGCCATGGTGAGGATCAATTGGATATAAAAGATGTGCCAGGATTTAGATTAGGGCCCACATCTTTTTCAGTCTATCAGAATAAAATTTGTATTACAGACCCTATCTTTCAATTGCAAAAAACGTTTATCAATAATGAATGCGTTAAAAAAGAACCTATTTCAGAATTGATACGGACTATAAATTATCAAAAAATGTCTCTAATAAGTGTGGCCCGGGAAAATGACTATACATTAAGTATCGTTGGAAATGGGTTATCTTTTACGATTACACAATCGGATATCATTGGATCTGGAAAATATCTTGGAAATAATACTAATGGATTCCATTATGTGTATGTGGAAACTATTATTCAACAAGTTCCATTAGATGTAAAACGAATGATTGGATTATATGATGAAAATGGGTCGACACATGCCATATTCCAAATTCCGAATATTGATTATTCATTTATTGAAGTTCCATTTTATATTGATGAAGATGGACATCTCTATATTATGAGTACAAGAGAAAAGGGTGTAACGATAAGTGGCTGGATTCAAGCAGAAGGTGGAATCGATGATGACCCTGTTTACACTTTACCAAATCATTTATTAGAAGGGGTTCATTATAATACAGTTCCAAATCAATTTTCTGAACCAGAGTCCAATGAAAATGAAGAAAGGGAATCTTATAATTATCCTGTAGTAACCCCAGAAGAAGCATTAGAATTAGCGGATGCATATGTGAATTATGAGTGGGTTGCAGATGCAGGGAATATTACAGGTGGACCCATTACTGATCCAAATGGAGTAACTGTGGAGACACCGGGCTGGATTCAAGTTGGAACAAATTATCATGTGCCATATCAGTGGGGCGGATTTTATACTTTAGATGGGTTTAATAATGGCATTGATGATGGAAAATATGCTGGAGATAAAGCGACAGATTGCAGTACAAATTGGTGTGTGAGCTCTTATGCTGTTGGCGTGGATTGTTCCGGATTTGTGTCTCGATGTTGGAGTTTATCTTCTCATTATTCTACAGCCATGATGGATGATGATATTACGATTGCATACGATAATTGGAATGATTTAAGCCCGGGGGATGCCATCCATAAAGTTGGCCATGTTCGGATGGTTGTATTGCGAAATGCGGATGGATCTTTTTTGGTTGTTGAAGCATCTGCTGCTGATTGGAAAGTGAGTTATCGGACTTATAATTTGAGTCAACTTACTTCCTATACGCCAAGATATTATGTTGGTATGGAAGGATCGCCAGCTAGTATACCACGCACAGACATAAGGTCTATTGTATGGACGGATAGCATATCATTAGTATGGCAAGCTCAAGACCCGGAATCTATTTCCGGGTTTCATCTTTATACACATGCCATTGGATCAGGGTGGTCATTATTAAGTGATATTGAACCATCCGTATCAACCCTTCAATTTGCCAATGAGAATAATGAACCCGTTTTCTTTAAAATGACTAGTGTCTCATCCGTGGATAGTGTGTCTGAAAGTTATTCTTCAGATATTTATGGAACCTATCAAACAGACGAATATAAAGATATCCTAATTGTAGACGGTTTTGATCGCACGAATGGTAGTTATGCCTTGCCTTATCATAATTTTGCAAAACGGATGGGGCTAGCGTTACATCCCTGGGGATATTCCTTTGATATGGTGGACAATGATGCGGTAATAGATGGATCAGTTCAATTGAGTCAATATACAGCCGTTTTTTGGCTATTGGGGGATGAAAGTACCGAACATGAAACATTTTCTGTATCAGAACAGAATAAGGTAAAAAATTATTTATCTGAAGGAGGACGGCTATTTGTTTCCGGTTCGGAAGTGGCATGGGACTTAGATAATATGGGCTCATCAACTGATCGTGATTTTATTCATGATTATTTGAAAGCGGGTTATGGCTCAGATGATGCCAATGCGTATACTGTAAATGGGGTAGATGGGACACTCTTCGATGGCCTCACTTTGCATTATGACAATGGAAGCCATGGTGTGTATGAAGAAAATTATCCAGATGCTTTTAGCTCTATTGGAGGATCTACGCCTGCTTTAATGTATTCGAATGGTTTAATTGCGGCTACACAATTTAGTGGTGTCGTGCCGGGAAGCAATTTGAATGCACGCATTGTTGTGATGGGTTTCCCCTTTGAAACGATTTATAATGATCAAGAAAAAGAAGCATTGGCAGGAAGATTGTTAGCGTTTTTTGGATTTAATGTTGAACTGGAAAATGATTTAAATATGTCACCGAATCGATTTGCATTATATCCCAATTCCCCTAATCCGTTCAACCCAATGACCACGATTCGATTTTCAGTCGATACACATCAATTGACATCATTACTTATTTATGATATTCAAGGACGTTTGATAGAAATATTAGTTGATAGAGCGATTGAGCCGGGGAATCATGAAATACAATGGAATGCGTCCCATACTGCAAGTAGTGTGTATTTTTTGGAACTACGCCATGGTGTCAAGCGTGATGTACGTAAAATGGTTTTTGTGAAATAAAAAAAGCGTCATAAATGTTTTGTGAATTACCTTGGATATAATGTTCTTGTTTATTTTGGATATTTTTTGGATTCCTTGAAATAAATCTTCCTTATTTCCATCATTCTGTATCCATGGTAGCATGAGACAGGATTTTAAATATAGAATAATTTTAACGTGTGGGCTCTTTTTTAAAAGAAATCACATGAGAATACATATAAACAATGGCATTTTGAATGTCGTGTTCCCCGCAGTTCAAACAATTGCCTCTTGGTGGCATGACGCCCTCCATTCCTGTATATCCTTGCCATACATTTTGATATAATATTTCAATCCCCTTTTTAGCTGTTTTATCCCAAACTTTTGTATTTTCCAAGGTAGCAGCACCATTGAGTCCGTATGTGTGACATGCGAAACAGGATCGAGCATATACTGCTTCGCCATTGGACATAATATCCGATGGAATGGCTGAAAAATCAATTTCTTCATAGATGCTTTTTTGTTTTTCACCGCATCCAGTTAGTGTGAAAAAAACAGAAATAATACCCAGAAACATAATGTGTAAGAAGTGCTTCATAATTGGCGGGCAATTTAATAGAATTAATACTGTGTGGTGAAATATTTTATTGTGTAGACTGAATGTCTATTTTAGGAACAGGAATCTTTCTATTTTGAAATCATATTTGAAATTACTGTTTATGATAAATATATCATTTGGGTAAGAAATATCAAACATTAGCTGAAGGGTAAAAATAATGCATGTTGAATTGAAGATAGCATGTGTAAACTACAGCTTAATCAAAAGGATAGAAGATGAATATTTCCATTGAATATTGTACTGTTTGAAACTATTTACCACGCGCTTCCAGTTTGGAAGCGGATCTTAAAAAGCAGTTTCCTGATAGTAATATTACACTTATTTCTTCCGGGGGTGGCGTTTTTGAAGTCACATTGGATAGTGAACTCATTTTTTCAAAAAATTCCTTAGAGCGTTTTCCCAATCCAGGGGAAGTAGAAGGCCTGATTCAAGATAAACAATAGCATAACCCGTTTCCCTTGTAGTGTCATTCCGGAATCTATTCAGATATTTTCATTGTGAATCAAATGGATTTCTGGTCGTAGCCAGGAATGACAGCAAAAGAGAAAGCGTCATTGCGATGATGAACGAATGTGAAGAAGAAGTGGCAGTTTTTTCAAGTAAAACCTAGTTCTTTTATTTTATTAAGGAAGTATTCCCTTATTTAAGAACAATCATTTTTCGAGTTGAATCGGGTAGAATTTCATTTATAGAATCCTTTTATAAACCCATCTTTTCCTCACTCTTCTGGTTTTTATCAGTTTTTTAAAAATTGTTTTGACCTTTTTAGTGCTTCGTTAATGCAATCTAAAGCCAAATTACACTAACTTCTTATATAGATTTAGTTTTTGGGAGGGACAACAGTTATTTTAGGAATATCATTTTTTTGGTACTAGTGAACAATTTATTGCTATAGATTGATTTTGCTCTCATAATAAAAATATAAATACCACTCGATAATCGTAATCCTGATTTATTCGTGCCATCCCAAACTACAGAACCACTACCAGGGTTTTGATCTCCATCAATTAATGTTTTGACAAGATGTCCGTTTATATTATACAATTTTAAGGTTACAACACTATATTCAGGAATTTCATAGCGGATAGTCGTTTTTGGATTAAATGGATTGGGGAAATTATTGTGAAGTGAATACCCCTTTGGAAGGTCGGTCTCAATTTGCGACCCTACAGTAGTCGTATCTGGATTATAAATATATGTTGTGTGAGAAGAGTTTCCTCCCACTAAAAGTACTTTGCCACTTTCCAATAGTGTGAGAGTATGATTAAATCGAACTGATGGCATATCGCTTACTCTTACCCATGACATATTAGGAACACTAAACACTTCACATTCTTCTCTAGTCCCCGTAAGCAACACATTGCCATTAACTAATTTTACAGTCTTCATTCCATATTCTCGGGAAAACTCAAATGGAGCCACTTCGCTCCAAGTACTTGTTACATAATTAAAAACTTCACAAGTATCAATATTTCCACCACTGATTAAGAAAATATTCTCGTTAATAGTTTCTAAAGATATGAACGGCCTAGGAAATATAGTACCATCAATTTCTGTCCACAATTCAGTTGTAGGATCAAAAAATTCAACTGTGTTAACCGGAGTCCCCCAAAATTCATGGCCGCCTACAACCATAACATTTCCATTACTGAGCAAAATCGCTTGATGGTCTCCTCTCGGATAATTTAATTCTCCAGTTATTTCCCATTGTCCAGATAATGGATCAAATATTTCACAACTACCAATTGTGGATTCTCCAAAGGATGATTCAAAAAATCCTCCTGAAACAAGTATTTTGCCATTTGATAATTTTATTGATGCATGGTTATTTCGTGAATTGTTCATAGAATCAACTTCAATTATACTATTGTCTGCAATAAAAAAAAGTTCTGTCGAACTTAACGACCCATTTTCATTTAATCCTCCAGTGATTAAAACAAATTCGCTATCTAATAATGTACTAGTATGGTTACTTCGTGCATAATTAAGATCATCAGTTAAAACCCATGAATTTCCATAGGGATTATAAATCTCACATTTATCAATATAAGGTGGAAATTCATTGTACAAGACTCCACCAGCTACGAATACTCTTCCATCGGGTAAAAGGATTGCTGAATGATCATATCTTTCAAAATTAATTGATGCAGCTAGCTCCCAACTATCCGTTCGATTCACGATTTTATTTGCTATATTTGTCGGTACCGAAATAATATTTGAATGGAAAGAGATATCACTAACATTATTCACAGCTGTAACATAATATTCTGCACTATTGATAGCAATTTTAGGATTTACTATATCAATCTCATTATCGAGATAAGACGTTATATTGTCTGGTAGTGATGCAATCAACTGATATTCAGCGCAATGCTCACCTTCATTCGTACTCCTAAATATAGAATAACCATCGATATTAGAATCTGTCACTGCATCCCATTCTAGGAGTGGATGGTTATTTGAATTTGACCATATCAGATTTTGAGGTACAGAAATATTTTCTACATATGCATCCATAATATCAGATTCATCAAACCCAGTATGCATCCTTTCCACTTGACCGTTTGTGAACCATGTCAAGCATTCCAATGATGTATACGATTCAAGATTGTAACAATCCGGATTATATAGATCCTGAATACCTGCTTCTTCTGGGTCTTGGTCAATATGATGAATATAATCACAATTTTCATCTACCCATTGTCCATGGTGTAAGTTAGGATCGGGTGGCGTATCGCATACAAAATCACCCTTATTTTCACAATCAGGAGCCCAAGGGTATTCAGCGCCTCCCGCTTGAAATTCATGTGTATGATACAGACTAAAACTATGTCCCATTTCATGAGAAATTACATGCTCGCCTGATAATCTAGTACCATATATTATAGAGTTGCTCGGAATCGAACCTGCATTAGCCTCAAATCCATTTACTAAAAAAATATCTACAGCATTGCTGTGTCCAAATGTTGCAGTTAGATCATATATACTAGTGGAATTATAATAATTATCATCTCGAATAGTTTTTCTCCCAACATCAGTAAATGAAATATCTGAATCAGAAAAATCTGAATTTAGTATCGTTAGTAGTTCGTCAACTTGAATGTTAGAATACCCTCCAGTCCCGACACTTGGTTTGAATATATAGAAAAAAACATTTATTATTTTTGGTTCATAGTCAGAAACATATCTGTAAACGCCAATTGAATGATAATAGTCTTCCTCTGGGCTTGGCGTTGTGCACCAATCTGATGCTTTTATATAAGAAAGGATTAAAGAAGTCATAAGGATTATTTTAATAGATTTCATATCCCTGTTTCTTTTTCAAGTTCATTTGACTGAAAAGAATGTAGGAATATTAAAAAAATAACCCTAAATAAAGTTTACATTAATCTACCTGATGGTCTATTGGCAAAATAGTTATGATTAACAGATTTGATATTAGAATTTGGTCCAAATCTTGGCTTGCCACATACAAAGTTTTTGAAGTCACATTAGATGGCGAACTTATTTTTTCAAAAAAAGCATTGGAGCGGTTTCCAAATCCGGGTGAAGTAGAAGGTCTGATTCAAGATAAACAATAGCATAACCCGTTTCCCTTGTAGTGTCATTCCGGAATCTATTCAGATGTTTCCATTGTGAATCAAATGGATTTCTAGTCGTAGCCAGGAATGACAGCAAAAGAGAAAGCGTCATTGCGAATGGAATAACTTTTCTTTTTTAAATACCGTTATAAAATAGCCTATAAATTAATTTTTTTATAAATACCCATTGACCGACATGGGGTAATGATTGTAATATACTTACGAGCAACTTACGAGCAATGATAAAATTGAAGGAGTTTGATATGATACGAGCATTATTAAAACATTTTTTTCCGAAGAGACAGGATGAATTTGTCCAAAGAGCCATTAGTCGCTTAAACCAACATACGACAAAACAAACATCTCTTTATTCGCAGTGGCATCATTGTGAAGGCACTTTATTGAAAGATATAACACATTCATAAACCTATGAAACCTTTATCCCTAAAGCAGCAAACCTTTTTAGATTTTATTCGTCGTTTTACGCTTGAGCAAGGGCAGGCGCCATCCTATGATGAAATTATGTTAGGCCTTGGTTTTGCATCTTTAGGCACCGTGAATTGGTATGTAAAAACATTGGAAGATTCAGGACATTTAGTTCGATTAAAAGGTTCCAATGGCAAGCGGGCGTTATCTACAACTCAAGAGCACGCCACATCAGCCCGCTTGCCCCTTTTGGGTCTCATTGCTGCCGGTGAACCAATTGAAGCTTTAGAAAATGCAGAAACTATTGACGTGCCGCCTCCTTTTGCGCATCCTGATAATTTTGTACTTAAAGTTAAAGGGAATTCCATGATTGATGAGCATATTCAAGATGGAGATTATATCATTGTCCGAAAAGCGCCTTCAGCTCGCTCGGGCCAAATTGTAGTTGCTTTAATTAATGGTGAAGCGACACTCAAATATTATTATCCAAAGTCGGATGGCGTGGAACTCCATCCGAGGAATCCAGATTTCCCAATTATTCAAGTGAACAAAAAAGATCATTTTGCAATCAATGGCGTGCTTCTCTACTCGTTCCGCGAGTATTAGCATGCATGGACCCATCCGTATTTCATATTCGTTTACGGCATTTTGAGTTACAGGCGGAACGGATGATGGATCCATCT
This sequence comes from Fidelibacterota bacterium, assembly GCA_018658715.1. GTDB lineage: Bacteria > Fidelibacterota > Marinisomatia > Marinisomatales > UBA1611 > JABHGY01. Next base: position 127,649 of record JABHUQ010000084.1, read on the forward strand.
CTCCGAACCCGCCCTATTGCCGTACTATCATCCCAAAATCAAAATGGAACCATTGTCTCTCTGTCGCCGGAAGCAGAAGAAGAAGGCCTTTATGCGGGAATGAAAGTATCTGTGGCTCGACATATGAGCCATGGTGTGCAAATGCTTCCCTATAATCAATCTTTATATCAACGATTAAATCAATATGTGTATCAGACTGTATCTTCGTTTACGCCTGTGGTGGAACCGGAAGGATATGGCCGATATTATTTGGATATGAATGGGATGAAATCTGTTTACCGAAATTTTCAAAATACAGGTTTAACCATTGTGCGACACATTACAGATAAAACACGTCTGTCCAGTGTGGTTGGTATTAGTGCTAATAAATTAGTGAGCCAAATTTCTACATCTGTTATTCCTGAATCTATACATGAAGTGAATTATGGAGATGAAGCAAAATTTTTATCTCCTTTACATGTACCTGTTTTGCCATCAATACAAGAAAGATCTGTAAAAAAAATGCTTCAGTTTCTTTTTGTGCAGCAAATAAGTCAGTTACAAGATATGATTCAATTTCCAGATATATTTCGAACATTATTTGGTGCATGTGCAATACGGTTATCTATGGAAGCGCGAGGGAAGGACACGTCCGTGGTCTCACCCCCATTACTTCGAAATCATATTGTAGAACAAACGGTTGTTCCAAATGATACGAATGATGAAAATATACTCCAAGCATTAGTCAAGCATCTTGCCGAACAAATGGCTTTTAAATTGCGACGTCGGAAAGAAACTGCTAAAAAAGTCAAATTGGAAATCCACTATACAGATGGGCTTCAAAGTGCCAGAATAGGGCGGTTTTACGCCATAGATGATGTGTCCGTCATTCAGGTTTGTCAACAATTATTCGATAAAGCAAATAGCCGACGAAATCGCATTCGATCTCTTTTATTGGATGCGAGTGATTTTCGCCCACATTCAGAACAAACGAATTTATTTCATACGGAAGAAAGTCGAAATATGGCTTTGTCCCGAGCTATTGAAGCGGTTCGGAAAAAATATGGTGTTAACAGTCTCCAGACTGTGAATGTGTTTCATGCCATGGCGCATGTTTGAATCTCAGCTGGCATTATACCATGTTTATCCATCTTAATCTTCATTCTGTTTATTCAGCTATGCGTGGACTTTTATCGCTCCAAGATATCATTGAATTAGCTAAAGTACATCGTATGAGTCATCTAGCTTTGACAGATGTGAATGGACTTTGGGGGTTTATTCGATTCGCACAACAATGTAAGCAAGCCAATATAGCACCCATAGCCGGGACTAATATTATAACATCAAATGAAGAAGTCGTTTTATTGGTAGAGAATCAAGAGGGGTACCACAATTTATGCCAAATTATTTCTGCTGTTCATGATGATCCAACGATTCCGATTGCAACATTGATTCGTGGAAAAAGTGTAGGACTTTTTATGCTGGCTCATCAAGAATCTGTATTGGCATCTTTAGTAAAGCACGTGCCTAATTCTCATTTGTTTATGGAACTTCGCCCCGGGTCTCAAGAAAAGAATGTTAAAAAAATTGCCAATACATTTGGTGTAGAGATTGTTGCTACGGGAGATGTGTATTTTAGAGAAGAAACAGACCAGAAAGCACATGTTGTTTTACGTGCAATCGAAAGAAATACAACATTGGAAAAACTAGAAAAGGGCTCCTATAAGACAGAGCAACATTGGTTTCGCAGTGAAACAGATATGATTTCGCTTTTTCCTAATAGTTTGGATGCGATGAATAACAGCTACTATTTAGCAGAGCGATGTAAAACAGATTGGTCTTTCATAAATACAATTTTTCCGAATCTTTCTTTAAAGAAGACACACCGTGCCAATAAAGATTTAAAAGAAAAAGTTATTGAAGGGGCTAAAGAAAGATATGGCTCTATAACATCTGCTGTTTCAGATCGAATTTATTATGAATTGGATATGATTACACAAAAAGGGTTTGCGCCTTATTTTCTTATCGTACAGGATATTGTTCAACAAACGCGATCAACTATTGGGCGGGGTTCAGCCGCCGCATCTATCATAAGTTATTGTTTATTTATTACACAGGTCGATCCATTAAAGTATGCCCTTCAGTTTGAGCGCTTTATTCATCCAGAACGAGAAGATATGCCAGATATTGATGTAGATTTTCCTTGGGATGAGCGAGATGATATTCTCGCATATGTTTTTGAGAAATATGGCAATAAACATACAGCCATGGTTTCCAGTCAGGTATTTTTAAAACCACGTTCTGCTGTAAGGGAAGTAGGGAAAGTATATGGATTGTCCAACGAAGAAATAAAAAGCATTACTAAAAGAATCGGGTGGTATGCATCTCGAAGAGATTTAGAAAAATGGGTTAAAACAGATCCACGGTTTGCAAATGTGGATTTGGATGATACACTCATTACTGTATTGAGATTAAGTGGAAAAATTATTGGTACATTTCGTCATCCATCTGTGCATCCGGGTGGTGTTATTATTACGCCTAATCCTATTCGTAAGTATGTTCCTGTACTCATGGCGCCTAAAGGTGTCCAAATTGTAGAGTGGGAAAAAGACCAGGTAGAAGACTCGGGGTTACTAAAAATAGATTTATTAGGGAATCGAAGCTTGGCTGTTGTGCGGGACACATTGAAACAAGTCAATATGAATGGGAACCATCAAAAAACGGATACAGACTACGCTGATTATCACCGGATTCAACCTGTTGGCGATCTAAAGACGGAAGCACTTATGCAATCAGGAAAAACGATGGGTGTTTTTTATATAGAAAGTCCAGCCACGCGTCAATTATTGGCAAAAGCGGGTATTGTAGATTTTGAACATGTAGTCATTTATTCATCTATTATTCGACCAGCAGCGAACCGATTTACCACAATCATGTTGGAACGTATTCATGGAGATCCATGGTCCCTGCTACATCCTGATTTGGATTTTTTATCTGAGAGTTATGGCATTATGGTGTATGAAGAACAAGTATCCACTGCTGCACGTGTTTTGGCAGGTTTAGGTTATGCAGAAGCAGATGCTTTACGAAAAACCATGAGCCGAGATTCTATGCAATATTTGATTCAAGCTTGGAAAAAGAAATTCACCTATGGTGCATTGGAACAAGGATATGAACTGGAATTGATTGAACAAGTTTGGGATATGATTAAATCTTTTGTCGGGTATTCCTTTTGTAAACCCCATTCCGCGTCTTATGCCATGCTGTCGTTTACCTGTGCTTATTTAAAAGCTCACTATACGAGTGAATTTTTAGCATCTGTTGTGTCAAATCAAGGAGGCTTTTATTCAGCTTATGCTTATCTGAGTGAAGCTAGACGATTTG
>JABHUQ010000012.1 GCA_018658715.1 Fidelibacterota bacterium
ATGATACAGCGGGATTAACTGCAGGTGCGGGCGTCAATGTTAGATTAGGGCGCATTATGGCCAGAGTAGATTATGCGTATGCTGGTTATGATGTGTTAGCCAATACCCACCAAGTGGGACTCAGTGTGGAATTTTAGATGTTGAAACGAATATTTACAATTTTCTTATTCATTTTCTCTATTTCAATAGGGTGGAGCCAGAGTGCGCCAACAACTCCAACCGTTTATGCAACAGTCAATCATAATGAAATATTAGTTTCTTGGGATGCTCTTGCGCAACAATCTATTGACTCCTTAACTGGATATGCAGATTTTGAAGGTTATCGGATATATAGAAGTAAAGATGGTGGACAAACTTGGGGTGGTGAGAATGATAAACTATATGATTTTGATGGCAATTTTGTAGGATGGAAACCATTTGCACAATTTGATTATGATTATGATCATGATATAAATCATTGTATTTATACTTCAGAAGAATGTGCCCAATCAGATCCAAAAAGAAATACTTCTATTCATGGGCTTGATCCTTTAAATCCAAGATTTAGCTTAGGCCAAAATACGGGAATTCAATATTCATTCGTAGATACTAATGTAGTGGATGGAATTGAATATACATATACAGTCACAGCCTTTGACATGGGACTTGAACCATTTACAGTGAGTTATACGGATAATGATGAAGATGGTATTTTCGTTGCTGATACGACATTTCCTTCCACAAACCCGGGAGAATATACTGGGCCAGACACTCTTTATTATTATGATTATAATGGAAATTTGATTAGAGCTATTTCAAATCCTAACAGAGGGTTTTGGAGCTTAGAATCCCCGAAGGGCCAAACGGCAGGAGATCAAAATTTCATCACTATTGTTGCTGGTTATACTGCTAGTAATATTTCTTTTCCAGAAGCAGATGATATTGATGCTTTATTTTCAGGTGCCGTGGACAACTTTGGGACTGGTGACCGTAAATATTTTATCGTTGATCGGCGTGATTTAGCAGGTAAAACCTTAAAGTTTGAAGTAAATGCAACTCAAGGTGAAGATGCTGTAGATGGAATGGCTTGCGAATATCCATCCTTATTTATTTATGAAATTGATGATTCCACAAGCCAAAACCCAGTATCACTTATATCTCATTCAGTATCTGAATATGATAGTCTTGGCTTAGATTCGTTATTGAACCTCCCTGGGTCCGAGTTGGATGGGAATTCATTGACTCATCCAGATTACCGAATGATTGCAGATTTTGATGAATGGAGTGATTTATTGGATGGTATTCGGTTTAAATTTGACCATAGTATACCGTTATATCCTTCTATGACACCTACAGAGGTCAATCTCGTGGATTTAGAATGGCATTCTCAAGATACAACTCTAAGTCAATTTGTAGATTTTAATTTGCAGTATAATGGAATAAGCAGTTATAGCCGACGTCTGAATTTTGATTATCGTATTGATTTTTACAAAGAACCTGTTGGTGACACTTTGATGTATCAAGGAATCTATGGTGTAAAACCAATTGGATTCCCTTTTAGAATAACCAACTTATGGACGGGGAAAAAAGTTGGAATCAGTTTTCAGGATTTTATTATTGCTCCCATTGATTTTGATTTAGGTGCAAGTGATTATACTTGGACTCGAGGAGAGCAAATAAAATTCACTCAGGATACACTTATGATTAGTGGAGACACTACATCTGTCTTTACTTATAAGTTAACATTAGAATTGCCTGGTGTTGATGATTTGGAGAATATGGAAAGTGTTGTCTGGGATCAAAATATAGAATACGCTGAAGAAAGTATTGTTTTATATAAAAATATGCTTTGGCGTGCTGTTTTTATTACAACAGGTGATGAGCCTATACCAGATTTTATAGATAATGATGGAGATGGTGGAAACGATAATCCTTGGAGATTATGGTACCCGTGGGATACAGGCGATTACGTTATTGTACGTCCGCAGAAATTTTATGTAGATGGGGACCATTGGATTGCTAATTTGGGTATCTTGGGAGAGTCTCATGATGTCACAGATACAACACTTCAAGAAATTAAAGTTGTTCCAAATCCATATCTAGTTCATTCTAGGTTTAATGAAACAAAAACTGAACGTAAGCTTCGTTTTACTCATTTGCCCCAAAAGTGTAGAATTACAGTTTATTCTGTCACTGGGGAAGTGGTTACAACTATTGACCATGAAAGTGTTTATGATGGAAATGCATGGTGGGACATGCGCACCGGTAATGGCAATTTAATAAGTCCGGGGTTGTATATTTATTTTGTTGAAACTGAAAATGGATTTACACATATCGATAAATTTGCGGTGGTTCGATGAAGCGTGTAACCGTAATAGTATTATTTGTGAGTATAGCCTTGGGTCAGTATAGAGATATTCCAGATGTGGTTACAAAAGTAGCCACGTCCGCAGGGAATTGGCTCAAGATAGAAACAGGAG
>JABHUQ010000085.1 GCA_018658715.1 Fidelibacterota bacterium
TATTAGAAAAAGCACTAACAACCAAAATCAACGACCGCGAAATGTTTATGAAGGGAATTGATTACTCATATTACTACGAAGAAAATAACGAATGAAAAATAATCGTATCTACTTATCTCCACCCCACATGGGGGGAAAAGAAAGAGCATTGCTTTTAGATGCTTTCGATTCCAATTGGATTGCTCCCTTGGGGCCACATGTCAATGAATTTGAAAAGGAGATGGCACAATATCTTGGTGTAAAACATGCAGCAGCATTGTGTTCCGGTTCCAGTGCGTTACATCTTGCGTTAATAATTGCTGGCATCAAAGAAGGAGATAGGGTGCTTTGCCCAAGTTTAACTTTTTCAGCCAGCGCTAATGTAATTCTATACGAAAAAGCACAGCCCATATTTGTGGACTCAGATCCAAATACTTGGGTATTGGATTTGGCTGCATGTGAAAAAGCCATGCAAAAGTATAATCCAAAGGCACTTATATCTGTCGATTTGTATGGACAAAGCTGTAATTATAATGCTATAACAGACCTATGCGGAAAATATAACGTATTACTCATTGAAGATGCAGCTGAAGCATTAGGGGCGGATTTTAAAAGCAAAAAATGTGGCTCATTTGGAGAAATGGGTATTTTATCATTTAATGGAAATAAGATTATAACGACTTCCGGTGGGGGAATGTTAGTTTCTAATAATGAAGAATTTGTAACAAAAGCACGATTCTTAGCTACCCAGGCTAGGGAGCCAGACTTGCACTACGAGCATAAAGAATTGGGGTATAATTATCGACTGAGTAATCTCCTAGCAGCAGTAGGACGTGGGCAATTAGAAGTAATTGATGATCGAGTATCCAAAAGAAGATCTATTTTTAATCAATATAAGAAAGCATTATCTCATGTAGACGGATTTACATTTATGCAGGAAGCGGATTATGGTAAGTCGAATCGTTGGTTGACAACTTTAACGGTTAATGAGAAAGTGGTTGGCATATCAAGAACTCAAATAATTGATGCTTTAGAAAAAGAGAATATAGAGGCTCGTCCCGTGTGGAAACCCATGCACATGCAGCCGCTATATAAAAAATGTGAATATATAAAAAGTGATGTCCAGGATGTTTCGGCTGAATTATTTGAAAATGGCTTATGCCTGCCTTCAGGGTCTAGTTTATCGGAAGGAGACCAGGGTAGAATTATTGATATAATTTTGTCGTTGATGAAATAAAATTGACTAAATAGAATAAATTCAGGAAATCTTATTTATCCCAAAGCTCCGAAAGGAGCTTTTTTATTATTTATAAACATCAGTCATTGCGAGCATAGCGAAGCAATCTCGTTAAATGGGCCAAGATTTACTCCAGGAACTAAGGAGATTACCACGTCGCAGGCTCCTCGTAATGACATCTTTCTTTTCTGTCATTGCGAACGTAGTGACGCAATCTCCTTGAATGGGCCTAGACTCCAGAGATAACTGAGATTACCGCGTCGTTTCACTCCTCGTAATGACATTATTCTTTCCTGTCATTGCGAACGCAGTGAAGCAATCTCAGTAACGGGTCCGGATTGCGTCGTCACGTTGCTCCTTGCAATAACATAGTCTAAATTAATATATGGAAAAGCAGTACCATGTTTATATGATGACTAACAAACAAAATACAGTAATATATACTGGTTTTTCCAGTGACCTTAATGGAAGAGTGTGGCAGCATAAAAATAAAGAAGATCGAAAATCATTTACATCCAGATATAATTGTAACAAATTAGTTTACTACGCTGAAACAAATGATGTTTGGGAAGCCATAAAAGAAGAGAAACGAATTAAAGCTGGTTCAAGGATAAAAAAAGTAAATATGATTGAATCAATGAACCCATCCTGGGTAGATCTAGCTGCTCTCTGGTATGACTGAATCATTACTTTTGATATCCTATTCTGTCATTGCGAGTATAGCGAAGCAATCTCGTTGAATAGTCCTAGACTTTCTCCAGAAACAACTGAGATTACCGCGTCGTTTCACTCCTCGTAATGACATTATTCTTTCCAAAGGCCAAATTCAACACGGTATGAATCTTTGGCAAAAAAAAAGGCGATCATATGATCGCCTTTTTTTATAAAAGAGTTTTTATTTAAAAACCATAGTCCAATCTGGCTCCAATGCTTAACCAACCAGAAGGGTTGCCTACACCAGCCATGTCACTGCTGATAAACACTTCACCACCTACTAATAAATTAAATGGGAGGTTTAGTCCTTTTTTCAATAGTGATTCCAGAGAAACACCGCCAAAACCGCGAACACCGGGTCCATTTCCAACCATACCTACATGTCCTTCACCAAAAACGTCAAAAGGAATAAAGGGTACATTAAAGGTTAGATTACCACCAACACCCATCACGGTTGGGTTAAAATTGAGTGTTCCAGTTTCTCCTTCATGTGATCCTGTATATCCACCAAAAGCAGCAGAAATATTAAAATCGAATGGCCCAAGTTTAAATCCATAAGGCGTATTAATTACTGCGGTTACTCCTGTGGGTATGCTGGTAAATGTTGCACCAGAGAGATAGCCAACACTGGGAGCGACACCAATATTCCAGCCACTAAGAGGGCTTCCACCATCAGCCGAATCTTCTATAGCTTCAGCAATAGAAACATCTTCAACCGCTTCTTCAGCTTCAACAACTGCTTCTTCAGCTTCAACAACTGCTTCTTCAGCTGGTGCTTCTACTTCAACAACCGCTTCTTCAATTACAACTTCTTCTTCTTCTTCTTGAGCATTAAGAGTAATGAACATGAGTGGAAGAATTATAACGAAATATCTAAGAATGTATTTTATATTTTTCATGTTTAGCCTACCTTTTATTTTATGAATCACACTACGCAACAATTTTAGATGTAAAGTTGTATATAAAACAAGAACAATTCATCCCATAATTAATTTGAGTACATTTCATTCATATTTTACATATTCTCTATTCTTTTAAAGTCTTATCATTCTCGTCCCCGTTCAGGAATCAAATTGAGTCATCATTTTCCTAAATTTATCAATCATTGCAAGCATAGCGAAGCAATCTCTTCCACCGGTCTTGTCATTGCGAACGTAGTGAAGCAATCTCTTCCACCAGTCTTGTCATTGCGAACGTAGTGAAGCAATCTCGTTTACTCCAGGAACTAAGGAGATTACCGCGTCGAAGGCTCATCGTAATGACATTATCCTATCCTGTCATTGTGAATGCCTCCGGTCTCCATCATCCTTTTCTTCTTCAATAACCATTCACCATATTTCCCTTTTCTCTAAATCAATCCTTAAAAATTAACTAAATTCATAAATGGCTATGAATAAGGAAAATAAAAGTGAGACCCCCTACAGTCAATTTAAAATTGCATATATTATTATAGTAACAATTTGTATTTGGTCACCAAAGATTCTTCATTCACAAGAAATTCCAAACGAATTTTTCAAATTTCAATCCAATAAAATATTAAATGACGCTGGAGAAAATGGATCAACTCTATCTACGTTTGGTCCATCTAGATATAAAGCGCCGGCCCAATCATCTGATTCATTATGGATAGAGTCTAGATTTGGAATTTGGTCAGACCAAAATGCCACTGCATTATATGGATTTGGACATTTTAGATATAAAAAGCATTTTTATGCTTATCTCTATCCACGGGTTGTAAAGAATCCGTCTTATTTTCAAAGATATTCCGGTATAGCAAGGGATATTGAACGAGGTGGATTTTCATCGGGAGAAACAGATTTATCTGGCATTGGCTTTCAAAATGATTGGCTAATATTCCAAATGGGAAGAGGAAGACAAAGTTGGGGATCAGGAGAGAGTATCCAATTAGCATTGGGTGAACAGTCAGCTCCATATGATTATACCATGCTTGGTTTAGACTTTGGACAAATTCGAGCTCGATATTTTCATGGATTCTTAGAAACAGTGAATGAATCCATAAACCGATATATTGCTGGACGTGGAGTAGAATGGACCAATAAAAGATCCTTAACCATTGGTCTATCAGAAATAGCGATTTATTCAGGGGAAAATCGTCCCATAGATGTGGGATATTTCAATCCTATCTCTACCCATCTTGAAATTGAATTAAATGATCGTCTTAATGCTTTAGGGACTGGCAGTGCCAATGCAGTATGGCAATGTTCAATCGATTGGCGTCCTTTGGAAAATGTTAGGCTATCGGGGAATCTTTTATATGATGAATTCGTATTGGATAAAATTCAGTTTGACGAAGGCAAAGAAAATGGAATGGCTTATTCCGTAAAAGCTGTTTACTCATTAACGAATAATGAAAGTATAACGTCCTTCTATTTGTCAAACATTAAAGTAGGTACACCCACATTCCGCCATGGGAGCGGATATAATAATTTTATTCAACGTCAAAAACCATTGGGGTGGATACATGGGAGCGATGGCCAAGAATTGAAAATTGGATTAAATTATTTCAATCGAAAGAATATAATTGGAATGATAGAAGCAGGAATTCGTTCATCGGGGGAAGAAAGTATAACTCAAAGGCCCTATGATCAATATGAAGATTATTTAGCCGGCCCTTTTCCAAGTGGGGAATTTGAAGATATTCAATTTATATCAGGAAGGTGCCAGTGGTGGTGGAAACCACAATTATCCATTTTTATTGAAGGGGAATGGCTATCAATTACGAATGGAGATATAATCAAAATCGGAATGGATGCATTTTTCCAAAATCATTTCGTCTTTAATTAAATCCTAATTTAGTGAGGGAAATCACACTTTTTTTCAGTTTTAATATTTGTCTTGCATATTCATATCCCTTAGTCCGAAATTTATGTAATACTTTTTTAATCTGGTTAATTATCGGGAAATGAGGGGGAGTTCAATAATCAATGAGGAGTAACTTATATGTACAATAGCTTTTATTCGAAGCATCGAAAATGGTTGTTAATGTCTTTAGATGCTGCCATTATGTCCTTTAGTTTTTTCTGTGCTTTTTTCTTAAGATTCGACTTTTCAATCCCGTCAGGGTTTTATTCCTATTTTGTAACGTGGTTACCCATCATTATTGGTGTCCAATGGGTCGTTTTCAATATGTCAGGCTTTTATAAAGTTATTTGGCGATTTACAAGTTTATGGGAATTAATAAATATTATTCAAGTTGTATCTATAGGGTTTGCCATTATAATTACAACATTTTGGTTTACATCGGGATTTGTAGGTTTTCCCCGATCCATTTTATTATTGAATTATTTCATAACGATTGCATTAATTAGTTTTAGTAGAATATTTGTTCGAGTTTATTATTCACATTTTAGTGGCCTATCATTTCAAAATAGTCCTATAGAAAAGAAGAGATTGCTATTAGTAGGCGCCGGTCGTACGGGTGATAAAATTGCGCGAGAAATATTAGATAATCGCAAGACGCCTTATAAAATTGCTGGATTTGTTGATGATAACCCAAATAAAAAAGGAGGTACATTACATGGAATCAAAGTGTTAGGAAATATCCAGGATATTCAACACTTTAGTCCACAATTTGATGAAATATTAGTAACTGCCCCCACGGCAACAGGGAATCAAATGCGACGCATTGTAAAAGAATGTAAAAAAGCAGGTAAATCCTTTAAAACTGTCCCTGGATTAGCTGAATTGATTGATAAAGATATTTCAATTTCGAATATTCGTGATATTTCGTACATGGATTTATTGGGTCGAGAAGAAGTGCAATTGGATAAACAATCCATTGATCAATTGGTAAACGGAAAACGCATTTTAATTTCCGGTGCTGGTGGATCAATTGGTTCTGAATTAGTCCGTCAATGTTTATCATTTAACCCGAGTGAATTGATTTGTATTGATAATTGTGAAGAAAATTTATTTTCTATTTCAAATGAAGCAGAAAAAATCAAATCAAGCACATTAGTGAAGCCAGTATTAGGAGATATAAGGGATAAAATTCATTTAGAAAAAATATTCAATGATAATCGGCCACAAATTGTTTTACATGCAGCTGCTTATAAACATGTGCCCATTCAAGAGTTACACCCTTGGGCGGCGGTTAAGACCAATGTGGGTGGTACCGTAAATATGGTAAATTATTCTGATAAATATAAAGTTGAAAAATTTGTACTCGTTTCTACTGATAAGGCTGTAAATCCCGTAAATGTAATGGGTGCCACAAAACGTTTAGCTGAAAGATGCATACAATCTATCAATAAAAAGTCGAATACAGATTTCTTTGCCGTCCGGTTTGGAAATGTAATTGGTAGTTCTGGAAGTGCTATCCCCACATTCCAAAACCAAATTAATACAGGTGGCCCAGTCACCATTACACATCCTGAAATGTCTAGATATTTTATGTCCATCCCGGAAGCATCTCAATTAATTCTTCAAGCTGCGGCTATTGGTGGCGGTGGTAAAATATTCTTACTTGAAATGGGTAGACCCATTAAAATTGTACAAATTGCACGAGATTTAATCCGATTATCTGGATTGGAACCGGACCAAGATATTCCAATTGTTTACACAGGATTACGACCAGGTGAAAAATTGTATGAAGAATTGCAAACAACAGAAGAAAATATTATTCATACAGATCATAATAAAATTATGATTTTAAAAGATGGCAATCATGTAATGGAGTGGGTTGGAATGGTAGCTTCTACAAACAAATTATTGACTATTTCTGAAAATCTTGAGAGTGAAGAAATTCAACGTGAATTAAAACAAATGTTACCAGATTATAGTCCCGGAGGCCATTATGCTCCAGTTTCTATTAATCCACCAGTAGATCCATTTTCGATTAAAGGTCAAGCCTAAGAGTATTAAAAAGAGCATTTCTGGCTATGATGA
>JABHUQ010000013.1 GCA_018658715.1 Fidelibacterota bacterium
ATGGAATCAAATCTTTGGGGGAAGTAGTGATGAATATGGTTATTCCGTTCAACAAACCACAGATGGTGGGTATATCATATTTGTAAACACCCAATCTTTCGGGAATGGATGGTATGATATTTGGTTAATCAAAACTGATTCTGAGGGAAATGAACAATGGAATCAGACCTATGGGGGAGATTCTTTTGATTATGGTAAATCCGGTCAACAAACCGCCGATGGTGGATATATTATTACAGGTTTTACGCTTGTTGATTCTGATGATTATGATGTTTGGTTAATCAAAACCGATTCTAATGGTAATGAACAATGGAATCAAATCTTTGGGGGAAGTAGTAATGAAAAAGGTAATTCCGTTCAACAAACAGAAGATGGAGGCTATATCATTGCAGGATATACTGGAGAAACGGGATTAGATGGCGGTGGGATTGATGGTCTTCTCATTAAGACAGACTCCCAAGGTCAAGAGGAATGGAATCAGACATACGGGGACGTTAATTGGAATAGTTTTGAGTCTATTCAACAAACATCAGATGGTGGGTATATCATTACAGGTGAGACAGGTTGGCCGAGTTCATCCTATTACCTCTGGTTAATCAAAACAGACTCCCAAGGTCAAGAGGAATGGAATCAGACATACGGGGGAAATAGTAGTGAAATAGGTTATTCAGTCTATCAAACAGAAGGAGGTGGATATATAATCACAGGGAGAACATCTTCTTATGGGAATGGTGGTTCTGATGTTTGGTTGATCAAGACAGATTCAGAAGGCAACACAGCAGATTATGGTGAAGAATGATTAACCATCAAGCCCCACATTCGTGGGGTTTTTTGTTTGTCCCCCATAGGCGTATGGACTTTGTTGATACATATTGATACTTCTCACCCCATTAAACGACTGAAAAGAAAGTCTATTGTAACAAAGGGTTAAAGTCCAACTTGCTGGTAAATGTTGGTATTTGGTTGTTAAGGAATGTTAGGGTTTATACTTCTTCCCTTCATTCTAAATACCCCATCTCATCATCTCTCAAGAGATATGGAGCATGATCTTCAATTAGTGACTTTGCTTTCTTATCAGAACATCCCAACAGGGTGGCTGATTTTTTCCAATTTATCTTTCCTGATGACTTAAACCGTGTGCTATCTACAAGATCATCTAATTTATCTGTACCAATTAACTCTTTAATCCTATGCTCTGCAGAATTTTTATACTGCTTGATTTTCTCTCTCTGATTTAAAATAATATTGTGAGCAGCACGAAGTTCTTGATTTGGGTCAAATGATTGTGCAACTGGATTATCTGTTTCTCTTTTTACATCTTCAACTAAACTGACTGTTTTATCAATGACATTACCATGCATCATAAACCAGTTCTCATATTCAATTATAGCATTATATAAAACATGGGTTTCAACAACATGCTTATTATTGGGACATAAAGCATTGATATAATCGTACATCATTTTATTAAATCGTGGGACATAATCTTCCATTTCAAGTTGAAGTCCACGGGTATAACAAAACTCATTATTAATTTGTAGTATCCCAAAGTGATCCTGATCTTGTCCATATCTGTTCTTTTGCTTGATTGTGGGTTGGCTCATTACAAAATGTAAACCCCACATCCAAGACTCATCTTGTGGAAAATATTTTAACTCAAAGGTTTTTTCAATACCTTCCTTTTCCTGCAGTTTTTCAAGAAAAATATTGTATTCCCCAATTCGTTCATTAATTTTTTTTATTGCCCCTAACCTCCCATCTTCATCACCATTATGAAAAGATTCTGAATATACCTTTCCATCTCTTGGATCTTCCCATGTGAAAGTATCATTGTGGTAGTATCCAAAAGCACTATTTATTGGCAATAGGTTTCGTAACAATTCTCTTTCGGGAGATTGTGAAGATATCTGTTTAGCACCTACCATTTGAAGGGCTAAATCATTTAATTCATATTTTTTAATTATTTCTTCCATATATCAATATTTCGGATGATTCCGATAATTATTCGGAATTCGGATGGCATAGAATTTCCATATAAGTGAGTAGTAATGACAACCCCTAACTATATAAGGATTTCAATTATGGAAATACGAACATTAGAACTACTCAATGAGATAAAAGCGCTGATCCAGGATAAGGTTTCAGACCGTTGGTTGTGTATTCGTGATGTTTGCGAATATGCATCTGTATCGGAAAGTACAGTAAGAAGATCAATAAAACGGGGTGCACTAAAGGCATCTCACTCTACTGGTAAACTATTATTTAAAGTCTCAAGTGTCGATAAATGGTTAAAAGGATAATGAATTATCAACATTTCTTTGAGTACGAAGTTGGTCTTGAGAGACTTAAATGGAAAGGCGATGAAGGACTATCATTATGCCCTTTGCACGATGACACAAAGCCATCATTCTCGCCTAACCGTGATACTGGTTTATGGTACTGCCATTCAGGTTGTGGTGGAGGCAATATTTATCAACTTGCAGTTGCCTTAAATATGGACAATCATCGTCAATATATAGACTCTTCGACTATAGACTCAAAGAACTACAGAACCAACGGATATGAGCCTAATAATGCCCTTAAAAGCGAAAATAAACAGGCAATTGATGTGGGTAAAATGGTGAAGTATGCAGAACTGAAAAATCGGTACGGTGAAAGGTCTGAATTGGGTGAAACATACAAGAATAAATACATAGGTAAAAATGACAATGAAGAGATTGTTTTTATTTATCCAAAAGGCATAAAAATTCATAAGAAATATTGGATAAAGGA
>JABHUQ010000014.1 GCA_018658715.1 Fidelibacterota bacterium
AGTATACTTTGCATAGAATGAGTTACAAACTCTTCATCATCCGAATTATTAATACCCATCAGCTTTACGGACCACCCTACAGACGCAATCCCAGTACCATTATTTGTTGAAGCCGAGACACATCCTGCGACTAAAGTACCATGGTCAGCTTGGCTATTGACCGGTGTGGGATCGTTGTCATTGTATCCCATATCCCAACCAATAAAATTATCCGCATATCCATCTAAATCATCGTCCACACCATTCTCATCACCAGGATCGAATATCCAGTTACCACCATTTTGGATGATGACAACACCATCACCATCAGCGTCTTCTCCAAGGTTTTGCCAGACATTATTGATTAAATCTGGGTGATCCCAGTCAAATCCAATATCAGTTATACCAACCACAATTTCACCATCTGGAAAATAGCCGGGAATTTCTCCTCCATCAATATTCCACAGGTCATAGGCTTCGTCCGCTTTGATATTGGGCAAATACCATTGTTGATTCCAGTAAGGATCGTTTGGAATATAGGTAGGACGGATAATCGGCATGGTTTCCGAGGTGAGAATTGACTCGAGAGATCCAACTTCTTCTACCAAGTCATCAATATCCATACGTGAAGAAGAAAGCTGGATCACATAATATCTATTCAGATAGATATTATGATCCCTATCGGTCGGTCGAGCATTGGGTAACCACTGGTAGATGGCAATCGCTTCAATATTATCCATTTCCTTGTTTAATTCTGCCAAGTTGGTGGATTTCCCATCAACAGAAACAGTGAAATCTTTTATATCATTTTCAATATAAATAAGAAGTCGATCTTGGAATGATTCACCACTCAAAATCGTAAAAATAAATAATAATGTTGTTGTTGTTATCTTTTTTATCATACGTCCCCTAAAACGTTTTCAAAAAAAAGAGGGGGCTTCCACCCCCCTCGATTTTTTTTATTTATTATTTCATTAAGACTAACTTTCTAGATTGCCCATACAATTGTTGCCCATCTTTTGAGAGAGTGGTTAATCGATATATATACATTCCAGAAGACAAGTCAGATGCATTTAAACCAAATTTGTATTCACCTGCATTCATATTTTTATCAATCAATGTCATAACTTCTTTTCCAGACAAATCATAGACTTTCAAAGTAGTTTTCCCCGATTGAGCTAAATCGAATGCAATCGTTGTTGTTGGGTTAAATGGATTTGGATAATTCTGTTTTAAGCCAAATTCTTTTGGAACAGATGGTGATAAATCATCATCTATTCCAGCTGTTGCATTAACAGAATCCACTTCACAACGAATCATTAAAGCTCCGTCAAAATAGTCTGAAAATGCTTGCCATCCAGCACCAATATTAATCATACTATAATCTGCTGGTGAATCTGTATCTACACCTAAAGGTGGTGTATTTGTTGATTCCATCCAACCCACGTAAAAACTACCTTCTTCAATCGTAATACCAGATGAATATAAATCTTTTTCAGTCCAACCTGGTACTAACTGAATAGCACTGTTATTGAGTAGCAATGTACCTGGCATCCCTTCATCACCATCATCATCCCAAATATTAACAAAAGCAATACCACCATTGCTACCGACAATATTGAATTTTGCTTTATACAAATCAACTGGGTAGGAATTTGGTGTGAATTTTACTGCTAAAAAGTTGCCATTTGTTGCATTGGTACTTGTATTGGCTTCACCATCATCATAAGCATATTCAGCAATTGTTTCTGCTTCAGGAATTCCACAAACGGGTCCAGCCATATCACTTTCATCTTCTCCATAAACAGCTGTAATTCCATAACAATATTCTGTCCCATTTTGAACCATATTGTCTGTGTATTCAGAATCTGAGATCCCTGTACCATTAAACATAAGTGAAAATTCACCACCGGATGCACTTCGATAAACATTAAATGCTGGTGCTACACCACCGAAAGCCGAAACATTTGCACGAATACCAAATTCACCATCAGTTAACCCATTCTCTGTTGCAACATCTAGCCATGTTGCCCAACCGCCAAGGTTCGCCCAAGAATGGACACTCGGTGCACTATCAGAATCAATTGCAATTCCAATTGATTCTGTAACTTCAATAGCTAATAAAAAATCACCCTGAAACGTCCAGTTAAGATCAACATCCGTCCATGAACCTGTCACTGTAGTGACAGATGCTGTGAACCATGGATCAGTAGCCGGGATACCCGCTACAATAGGAAAACCATATAACATCGTTTCTCCACCAGCCCCAAAATCTTCGCCATAGACTTGAGCACTATGAACTGTCACACCGTCAACTCCATATGGCATGTCGAATAATTGTCCCATAATAGATGTTCCACTTACCATAGAGATTGCATCTTCAAATGTGCCATCATCATACGCAACATCCCCATCAATATCTCCACCTGCTGTTTCCCATGAAAGGTTAACAACACCATCTCCTGATACGAGATTTAAGTTTTGTACCATCGGAACATCATTCACCTCAATTTTGTATATATTTACATCATCAATATACAGCCCAGATCCATTTCCTCCATCTTCATCTGCATCAAAACGACCTGTGAAACGTAGTTTGATGTCACTACCAGCATAATCGCTCAGGTTTAAATCAGTATTTCCATTGAATGCATCTCCTGGTTGATATACATACCAATCCAAATTACCTGGACGTGTTAAATCTCCATAATCATAAAATATTTGCTCCCAAGCAAACGCAAGCCCATTATTTGGAATCATGTACACATTATCATCTGCATCATCAGTAAAAATTGTTTCACCTGTTGCTGAGCTACTCACTACAATATTATCAATTTGAAAACCAGTTAATAAAGGGTCATCTACAACTGAATAAGCTGGATCAGAACCGAAAGCAAAACGGATAATCACATCTTGGCCGCTGTAGCTACTTAAATCAAAGGTAACTTCATGCCAGTCTTCATTTCCAGCCCAACCAGCAGAAACAGCTTCTAATTCACCACCACAATCATACTCAGGATCATTATAAATCCACCCATAACCATAACTAAAGTCATACATTTCTGAGCCAATGAGCAAATCCCAAGTTGCACCGTCATCAGCTGATACACGAACATTTGCCGCATCCCAACCATCTGTACATGTGCCTGCTACGTCAGCACCTGCTGGATCTTCTATTCCCCATTTCATCATAGCTGAAAGAGAAAAACCAGGGCCTGGAATTGTAATTGTTGGTGAATCCAAAACTTGAACCCACGCATCTGAGTACCCATTAATGCTTGGGTCAGCACACCACCATGAATTTCCATTATAAGCATCATTGTCTGATGTATGGAAATGCGTAGGCGCATCACTAAGATTAGCAATATCCACCCAGTAGTAATCATCCAAATAGTTATCACCATCTCCATCAAAATCTGGTAAATCGCACCATAAAGCAAAATTAAATTTCATTAATTCATTCGCACTTCCTAATTCAGGAATCGTAATCAATGGTGAAACCATACTAGTAACAATATCTAAATTGTCATCGTCTACATGCATACTATGTGTAGGTGAATTACTAGATTCGTCTGTTAACTCCCAGCCTGTTTCTAATACCCAACCAGAAACATCTCCTTCAAAATCTTCAGACCAAATTGAAGTTGTATCGTTTCGAATGCTTCTAATATTCATATGTTGTTGTCCTTCAGGAGCATCAAGCCGACTGACAGGAACACCTATTTCTTTTTGGTGTTTTGCTTCATTGAATTCACGCCCTTTTGCAAAAATAAGCGATAGAATCATCAAAAATGATAATAAATATTTCATGGTTTTGTCCTTTGTATTTCCGTTAAAACGATTAAGTGGGGCATTCCCCTCACAGGAAATGCCCCACATTTTTTACTTTTCCCCCCGGTATATCAATTGAGTCTTATTTTAATAGTACCATTTTCCTTGTCATCGATTGTTGATCTTTAACCATAGTGTAGAAATAAACACCACTGGAAAGATTAGCACCACTTAATGAAACATTGAATGAACCTACTGTTTGCTCTTTGTTCACTAATGATTTTACATGATTTCCTCGGATATCAAATAAATCCAATTGTACCAACCCTGGTGTATTCACAGAATACTCAATTTGAGTATTGGGGTTAAATGGATTTGGATAATTTTGTTTTAGAGTAAACTGGTTTGGAAGCATTTCAGAATCTAAGTCAGCCGTTCCATCTGTATATTGCGCTGTATAAACACGTTGCATATAGCCTCCAAAACCGTCCGTCTCGTCATGAATCAATACCCTGAAATTTGGCATTTGAAAAAACATCCAAACATTATTGTCAGTAGCTATATTTGCTAAATGCACATCAGTTTCAAAGGCCCTATTTGGGAAAATACCACTTTCTGTATTTGTCACATTTACAGGGTCACTCCAAGATGAGCCATTATCGGTCGATTTTGCCACAAATATGTCAATATCTGTTGCAATATACATAGTCGTATCATTATTCCACGAATAGCCTGATGGTATAGCCGATGCATACCAAACGACAGAGCTACCTTCATCGTCGCTTAAGGTGATTTGAGGAAAAAATGCACCTGTCGGAGCGGCTGTGCCATCTGTATATTGCGCGGTTAGCATCATATCGCCCTCCCAACTAGCATAATAGGCATCAGATAAATCACTTATCAAATTAGCAGTCCACCCAGATGGATTATTTATTGGGTCAGGATTATATAAGTGGTAGTGCCCAGCACCACCAAAACGAGTTTCTATATATAATGAGTCTGGACCTACTGATGCAAACCAAACTAGCGGATAGGTGACAGTTGCGATATGTAACCCACCGTTATCATCTGTTCTTACATCCATATCATAACCAAAAAACCAGCCTGGCGCTAAATAGCCAGTATCAGGATCTGAATAATAAATAGTATCATTATAGGTTATATGAGATGAATCTCCATTTGACATCCATTCTTGATATAGAGCGTCTGACATAGATTCTATACTTGCATCGTCAATATAATAGTTTCCTGTATTATCGAATCCTCCATTATTCGACCAGGTTGCACCATAATCAGTTGTCTGTTTAAAAAACATGCTATGGTATTGAGGCGCATTAGATATATCTTCATAACCATCAACATAAGCTGATCTTACCATATACCCAACACCATTGTCATTTATATGAAAAAATGGTTCTGATACTCTTTGATCCATCCATAAGAGACTACCATCAGATTTTTGTTCAAGGTCACTGGCAAACAAATAAGCATCATCCATCCATAAATAGCCATTAATATACATACTACTTTTAAGCATAAAATGATCACTGCCTCCTAAACCAGACTTATATGATGATAAAACAATTGGTCCAGTAGGCGAGTCAAACATCCATGAATTACCAACCCATAAGTCACTAGGATCGCATGGAAGTGTCAGACATCCGTTATTTAAATCATATACAGGTGAAACATAATCAGAAAACTCGCCAAATAAGTTCATTTGGTCATAGGTGTACATGGCACGTCCACCATTTTCTCCTCCACCTGTTGCACCATTAGTATATTCATTCCAAGCGGGAGTTGGATATCCTGTTGCACTGGCTAGGGCACTAGGATAGCGACCTTGTGGTTGCCCATCTCCTGTTGGTAGATTAGGCGCAGTTGCTGTTCCACCTGGATAAACTAAATTTAAAGTCTGAGCTGTATACCATATTGATCCAGTTTCTGATTGCGCTGCACCAATATATCCTGCTGTTGCATCAACCCCTTGCCATTGTCGATAAACAGCTATAATTCCCCTATCTTTAGAAACGGCAATTGGATTTGTAGTAGATGAATATGGCCCATACCCATTTTTCGATGAATCAATCAAGAATGATGAAAATTCATTTCTTGAAGAATGAATTGTTGGTTTCCCTGGTTTAAACTGGGAAGGTAGCAATGACCCTTCTTCCGGGTCTTCCATTAGTTTTAGTTTTGATGGAATTGATTTGTCAACTTTAGCCGTCGTGTTTACCGCACGAGAAAACCCAAAATTAAACATCATAATTGCTAGAAATAATATGATCGACTTACGCATGTTTGTCTCCTGTTCTTTTATTTTAATAAAATTTTACTAATTAATGGGAATTAAACTAATTCAAAGTTTATGAGATTACAAGACTCCTCCAAGAGTCCAAATACATCTAAAATTCCACACTGAGTCCCACTTGGTGGGTATTGGCTAACACATCATAACCAGCATACGCATAATCTACTCTGGCCATAATGCGCCCTAATCTAACATTGACGCCCGCACCTGCAGTTAATCCCGCTGTATCAT
>JABHUQ010000086.1 GCA_018658715.1 Fidelibacterota bacterium
AGATAATGTTGAATTAGAAATTGAATTGATTACTCCGATTGCGATGGACAAAGAGCTTCGTTTTGCTATTCGTGAAGGTGGTCATACAGTTGGTGCCGGTGTCGTCACTGACATTGTTGAATAAGGAATAGTCTTATGGCTAAACAAACCATCCGAATTAGTTTAAGAGCATACGATCATACTTTGTTAGATAAGTCAACAGAGAAGATTGTTAAAACTGCAAAGTCAACAGGTGCGATATTATCTGGCCCTATTCCTTTGCCTACTAAGCGAAGTGTGTATACAGTATTAAGATCACCTCATGTTAATAAAAAATCTCGTGAGCAATTTCAAACAAAAATACACAAACGGTTAGTTGATATTCTTAATTCAACGCCTAAGACAGTTGAGTCTTTGATGAAATTAGATTTACCTGCTGGTGTAGATATTGAAATTAAGGTGTAATTAATGCGTGGTTTAATTGGAAAAAAAATAGGAATGACTCGGTTGTTTGATGAAAATGGCCATGTGGTCCCAGTTACTATTTTGCAGGCTGGTCCTTGTGTTGTTACGCAAGTAAAGACAGTTGATAAAGATGGATATGAATCTGTTCAGGTTGGTTATGGTGAAAGAGCAGAAAAACATACTAATAAGCCAATGATGGGTCATTTTGATAAAGCTGGTATTCCTCCTATGAAAATTATCGCTGAATTTGAAAAAGTGCCTGGTTTTGAGTATAAGCAAGGACAGGTATTTCATGTTGGGATATTTAATCCAGGTGAATATGTATCTGTTTCTGGGAAGTCAAAAGGTAAAGGTTTCTCAGGTGTTATTAAGCGTCATAATTTTGCTAGGCAGCCTGTAACTCATGGTCAAGGTGATACTACAAGGCATCCAGGTTCTATTGGGCAAGCATCAGATCCATCTCGCGTATTTAAGGGGATGAAAATGGCTGGACAGTATGGAAATAGCAAACATACAGTTGAAAATTTAGAAATTATAAAAATTGATAAAGAAACAAACCAAATTCTTGTAAAAGGTGCAGTTCCTGGTGCTAAGAATGGAATGGTTATTATATCTCGGTAAATAAAATGAAATTAAAAGTTTTAAAAATCGATGGTTCAAAAGGTACTGCAATGTCTGTAGACGATGCGGTCTTTGGTATTGAACCTAATAAGCCAGTAGTTAGACAGGCAGTGCTGGCAGAGTTAAATAACATGCGTCAAGGAACTCATGCTTCTAAGAATAGAGCTTTAGTTCGTGGTGGTGGTAGAAAACCATTTAAGCAAAAGGGGCGTGGTGTTGCTAGAGCAGGTACAACGCGTTCACCGATTTGGCGTGGAGGTGGTACTGTATTTGGCCCTGAGCCGCATGCTTACTCTCATAAACTTCCAAAGAAAGTTGGTAAATTAGCTCGCAGAAGTGTTTTATCTGATAAGGCTGCGAATAGTCAAATTATTTTAGTTGATGATTTGCAAGTGCAATCACATAAGACAGCCGATTTTGTAAAAACTTTAACTGATCTTGGATTAGACGGGAAAAAAGTAACTATTCTTTCCAGTGGCGAAGATCGCAACTTAGTATTAGCATCTCAAAATTTGTATAAAGTATATCTCGTGGATGCTAAAAGTGCAAGCACATATGATTTAATTGATTGCGAATTTCTTCTTTTAGATAAAGCGGGATTAGCGATTATAACTGAAGTATTGGCGGCATAGTCATGTATCAAAAAATAATTTTAAAACCCATATTCACCGAAAAAATGAGCGCTCTCGAAGAAAGCCAAAATAAATATGCTTTTCATGTAGCTCCATCTGCGAATAAAAAAGAAATCAAAACTGCAGTTGAAAAGAAATTTGATGTGACTGTGGTGAAAGTAGCTACCCAAAACAGAGCGGGTAAAGTAAAGCAAATGTCAGTTCGTAGTGGTGGGAAAGTGATTCGTACACAAGGAAGTCGTTCTTCTTGGAAAAAAGCTATTGTAACGCTTGCTGAAGGTTCTTCTATAGATCTATTAACAGTGGAAGGTGCATAAATGGGTGTTAAATATTTAAAACCAACAACGCCAGGAAGTCGTTTTGCGTCACGTTCCGATTTTGCTGAAATCACAACTGACAAACCGGAAAAATCTCTAACAAAAGCACTTCGTAAAAAAGGTGGCAGGAATAACACTGGTCGCATTACAGTTAGAAGGCGTGGTGGTGGCCATAAGCGAAGACTGCGTTTGATTGATTTCAAGAGAAATAAATTTAATATCCCAGGAAAAGTAGCTACTATTGAGTACGATCCTAATCGCTCAGCATTTATTTCTCTCATCCATTATGCGGATGGAGAAAAAAGGTATATCTTGTCTCCTCTTGATTTAAAAGTTGGAGATACTATTATTTCAGGAGATGAAGTTCCTTTGAAAATAGGTAATGCTTTAAAAATTAAAAATATTCCTTCAGGAATGGATGTTCATAATATTGAGCTTATTCCTGGTAAAGGTGGGCAAATGGTACGTACTGCTGGTGCGTATGCTCAAATTATGGCTAAAGATGGTGGTCATGTATCAGTAAAGTTGCCATCAGGGGAAATTAGATTAGTTCCTGAAAATTGTATGGCTACTATTGGCCAAGTTGGAAATCGTTCACATGAGCAAATTGTTTCAGGAAAAGCTGGAAGGTCTAGGTGGCTGGGTAAAAGACCAAAGGTTCGTGGAGTAGTTATGAATCCTGTCGACCACCCACATGGTGGTGGTGAAGGTAAAACCAGTGGTGGTAGGCATCCGGTTTCTCCTTGGGGTGTCCCAACCAAAGGTTATAAAACACGCAAAAAAAATAAAAAGTCTAATGATCTTATTGTTAAGAGGAGAAAATAATTTATGCCACGTTCTTTGAAAAAGGGGCCATTTATCGATCCAAAACTTTTGAAAAAAGTTAGGGCTATGAATGAAAATAAACAAAAAAAAGTGATCAAAACTTGGTCTAGGAGAAGTATGATAACTCCGGAATTTGTAGGACATACATTAGCAGTACATAATGGCAATAAGTTTATACCAGTGTTTATATATGAAAATATGGTTGGGCATAAATTGGGTGAATTTTCCCCGACAAGGACTTTTAGAATGCATTCAGGAGATAGAAAGTAATAATCATGAAAGCAAAAGCAATAGCAACAAATGTTCACCAATCTCCTCGTAAAATGAGGAAAACTTTAAATAGCATTAGGGGATTGAAAGTTGGAGATGCAATGAATATGCTCCATTTCTCTCCAGAAAAAGCAGCATCAATTATTGAAAAAACACTTCGTTCAGCAGTGGCAAATTTGATGCAAAAAATGGATGATACGCATTTAGACCCGGAAACTTTAGGAATTGATGAAGCCTTCGTAAATGGTGGTCCAGTCATGAAGAGATTCCGAGCTGCATCTATGGGACGAGCCGCACGATTACGTCGTCCTACAAGTCATTTAACAATCGTCGTTACGGACGATCAATAAAAGGAAATTATTTTGGGTCAAAAAACACATCCAGTTGGATTTAGACTTTCAGTTAGAAAAGATTGGCGGTCTAATTGGTTCGCACCAAAGAATAACTTCGCAGCAGAGCTGGAAGAAGATGTTCGAATCAGAAATTATATTAAACACAGATTGCCAAATGCCGGTATTTCAAAAGTTGAAATCAGTCGAACTACCAGAACAGTAACTATTGCAATTTTCACAGCCCGCCCAGGAATTGTCATTGGTCGAGGTGGGGAAGAAGTACAACGTCTCAAAAAAGAATTAAGTCAATTAACTGACAAAAAAGCACAAGTAAATATATCAGAAGTAAAGCGCCCAGAACTAGATGCTGCACTTGTTGGGGCAAATATCGCTCACCAATTAAAGAAAAAAATATCCTATCGACGTGTTGTTAATAAAGCAATCCAGTCTACATTGCGCATGGGAGCAGATGGGATTAGAATTAACGTTGCAGGCCGTTTAGGTGGAGTTGAAATTGCGCGTAGTGAAAAATTCTCTGGTGGAAGTGTGCCTTTGCACACTTTACGGGCGGATATCGATTATGCTTTAACTGAAGCGAATACTGCTTATGGTATAATTGGGGTTAAAGTTTGGATTAGTAACGGACAACACAGTAAGAAAAAGAACTAAGAAATATTATGTTAGAACCAAAGAAAACAAAATTTAGACGCCACCATCGAGGTAATAGAAGAGGATTAGCGACACGAGGAGCACATGTGGCATTTGGTGCATTCGGTCTTAAGGCGATTGAACCAGGTTGGATTACCGCTAGGCAGATTGAGTCTTCAAGGATTGCAATCTCACGTGGTGTACGTAAAGTTGGTAAAATGTGGATTCGCATTTTTCCGGATAAACCAATTACTGCAAAACCTGCTGAAACTAGAATGGGTAAAGGTAAAGGTAGCCCAGAATACTGGGTATCAGTTGTTAAGCCTGGTCGTATTTTATTTGAAGTTGATGGTGTTACTCGTGAAGTAGCTGAAGAATTATTTAGAAATGCAGGGCATAAACTCCCAGTCAAAACAAAAATTGTTGCTAGGAGAGAAATGTAATGAAAGCGAATCAATTAGGTGAATTGAGTGTTGTTGAATTGAATGCTCGATTAAACGAAAATTTAGATGCTCTACAAAATTTACGTTTCCAGAAGGCTCTTCAACAATTGGAAGATGGGACTCAGATTCCAATAGTTAAAAAAGAAATTGCTCAAATTAAAACAATCCTTAGGGAAGTTGAACTTGGGATCAGAAGAAAAGAAGGAGATGCTTAATCATGACTGATGAGCGAAAAAGACAATCTCTCGTTGGAGAAGTTGTTAGTACTAAAATGGATAAAACAGTAAATGTCCGTGTAATGAGAGAAATTGCCCATCCTACTTATAACAAGCGTGTAAAAAGATTTAATAAATACCTAGCTCACGTAGCTACGATTGTTCCTAAAGATGGTGATATTGTAAGAATAACTTCTATGAGACCTATGAGTAAGCGTAAACGTTGGCAAGTAAGTGAAATAATTCGTGAATCAGTGAAGGTTGGTTAATAGCAGTGATACAACAAGAAACAAGATTAAAAGTCGCAGACAATACTGGAGCAAAGGAAATTCTTTGTTTTAAAGTGTTGGGCGGGTCTAAAAGAAAATATGCATCAATCGGTGATCAAATCGTAATTACAGTTAAAAAAGCTATCCCTGGCGGTATGGTTAAAAAAGGTGAAGTCCATCGTGCTGTTGTTGTCAGAACTAGAAAAGAAATTGGTCGTAAAGATGGCAGTTTTATACGATTTGATGAAAATGCTGCTGTATTATTAGACGGGAATGGTGAACCAAGAGGTACACGTATATTTGGACCAGTTGCTCGCGAGTTACGAGAAGGTGGATTTATGAGAATCATTTCAATGGCGCCGGAGGTCATCTAGTATGTTCGTAAAAAAAGGAATGACTGTGAAGGTAATCAGTGGTAATCATAAAGGAATGGAAGGCAAAATCCTCCATGTGTTTCCTAAAAAACAAAGAGTCCTCATCGAAGGTGTTAATTTCATCAAAAAAGCCATGAGACCAACTCAGGAAAATCCGAGTGGTGGTATGGTAGAAAAAGAAGCACCTATACATGTTTCTAATGTGATGATTGTTCATGGTGGTACTGCATCACGAGTTGGGTATAAAAAATTAGATGACGGAAGTAAAATCCGAATTTCAAAAAAAACAAATGAAGAAATTGAAGCATAATCATGGCTGAAGAAAAAAAGAAACCAGCACCTAAAAAGAAAGCGCCCGCTAAGAAAGCTGCGCCAAAAAAAGCTGCTGCTAAAAAAATTCAAACTTATGTTCCTAAATTAAAGACGGACTATAAAGAATTAGTTTCGCCTAGTTTGGTTAAAAGATTTAAATACAAAAATGTAATGGAAGTGCCGAAACTTCTTTCAGTGTCATTGAATATGGGTATCGGTGATGCAAAAACGAATTCAAAACACTTAGAAAGTGCTATAGAAGAATTAACCCTTATTTCTGGTCAAAAACCAGTCACAACTTTATCGAAAAGAGATATTTCAAATTTTAAAATTAGACGCGGATACCCTGTAGGTTGTAAGGTTACATTAAGGGCAAACAAGATGTATGAATTCTTGGAACGCTTAATTGCGGTTGCATTACCAAGATCTCGTGATTTTCGCGGATTATCTTGGAAATCATTCGATGGACGTGGAAACTATAATTTTGGTGTAAAAGAACAGATTATTTTCACTGAAATTGACTATGATAAGATTCAAGAAATTAATGGACTAAATGTGACTATTACGACAACAGCAAAAACAAATGATGAAGCATACTGGTTGCTCAAAGAGTTTGGGTTTCCATTGAGAGAAAAACCAGTTAAAAAAGATATTGAAGAGGCTGCTTAATGGCTAAAAAATCTCAAATACATAAATCAAAAAGAAATCCAAAATTTTCAACTCGAAAAAAGAATAGATGTTTTAAATGTGGGCGTCCACATGGATATCTTCGTCGATTTGGCCTCTGCCGAATATGTTTTAGGGAAATGGCATTAAAAGGTGAAATCCCTGGCGTAACAAAAGCGAGTTGGTAAGGAGAATTATTTAATGACGATGACAGATCCAGTAGCGGATTTTTTAACACATATTCGAAATGGTTTATCAGCGCACAAACGTTGGGTTGATATTCCAAGTTCTAAGTTGAAAAAACGAATTTCACTTGTCCTGAAAGAAGAAAAATATATCGAAGATTTTTTCTTCATTTCTAATGGAGCTAAAGAAAAAATTAGAATCTTTCTTAAATACGATTATCAAGATAATCCAGTTATAGAAAGCATTAAAAGAATTAGTACACCAGGTAACAGAGTCTATGTAGGTGCCGAAGAAGTACCTCGAGTATTGGATGGCCTAGGTGTATCCATTTTATCAACATCGAAAGGTGTTTTGTCTAATAAGACTGCTGCTAAGCTTAATATTGGTGGCGAATTAATTTGCGAGGTTTTTTAAGGTATGTCACGAATTGGGAAAAATCCGATAGCTATTCCTAAAGATGTGAAAGTGGATTACAAAGATTCATTAGTAACTGCAACTGGACCAAAAGGCTCACAGTCTGTAAAAATACACCAGGATATGGTTGTTAATATTCAAGATGCTGAAATTATGGTTGAAAGACCAAGTGATAATAAATTGCATCGTTCATTGCATGGAACAACACGTCAAATCATCCATAATGCTGTTGCAGGTGTTCATGTAGGATTTTCAAAAGAATTGGAAATTAGAGGTGTTGGATACCAAGCAACTATGCAGGGAAAAAGATTATTACTTCAACTTGGATACTCTCATGATATCTTTTTTGATATTCCAGATGGAATTACTATTACTGCTGAAAGAACAACTGTTAAGGTAGAAGGAATTGACAAACAATTAGTAGGAGCTGTCTCCGCAAAAATTAGATCTTTTAGAAAACCTGAACCATATAAAGGAAAAGGTGTTCGTTATAAAGATGAATATGTAAGAACCAAGCAAGGTAAAACAGTTGGGGGCGCACAATAGTGAGTGAATTAAAAAAGCAAGTAGTACGAAACAAGAGAAGACGAAATCGCAGTAAAAAGACTGCTTTTATGCATCCCAATCGTTCTCGACTAGTTGTTTTCAAAAGTAATAAAAATATTGAGGCTCAAATCGTTAACGATTTTGAAGGAACGACCATTGTATCTGCATCATCCTATGAAAAAGATTTGAAAGCTCAAATTAAGAAAGCATCAACAAAAACAGATGTTAGCAAATTAGTTGGTGAAACCATCGCTAATAAGGCATTAAAACAAAAAATAAAAAGTGTAGTATTCGATCGTAACGGCTATTCCTATCATGGACGTGTTAAAGCATTTGCTGATGCAGCGCGTAAAGCCGGCCTCGAATTTTAAGGGAGGTCCTTTTGGCCATTATTAATCCAGCAGAATTAGATTTATTAGAAGAAGCAGTTGTGAAAATTAATCGTACTGCGAAAGTAACATCTCGCGGAAAACGATTTAGATTTTCAGCTTTAGTTGTCGTTGGTGACGGAAAAGGGCACATTGGTGTCGGACTTGGAAAAGCAAATGAAGTTATTTCTGCTATTTCTAAAGGAAAAGATGTTGCTAAGCGAAATATCGTTAAAGTATCAATTGTAAATGGAACTGTTCCTCATAAGATTATTGGGAAACACGGTTCAAGCCGAGTCATGTTAAAGCCGGCTTCTCCTGGTACTGGTATTATTGCCGGTGCAGCAGTTCGATCTGTTATGGAGCAAGTAGGTATTCATAATATCCTTACAAAACGACACGGTTCTAAAAATATTACAAATATGGTTTATGCTACTTTAGATGCATTAATTAATTCAAAAGATGCTGTTTTTATTGCGAATAAACGTGGTATGACAATTGGAGAGGTATTTAACTAAAATGGCTACTAGCAAAAAGTTATTAATTACTCAAATTAAAAGCTCTATTGGGTATAAACCCAAAGCAAAAAAAACATTGAAAGCATTAGGGCTTCGTAAAATGCAACAAACTGTTGAACAAAACGATACGCCGCAAATACGTGGTATGATTCGTGTAATAGATTATTTGCTGAAAGTGGAAGAAGCATGAGAATTGAAGATTTAAGTCCTGTTAGTGGATCTGTAAAAAATACAAAAAGACGAGGACGTGGCATTGGTTCTGGATTAGGAAAGACTGGTGGTAGAGGCCATAAAGGTGCGGGACAGCGGAGCGGTAATAAAAAACGCGCCTGGTTCGAAGGAGGACAAATGTCTCTTGCCCGTCGTTTGCCAAAACGCGGGTTTTCAAACCATTTATTTAGAAAATCATTTCAAATTGTGAATCTAAAAGATTTAAGTGCACTTGAAATGGATTCAATAGATGCTGAAGTCATGTCTAAAAATGGATTAGTGAAATCATCCTTAAAACCTGTTAAAGTATTAGGATTTGGAGATGTGACAGGAAAAATGAATGTTACAGCAAGTGCATTTAGTGCTACTGCAAAAGAAAAAATTGAAAAAGCTGGTGGAACTGCTACGGAGCAATAATGCTAGATAAAATCAAAACAATATTTACTATTCCAGATTTAAAGCGTCGTATTTTATTTACGGTTGCACTTCTAGTCATTGTTAGAATGGGTGCACATATTCCTGTTCCTGGCGTAGATGGAGAATCACTGGCTAGCGCCTTCCAAAATTTACAAAACTCATTATTTGGTTTATTTAATACATTTGTAGGTGGAGCATTTCAAAAAGCATCTTTATTCTCATTAGGGATTATGCCTTACATTTCAGCTTCTATCATAATCCAATTGATGGGTTCAGTTGTTCCTTATTTTCAGCGCCTTCAAAAAGAAGGTGAGGCTGGCCGGAAAAAAATCACCCAGTTAACACGATACGGAACGGTATTGATTTCTGTGATGCAATCCTATAGTGTGGCCTTATTTTTAGAAAAAGAATTACAAGTTGTTATTGACCCAGGCTTTGTATTTAGGTTCACAACAGTTGTAAGTATGGTTACTGGTACCATCTTTCTAATGTGGCTTGGAGAAAGAATAACAGAACGTGGTATTGGTAATGGTATATCAATGATTATTATGATTGGGATTGTTGCAAGTCTACCGAATGTAATTGTAGCTGAAATATCTTTAATCCAAGAAGATGTTAGAAGTTTATTATCAGAAGTTATTTTGATAGGAATTATGTTTCTGATTGTTGCTTTTGTTGTACTACTTACACAAGGTACGAGACGAATCCCTGTATCATATGCGAAACGAGTTGTTGGTAGAAAAGTATATGGCGGGCAAAATACACATATTCCGTTAAAAGTAAATACTGCTGGTGTGATGCCAATTATTTTTGCGCAAGCAATTATGTTTATTCCAAGCACAGTTTCTATGTTTTTTACTGATAGTGAATTTATGCAATCTGTAATGGGATGGTTTAGTTTTGAACATCCTTTTTATTGGTTTGTATTTGGGCTAATGATCGTGTTTTTTACATATTTTTATACAGCTATGGCTTTTGATCCTGTACAAGTATCTTCTAATATGAAGCAACAAGGTGGATTTATTCCTGGTGTTCGTCCCGGTAAAAAAACAGCTGAATATATTGATAATATTTTAACACGTGTAACGCTTCCAGGCTCTATTTCACTTGCCTTTGTTGCGATATTTCCTTACATCCTTATGCAGACGATGGATGTTGGATATGATTTAGCTTCCTTTTTTGGTGGCACAAGTTTATTGATCATTGTTGGTGTTGCCTTAGATACACTTCAACAAATTGAGAGCCATCTAATGATGCGTCATTATGATGGATTTTTATCTAAAGGTAGAATTCGTGGACGGAGAAGAATGTAAAATGGTGCATACTCGTTCAGACAGAGAAATTGATTTGATTTCTAAGAGTTGTCAAATAGTAGCAGACACTTTAGAAATGTTATCAAAGCATATAATACCCGGTGTAGCTCTAAAGACATTAGACCGAATGGCTGAAGATTTCATTATTGATCGTGGTGCTAGACCTGCTTTTAAAGGTTATATGGGCTATCCTGCAACCTTATGTATCTCTGTAAATGATGTAGTAGTACATGGTATTCCTACAGACGAAACATTGAAAAAAGGCCAAATAGTTGGAATTGACTGTGGTGCCGAACTTGACGGATATTATGGAGATCATGCTCGAACGTTTTCTGTTGGCACTATAGGTCCAGAAAAAGAAAAATTAATGAGAGTGACACGTGAATCACTAGAAAGAGGTATTGAACAAGCAATCCCAGGTAATTATGTTGGAGATATTGGGAATGCAGTTCAATCGCATGCGGAAGAGAACGGATTCTCTGTTGTTAGAGAATTAGTAGGCCATGGAATTGGTACCGAATTGCATGAAGAACCACAAATACCAAATTATGGAAACCCAAAACAAGGGTACCAATTAAAAGAAGGAATGGTTATTGCCATCGAACCCATGATTAATATGGGTGAAAAAGAAATATTTACTGGGCAAGACGGATGGACAATCTTTACAAAAGATGGCCAAGATTCAGCCCATTATGAACATACAATTGCTATCACTAATAACGGACCGGTAATTTTAAGTCAATTGACTTCAAATTAAGCGTAGTCTAAAACGGAATAAAAAGGCATAAATTGAAATGAAAGTTCGCCCATCAGTAAAAAAAATGTGTGCGAAATGCAAAATTATCAAGCGAAAAGGTAAAGTCTTGGTCATTTGCGAGAACCCAAAGCACAAACAAAGACAAGGTTAGGAGATTCGAGTGGCGCGTATTGTTGGTGTAGATATACCTCGAAATAAAAAAGTAGCTTTTGCCCTGAGATATATTCATGGCATTGGTTTAAATACAGCAAATAATATTTGCGTGGAAGCTAAAGTCGATCCGGATATGCGTGTTCAGGAGATGACGGAAGAACATACGATTGCGTTGAGAGATGCAATTAGTACTTTAGGTATAAGCGTGGAAGGTGAGTTGCGGTCACAAACTGCAATGAACATAAAAAGACTAAAAGACATTGGTTCTTATAAGGGACTTCGCCATCGTCGCGGACTTCCTGTTAATGGCCAGCGGACAAAAACTAATTCTCGTACACGAAAAGGCAAAAAGCGTACGATTGGATTAGGTAAAAAATAATAAGGACATATTTTGGCTGAAAACAAATCTAGAAAGAAGAAGAAAAGAGTTACGGATCCAAATGGGATCGCTCATATAAAATCTTCCTTCAATAATACTCATGTTACATTAACAGATAAATATGGTAATGTACTTATTTGGGAAAAAGCAGGTACATCCGGTTTCAAGGGATCTCGGAAGAGTACAGCATATGCTGCTACAAAAGCAGCTGAAAAAGCTGCAGAACAAGCACTTTCAATGGGGTTGCTAAATCTAGAGGTTCGGGTTAAAGGCCCAGGCTCAGGTCGTGAATCTGCCATTAGAGCATTAGCTGTAGCTGGTTTGCAAATTACTTCAATTAGAGACGTTACACCATTGCCTCATAATGGTTGTCGTCCACCAAAACGTCGACGAGTGTAACAGGGAGACTATGATAAATGGCTAAGACAAAAACAGCTAAAGGTAAATTAGTTCGAAAATTTGGTGAAAATATTTTTGGTAATCCGAAATATGACAAACTACTAAATCGCAAACCTTATCAACCTGGACAACATGGGCAAGCTAGAAGACGTAAATTGTCAAATTATGGTATTCAGTTAGCTGAAAAACAAAAAATTAAATTCATGTATGGTTTGTTGGAAAAACAATTCAGAAATCTTTTTGCAAAAGCAGATAATATGGTTGGCGAAACTGGAACAAATATGATGCAATTATTGGAACGTCGTTTAGACAATGTTGTATATCGTATAGGGTTTGCACCTTCGCGTCCTTCTGCGAGGCAATTAGTAAGTCATGCGCATTTTCTTGTTAATGGGAAGAAAGTAAATATCCCTTCTTTCCTAGTTAAGCCAGGAGATGTAATTGAAGTCCGTGAGAAAAGTAGAAAAATGGACATTATCCTAGAAGCGATGCGTCGTATTAAGGGTGATGTTGATCTTGGTTGGCTTGAGTTAGATAAAGCTAAAATGAGAGGTACATTTACTGCTGTCCCAGATAGGGACGAAATGAATCTAACTGTGAATGAGCAGTTGGTTGTAGAATTATATTCAAAATAAGATTAAATCAGGAGCTGAACTTTAGATGGCAAAAGAAAATCAAATTAAAATTGCATTTGAAAATAAAACATTAACCGAAACATACGGGAAATTTACAATGCAACCACTCGAACGTGGTTATGGCACTACTCTAGGTAACGCAATGCGACGTGTTATTATGACTAGTATTCCTGGCGCTGCAATTACCCATGTGAAAATCGAAGGAGTTCAGCATGAATTCTCTACGATTGAAGGTGTTCAGGAAGATGCGGCTGACATTATAATGAATTTAAAAGGTGTCAAATTCAAACTCATGGACAATAATCCTGATAAAGTCAATTTGACGATTAAAGGGAAAAAATCTTTCACTGCTAAAAATTTACAAGATGCCAGTGATCAGTATGAGATATTGAATCCAGATCATTACATTACTGAAGTAAAGTCCAATGGTGTATTGGAAATGGAACTCAGAATTGGTATTGGTAAAGGATACGTTCCAGCTGAAGAAAATGTATTGCCAAATACCACACTTGGTACAAACGCAATTGATAGTATTTTCAATCCTGTAACAAAAGTTTCATTTGATGTGAAACCTGTACCAGGCGCAAAAGATCCTATTGAAATTTTAACAATGGAAATTGAAACAAATGGAGCTATTACTCCAGAAGATGCTGCTAGTTATTCAGCTCAGTATTTACGTGAACATCTAAGTTACATAGAAGCCATTAGTCAACCAGAAGTGTTAGAGTTGACTCAAGGTGTTTCTGAAGAAACTATGGCATTACGAAAAGTATTGAATCAAACTATTGATGAAATGGAACTTTCTGTAAGAAGTTACAATTGTTTACAAGCTGCGGGTATTAAGTATATCCATGAATTAGTAAGCAAAGAAGAAAGCCAAATGTTAAAGTACAAGAATTTCGGCCGGAAATCCTTAACAGAATTAGTTGAAAAACTAGATACTATAGGCCTTAATTTCGGAATGGATATTGACAGTATTATGGTGGAAGAAGGCTAACTATGAGACATCGCGTATCAGGCCGAAAACTTGGACGGGGACCTGCTCACAGAAGAGCAACTCTATCTAATTTGGCATCCAATTTGATTTTACATAAAAAAATCAAAACAACAGATGCTAAAGCGAAAGAACTCAGACGTTTTATAGAACCTCTTGTTACTTTTGCAAAAAGGGGTGATGTCCATGCACGGCGCCAAGTCCTAAGAAAGATTCCAAGAAAAAATATTGTTAATATTCTTTTTGATCAAATTGCATCAAGTTATTCAGAACGTGAAGGCGGATATACACGTATTATTAAACTCGGATTTAGAGATAATGATCGTGCATCAGTTTCACAAATTGAATTTGTTGACCTCGTAAATGAAGATGGGACACAAGTAGTAGATACTGAAAAATAAA
This sequence comes from Fidelibacterota bacterium, assembly GCA_018658715.1. GTDB lineage: Bacteria > Fidelibacterota > Marinisomatia > Marinisomatales > UBA1611 > JABHGY01. The sequence continues at coordinate 14,060 of JABHUQ010000086.1, forward strand.
TTGGTCATTTGAATATGAATAAAATAATATTCGAATATGTTATTAGAAGGGTAGCATGGTATGTTACCCTTCTTTTTTTTATACCCAGTTTACTAATTGGAGAATCTCCATTTGAAAAGCGGTTATTATGGGTTGTTCGAGATGCAATGTCATCTACAGAATCCATTGATGAACTTATCGAATTTGCCGACGAAAATAAATTTAACCATTTATTAGTACAGGTTCGTGGTCGTGGGGATGCATTATATGAATCAAATCTAGTCCCACGTTCTATTAGGTTAAAAGATGCTGATTTTGATCCATTAGAGTACATTATTTCAAAAGCAAAACCACTCGATATCAAAATTCATGCATGGCTAAATATGTATTACCTATGGTCTGCATCATCAATGCCAAATCAGCAAAATCATTTATTATATACAAATCCCGATTGGTTAGATAATGATTCTCAAAAAAATGTAAATGTTGAACAAGTATTAATAGACATCAAAAATAAATCATATAATGATGAAGGATTATTTTTAGCACCAACGCATCCAGAAGTATCAAGGTATTTGATTGATGTTGTAGAAGAAGTAGTACAAAATTATAATATAGACGGAATCCATTTAGACTATGTTCGATTCTATAATGAAAATTATGGTTTAAACCCTGTTGGGCTTTCTTTTTATAAGAAATACCGTGGAGAATCAAATGTGCCATTTCTTTCTACTCAAATAATACAAGATCCAATCTGGGGATCTTTCCGTAGAAATTCAGTCACAAAATTAGTAAAAGGTATTTCAAATGTAATAAAAGCGAATCGTGACAATTGTATTTTATCTGCAGCAGTAAAACCTAATTTATATTCAGCAAGAAATGATTTTGGACAAGAATGGGATGTTTGGCTATTGGCTGGTTATTTAGACTGGGTTATTCCCATGAATTATCTACCTGAGTTAGACATATTTTCTACAAATATTAATGTGATGGAAGACAATTTACCAAAAAAACATCGATCAAAAATTATCATGGGACTAGCCACATACAATCAAGATCCAAACCAAGTTAATGAAAAAATCCAATTCACAAAGGATAGTGGATTTAACGGTATATGTTTATTTTCTTATAACGTATTTAGAGATACTACAGGGTATTTCGATCGGATAAAAAAACATCTCGTTCCGTAACAATAATTGAAAGGTAACAATAGAATGTCTCCGAGATCAATCCATGCTCCCACAGGAACTGAATTAACATGTAATAATTGGCAAATTGAAGCTGCATATCGTATGATTCAAAATAATTTAGATCCAGATGTAGCAGAAAACCCTGATGAGTTAATTGTATATGGCGGAAAAGGAAAAGCAGCTCGTAATTGGGAATGTTTTGACTCAATTCTGGAAACTTTAAAACGCCTTAAGCCAGATGAAACACTTTTAGTTCAGTCCGGGAAACCGGTTGGTGTTGTACAAACACATGAATGGAGTCCACGTGTGTTAATAGCGAATTCAAACTTGGTCCCCAATTGGGCAAATTGGAACCACTTCAATGAGCTTGAAAAACGCGGACTCATGATGTATGGCCAAATGACAGCAGGGAGTTGGATTTATATTGGTACGCAAGGTATATTACAAGGAACGTACGAAACTTTTATCGCTGCGGCTAAAACACATTTTAATCAGGAAAATTTATCTGGGAAATTAGTTCTTACTGCTGGTTTGGGAGGAATGGGAGGCGCTCAACCACTGTCCGTAAAAATGGCGGGAGGTGTTTCCATTAATATTGAAATTGATCCACATCGAATCCAAAGAAGATTGGATACAAAATATCTAGATAAATCAACAGATTCATTACATGAAGCGATTCAATGGGCGAAAACAGCCATATCTAAGAAAGAACCACTTAGTATAGGGTTATTGGGAAATGCAGCCGATTTAGTCCCATTATTTGCTGATAATGAACTGATTCCTGATATGGTTACAGATCAAACATCTGCCCATGATGAATTAGATGGATATGTGCCTAACCAAATGACATTGGATGAAGCATTATCTTTAAGAAAGAGTCATTCTGAGAAATACATTGCTGAAAGTATTCGATCTATGGGAGAGCATGTGCAAGGGATTCTTGACTTGAAAGACAAAGGGTCAATTGCCTTTGATTATGGTAACAATCTTAGGGCTCAAGCTGAAAAAGCAGGCATAAAAAATGCTTATGATTATCCAGGATTTGTCCCAGCATATATTCGCCCTTTATTTTGCGAAGGGAAAGGCCCATTTCGGTGGGTCGCCTTATCCGGAGATCCGGAAGATATCTATAGAACAGATCGCTTGGTTTTAGAATTATTCCCTGATGATAAACCATTACATAATTGGATAAATATGGCCCAAGAAATGGTTCAATTCCAAGGACTCCCGTCGCGAATATGTTGGCTTGGGTATGGCGGTAGAGCCAAGTTAGGTGTGGCTATGAATCAATTAGTAGCATCAGGAGAAATATCTGCGCCAATTGTCATTGGTCGTGATCATTTAGATACTGGATCAGTTGCTTCACCTTATAGAGAAACAGAATCTATGAAAGATGGAACAGATGCAGTTGCTGATTGGCCGTTATTGAATGCATTGACCAATACAGCTAGCGGTGCTTCTTGGGTTTCGATTCATCACGGCGGAGGTGTTGGAATGGGATATGCCATTCATGCTGGACAAGTCATCGTGGCTGATGGAACTCCAGAAATGGAACTTCGTCTTAAGCGAGTATTAACAAATGACCCGGGTTCTGGTGTGATTCGTCATGCAGATGCTGGATATGAAGATGCCATTCAAAATGCGAATAATTGGGGAATTGATATTCCCATGACTCCCAAATAAAATGAATACTCTTTTATCCAATATTGGTAAAATTATTACATGGCAATCAGAACGTCAAAGTATGATTATTGACTCAGAATCTGATATAATGATTGAAGATGGTCTAATTATCAAAATTGGGCAGAATTTGGGCCATGCAGATCACATCATTGATTGTCAGGGAAATATGGTATCTCCAGGATTTATTGATTCCCACACCCATCCTGTATTTATGAATGGACGGGAAGAAGAATTTCAAATGCGACTTCAGGGAGCCACTTATGAAGAAATTGCCCTTGCTGGTGGTGGCATTGTTTCCAGTATTAATGGTGTGCGTGAAGCCACAGTAGATGAATTAATTGGCAAAGTACAAAACAGGATGGATACATTTTTATCTTTAGGAACGACCACGGTTGAAGCAAAAAGTGGATACGGATTAGATCTGGAGTCAGAATTAAAATCTTTATATGTTTTAGATAAAGTAAATCAACAACATAACATTGATATACACCCCACATTTATGGGCGCACACGCATTTCCCCCAGAATATTTGGAAAACAAAGATGCCTATGTAGAAAATATTTGCCAAGATATGATTCCAAAAGTTGCAGAGCAGGGGATAGCAGAATATTGTGATGTTTTTTGTGAAAAAGGCTATTTTTCAGTGGAACAATCTAGGAAAATTTTACACACTGCGAAACAGTATAAATTAAAAATTCGTCTCCATGCAGATGAATTTGTTGATTCTGGAGCGGCTGAATTAGCGGGAGAAATGAAAGCATGTTCAGCGGACCATTTAATGGCAATAAGTGATGCCGGAATTCAGTCATTAAAAGATAATCAGGTTGTTGCTACTTTGTTACCTGGAACAACATTCTTTTTAGGTAAATCATCTTATGCGCCTTATAAAAAATTAAAACTAGCAGGGATTGATATTGCACTTGCGACAGATTTTAATCCTGGAAGTTGTTATATACAATCCATGCCCTTTATTGTATCATTGGCGTGTATCTATTTGAAAATGGATATATTAGAAGCATTTAAGGCTTGTACCATCAACGGAGCTAAAGCTTTAGAATTAGAAAACGGAGTGGGTTCCCTAGAAAAAGGTAAAAAGGCTGATATTGTCATTTGGAATGTGGAAGATCCAGTTGAAATACCATATAATGTAAAAGAATCTTTAATACGAGATGTTATAAAAAATGGGAAAAGTGTGAAATAGCGAAACGAGCAATTGATCAATCGAAAGGTGCAATGTAAATTTCGCAGCTTTTTTCGACAAATTAATTTTGGCGTCGTACCCAAGCGGTCTAAGGGGCCGGTTTGCAAAACCGTTATTCGCCGGTTCGAATCCGGCCGACGCCTCAAAAAGATTTTAATGCCCGGGTGGTGGAATTGGTAGACACTATGGACTTAAAATCCATTGCCAGCAATGGCGTGCCGGTTCGAGTCCGGCCCCGGGTACTCAATGAGAAACCCCCTTTATTCAGGGGGTTTTTTTGTATTGTCTAATTGTTGCAAAATGCCAAAATATGCCATTTTGTACCTATTTTTTGTATATATGGTGTATATATGGACAATTACAAGAACCAAGAATGATTCGGAAGTGGAAGGGAAGTTTACCTTTCATATTTTGAGACATACTTTCGCTTGTAGAATGCTTAAACAGACCCAAGACCTTTACAGAGTTTCTAAGTGGTTAGGTCATTCAAGCAGTAAGGTTACAGAGTTAGATGAAAAATACTAATTAAGTATTTTTGACTATTTTAGGACAGAAGTCGTGTAAACAAACAAAAAACCCCACGAATGTGGGGCTTGATGTAAATAATGTGATGTGGTTATTCATTCATCCACAGAACCAACTTCGTTCCAATATTTTCGAGAAATAAATTTCCCATCCTAATAAGTCCATTTATTCTTCTTCAGCTGGTGCTTCTTCTTCAACGGTTGCTTCTTCTTCAGCTGGTGCTTCTTCTTCAACGGTTGCTTCTTCTTCAGCTGGTGCTTCTTCTTCAACGGTTGCTTCTTCTTCAGCTGGTGCTTCTTCTTCAACGGTTGCTTCTTCTTC
>JABHUQ010000087.1 GCA_018658715.1 Fidelibacterota bacterium
GAAGAAGAACCTTTTGACCGGACCGAATTTGCTAAGGAAGTGACCACAATCCTTGCCAATTTAGCTCAGGCGATAGCAGTAGTTGCCTTGGCGAGCAAATAAATATATCTATAAAATAATATTGACAATAAAACACATTAAGAGTAAAATTATTACTCATATAAGAATATTCCTTTGCTAGATACATTAATAACATCAAAAACCCGGGTTAAGCTTTTAATGAAGTTTTTCCTAAACCCCGGCACCCGTGCCTATCTACGGGAACTGGCTTCAGAATTTGACGAATCCACCAATAGTGTCCGTGTGGAATTGAATCGCCTTTCCAAAGCAAATATTATATCCGCTGAAAATGTAGGTCGTACCATAGAGTACCATGCAAATGCGGAGCATTCTCTTTTCAATGAACTTCAGGCTCTGGTCCGAAAGTATGCAGGCGTTGATAAATTGGTAGAAACACTTATAAAAAAGCTTGGTGATGTTAAAACGGCTTATTTGGTGGGTGATTATGCCCGGGGCATTGATTCCGGATTAATTGATATTATTTTAATTGGAAAAATTAATAAAATAGAATTGGATCGTATTGCCGAAAGACGTGGAAGGGATATTTCTCGAAAGATTCGGCCTATGGTGGTCACAATAAAAGAATTGCGCTCCCTGTGGGAGCAGTTGAATATGGATCAGGCATTGCTCATTTGGGGTAAACCAGTGGAGAAAGCTTAAGGTTCATTTAGTAGGCAGTCTATTTTCTTACTGAAGATTGAATTCCGATTTAAGAAAATAGTCAATAATAGAATGTAAATCATCAATGACTATGTGAGTCACGGGGCGGAGCCACGCCTAAAAGTGATGAAAAACGGAAAATGGAAACAGAAGACTGGACACAGGATTTGAATAAAATACAGAAATTCGAAGATTTAAATGTTTGGAAAAAAAGTGTAAGGCTTTCTGTTAATATTTACAAGGCATTAAAAAATTGCAAAGATTTTGGATTAAGAGATCAAATTCAAAGATCAGCTGTGTCTATACCGTCAAATATCTCGGAAGGCTTTGATAGGAAAGGGAATAAAGAATTCATTCAATTTTTGTATATCGCCAAAGGGTCGTGTTCGGAATTAAGAACTCAATTATATATTGCCTTAGAGACGGGAACAATAGACAAATCAATTGGAAAAGATTTTATTGATAAATCAAAAATGATATCTGCAATGCTTTACAAACTAATTCAAGTCAGAAAGGAGAAATTTTAATGGTTTCCAGTCTTCATCCTCCGGTTTCCATCCTCCTGTGTTATGATCTCGGTTTCCAGTCTTCATCCTCCATGTTCCATACTCCTATTAATGTTCTCCGGTTCCCATCCTCCTTTGTTATTCCGAAATGGAATGCTTGCTATCCGTAGGTGAAGCGAAGAATTGGCTAAGATTATTAGATAAGAGCGATTATTTAAATAATTATCCTAATAAATTAGTTTTATTTAATATGAGTCAATCAATAGTTAAATTATTAACAAGTATTATAAAAACATCTCGAGAAAAGAATAAATAATTTACATTTGGTACTAAATATTCAAATCCATCATCCAACATTCAAAATTAATAATCATGTATATATATAACCCAAAATCACTATATGTCTAACCAATCCGATCATAACCCAAACCTCCCCCCGCCTTATTACTTCGAAGAAGATACCATTTCTTTAACCGATATAATGCTCACTCTGGCGCGGCAGATCAAGGTTCTTATTATTACTCCAACCATTTTATGTACTTTAGCGATTATTTACGTTTTATTTTTTGCAAAACCGGTCTATACGTCTACGGCTAAAATTATGTCTTCGTCCAGTGGAGGTGGTATGTCCCAGGCTGCGGGTTTAGCTGCCCAGTTTGGCATTGCAATGCCTACAGGTCAATCCGAACCAAAATGGGTTTACCCTGAAATCATTAAAAGCAGAACCCTGGCCAGGGCTGTCTTAAAACAAAAATTTGATACAAATGAATTTGGTCCCCAAAAAAATCTATTGCGGATTTTGACTTATGGGAATGATGATCCTCAAGTAGGTTTAGATACTTTAGAGATTATGGCTGTTAATAACTTTTATCACCGAATGATTCATTCTCTATTAATTTCCCGAACGTATTTTTTATGTCCATGAACGTTTTATATCAAAATACAAGACTCATCCATCCCAGTAATATGCAGATGGGGCCACCAATAATAATTCGTAATCCAAAATCACTATATGTCTAACCAATCCGATCATAACCCAAATCGCCCACACCCACCGGAATTCCAACAGCCTTATTATTCCGAAGAAGATACGATTTCTTTAACGGATA